>NZ_PPDF01000014.1:0-148409 GCF_002959935.1 Veillonella tobetsuensis
TTGTACGCCGAATAGGCATGACTAAACCCCCAGTTAAACTGGGGGTCGGTAAAAAATTCTTAGAGAAAAGGAAAGAACCTCCTAGTGGTAAAATGAAGTTGGTCTGGCAACCACAACATTTCAACATAGGAGGTTCAATGTCAATGAATGACGTAAAAAGCTTATCACATAGTAAATGGAGATGTAAATATCATATTGTTTTTGCACCAAAGTATAGAAGACAAATAATTTATGGTCGGATAAAAGCTGATGTAGGTAAAATTTTAAGAGATTTATGTAATAGAAAAAATGTAGAGATTATAGAGGCAGAATGCTGTCCGGATCATATTCATATGTTAGTAACGATTCCACCACATTTAAGTGTATCAAGTTTTATGGGATATTTAAAAAGCAAAAGTAGCCTCATGATATTCGATAAACACGCAAATTTAAAATATAAGTATGGAAATAGACATTTCTGGTGTAGAGGATATTATGTGGATACAGTGGGAAGATACGAAGGAGCGATAAAAGAGTATATTCGCAATCAATTACAAGAAGATATAGCACAAGATACATTAAACTTTAAAGAATATACCGACCCGTTTACGGGTGAGCCGGTAAAATAGGCAAAATAAAAGCCCCCGAGTAGGGGGCAGCCAGTGGTAATAGAGTGGTTGTCAGATCATTCAAAGCCCTCTTTAGAGGGCTACCACTAGAGAAAGACCCTTATAGGGTCAGAGCAAACCACCCGTTCTACGGGTGGTTATGATTTATATAAAACTTCATCTAATATTTATGTAAAAATATTGCATTTTGATACATACAGGTGTATAATAATTTTCATCGACAAATAAATATACATAATTTATGAATAAAAATATAAATATGAGGGCAAGACAATGAAAGAATTTAGACAATTAACAGTAGCAGATACAGCAGAATATCATAAGGTTTTAATCGACGGTTATGCAGCTATCAAAGACTTTCCAATTACCTTTGATGCTATAGACTTTACGGAAGAAGAGTCAAAAGAGTGGATAGAAAATTATCCTGTATATGGCTTGTATATCGATGGGCAATTAGTAAGTTCCATTACATTCTGTATGCCTTGGGTTAAATACTCTACACCTGATAAATATCCACATATTGCACATTTTGTAACAGCGCCAGCTTTCAAAGGAAAAGGCTATGCGCGGGAAACACTAGGGTATGCAGAGGAACTATTAAAGAATCAATTTAAGACTCATTCAGTTACGCTTGGTACTGCTAAAGAACATCCGTGGTTGCCTAAGATGTATGAGTCATTTGGTTTCAAAGCATATGATCAAGTTCATTTTAGAGGGAAACAACACACTACAGTATTGTTTAAAAAAGATTTGTTATAGTAACCGTATAGGCTTCTACGTGTATCTATAGGATACCTTAATATTACAACTATACCTTGCATATAAATTTAATTGATATATCAATCTATTTGGTTGAGTATTAAATAGGTTTAATGTGCAAGGTTTTCTTTTTTATTGCTTATGCAGGAGTTTGGCTATCAGATATCTAATATATACTATGTAGTGTATCTATGTGTCAGAAGCAGATCATAGATATTTTTTGAAAGGATGTGACACTATGTTAGTTTTGTCTGGTATTTTGGTGATGGTTATCGGTTTGATGCTTCGCTTTAATGCCTTGTTAGTTGTTGTTGCAGCAGGTTTTGCAACGGGTCTTGCAGCTGGCCTTAGCATAAATGATATCGTTGGTGCTATCGGTGAGGCTTTTATTAAAAATCGTTATATGTCATTATTTATTTTGATTTTGCCTGTAATTGGTATTATGGAACGTCATGGTTTGCGTGAACGAGCAGAAATTTTAATTGGTAAGATTCATGCCGCTACAGCAGGTCGCATTTTCATGATTTACCTATTTGTCCGTCAAGTGACAGTGGCATTAGGGATTAGTATGTCAGGTGTTGTAGCCATGGTTCGGCCACTCATTGCACCAATGAGTGAGGCCGCAGTAGCACAAGGTCGTCCTATCTCTCAACGTACACTTGATAAAATTCGTGGTGTAGCAGCGTCCTCTGATAACATAGGCAATTTCTTTGGTCAAAATTTATTTTTGGCTGCCGGTGGATTACTTTTAATTAAAGGCGTTATGGAGCAACTAGGTTATACTGTAGAACTTACCGATATGGTGCTTTATGGACTGCCAACAGCAATCTGTGCGTATGTGGTTAGTGTCATTCGTTTCTTTATCTTTGACAAAACAATTCAATCCTATATGGCACAGGACGAAGCAGATATGAAAGCTGGTAAACTGGTACCTAATGAGCTAAATATTCTAGTAACACCAGAAGACCTAGAGAAGGAGGGGAAATAAAATGATGGAACTATTAAATCAAATGAAACCCTTAGATTATGTATACCTTCTCGTAGGGATTATTTTATTCATATTCTCGATTCTATCTTTCCTTGATAAAGAGCACAAACATCGTATTGGTACAGGATTATTCTGGCTTATATACAGTGTATCTTTTATTTTTGGCTCCTACTTGTCTAAAGAAATCAATGGCTGGCTCGTAATGGTTATGGCCGGTATTGTTTTAATCAAACAACTGGGTAAAGGTGCTTACTTTGAATCTCCTATCGACTTTAAGAAACTTGAAGCGTTACGCATTGGTAATGTAATTTTCATTCCGGCGTTAATGGTAGGTATCATTACTTTTATTATTGGTTTCTTTACTAAACTCGGTGCTCTTGTAGGTCTTGCTATTGCAGCGATTTTCGCAATGTTCGCAGCCCTTTATATTACAAGAGCCAATGTTAAACAAGGTTTCCATGAAGGCCGTCGTCTTATCGATGCCATCGGTTGGACTGCTATTTTGTCCCAATTGTTAGCCGCTCTTGGCTATTTATTCAACCTTGCAGGGGTAGGCAAGATTATTTCTAGTGCTGTTGCAAGCATTGTGCCTGCAGATAATGTATTCCTTATCGTTGTAGCCTATTGTATCGGTATGGCATTATTTACAATGATTATGGGTAATGCCTTTGCAGCATTTGCGATGATCACAAGTGCTATCGGCGTTCCTATGCTTGTAGTTGCTCATGGCGCTAACCCTGCTATCATTGGACCTATTGCGATGCTTGCTGGTTATTGTGGCACTTTGATGACACCTATGGCTGCGAACTTTAACATCGTTCCTGTAGCGCTTCTTGAAATGAAAGATGCGTACGGCGTTATTAAAGCACAAATTCCTGTTGCTGTAGTTATGCTTGTATTGAACATTTTATTAATGTACTATTTCCTTTAATCCATAAGTGTACACAACATCATTGTATGTTGTTATGAGGTACTAGAATGAAAACAATTTTAATTACAGGTTTTGATCCTTTTGGTGGTGAAAGTGTTAATCCTGCGTGGGAAGCAGTAAAAACAATGGAAGGCTATACAGATGGGGACTACAAGGTGGTCACTCAAATGGTGCCAACCGTACGTTATAAATCTGTAGAAACTGCTATAGCAGCAGCTGAACAATGCAAACCTGAGTATATTCTCTGTGTAGGTCAAGCCGGTGGTCGCCCAGATATTACGATTGAACGTGTTGCTATTAACTGCGATGATTTCCGTATTGCAGATAATGAAGGCAACCAACCAGTTGATGAACCTGTTGTGGCCGATGGTCCAAGTGCATACTTTGCAACACTTCCTATCAAGAACATAGTGAATGCATTGCACCAAGCAGGCGTTCCTGCAAAGGTGTCCAACACAGCGGGTACATTCGTATGTAATCACATTATGTATGGCGTATTGCACTATGCAGCTCAAAAGGGCGGTATCAAGGTGGGTTTTATGCACATTCCGTACTTGCCAGCACAAGTAGTGAATAAGCCAGATCAACCGAGCATGGCCGTTGAAACAGTACGTGCTACACTAGAAACAATCGTTCACGTATTAGCTCATGGTGAAAGCTACGAAGCACAAAACATTACATATACAACTCCACATGAATAAGGTGTTGTAGTTTGTTATATACTAAGAGGCTGTCAAATGACAGCCTCTTTTGCTATGTATGTAATTATTATTGTTTTGGTATATGAGGGTGAGTAAAATTAATATATTTTCCATCCAGTAGGTCTATAAAATAAGCCGCCCTTTGTTGGATATAGGATTCTAATAGATCTAATTTTTTATCTGTTAATATGTCAGATGGAAGGCGATTAAATGTAAAATCCAGTAATGGGGTTAACATAGATCGATGTGAGTCATGAAGATATAATTTTGCTAGTGTATCAAAGGAGAGACCCCAGAAACTTATATCTTTTATAGCGTTTAAATCTGAGTATTCATCGTCAGTTATATTGTAGAATAATGAATTGCCATGATCGAATAAAGGTGCAGGCCCCAGAATACGATTGCTTTTATTATTGATGAGAACACCAAAATTATTGAGGTGCCTATCAGTATTATGTATGAGCGCATCAAACACCATCATATCGGAAAATGGCATAATACCGTATAGGCTAGCTATATCGTATTGTTTATCATACAACATGAGTTCATCCCGAGACATCGCTTCATCTAAGAGCCCAGATATAGGCATATATCCAATCTGTTCTGACGTGAATAGAGGACACGCACTAACTAGTTGGTCGTGGAATGTAGTGAGTTTATATTCCACATGTGCTAATCCCATAGCGGCCGCAATCTGGCTAGCATATACTTCACTGAGTGCCTCAAGTCCACCATTAGCGTAGCGAGGGGTTGACCCTTTGTATAAATAGATGACGTCATTTTCGCGATGCCAACACTTACGGAGCATACCATTCGTAGTGTACTCTGGTGTTGTAACAATTCCTTTTATGTGACTATCTTCGCCGGTGAAAGCAATGCTTGCTACAATTTCGCTAAATGGATTGTTGTATAAATTAACATCTGACCATGAAACTGAAGAACTCATTGGTTTTACCCAGAACGTATCATTTAAGGATAGGCCGTAGGTTATATCTAAATACCGATAGGGATTTTCTGTGTCGGAAATAGCATCTAATAAACTCTCGACGAATGTACGGTTATTTGGTACCTTACGCTGTAATAGCCAGTTTTTTAACCCTTTTACAGTAGGTTGCATATTCAATGGCAATGCCACATTATCTATGATTGTTAAATCGGTAATATTCATGTGAACTAATGCGGTTAAATTGATAATCTCTTCATGCCTCTCAATGCGAAACTGCAACACAGGAACATCCTTGTTGAGTAATATATAGTCCATGAAAACCCTCCTTTCCTTTGTGTCTTATATATGCTCATTATAGCATAAGAAAAAACCTTTCTATGGATGTAGTTACAACTCAGATTATCTGAGTTTATTAGCTTTTAGATTGGATGCTATAATAAACAATATAAAGTTGTTTATGGAGAGTAATGATAATGTATGAAATTGTAAATGAATCTAATTTAACAATAGCATTTGATATGGATACAGAGTTATCTCAATTTGGTGTGTTTGGCATATATATTAAACGGGGTTATAATATCTGTGCTGGGTACATTGACCCTAGTGACTGGTCAGGGATTCGTATTGGTTATAAAGAATTAGTTGACTTGTATGAAAACTGCAAAGGAGAAGCAACCTTTACATATATTCTGACGGGAGAAGGGGATACGCTAAAATTCTCGTTAGACCAAAAGGGTGTTTTGACAATGGATGTTAATATCTGTACCACTTGGAATTACAAATGTAATATGACGATTGAAAGTTTAGATCAAACGTATTTACCAAAATTCATTACATTTTTCAAGGAACTTTTAGAACGAGAGCCAAAATAAAAAGAGTCGCATCTAAGGATGCGACTCTTTTTCTGTACCCAGTTTCTATATACAATTATTTTTTAACAACTTTAAGATCTACAGGGATTTTAGCTTCTACAGCTTCGCCTTTGATAACTTTTTGAGCTGTATCGATAGCAATTTTACCCATTTGGTCTGGTTGTTGAGCAATTGTTGCAGCCAATGTACCGTCTTTAACAGCTTTGTCTGCGTCAGCAGTACCGTCGAAGCCTACGATGAAGATTGTTTTGCCTGCGGATTTAGCTGCTTGGATAGCACCCAATGCCATTTCGTCGTTATGAGCGAAGATAGCTTGTACATCAGGGTTAGCTTGCAAGATATTTGTTGCTACGTTCAAACCTTTTGTACGGTCGAAGTCAGCACTTTGTTTTGCTACTACTGTTAAGTCTTTGTCCGCTACGTTGTGGAAACCTTGGCCACGTTCACGAGTTGCGGAAGCACCAGGGATACCTTCGATTTCAGCTACTTTTGCAGCTTTGCCTACTTTATCAACGATAAGTTGTGCAGCCATTTCGCCGCCTTTTACGTTATCGGAAGCGATGTGAGCAACTACTTTGCCTTTATCAGCAGAACGGTCAACAGTGATTACAGGAATGTTTTTAGCATTTGCTGCTTCTACGGAAGTAGAGATAGCTGCAGAGTCTACAGGGTTAATGATCAATACAGAAACGCCGCTTTCAAGCAAGTCAGAAATATCGTTTGCTTGTTTTGCAGGATCGTTTTGAGCATCAACGATTTTAACTTTAAGACCAAGCGCTTTAGCTTGAGCCTCAACGCCTTCTTTCATAGTTACGAAGAATGGGTTGTTCAATGTGGAAACAGAGAAGCCGATAGTGCCGGATTTTTTGTCGCCGCCGTTATCAGCGCTTTTACCACAGCCTGCTACAAGACCGATAACCATAACGGCCATCGCCAATAGTAACAATAGTTTTTTCATAGGAACCTCCTAGGCTTTCTTACGGTCTGCAAGAACAGCCAGTAAAATAACAATACCTTTTACAACTTGTTGATAGAAACTGGAAACGTCGAGAATATTTAACCCGTTGTTGAGGGTACCAATAATTAGGGCACCAATTAATGTGCCAACGATATGACCACGACCACCAGCAAGGCTTGTACCGCCAAGAACTACGGCTGCGATAGCATCAAGTTCGTAGCCTGCACCTGCTGTAGGTTGTGCAGAGTTAAGACGAGAAGTGATGATTGCACCAGCGATACCACAGAGCATACCAGTTAAGGCATACACGAAGATTTTAACGCGGTCAATCTTGATACCAGCAATGTAACTAACCTTTTCGCTACCACCTACGGCGTATGTTTTACGGCCTAAGGATGTGCGGCTCAATACAAACCAGAGGGCGATGAAAGCTAGGAACATTGTGATGGCTGGAACTGGAAGGCCTGCAATATCCCCTTGGCCAAAGCCGTGGAATAGAGGATCTTGAGTAAGACCGGAGATTGGGTTACCGTCTGTGAATACCAAAGTGGCACCACGGTAGATGGTCATGGTCGCTAAGGTAGCGATAAATGGAGCTACGCGGCCATAGGTAATAACGAGACCGTTAATACCGCCTAATACTAGGCCAGCACCGGCAGCTAATACGATAGCCAATACAGGGTCAGTACCAGTTACGATGAGGTTGGCCATCACTGCACTAGAGAGGGCGAGGATGGAACCAACGGATAAGTCGATACCGCCTGTTAAGATGACGAACGTCATACCAAAGGCGATGATCGCATTGATGGATACTTGGCGTAATAAGTTACGCAAGTTAGAGAATTCAAGGAAACTGTCGTTCATGACAGAGATAATGATAAATAATAGGATGAGGCCGATGAGGGGGCCTAATTTTTTTATATACTGTAGAGCTTTGCTGTCCATTATTGTCCTCCTGTGGCTAATGTCATAATCGATTCTGGTGTTGCATCGCAGCGGTCCAAGATACCTGCTATGCGACCTTCATGAATGACCATAACGCGGTCGCTCATGCCTAGCACTTCAGGTAACTCAGAGGACACCATGATAATGGACACACCATCGTTCGTTAATTCGTTCATTAAATCATAAATATCACGTTTGGCACCGATGTCGATACCGCGTGTCGGTTCGTCCATGATGATAATGGATGGCTTTTTACCTACCCATTTAGCGATAACCACCTTTTGTTGGTTACCACCAGATAGGGACGATGCCGGTTCGTGAATAGATTGTGTTTTAACGCCTAGCTTTTTAGACAATTCGTCAGCAAAGGAATTGAGCTTGCCCTTATCCAGTACATTAGATGGACAAATGTCGCCAAGGTTCGGCAATGTAATATTGGAACCGATGGAGAAATCGAGGATCAAGCCTTCGCTTTTTCTATTTTCTGTGATGAAAGCAATGCCAGCTTTGATGGCATCTTCTGGTTTTTTACAGTTCAGAACGGAGCCGTTAACTGTTACGGTACCGCCATTGTGTTTATCTACACCGAAGATAGCGCGCATAATTTCTGTACGGCCCGCGCCCATGAGACCTGCTACGCCGAGGATTTCGCCTTTGCGTAAGGAGAAGGAAATGTCGTTGTCGAAACCTTCTGGTTTGAGGTTATCAACGCTCATCACAACTTCGCCAGGCGTTGTAGTACGAGCAGGGTAGAACTCGTCGATAGAACGACCTACCATGTGGCGTACCACTTCATCTACAGAAATCTCAGCAGTTGGTTTTGTAATGATGGTGTGACCATCACGCATAACTGTGATCGTGTCGCATTCGCTAAATACCTCTTCCATACGGTGAGAGATATATACAATAGCCACGCCGCGTGCT
This sequence comes from Veillonella tobetsuensis, assembly GCF_002959935.1. NCBI lineage: Bacteria > Bacillati > Bacillota > Negativicutes > Veillonellales > Veillonellaceae > Veillonella > Veillonella tobetsuensis. The sequence continues at coordinate 8,633 of NZ_PPDF01000014.1, forward strand.
TTCATTTTGCGCATCATTTTGAACAATGTCGTCGTTTCACGCTCTGTAAGGGCTGCTGTCGGTTCGTCCATGATGACAACCTTGGCATCTAACATCAAGATACGAAGGATTTCTGTCATCTGTTGGTGACCGACGGAGCAAAGGCCTGCTTCCGTTGTAAGCGGCAATTCGATGCCTAGTTCGCGGCACGTATTTTGTGCTTCTTCGAGCATCGCCTTTTTATCGAGCATACCGAATTTATTGCGCTTCGGTCTCATTAAATATAGATTTTCTAACAATGTTAGATTTGGCCAAATGTTGAGCTCTTGGTGGATGAAAGCCACACCGTTTAGCTCGGCCTCTCTCGGGTTCGGGAAGGTGCGCTCTACGCCGTCGATGGTGATTTTACCAGCGTCTGCCTTGTGAATGCCTGTAAGGATATTCATAAGGGTGGACTTGCCGGCGCCGTTTTCGCCCATCAAGGCGTGAACCTCGCCCTCTTTGAGGGTAATACTTACATCGCGCAGTACTTGGTTCGTACCAAATGCCTTTGCAATGCCAGACATAACAATTTCCATAACTACTCCTATATGACTTGTGAAAGTATCTCTTAATCTATTGCTCTAGGGACGATCGCTGAAAATACAATCGGCGCGCAAGATAATGTTCGCATACGGAGATGCTTCACCAGTTCTAATAATGCATTTGCATTGTTTTGTTGCTTCTTTGAAAGCTTCATGGCTCGTTTCAATCCATTCGTATTGATTGGATGGGAAGGTAGACTCCAAGAAGTCATAAGCTTCAGGATTATGTTCCTTAATTTCCTTTGCCACATGAACTGCTTCAGATTTCATATGCTTAGCGATGATGGATACCACTTGCTCGAAGCTTGGTACACCAAAATCTAAGGCTAAGTCAATCTTTTGAACCCCTTCAGGTACTGGTAATCCGCAGTCGGAGATACAAATTGTATCTGTGTGACCTAAATCAGCAAGTACCTTAGCAATATGGCTATTTAAAATGCCGTATCGTTGCATAATAAACTCCTTAATATATTTATGATAAGAATGTGTCGACCTCATCCTTCGTAGGCATACCACCTTGGGCGCCCAAACGTTGGATGGAGAGGGCCGCAGCTGCGTTACCGTAGTACAATGCGTCGGCTAAGCTTTTACCATTGACGATAGCTGTTGCGAAGGCTCCGTTGAAGGTATCGCCTGCGCCTGTTGTATCTACTGGTTCTACCTTGAAACCAGATACGGTGTGGATTTCGCCGTTGTCGGCATAGCCCACGCCTTTACTGCCAAGAGTAACGATGATTTTGTTTTCGTTTGCTAACAATGTTTCCTCTGTAGATTGGTTAGGGTAGAGGGCAGATAACTCATGCTCGTTTGGCGTAATATAGGTTGCCAATTCTAACCATTCAGGATTGAGGTCCGCCGCTGGAGCCGGATTTAAGAGGACCTTCACATTAGCCTGGTGACAACGACGAACGATATATTCGATGGTTGGAATAGGAATCTCATTTTGCACCATTACAAGATCTGCTTGTTCGATAGCGGACCAAGCATTATCTACGACAGATTGGTCCACCTTAGCATTAGCACCTGCAATAACAATAATACTGTTATCGCCTTCAGCCAATGTGATGTGGGCTGTGCCAGTTGTAGTATTTGGAACCGTAACGATGTAGTCTGTATTGATATGATTTTCTTTTAGGTTATCCATAATCATTTGGCCGTATGCATCTTCGCCGGTACAACCTACCATAGTAACCTCTGCGCCTAGACGAGCAGCAGCTACCGCTTGGTTGGCACCTTTGCCGCCGTGAGCGATGTGCAATTCGTTGCCCATAATGGTTTCGCCTGCAGTAGGGCGTTTGTCCGCAAGGACCACAATATCCATGTTGCAACTACCAATAACAACAATGCGATTCATATTAACTCCTTATATACCTATTAGTGTATCTTAATCTTATATTAGTATAGCGTAAATAACGCGGTTTATCTACATAAATAAGGATAAATTATGGGAATTAAAAAACGGTATACACTTTCTGGACATGAAAATGTATACCGAATGTATTTTATAGTTTTATAAACCGTTAAGGATATTAATGTAATCTTGTCGTTGATCCACTATAGAGAGTAAGTAAATAGTTTTAGTTTCTTCTACAACTGTATAGAATATAATGATTTTATTTAAAATTAGCATACGAAAATCATTGTCTTTAAGATTTCTGATTTTAGGGGTAGTACCCATATATGGATGTAATTGAAGATTTAAAATAGCTGTTTGAATATTATCTTTAACTTGTAGTGCCGTCTCTTTAGAGAATTGCATAGCCACATAGAGTATCTGCTGATGTAACTCTTTATTGAATTTTTCTGTATGAATACTGGTGTAAGTTTTTATGGTCATTATCTTACTCCATTTGTTCTAACATTTTATCGATGCTATTAAAAGCTTCTTCTACGGTAGTAGTTCGACCATGAATAATATCATTTTGTCCTTCAATTAGTGATGATAGTAATTCGATTTTTGCTTTTAACATATTATATGTGTTATATCCTAAGCTGACAGTATCACCACGACCATTTACGGTAATTATGGCTGCCTCATCTTTTAGTTGTAAGGTCTTAGATATTTCAGGATACTTATTTCGTAAATCTGATGATGGACGAATTGTTTCACGTAAGATGCCCATATTTATCTCCTTATAATTTACAAGATTTCTATTTCTAATTTACATACTGTAATTATATCATTTAAACATTATAATTACAGTATATTTTTATATTGAAGTATCAATGATAGTACCTCGATATAAAAATAAAAGACTATCTTTCTATTCGGGATAAGAAAAGAAAGATAGTCTTTGCATCCTATAAAAACGATGGTTTATCGTAGTGTGTACCTGGTTCACCAACACCAATGCTAGCACGGCTGAATGGTGTTTCGTCCTCAGCGTGTAGGATATCATAGACGGCTTTTGCCACAGCTTCTCGTGTAACTTGTGCGTCGTTGAAGGGTTCACCTTCAGGGATGAATTCGTAATTTGTGTTTTCCATATCGTTATAGAGCCAAGGAAGACGCAAAATAGTGTAGTTCAAGTTGGATTCACGCAATACATTGCGTGCTTGGCGTTCGCCTTGTACGTAGCTGATTGGTAGTCTGTCGAAGGTCCATTTTTCCAATTCTTTTGGGAATTCACCGGCAAGGCCTGCGATAGATAAGCCGATGATACGGCGTACATTTTGGCGAGAAAGGGCTTTCACAATGGCAGCCACATCGCTACCAGTTTCCATTGCACTGAGGAATACGACCTCTGAATTTTTTACTGCTTCCTCTAATTTTTTAGGGTTTTGAAAGGAGCCTTCGATAACGGTTATGCGATTATGTTCCAAAATTTCTGGATGAATACGGGAGCTCAATTGACGACCATATAAAGTAATGTGCATATCTGTATATGTTAATAACGTCGCCGTTAAGCGTTGTGCGATTTGGCCCGCAGCGCCTAAGATTGTAATGTATTTGTACATATAGACCTCCTATGTCCGAGCGTAAGTAATACATCGCATTATATCACAACTATGTGACGAGAAAGTGAGAATGGTATGTATAGTGAGGTTACAATTTATTCGTTTATATAATGCTGTAAAATTTATTGTTGAATTTACATGATAATTTAACTACAATAATAATAAGATATTTGAAAAATGAGTGTTATATTACTAAAGTTTCTTGGAGGTGATAGTATGCCGAATATAAAACCTATTTCAGATTTACGCAATTATTCAGAAGTGTTACGTGATGTTGCTATAGATAGTCCCGTATTCTTAACTAAAAATGGTAGAGGACGATATGCAATTATGGATATTCAAGATTATGAACGTGTGATGGCTACGATAAAACTTATGGGCGCTTTAGAGGCAGGTCGTAAATCTGGTGAAGAACAAGGATGGATTTCATCAGAGCAACTAAAGCGTGAATTGGGGATTTAATTATGGATAATCAAATTAGCTATGCACCAAAAGCCCGAGAAGATTTACTTGAAATAAAATCTTTTATAGAAGAAGAAACCGGTGATATTGAGTTAGCTAGGAAAACTGTTTCGGATATAGTGACTACGAATGATTCGTTGCGTGTTTTTCCAGAAATGGGACAGCAATTATTGATTAATCTAGGAAGTAAAATTGAATACAGATATTTACTTTGTCATAATTATTTAAGTTTTTACCGTTATTTTGACCAGACTATCTATATTGACAGAATATTAAACAGTAGACGTGATTATCTTAGAATATTATTAGATGAAGTCCATTAGTTCTTAAAAGCACTATCGTTAATAGATGGTGCTTTTTGTTATGGGCTTGATATAACATAAAATGATTTTAATAGTAACATGAAGATGCATGGATATTCTTTATAATTGAGATAAATTATGATTTAATGATATAAAAGCTAGATTTTATTTAATCTTAATTCGTAATTGAAAGAGAGAAGATATTCATTACAAAATTAATTGGAGGAAATTAATATGAAGTTTCTAGATCATTTGAATGATGCTGTAAAAGACGTAAAAGAATTAGCCAAATCTAAGGCTAGTGTTGTAAAAGACCTTACTGCTGATGCAGCACAAGACATTAAAGTGCTTGTAAAAGAGAAAGCAGAAGATGTTAAAGCTAAATCTGCTGATGCGGCGCAAGATATTAAAGTGCTAGTAAAAGAAAAAGCTGGAGATGTTAAGGCCAAATCTGCTGATGCAGCACATGAAGTAAATGAATTAGTAAAGGCTAAGTCTGCTGTTGTAGCAAAAGATCTTGAAGTTACCCTCAAGGAGAAGGCAGAAGAGTTAAAACAAAAGGCTAAAGAAGTAAAAGATATAACTGCTGATGCGGCTAAAGATATTACAGAAACTGTTAAAGAAAAATCCGCAGGGGCAGCCAAAGAAATTAGAGAAAAAGTTGCTGAAACAACAGAAGCTAAAGAAAAGGCTGAAGAGCCTAGCGAAGAATCTGTTACAGAGAGTGAAAAGAAGGCTGAATAATTTTTTATGTTATGAGTTGTAGGAAATTAAATATATCTATAATGCTATTGCTTAAAGAAGAATTTAGTTTTGGTAGATAAGGTGTAATATGGTCCTATGTCTTTATGAGATGTTGGACCATTTATTTTAATTAAATAAAAATGGTTTTTAAAAACCGCTTGACAGATAATTTTTGAAATGGTATTATTAAACCAAGATAAGACTCCTGGATTCCAGGAGTTAAAAAATAATGTTTGTTAGATTGGTATGCTTAAACCAAATTAAGGGCTCCTAGAGAAATGGAGCAAAATTTTTTACAGTAATTTGTAACGGTTTATAAAAACCAGAATGGAGGTTCTCTTGGAACACACAATTACGAATCTAAAAAAAATGTATCTTGATACTCAAGATAAGGTGCAAGAATTTAAACGTGCTTGGAATGATATTCACTTCACAAATAGTCGTGAAAGACATGATATTAATGTTATGGCAGCATTAATTTATTTCTATAAACAAAACGAAAGTGATTTTAATTTGTTAGATGCGTATTTCAGTTCAAATAAAATTAAGAACTGGGACTTTCAAAATATGGTGAAAGCTTATATTGGAGAGACATATGTTCAAAAGTTTATTGCTGATAATGCGTATTTAGATGATACTTTTCTGTTAGGTGTTGCATTATTTTATGATACACATAACTTAATTCGAGATGATGGCGTTAGAGAAGATAATGAATCTCTTAATACTCTATTAGAAGAACTATTAGATTGTAATAGTTTTAAAGAACTCTCTCTTTTACAAGGTAATGCAAACCCAGGTCGTATTTTAATAGATATGGTAAGTAAACCACATTTATTAAACTATATGGCATATGCTGTACAGCCTGATTTAATGGTTATTTTACAATTACGAGCTTTATTACTTGAAAATATTCAAGAAAACTTGAAGTTAAAAGGTATTGTTACCCCACGAGAAATCGCCGAAGAAGAATTATTTGATCGGATTTTAACAATCCCTACTTGGAAGCCTTCTACTAGAGTTATGGAAAGATTTCCAGACAGATCATTCTTGACTGAATTAGGATTATCAGAACCTAAATTTACTGATGGTGAGTGGCATGAAATTCTATTTGCTTTCAGCAAATTAAAGCAAACAGGTAAAATGGTTGTCTTAGTTACTAATTCAGCGTTAGCAAATAATCCTACTGTAAAAATAAGACAATTTCTAGTTGAAAATGGTAATATCGAATCCATTATTGAATTGCCTGATCGCTTACTAGAGAATGTAGGTATTGAACTTTATGCAGTCGTACTATCACACGGCAATAAAGGCATTAAATTCTTAGATGCTAGCCAAGCCTATACAGAACAGCGTCGTAAGAAAAATATAGATGTAGATATTGTATTAGAAAATTTAGGTAATCCAGATATCTGTACATTTGAAAGTATCGAATCTATTGCTAGGGAAGACTACAATTTATTACCTAAACGATATACGTTAAAAACTAATATTATTGATGGTGTACCTTTAGGTGAAATCTGTAGTATTAATCGGGGATTAGTTATTTCTTCTAAAGAATTAGATGATTTTGTTACAGATAAAGATACAGGTGTTCGGTATTTGTACACAAAAGATGCTGATGGTGATGCTGTAGATTATTCACAAAGCCCATTCATTGATGTGGAAAAACTTAAAAGAAAGTTCACACTTTTAGATAATGATACTTGGCTATTGGGGAGAACATCACCATTTAGATCTAACATGCTTTATGTAGAAGGTAATGATAAATTGATTGCAAATGGTAATCAATTCTCTATTACCATCTTACCTAAATATAAAAATCAATATTTGTTACCATACCTAGCACTTTACTTTAACAGTAAAGCTGGTCGTGAACAAATAGAACGTTTTGCAGTAGGGCAATTGATCAAGTCTTTGGCTATTAAAGATTTGAAGTCACTACAAATACCTAAAGTTTCTATTGAACGTCAACGAGAAGTTGTTGAACATATACGAACTATAGAAGATGATATTAAAACTACAAAAGAAAAGCTAGAATCACTAAAACGTGAAAAAGAATTAATTGTAGAGGAGGAATTCAATTGGTAACGCAAGTAAATATGATGAATGATGCATCCTTATTGGGTGATGCGATTAAATACATTACAGAAGAACTTACACAGGCTTTTAAAAACAATAACTTAAAAACTGTTTTAACGAAATATCACTATCCAGATTTAACACGAACTATGGTTGATGATTCGATTGGCTCTCCAGACGGTAAAATTCTTATCATCGGTGAAACGAATTGTAAGGTGAAGGATCTCGAAGGTATCTTTAATGCAATGGGATTAAGAGGCCGCGTAGAATGTCATACTGATTACGAAGATATCCAACGTTATCAGTTTAATAACCTTATGTATAACGATAAGTATAGACTAATCATAGTTGGTCCAATGCCACACTCTACCTATGGCAAGGATGATTTCAGTAGTGTTATTAATCGCATGGAAAATACTGAGGGATTTCCTTTGGTAAGACGTGCTACTGCTAATGGTGGATTGAAAATCACAAAAACCAATATTAAACAAATCCTTCAAGAAGAATTGGAATCTGGATTTTTAGCAGCGTAGATATCAATATGATAGTACTTGGTATAAAGTACGGTATATTTATGAGCTGAGCATATGTAATATGTATAAGATGGTATAATTAAATTGATTAATTTACCTATCTAGATTTTTAGGGGAGATAGTAATATGGCTAAGAAGAAGGCTAGTGAGAAAGTTTTAAATATAGATAATATCCTATTTAATTGTAGGGATATATTGCGTGCTGCACGTAATTCGGGATCATTCTTTGAAAAAAGAGATATGATGTTGACCTTAATATTTTTAAGGTTTATTGGTGAAAAATATGAGGATGGCATTGAAAACCTTCGTAAAGTGTTGATTGATCAAGGTCTTGATCCAGATGATGAGAATATTCGTACTGCTTTTTTTGAGGATGCTACATTTGCGGATGGTACATATAATCTTTCCAAAGAAGCTAGATGGTCTACAATTATTAATACTCCTGCACCAGAACTAAATGTTGCGTTGGATACTGCACTTCATAGTATTGCCTTTGAGTCTAAAGATTTGAAGGGATGCTTTATTGAAGGGACTTTTACTACTAGAAATCTTGCACCTAATGATATAAAAAAATTGGTGGATGAGGTTAATAAAATTAGTCATAAAGTTTTTGGTGAAGAGAAAGATCTAATTGGTCGTGTATATGAGTATTTCCTCAAGGAATTTGCTGTAAATGCAACTAAAGAAGAAGGGGAGTTTTATACTCCACATGATGTGGTACAGTTGATTGCTGCTTTAATAGAACCATACGAAGGGACTTTATATGATCCTGCTTGTGGCTCTGGTGGCATGTTTATCCAGAGTGCTGAACTTGTTAAAGCTCGCCAAGGTGATATAAACCGTATTAATATATATGGTCAAGAGAAAGACGCTGCTACATATCGCTTGGCAAAGATGAATCTAGCTTTGCGAGGGTTGAGTCATCATTTAGGGGATACAAATGACTCTTCCTTTACACATGACTTACATAAAGGATTGTATTTTGACTATATAATGGCAAATCCACCTTTTAATCTTAAGGGTTGGTATGACGAAAACTTAAAAGCTGATGCTCGATGGAGTGATTATGGAATTCCTCCTGAAAGTAATGCTAACTATGCTTGGATTTTACATATACTTTCTCATTTAAAATCTGCAAATGGTGTGGCAGGATTTCTTTTAGCTAATGGTGCGCTTAATGATAGTGATACTTTAGAGATTCGGAAAAAATTAATTCAAAATGATAAAGTGGAAGCGATTATTGTGCTTCCGAGAGAATTATTTATTACTACTGATATTAGTGTTACATTATGGATTTTAAATCAAAATAAAAAAGGTGGAAAATTCCAAGGTCGTATTCTTCGTAATCGTGAACATGAAATACTATTTATGGATTTACGTCAATGGCGAGAAAACTCCGTTAAGGGTGAAAGTAAAAAGAAAGTTCGTCTTGATGAGAGTCAAATCGCTCATGCTACAAATATTTACCATACCTGGCAGGCTGATGGCACAGATGGTATTAATTATGCAGAATCAGAGTTGTATCGTAGTGTAGATATTTCAGAAATTGAAAATAAGAATTGGGCATTAATACCTAGCAAATATATTGAGTTCATTGATCATGATTTAGATATTGATTATGAGACGGAAATGAGACGTATTCAAAATGAGATAAAATTAATTTTAGAGCAAGAAAAAGAATCTCAAAAGATGTTAGAAAATGCATTTAGGGGGATTGGGTATAATGTTAAATAAGCAAAAATTAGGCTCTTTTCTTTCTCTTTGTAATCAAACTAATGAAGAGCTATTGTATGGATTAGGATGTGTGAGAGGGGTATCTGTTAATAAGAATTTTATAACTACAAAAGCTAATATGGTAGGCGTATCTCTAAAGCCATATCTGATTATTAATCCAAATGAGTTTGTTTATGTAGCTGATACATCAAGGCGTGGAGATAAGATTGCAATAGCTAGAAATACTTCTAATGAGGTGTATATTTGCTCATCAGCATATACAGTTTTTAAAGTTTCAGAACCAAGTAAGTTGCTACCTGAATATCTATCTTTATTATTTGAACGTGCGGAATTTGACCGTTATGCAAGATATAATTCTTGGGGAAGTGCACGAGAAACGTTTGACTGGCAAACTTTTTGTGATTATGAAATAGAGTTACCTCCAATTTCCATTCAACAAAAGTATGTTGATATTTATAAGGCAATACATAAGAATCAACAATGTTATGAGAGAGGATTAAACGATCTTAAGTTAACATGTGATGCTTATATAGAAAACTTAAGACATTCAATGGTGTCTGAGGAGATTGGTAATTATATAGTTAGAAAAAATGACAAAAATACTGATAATAAAATAAAAACTGTTTTAGGCTTAAGTACTTCAAAAGAGTTTAGAGTTCCTCAAAGTAGAGTTAACAAAAAAGATCTTGAAGGATATAAGATAGTTAATCCATTTGAATTTGCATTTGTTCCAACTACTGATACATGGAAGGTGTTAGCTTTCGCTATTAATACTTATAATGAACCTATAGTTGTATCACCTATTTATGAAGTGTTTTCGGTTTGTACTGAAAAGTTATTACCTGAGTATTTAGCATTATGGTTAAGTCGAGAGGAGTTTGATAGATATGCTAGATACCACTCTTGGGGGTCTGCTAGAGAAAACTTTTCTTGGGAAGCAATGGGTGAAGTTCAAATTCCAGTTCCTGATATTGATGTGCAGCAGAGTATAGTAGATATTTATAAGGCATATAATATTCGTAAAGAGATTAATGAAAAGCTAAAAGCTCAATTAAAAGACATATGTCCAATTTTGATTAAAGGCTCTATTGAGGAAGCAAAAAATTGAGGAAATAGTTTATGGGTAAATTAAAAGAATTTAATGGGATTTATTGTGAATCAGATTATGAATATACCTTTATTGAATTGCTAAAACGAGAGGGTTGGAAGTATTTAAGTGGCAAGGCGTTAAAACGGCTAAAGAAAACTGATGTTTTAATCGCAGATGATTTTATAGAATTTATATCCTCAACTAATAAAACTTTGGCTGACGATGAGATTCAACAAATTTTTGATACAGTTCGTTTAGTTGGTAGTGAAAGTGATTTTGAAACATTACATAAGGTATATAACTGGCTTGTAGATGGCATACAATTTACTCCTAATGACGGATTGCCTCAAATGGTTAAGTTGATTGATTTTGAACATCCGGAAAGAAATGTTTTTCGCTTAGTTAATCAGCTTGAGATAGAGTATACTAGCCAAGGCGAGAAGCGGCCTAGAATCCCAGATGTTTTGTTATATGTTAATGGCTTTCCAGTATGTATAACAGAATTAAAGAATCCCACAGATGCTAGGGCGACTATTTATAATGCATGGGAGCAAATTAATATTCGTTATTGGCGTGATATTCCGCACCTTCTACATTATTGCCCTTTAGCATGTATTTCAGATGGTGTAAAAACTAGATTAGGGACTGTACGTACTCCATATGAACACTTTTATGCATGGAGACGAGTGAATGATGGAGATGAGATTACTACTTCACCATTTGCAGAGACCGAAGCAATGATAAAGGGGGTTTATTCACCAAAGCGTTTTTTAGAGTTATTCCGAGATTATATATATTTCCAAGATAGTATCTATGATGCTGAAGAAGTTGAAATTGTCTGTCGGTACCCACAATTTTTTGCAACTAGACGTTTGAAGCAAAGTATCGTGAAATCTGTTGAAGAGAAGAGTGGTAAAGGTGGAACATACTTTGGGGCGACTGGCTGTGGAAAAACCTTTACAATGGCTTTTCTAGCGAGACAACTATCATTAAGATGTACAGATATAGAGGCAATTGGATCTCCGACTATCATACTAATTGTTGACCGAGATGAATTACAGAAGCAAGGTGCTAAACTATTTACGAAGAGTAAAGAATTTTTGAACCTGGGGGAGGTATCGGTTGTTAAAGATCGAGCACATCTTAGACAAGAATTAGGTGCTCGTCAGAGTGGCGGATTTTATATTTGCACTATTCAGAAGTTCTGCGATAGAGAAGAGGATAAAATTGGATTAATAAATGATAGACAAAATATTATCTGTTTTTCTGATGAAGCACATCGAACTCAATTAGAACATGCTAAGAAAATTAGGTTTAGTCACGATACTGACGAGAATATGAAGGCGATGCTTTCAAAACCGTATGCAAAAGTTTTAAGAGAAGCTTTCCCACAAGCCACTTTTGTTGGATTTACAGGAACTCCTATTGCTGAGACTTATCAAACATTTGGGGACGAAATTGATCGATATACGATGGACCAAGCTGTAGCCGATGGCTTGACGGTTTCTATTAAGTATCATCCTCGTATCGCTAAAGTGTTATTTGATACTGAAAAAATAAAAGAAATAGAAGAATACTATAAGAAATGTGCTGATGATGGAGCTACTGTAGAAGATATAGTTGCGAGTAAACGTGCTATGAGCTCTATGGAGGTTATATTAGGTGAACCTTCACGATTAGAACGACTTGCAACGGATATACATGATCACTATACTGCAGCATGTAATAGTGATCCAGAAAGAGTCCAAAAAGCAATGATTGTCTGCTCTAATCGTAAAATAGCATATGATTTACTCACTACTTTTAAAAAGCAATATCCAGAGTGGTTTATAGAGAAAAAATCAGCAGACGGAATAGACGTTACAGAAGAAGAACTGAAGTCTTTAACACCAATGCCATTTATAGCTATGGTTGCCAGTGTGGGAAGTAATGACCCAGAGGAAATGTATGATTATCTTGGGGGCGTTAAAAATCATAAGCGCTCTGAAATGTTGGATATGGCATTTAAACAAGATAAGTCAAATTTTAGAATTGCGATTGTTGTAGATATGTGGATTACAGGGTTTGATGTTCCTACACTTACATATTTATATAATGATAAGCCGTTACAAAAACATTTATTAATACAAACTATCAGTCGTGTTAATAGAAAATATCCTGGTAAGGAATTTGGTATGGTTATTGATTATATCGGCATTCGAAAAAATATGCGTGAGGCAATGAAGATATATGGTGGAGATGTATCCGTTGCACCTACTAGTGACGATGTTGAGCAGGCAACGAATGTATTCAGAGATTATTTGGGCATGTTAAAAGCTCTATTTATTGAGTGTGATTTGACAGTGTTTATAAATCCTCAATCTGATAGTGTAGAGCGATATTGGGCGCTTACTAATGCTGCGGAATATGTTTTTAGTTCGACTACATTGCTAAATGTTGATGGGCTTGGTTCTGTTCAAAAGGTTTCTTTTAAAACGTATTTCTTAAAATTAGTTAAGCGAATGAGAACTGCATATGATATCTGTCAGCCTTCTGGGGAACTTGGTGAAGAAGAGTCTTCATTAGCCCAATGCTTTATGGCGATTGCTGGACTTGTACGTAAAATGAGTGGTACTAGTGATATTGATGCGGATATTATGAATCGCACTGTTGAGAAAATGGTTACAGAGGCTCTACAATATAGTAATGTTGAGAGTGTGCTTGATAATGGTGAGGAAGAAGATATATTTTCACCTGAATATTTTGAAAAACTTTCTGATGTGAAGCTCCCAGCTACAAAGTTGGAAGTTTTAATTAAAATGATCCGTAAAGAAATAAAGGAATATGGTAAAACTAATAGAGTAGCGGCTCAAAGTTTCCAAGAAATGTTGGAGAAAACTATTGAAGAGTATCATGAGCGACGTAAAACGTTATCTGCGGAAGAAGCTAGTGATGCACAAAAACATGCTGTAAATGATATTATAGAAAGCATTACAAAGCAGGCTTTAGAGATCTTACAACAGTTAAATGAGAGCCGCGATAGCTTTAGAAAAATGGGCTTAACTTTTGAAGAAAAAGCATTCTATGATATTCTTATAGCTTTACGTGATCAATATAACTTCGAATATGGTGTAGACGAAGAGCACAATGGAGTGGTTATTAATAATAAATGTAAGATTTTAGCCCAAAAGGTTAAAGAGCTTATTGATACAAAATCCTCCTTTGCTGATTGGTTAAACAATGAAAATGTGCGTAATCAATTAAAGCTTGATATTAAAATTTGTTTAGTAAAGAATGGATACCCTCCTCAATATAGTCCTGAAGTATTTTCTAAGGTAATGGAACAAGTAGAGAACTTTGAAGAGAACTCTAACTTATCTAATATTGATAATATCTTACAATTCCATGACAGAAACCTTCGTTATGCTGAATATGACACTGTAAAAAAAGTAGCAGATGAGGTAATAAAGGATTAAATTGACTTAAGCTTTAGCTGTATATAATATAATCAATATATTCATATTCACTATAAAAATAGCAGGATTACCCCTCTGCTATTTTTTATTATGTTCTAAACTTTCACAATACCCATATAAATGTTAAAATAGACAGTATATATTCTATTGAAGAAAAGAGGGTATTATGGAACGAATAAAGAATCTCGTGTACACCCATGATCAGGGTGGACAGTTTAGATGGGTAACGGTGAGCACCTTAATGCTCGCGTTAGGTACAATTTTGCACTTGGTGAGTCCTAGTTTTGCAGGTATTACACCAAACTGGATGATTGCAGCGTATTGCGTAGCGATCTTGCTGACAAAGCCAAGCATCTCCCAAACATTGGGCATTGGTTTAGTAGCAGCCTTGATTGAGGTGTTGACATCAAAATCTGGTTTCCCATATGGTAACTTGATTTCAGAACCTGCTGGTGCATTGATGGTAACGCTTATTGCTCGCACTATGGCTACTATGAAAATTAGCAAAATTGGTTCTTTCGAAATTACGCCAATCGTAACCGCTTTTTTAAGTACTGTTGTATCTGGCGGTATTTTTATTACTCTTTTGTGGCAAATTGCAGGCCTGCCTAACAATGTATATCTCTTTGTGATTTGGCCAGCCGTACTCGCTGTAGCTGCTGTTAATGCGGCCATTACACCGATTTTATATATTCCAGCTCAAAAGATGTTTGCTAAACGCGGTATGTTGCCTACCGGTAATGCAGAATCTAGTGATCATAGTCATTTGGTGATTAATCCTGAACGAGAAGCGAAGATTTCCATTGAGCATATGAACTATTACCATCCTAAGGCGACTACGCCTACATTAAAGAACATCAACCTTGATGTACATGATGGGGATTTCTTAGTTATTACTGGTCCTGCCGGTTGTGGTAAAAGCACGCTTTGTATGGCCATGGTTGGGGCGGTGCCTAAATTCTACGGTGGTCGTCTAGAAGGCATGGTCTTTGTAGATGGCAAAGCTACTACTCAAATGGATATTCCAGATTTGGCAAACTATATTGGCGTCGTTCTTGCAGACTACGATACACAACTCGTAACGATGACTGTTCGTGAAGAAGTGGCCTTTGCTATGGAAAACCGCGGTTATGACCGTGCTGTTATTGAGACTCGTTGTGCAGAGGTGTTTAAGCAAGTTGGCATTGAGGGTTTAGAAGAACGTAAGATTACGAGCTTGTCCGGCGGTCAACGTCAACGCTTGGCAATTGCCTCTGTATTAGCTACTAATCCATCTGTTCTCGTTCTTGATGAACCAACTAGCTCTCTCGACCCAGAGGGGACTGCTGAATTGTATCGCCTCGTTGGTGATTTGAACCGCAATCACGGTATCACCGTTGTGGTTATCGACCATGATTTACACGCTGTATTGCCATATGCGAATCGCATGGCCCTTATGGTAGACGGTGAAGTCGTATGCGACAGCGATGTGGCGACTACGTTGGGCTATATGTATGATCATAATATTTATGTGGATGCATTGCCATCTGTGTTTACTACATATATGGAACTTGAAAAAGCAGGGTACCACAGTGATGCTCCTTGGCTTAGCATCGAGTCCGCTATTGAGGGTCTTCATCAAATCGAGATGGCTAAGGCTATTGAACGTTCTCGTTATGATGAGCCGAACCATACAATTGCTGATGGTGAAAGCATAACTCAAGATACTAATAATGTAGGTGAAAGTACAGGAGGTGGCGCACATGCTTAAGGTAGAAAACTTGCGATTTGGCTATGTGCCTACCGTAGATATTTTTAGAGATGTAAACTTTACCATTCATGAAGGCGAGTTTATTGCTGTTGGTGGTAAGAATGGTTGTGGTAAAACTACTATTACACGCTTGTTAGTGGGCCTTGAAAAGGCTGCTGAAGGTCGTATCCGTTATAATGGCAAGGACATTACATCTATGCCAGCGTCTAAACGTGGTCAATTCATTGGCTATGTATTCCAACAGCCAGATCGACAAATGTTTAGACCTACTGTGGCTACAGAGGTGGCGTTTGGTCCTGAATCCTTGGGCCGCACAAAAGCAGAGGTTGAACGCATTGTAGATGAGGCGTTAGAGCGTTGTGGTATCAGTCATTTGCGTGAAGAATATCCACCGACATTGCGCCGTGGTGAAAAGCAGCGCGTTGCCATTGCGTCTGCATTGGCGATGCAATCTAAAATTCTTATCTTAGATGAACCGACTAGTGGTCAAGATGGTAAGGAAACGAAAGAATTACTAGCATTGCTTCGTCAATTAAACAGCGAAGGTTTAACAATTCTTTTGATTACACATGATATGGAAATCATGGCAGCTGAATGTTCTCGTGCTATTATCATGGGCCATCGTACGGTCGCCTTTGATGGTACACCAGAAACTTTATTTTCAAAATCTACCGATGAATTATATGACTTAGGTCTTACAAAACCGCCGAGTGTGGAACTTTCACAAGCGGTACCGGGACTAGGCTATTGCAAATCGATGGATGAATTACGGACGCGCCTTATTGCGCAGTTAGCAGAGTAGGAGGGAACCATGGAACGATTAGTACCATTAACAAAAATTTTGATGTCCCTCGCTGTATCTGTGTGGGCTATCTTGCTACGCGACTGGATGTCATTGATGGCGTTAGTTGTAGTAGAACTAGTAGCACTCTTGTTGACAGGTTTGTTGTGGAAACAATATAAGGCCGTATTTGCATTGACTGTGTTCGCCGTATTCTTAGGCGTAGTTCAATATTTAGGCAGTGGCGATATCGTATCTGCCGCAGTAGCAGGCCTTCGTATGTTAGCGATGACCCTCGTATTTATCGCTTTGTTGGCCACTACAAAATTACAAGATTTAACGGCAGCCCTCGTAACGCAATGCAAAATTCCTTATGAATATGCATTTATGTTTACCGCAGCACTTCGCTTTGTACCGGATTTCATTGGTGAAAGCAAGGCTGTTCAAGAGGCACAATCTTGCCGTGGCCTTTCCCTTGAAGGTAATATCTTTAAACGCATGAAATCCTATGCCTCTGTTATCCAGCCATTGCTTTTAAAATCCTTAGGCCGCTCTGAAACGATGGCATTGTCCTTGGAACTTAGAGGCTTTGGCAGCAAAAAACATAGCTTTGCCGCATCCGTAGGCCTGAAACTATTAGACTATATAGTCATTGTTACGTTAGTTGTAGTTACGCTTATTCTATTTGGAGTACTATAGAGATATAATTGACTATCCTCTATTACTAGTCAGTGTTATATATTTATGATAGACTACAAATAGGTAGTAAAGCGTACAAAATTACCTACAATATAACAAAAAAGGACGAGTTGCAGCTCGTCCTTTTTCTTGCTTATTTTTTGTCTTATTGTTGAGCCAATAGTTATAGGTAGTTACAACTAAGGTTATTTTTATAAACTGTTTTAGAGGAATATATGAGTGAATTAATAATTCGATCAATTGCAAAAGATGATGTGTTTGCTTGTTTATCTATTTACAACTATGAGGTCGAACACGGCGTAGCCACCTTAGACCTCGAACCACGCACATTAGAAGAGTGGCGTGAATGGTATAATGCTCACAGCGATGAGCATCATCCTATCATTGTGGGAACCATTGATGATGTGGTGGTAGGGTATGCATCGCTTTCACCGTATCGATTAAAGGATGCTTTCAAAAGCACTGTAGAATTATCTATTTATATTCACCAAGATTACCGAGGTCAAGGTGTGGCAACGCGGCTGATGGAACATATTTTGGAGATGGCTAAAGCGGATACGATGATTCATAATGTAGTATCTGTTATCACTGCAGGTAATGAGGGAAGCACAAAATTACACAATCGATTCGGCTTTACCTATTGTGGGCTTACCCCTGAAGTTGGTTTTAAACATGGAAAATATCAGGATACCGAAACTTACGCATTATTGGTATAATAATAGATATTAAATCATTCATATATTCGTGGGGTTGCGGATTATATGTTCCACATAGATAGGGGTTAGGTAGTTATGATAAATATGAAAGCAGAACGGCAGTTCATAGGCAATAGTACGTATCGTAGCCGATTGGTAGATGGTCATTTTCATACTGAATTATGTCCACATGGTAGCGGTGATAGAACGGCATTGATGATTGAAAAAGCCATTGAATTGCGTATCGAAAAGGTGTGTTTAACAGAGCATGCTCCGTTACCAAAGGCCTTTGAGGCTGAGTATGGCGGTGATAAGATTGCCTATGATACGGCGTCTCTTAAACTCAATCAAGTGGATTCTTATCTTGAATTGGGTCGTGAATTACAACGTGCCTATGGTACGCATATCGATATTTCATTAGGTTTTGAGGTAGATTATATTCCTGGCTTTGAAAGTGATATCCAAGACTTTCTTGATCGTTATGGTCCATTGACGGATGATAATATACTATCTGTTCACTTTATGGATGGCATAGGTGGAAAATACTACTGTGTTGATTATAATACAGATGAATTTGCAAAGGGTTTTGCCCCTTGGATGTTTAACCAAAGTGAACTGTACTATAAATACTTTAGTATCATTCGCCAAGCGGTACGTGCTGATTTAGGTGCCTATACGCCTAAGCGGATTGGTCATTTTGATTTAATTAAGAAATACCAACACCATTTCGGTTTTGAACACCATTTAGATAAACGAAATGCTCAATTAGTGAGCGATATATTACATATTATGCGCGTTCAAGGTCGTGAGTTAGACTATAATATGAGCGGGTTCTTTAAACCGGACTGCGGTGAAATGTATCCAAGTCGCTTTATCCAAGGCATGGCCGCTATTATTGGGGTTCCCTTTGTGTTGGGCTCTGATGCACATAGTGTGGCGGATGTAGCAAAGGTTTGGGATTAGATATAATACTCCTCTATTGACAATTCTATAGAGGAGTATTATTATAGTTTTATGCTTTAGCGTGATAAAGTGATAAAATCTAAAAGAGTCTATATATTTAAAATAGTAATATTAGGATAGTTAATAGAAAGGATGATTCTCATGGTACAGAAACAGTTGCCTACAGGTTTTCGTGATGATATAGGGGCTGTAGCGGAGCGCAAGGATGATGTCAGTCAATATTTGCTCAGCCTTTGTCGCAATCGTCAATACACAAAAATCTCTACACCTCTCGTAGAATATAAAGATGTGTTCAATGGTTACACATTAGGCTGTGGTCAACATATGTACGAATTCTTTGGCAGTTCTGATGCATCTGTGGTCATCCGTCCTGATCTGACTATGCCTATCGGTCGCTTCCTAGCAACAACGAATATTGAATTGCCTCGTAAGTTCTACTATCTTGGTGATGTGTTGATGAAAAATAAACAGCACCGCGGTGATATCAACCAAGTTACACAAGGTGGTATCGAAATGGTAGGGTACGAAGGTATTGAGGCCGAGCTAGAATGTTTTAATATCATCAAAGAGGTAAACGAGTCCCAGCTAAATAATACATTGTTGTTAGAGATTGGTGATGCTCGTTTTTCTCGCGCCATTACGGATGCACTAGGATTGACTGATGGTGAAAGATCAGATTTGCTCGATGCGTTATTTACAAAATATTTGCCACGATATAATGAATTAATCAGCGAGTTTAAAAATAATGCACTCTATCCATTCCTTACGATTTGGCCTCGTTTATTCGGTACTGTAAATGACATCAAAAATGAGCTCACTCAAGTCATCTTGCCGGCTGGGGCGCAACGTATTTTAGATAGTCTTATGGATTTAGCTGGTCAAATCGAGGCTACAGGACAACAGGTTCGCATTGATGTCTCTACAGAGCCGCTTCAATCCTACTATACAGGCCTTACCTTCAGAGGTTATGTAGATGGCGTATCTCAATATATCGTCAGCGGTGGTCGCTATGATGGCTTACTATCTGGCTTTGATGGAACGCCAATGCCGTCTGTGGGGATGGCTTTCAACATTGATGTCCTTACAGAGGTTCTTGTACAAGGTGAAAGCAATACAAAAGACAATGGTAAATTGCGTATTGCCTTGACGAAGGGTCGTGTGGAAAAGGATTTCATTCCTCTCTTGGAATCGTGTGGTGTAGATTGTGAGCCGCTACGCAACAAAGCTCGTAAGTTGATTATTCCATTAGGTGATAGCATCGAGGTTATTCTTGCGAAAGGTCCTGATGTAACAACCTATTTGAATAATGGTGTTGTTGATTTAGGCATCGTTGGTAGTGATGTACTGGATGAACAAGATAATACATCTTATGAAATGCTAGATTTGAAAACGGGCCAATGTCAATTTATATTGGCCTCCTTAGAGGGCTATGATCCTAAGGAAGGTAGACGTCATCGGATTGGTACTAAATATCCAACTGTTACAAAGCAATATTTTGGTTCTCAAGACGTAGAAATCATCAAAATTGAAGGCTCCGTTGAATTGGCGCCCCTCGTAGGCCTTGCTGATGCCATCGTAGATATTACAGAAACAGGCACAACCCTTCGAGAAAATAATCTTAAAATTTATGATTGGCTCCAACCAATCTCTACGCGGTTAGTGGCGAATCCATTGGCATTAAAACAAAAAAGAAATACCATCTTTGCGTTGATTGACCAATTACAAGCGGCTATCGATAAGAAATAAATGTACTGTATCGATAAGAAATACATATACTATATCGAGAAAGAAATAGAAATATATTCTATCGTGATATGATGAGAAACGTTTACAATAGAAGTATAGACATACATAGTTTGAAATGAGGACATACGATGAAAATTTACAAAGAATCACTTGATGCAATGCTTAGCATTGTCCGTCAATATACACAACAAACAACAGATATGGAAATCGAGCGCCGTGTATACGACATCATTGAAAATGTACGCACCAATGGAGATGCTGCGCTACGTGAGTATTCTGAACAATTCGATGGTGTAAAGCTAGATGATTTCAAGGTGGATCAATCCATTATTGATGAGGCATGGGATAATTTGCCAGAAGATTTAAAACACGCTTTATTGGTAGCAAAGAAAAATATTACCGAATTTCACAGCCGTGAAATAGAACAAGGCTTTGTAGATATGGATACACCGGGCATTACACGTGGTCAAAAGGTAACGCCATTGGCACGTGTGGGCCTCTATGTTCCGGGCGGTACAGCAGCATATCCATCTACGATTATGATGACTGCGTTGCCGGCAAAAATCGCAGGAGTTAAGGAAATCATCATGGTTACACCACCGCAAAAGGATGGTATTAACCCTGCTGTATTAGGTGCTGCAAAATTAGCTGGCGTTGATGCGGTATACCAAGTAGGTGGTGCTCAAGGTGTAGCAGCTCTTGCATATGGTACGGAACAAATTCCAAAGGTAGATAAAATTGTAGGTCCTGGCAATATTTATGTGGCCACTGCCAAGCGCCAAGTATTTGGTCAAGTTGATATCGACATGATTGCAGGTCCTAGTGAAATCGGTGTCATCGCGGATGATAGTGCCAACCCTGTTCACTTAGCCGCGGATTTATTGTCCCAAGCAGAACATGATCCACGAGCTCGCGCTATTATGGTTACCAATAGTGAAAAACTAGCACAACTCGTATCTGATGAGGTGGAACGTCAACTTTCACAATTACCTCGTGAAAGTATTGCTCGTCCAGCTATCGAAAACAATAGCTATATTGCTGTTATGGATAGCGTAGAAGATATGTTTACTGTGATGAACGAAGTAGCGCCAGAACATTTGGAAATTCAATTACCGGACCCTATGGAATACATGAGCATGGTCGAAAATGCCGGTTCCGTATTTCTTGGCAGATATGCATCTGAACCATTGGGCGACTATGTAGGTGGCACAAATCACGTATTACCTACGAGCGGTACTGCAAAATTCTCGTCCCCACTTGGTGTGTACGATTTCGTAAAACGCATTTCCTTTACTCAATTTAGCCGTGAACGCTTACAAGAGGTGGCGAAGGATATTACTACCTTGGCTCGTACAGAAGGCCTTGAAGCCCATGCTCGTGCTATCGAGGTGCGTTTCGAAGATTAGTTGTGTGAATGGAGCAAACCTTTATGGGAGCTCTTAGGTAATAAAGAGGATAGTATGATGAGAACAAATCGGTCTGCTACGGTAACTCGTAAGACGGGCGAAACAGATATTACAATTACACTTACGTTAGATGGCAATCAAGAGATTCAGGTTGATACAGGCATCGGTTTCCTTGACCATATGCTCCATTTGTTGGCAAAGCATGGCCGTTTTGGTCTTGCTGTAAAAGCCGTAGGCGATACGTACGTGGATGCGCATCATACGGTAGAGGATATTGCATTGACCTTAGGGCAAGCATTGACACAGGCCCTTGGTGACAAGGCGGGTATCGAGCGTTATGGAGACGCGTGGGTGCCTATGGATGAAGCGTTGACACAGGTTGTTATCGACCTTAGTGGCCGTCCATACCTTGTGTTTAATGGCGAGTTTACGACTCCTGTATTGGGTGGTAATTTTGAAACAGAATTGGTAGAGGATTTCTTCCAAGCCTTGGCTGTGAGTGGTGCCATGAACTTACATGTGCGCAACGAATATGGTCGCAATACGCATCATATTATTGAAAGCATGTTTAAGGCTACGGGCCGTGCATTGCGTAAGGCGGTTACCATTAATCCAGATATTCAAGGTGTTAACTCTACAAAGGGCATGATTTAATAGGGGTCTTGTAGATTGTGAAAACAAAGCCTTATGATTGTTGCAAGGTTCGTAAATAAAGGAGATTCTATGATTTTTCCAGCTATAGATTTACAAGATGGTCGCAGCGTTCGCCTTTACAAAGGTGACTTTGCGAAGGAAACCATCATCAATCCAAATCCAGTAGACCAAGCATCACAATACGAATCTGCTGGCGTTGGCGCTTTGCACCTCGTCGACTTAGATGGGGCAAAGGCGGGAAAACCAGTCAATGTAGATATCGTCAAAAATGTACGTGCTGCATTTACAGGAATTCTAGAAATAGGTGGCGGTATTCGCGACAAAGCGGCCGTAGATTTATATTTAGAAATGGGCGTAAACCGTGTAATCCTCGGTTCCGTAGCCCTTAAAAATCCAGAGCTGACAAAAGAGGTTGTTGCTGAATATGGTGCAGAACGCATTGTTATCGGAGTAGATGGCAAAGATGGTAAGGTTGCTGCAGAAGGTTGGCTCGACCAATCTGATGTGCCTATGACCGACCTTATCGGTGCAATGGTGGCCGCAGGAGCGAAGTATTTTATCGTTACCGATGTGGATCGAGATGGTACCATGCAAGGGGCTAATGAAGCATTGCTTGGTTCTTTGCAAGACCAATTTCCAACCGCTCGTATCGTTGCCTCAGGCGGTGTCCGTAATTTGGAAGATATTAAAAACCTTGAAAAATGCGGTGTTGTAGACAGCATCGTAGGCAAAGCATTATACGAAGGTACTATTACATTAGAGGAAATTGCTGCATTTAATAAGGAGAATCCATCATGTTAGCAAAACGGATTATTCCTTGTTTGGATGTAGATAATGGGCGCGTTAAAAAGGGTGTCAACTTTGTAAACCTCGTCGATGTAGGTAGTCCTGTAGATATTTCTGCTACCTATGAGGAACAAGGGGCGGATGAGCTCGTATTCCTAGATATTACGGCAACCGTAGACAGGCGCACGACGATGCGTGATGTGGTGACAGATATTTCAAAACACGTATTCATGCCTCTCACCGTAGGTGGTGGTATTAAAACCGTAGATGATATGAGCGCATTGCTGAAAGCAGGTGCCGATAAGGTGTCTCTTAATTCAGCCGCTTTAGCACGACCAGAACTCATAAGTGAAGGTGCTCAAAAGTTTGGTAATCAATGCATGGTTGTTGCTATTGATGTAAAGACGGATCCTGAGACAGGTAAATGGTATGTGTATACCCATGGTGGTCGCAATCGTAGTGATTGGGAAGCCCTAGCGTGGGCTAAAGAAGCGGTGAGCCGTGGCGCTGGTGAGCTATTGGTTACTAGCATGGATAAGGATGGCACTAAATCCGGCTTTGATATCAAATTATACAAAGCCTTAGAAGAGGTTGTAGATGTACCGATTATCGCCTCTGGTGGTGCTGGTACAGTGGAGGATTTTATCGATGTATTCACCAAAACCGGTGTTACTGGTGCTCTAGCAGCGTCTATATTCCATTTTGGTGAAATCAGTATTCCCGACTTGAAATCACAACTTAAAGCAGCCGGTATTGCTGTTAGATAGATTAGGAGATTGTAGTATACATGAAACCAGATTTTAATAAGGGTGGTGGCTTGCTGCCAACCGTTGTGCAAGATAGTATAACTAAAGAAGTACTTATGGTGGCGTGGATGAACGAAGAGAGCTTTCACAAAACGCTAGAAACCAAGGAAACTTGGTTCTGGTCCCGTTCTCGTCAGGAGTTATGGCACAAGGGTGGTACTAGCGGCAATGTACAGCATGTTGTGGATATGAAGCTCGACTGTGATGGAGATACATTGCTTGTACTCGTTAAGGCAGAAGGTCCAGCGTGTCATACGGGGGCTGTGAGCTGCTTTTTCAATGATGTAGAAGCCTAGGAATATAAAAGAAGCGATATATTTGTTATATGATGTGAAGTGGCGCAAAGGCGTTAGCTTTCACAAAGGAGAATAGATATGGCCCATGAACAAACATTAGAGGAATTATACGCCATCATTAAAGGGCGTAAAGAAACGCCGAAAGAAGGATCCTATACGAATTATTTATTCGATAAAGGGCTCGACAAAATCTTGAAAAAGGTGGGCGAAGAAGCGACAGAGGTTGTCATCGCTGCGAAAAATGAAGACACTCAAGAGCTAGTGTACGAAACGGCGGATGTATTGTATCATTTGCTCGTATTATTGGTGGAAAAGGGCGTTCCTTATGAAGCGATTTTAGAAGAGTTGGCAAGCCGCGAGGGCGTGGTGAGTAAAACAGCGGAGCGCAAAGCGATTACAGATTTGTAAGGAGTATAGTATGAAGAAGATTATTGGCCAATTAAAGCCCTATGTGCCTGAGGAGCCTGCAGAGTCTGTAAAGGCACGCCTCGGCGTAGATCGTCTTGTGCGATTGTCTGCCAATGAGAATCCTTATGGTACATCGCCAAAGGTGCGTGAGGCAGTGCTTGATTATGTAGTTAACAATGATGCTAACTTATATCCAGATGGTAATGCATCAGCTTTGCGGGCTAAATTGGCAAACTATTGGAATGTAGAGGAAAATCAACTGGTTATCGGCGTCGGCCTTGATGAAGTGATTTCCATGGTAAATAAAACATTTATCAATGCCGGTGATTCTATCGTTATCAGTGTGCCCGCTTTTTCTGAGTACGGCCTTAATGGTCTTGTGGAAGGTGCTGTGATTCGCGAAGTGCCTTGTATCGAAGCAACCGGTCAGTATGATTTCGGTGCTATGCGTAAGGCCGTAGATGATACAACACGCCTCGTATGGATTTGTAACCCTAATAATCCAACAGGTACCTATGAATCTGTTGAAGATATTCGTAAATTCATAGGTACATTGCCAGATAATGTGTTAGTTATCATCGACGAAGCATACATAGATTTTGTAACCTCTGTTGAGGTGCCTACCGCACGAGTGTTACTTGATGAATTTCCTAATGTATGTATCATGCGCACCTTCTCTAAGGCTTATGGTCTTGCGAACTACCGCGTAGGCTATATGATGAGTAGCGCTGAATTAGCGAATTATATTCAAACGATTCGCTTGCCGTATAATTTGAATACCTTGTCTCAGGTGGCTGCAGAGGCGGCGTTTGAGGACCAAGAATTCTTGCGTGCTACGGTTAGAAAAAATGCGGTAGAACGCGATTTATGGGAACAGACCTTAGATGAGGTAAAAGCGACTTACTATAAGAGTGGTGCTAACTTTATCTTTATGTCCGTACCTAATGCAGAGGCCCTCGCTGATGAGTGGCTTGCTAAGGGCTATCAAGTGCGACGTGGACAACGAGAAAATTGGCTTCGTGTAACATTGCCACCTGCAGACGATGGTGTTATTATGCGCTCTATTTTGAAAGACTATATGGCACGCCAATAATATAAATCGATTATATAGCGATGTATATTATGATTTTTATAGGCGTAAAAGAAAGGATATCACTATGATCGCCATAATTGATTATGATGCTGGTAATACATTTAATGTACAAAAAGCATTACAACATATCGGACTTGATGCGGTGTTGACTGCTGACCGTGACACCATATTAGCGGCTGATGGTGTGATTCTACCTGGTGTGGGCGCCTATGCATCGGCTGTTTCCGTCCTTCGTGAACGAGGTCTTATCGAGGTCATTCACGAGGTGGTAGACCGCAATATACCTTTATTAGGTATTTGTCTTGGTATGCAGCTCTTATTTGATGAATCTGAGGAATACGGTCCTACACCTGGCTTGGGAATTATTCCGGGCACTGTGAAAGCCATTCCCAGTGATTTAGGCCTGCGCGTTCCTCATATGGGATGGAATCAAAATACATTATGTCGTAAAGACAGCGTTTTTTCTGATGTGGCTGATAAATATACATACTTTGTGCACTCTTATTATGTGGATACCGAATCTCAATATATTACAACAACAGCCGATTATGGCATTCAAGTGCCCGGTATTGTAGAGAAGGGGAATGTGTACGGCATGCAGTTTCATCCTGAAAAAAGCGGTAATGTAGGGCTTGATTTGTTGCGTACGTTTGGAAATATCATATTAAAAAAATAAAATAGTCTTCGATATATGCTTTTAACGAATAATGAGTATCTAGAATGAGAAAGTGTAAATTGACATATCCTTGTTTAGTTATACAATAAGATTGTAAGTACTCATCAATTTATAAGCTACAGTGGCATTGGAGACCTAGTTTTATTAGAAATATTTATTCGGCACCTCCGATGTCACGAACATTGGAGGTGTCTTTATGGTTATGAATGGTATTTACTTTGTTATAGCCTCCGCGTGTATTCTGATTTTAGCATACCGCTTTTATGGGGTTTTCATAGCTGCGAAGGTATTGACGTTGGACCAGTATCGTCCTACGCCGGCTATGATACACAATGATGGTCATGATTATGTGCCAACAAACAAATGGGTTACCTTTGGTCATCACTTTGCTGCTATTGCTGGCGCAGGACCGTTGGTAGGTCCAGTTATCGCTGCACAGTTTGGTTATTTACCTGGCGCATTATGGATTCTAATTGGTTCCGTAGTAGCAGGTGCTGTGCACGATATGGTTATTCTATTTGCATCAGTTCGGTATGATGGTAAATCCATCGCGGATATTGCGCGTGAAGAAATCAGTAAACTCGCTGGCTTTGGTGCTATGCTTGCTACCTTGTTCCTATTGGTTATCACCCTCGCTGGTATGGCCGTAGTAGTAGCCAACGCATTGCATAACTCTCCTTGGGGGTTCTTCTCCGTATTCGCTACCATTCCAATTGCTATTTTTATCGGTATTTATTTGAAATGGTTGCGCCCTGGTAAAATCCAAGAGGCTACAATCATCGGTGTAGCATTAATCTTTGCCGCTATTATTTATGGTCCAAACGTAGCAGCTAGTGAATATGCACACTGGTTCACCTATGATTTGCAAACCATTGAAATTATGCTTGCTGTGTATGGTTTCTTTGCTGCAGCATTACCAGTATGGTTATTGCTTGCTCCTCGTGATTATTTGTCTACATACCTTAAAATCGGTACAATCGGCGCCTTGGCGCTTGGCATTATCGTTGTAATGCCTGAAATCCAAATGCCAGCTGTTACTCCATATATCTGGGGTGGCGGTCCTGTATTGAAAGGTTCTGTATTCCCTTACATCTTCATTACGATTGCATGTGGTGCTTTATCTGGTTTCCATACAGTAATTGCTACAGGTACAACACCTAAAATGCTTACTAATGAAAGAGAAATCTTGCCTATCGGTTATGGTGCGATGTTAACAGAAGGCTTCATCGCTATGATGGCGTTGATCGCAGCGACTGCATTGCATCCAGATGATTACTTTGCTATTAACTCCACAGTTGAATCCTTCAAGGCATTAGGACTTCAAGTTCATGAATTGCCAGCATTGTCTGCAATGGTTGGTGAAGACTTGATGCACCGTCCTGGTGGCG
Organism: Veillonella tobetsuensis; assembly: GCF_002959935.1. NCBI lineage: Bacteria > Bacillati > Bacillota > Negativicutes > Veillonellales > Veillonellaceae > Veillonella > Veillonella tobetsuensis. Next base: position 36,700 of record NZ_PPDF01000014.1, read on the forward strand.
CTGTATCCCTTGCAGTAGGTATGGCTCATATCTTCTCCAGATTGCCTAACATGGATCACTTGATGGGTTACTGGTATCACTTCTGTATTATGTTCGAAGCATTGTTCATCATGACTTTGATCGATGCTGGTACTCGCGTAGGTCGTTACTTACTTCAAGAATTATTAGGTCATTTCCATCCTAAATTCAACGACCAACATTGGGTTCCTGGTGTATATGGTTGTGCAGCTTTGATTTGTATCTTGTGGGGCTACTTAGTTCTACAAGGTAACATCGGTATTATCTGGCCTCTATTCGGCGTATCTAACCAATTATTAGGTACCATGACATTGGCCGTAAGTACTACCGTTATCATGCGACTTGGCCGCAAACGCTATGCGTGGGTTACAGGTGTTCCATGTATCCTAATGGCTATCGTTGCTATCGCTGCAGACTATGAAAATGTATTCTTCAGCTACATTCCTGCTGGTAAATGGATTCTAGTAGCATTTAGTGCTGCTATGTTCCTCATGATTCTTATCGTATTAATCGAAGCTGTACGCAGCTGGATTCGCTTGTCTGATGTTCCTCAAGATTATCGAACACAAGCCGAAATTGAGGCTGAAAGCCTTGTAAAATACGGCAAAGGCGTAAAAGCATAAATCTGATTTGCTATACTAAACGAAAGCGCACTCACATTAGTGGGTGCGTTTTCTATTTGTAAATCTATAGTATGATTGGTTTTGTAAAATTTAATGCTATAATAAACGTATGACTAGACGAATTCGCTCGTATTGGAGCAAATATATACAACTATATAAGCGAGGTATATTAGGCATCATTGCGTTTATTGGCATTACAGTAATCATTATATCTATATTAGCCACTGTTGCTAGTCGCGGTATGGGGGTCATTTTTAATGAGGTAATAGCACGTCAGACGATGATGAAAGGGACCATTACTGTTGCTAGTTTAACTGCAACCCCATGGGGGACTATATCCTTTGAAGATTTACAGTGGAACGATGAAGAGGGGCATCAGTTGATGTCTGTTCCATCAGGTAAGATACGCGTTAATATGTGGGATGTGATTACCCGTAATTTTAAAGCATCTGCTATTCGCGGTATAGAATTAAATGATGCGGTTATTGTAGTAGATTTGGATGATGATAATCGAGTTGATTTTGTGCCAGCATCCCCTGATGTTAATAAGCCTTTAACTGAGGTAGCGCAATGGCCTAAAGCACCTAAGAAAACGACGTTAGAACGTCAAGAGGAACTTGGCAAAAAGGTGCGTAACTTTAACTGGAACGGTCAACATATCGATGCGATTGTTAAGCTTTCAAACTGCCAATTGGAAATATTCCAAAAGAATCGACATTATGTGATGAACGATGTTAATGCGCGGTTTGATATTGACACAAAGCGTGCCATTCGCGTAGACATGAAAACAGGCAAATTCGGTGGTACTGCCATTGGCGATGGTCTTACCTTAGAAGGGCGTATTGATTTAAAGGACGTGCTAAAGCATCGTATGCCTACGCTAAATATGAATCTAAACATATATGGCGTAGATCCTGCATCACTTGGTTTTGGTGATAGTATTCACGATAAGATGACCTTGCTTACACGAGTAAATGGTGATTTTAACAGACCATTTGCCTCTGGTCGGGTTACGATGCCGATTCTTAAAATTCCAGCGTTAACCTTTGAAAATGTAGTAGGCGATGTGATGTACCAAGATGGCATCTTGAAATTTCAAGATGTGTACGCCAATGTATTTGGAGGCAAACTAAAAGCAGAAGGTATATATAATCTAGATACTCGTGCCTATGAGTTGACGGGTGTAGCCACAGATGTAGATAGTAGTATCGCCTTGAAAACACCGGACTTTGCCGTTCCAGTCTCGGCCAATCTTAATTTTTCTAGCAAGGGTCAGCCAAAGGATATGGTCGTATGGGGCGATTTTACATCTGGTGCAGGCCGGTATATTTTAATCCCTATACAGTCGATTACAGGACGCTTTCACAATCAAGGACGACATTTATCCTTTGCAGATGTAAAGGTACATACGTCGATATCTACAATTTCTACGAATGCATTACATATCGATAATGGGGAGTTAACACTGGGGCCATTAAATATTACATCCAATGGGGGAAGTAATTTTGCCATTTACGATGAGGATACCTTCGATGAACTAGGTAATACAATGAATCGCATCAAAAATGATACAACTCAAGTCGGTCAAAATATGAAACGTGTTACAGACAATACGAAATCGATACATCAAGTAGAGTTAAGACCGCCGAGTGATACAAAAGACGTCTTGAATGATGCAAAGGAATCGATTAATGGCATATCAGACAGTTTAAAAGTCATTAAGATACGATGAAGTTTAAAATTTTTCATACGCTATTTATCTCTTAATAATACAATTCGAATTGTTATCAGAATTTTTGATAACAAAGAAAATTTCACCTGTGGAACCTGTAACAACTACGGTGACACCAGCGCCTGCTGCTAAAACTACAGTAACAGCAGAACCTACTAAAACAGCTGGTTCTGTAACAACAGTTAACACAACAAATACAAATTCTACGGACAAAACAGCACAAGACATTCTTAGCTCTTTGCTTTCCTTGCTACAAAACTTGTTCAACGTCTTCTTTAAATAAAATATGATTAACGGAACGGCGACTATTAATATGAAACCGCCGTTTTACATATGCTAAAGCCCTTCGGTTGCGTCCGAAGGGCTTTGTTAGTTGTAGTATTATTTTGTGTTTTTGTCAGTTGTTTGTGTACGTTTAACCTTGATTAAAGGTTCGTCCTTTGTAGTGGCTTTTGTGTTGGATTCTACTTTTGTAGTCGCCTTGTCAGATGGTGGCAAGAATGTATTAATTCCGTTTGTATGCACTACATCTGTATTTGTTGTAGATTGAAGTTGCATGCGTTGTGGAGCAATAAAGATTTCATCCTTCGTGATTTTTACATCATTTAATAATAATTTGAAGACATTAGGGCTAACGAATAATTGACCATCTATCATGCGTGGTGTAGGTAGCATAGATTCGGATGTATCAAGGTTGATAATTTGCAACTTGCCTTTTCTCACGATTTGCGCTTGATCTGGCTGGATAGCTAGTGTGGCAATGCTCATATCTACCAATGCCGTTTTTGTTGGTGTGTCCCACGCTACCTTATAGCCTAATGCTTCCGATACTTGTCGTAATGCTACGAGCGGTTGGCCGTTTACATAGGTTACGTTTTGATGATCCTTCACCGGTTCTAATACCTTGCCATCCACGTTAATATGATGTTGTGTCGTTACGGATGCAGGTTTCTCTAGATTTTGAGCTGGTGCTGGGGATTCCATGCCGATTGCTGCATGTGCTGGTTGTGCCATGCCTACTGTGAAAGCTAATGCACCTAGAGCGATGCTAGATAAAATAAGCTGTTTTAATTTCATAAGGGACCTCCATAAGGTGTTATATTGTTCTGAATGTAGTAATGTTACCAAGTGTATATGAATATTTTATTATAAACTTTAATTTTGTGCAATTAAAATAGAGCGTGCGGTATGTGATATAATTAAGTATTAATTATATTATTTAGTATGATTGTATATAGAAAGAGGTTTCTCATGGCAAGTGGCAGATCCCAAGAAGAGTTACAAGGGGTAACGATGTTAGGTCACAAGACCGATTACCCTACTGATTATGCACCACAGGTGTTAGAGGCGTTTGATAACAAACACCCAGACAATGATTATTTTGTAAAATTTAACTGCCCTGAGTTCACAAGCTTGTGCCCTATGACAGGTCAACCAGATTTTGCAACGATCTATATTTCTTATGTGCCAGATAAGAAAATGGTTGAGTCCAAATCTTTGAAATTATATCTATTTAGTTTCCGCAATCATGGGGACTTTCACGAGGACTGCATTAATATCATCATGAAGGATTTGATTAAGTTGATGAATCCTAAGTACATCGAAGTGTGGGGCAAGTTTACACCGCGTGGTGGTTTATCTATTGATCCATATGCAAACTACGGCAAGCCTGGTACAGACTGGGAAAAGACAGCGAAAGAGCGCCTTCATTTCCACGATATGCAGCCTGAACGCGTAGCGTACCGTTAAGATGAATTACGAATTTATAGCGGCCATCTCGACATTCATATTTTGTTTTGTATTTGGCCTGTTGTTGTCATTACATCCAGCAGCGCTTGTCGTTGGTAGTCATAGTTCACTACATACATACAGCCGATGGACACGGTGGAGCGCTTACATAGCGTTGATACTATTAGTATTGCGTATCGACATGGCTGTTACAGACTGTATGGTGCCATCTAGTTGGCTATTTAGTGAATGGTTTCAACTTGTCACTATTGGTATATTTGCTCTTGTCCTATTACAAACATTAGGATTGGTAGATATTACACATGGGGAACGTTATATTCAGTTCTATTTTTTGCAAATGAAGCAAGGGCATAGTTCAAACTCTTGGATAGAACGATATTTACGTAAGTATCATGGTCAAGTGGCAGGGGCTTTGGTAAATTATGGTTATATTCTATGGATGACATGGCGTTCTATGTGGCCTGCCATCTTGATGCTATTGTGGTATAAATTATGGGCCGTTGAGGTAAATGGCTTGCTTTCACCAATTATATCTAGAAAAGAGCATATGCCAGACGTGGTTTCTTATTTGATATTAGATCCACATATTGTAACGTATACCTTGGCTGGTTTTTTATGGGGATATATTGTATTGCATGAACGAAAGAACATCATCTTATATGGCAATAGTAGGGCTTTCCAGTTTGTGCTCTCTAGGCTTATAGTTATCGTGGGTAGTCTTTTATGGATAGGAATCGCCGTAGCTATTATGACGGTGCCTATTACGTGGGATTCGGTGATTAACACGCTTAGTAAGATACGATAAACTCAGTTATTTCCTGTAAACTGCGGACTTTAAAGGTGTTCAAAATTCTTGACAGATATATTCCTAGGTGTTACAGTAGGAATATATCTATAGAGTGTACAAATGATTATACCCGGTGTATAGTTTGGTGATAGATGAAACCGTGACTTACGCCCTTGGGAGCATCCAAGGGCGTTTTCTTTTTAATGCCTAAGAGAGATAGGCTAGGTAAGTAGATATGGAGTAGTTATAATGCAAGGTTTGCGTGAATTATGGGGGAAAATTCAATATAATATTCAACGTGTAATGGATTCTGACCCAGCCGCATCAAATGTATGGATGGTTTTATGGACCTATCCTCATATTACAGCTTTGTTTTGGCATTTCTTTGCACATCGTCTCTATAAAGCGGGATGGCCTACATTGGCACGCCGTATAGCACTTCATTCTCGTCATGTAACAGGCATTGAAATTCATCCGGGAGCTACCATTGGTCGAGGCTTATTTATTGACCATGGTATGGGTGTTGTTATAGGTGAAACGGCTATTGTAGGGGATAATGTAACATTATTTCATCAAGTAACTTTAGGCGGTATGTCCTCTAAAAAGGTGAAACGCCATCCAACTATAGAAGATGAAGTGCTTATCGGTACAGGTACGAAAATTTTAGGGGATATTACGATTGGGGCACGCACCAAAATTGGATGTAATCTTGTTATTAAACACGATATTCCTAAAGATATGGTCATCTTTGAAACGGATCCTGAAAATATGTATGTGCGCAAACCTCGGAGAAGTGCGAACAATGGGGCGTCTACTGATAGTCCTTATCCAGAAAACTACATAGAGTACTATATATAAATAGACTGGCTTAGACCTCTTGCTGTTAGATGCATATCTGATGGTAAGAGGTTTTTTGTTTCATAAAAGTATTATTGAAATAATCGATAAAGTTATTGACAATAAAAATCATTATTGATATTATAATTATGTAATCAATATTGATTACAAATTACAAAAATAAATAACAAACATAAAAGCCGACTAGATTTATCCTGATGTTAGGATAAATAGTAATTGAGAATTAAATGAAAAAGGAGTAATTATTATGAAAAACGTACAACAAGTAAATCAATATTTAGCAGATCTTTCCGTATGGAATGTAAAATTACACAATCTTCATTTCAACGTAACTGGTCCACAATTCAAATCTATCCATGAATACCTGGAATCCATTTATGATGAAGCGTTTGAATACTTTGATGCCGTAGCTGAACATGTAAAAATGCAAGGTGAATTCCCATTGGTAAACTCTGCTGAATATGCTAAATTGGCAAAAATTGGTGAGTTAGGCCAAGAAGATATTCCTCAACATAAAGTTATTGAAATTTTACTTCACGACTTCAAATATATGAAGGATCAAGCTGCTGCTATTCGTAAGTCCGCTGGTGAAGAAGATAACTTCTTGCTTTCCAACATGATGGAAGACCACATTGCATATTATGTAAAACAAATTTGGTTCATCGAATCTATGTTGAAATAATTCAATTGACAATGCCTTATTGGGTATGATATGATTACCCAGTAAAGCATGGAGGATTACTCAAGAGGCTGAAGAGGACGGTTTGCTAAATCGTTAGGGCGGGTTACCGTCGCTAGGGTTCGAATCCCTAATCCTCCGCCATGCTGAGCCCTCACATCGTCTGATGTGAGGGCTTTTTTTATAGTAAGAAAAGGGATAGAGTTGACGTATTCATATCTGATTGATTATAATAGATTGTATAAAATTTAATTTAAGGAGACTCTTATGAATACAATATATACACATCGCTTAACAATGATTCGCCGTGCTTTAAGTATAGGCGCATTATGTTTTGTGGCAACTTTAGGTACAGTTCATGCTAATAGTGTGGAAATCCCTAGTGCACGACCTGTAGTAGATGGTATTAGCTTTGATACAGATGATGTTAAAGTTTCTTCATCTTCACATCGTGTAAGTCAAGATGTGATAACTCCAAATGATTGGACGTATACAGCGCTGCAAACACTTATAAAACATGGGGCTATTACAGATACACATGGCTTTGTTTTTGATGGCAGTACTAGTTATACAAAAGATGAGTTGATGCCTCTTATTGATGAAGTGGTAGAAAAGCGGGAGCAAATGAACGAAAATGACCGTCAATTTGCATTGCGCATCTATCAGGAGAATATGCGTGAGGTAATGGATTACCGCATTGCACGGGATAAGAAAATTACAGAAGAACGACGCCAAAAATTAGAGGAAAAAAGAGCTAGAAAATCTGGCAAGACAAAAGTATCAGCGGCCCAACAAGAGGCTCTTGATAAAGCTAATGATGAGGTTGCAAAACCTGAAGAGCGCGCGTTAACAGATGAGCAAATCAAAGAAAAAATGAAGAAATTTAAGATTGATGACTCCCGCGTTAAAGTAAAGAATGATGTGCGTATTCGCTATACTGGATCAAAGGATAATAAGTCTAAATCAGATGCTCGTATGCAAACGGAGATAACATTTAAGTTATAAGTCTATAACTCTAGAGTTTGTTTAAGCCATTGCTACTGGTAGATGTTACCAGTAGCAATGGCTTTTTTGTATCTACTTATAAAAGCCCTGATATAGTATATTCTTAGGAATAAAATATGATACAATAAAAGATAGAATTTAATTTGCTAGTATAGCAGTTTATATATGTATTTTAGGAGGCTTTCATGGCAACAGAAAAAGAAACTCATATTTTAAATGCCCCATTACAATCTGATTATAACGAGGTTGTTCGCGATATTGGTGAGGAGTTATTGGCTCGTCTTAATATTGAACCAGATGGCACGATTATCGACATGTTCCAAACAGGTTCTCTCGATCCTTGGCAATTATTTGTGTTCTTCTCTGCGTTGGAACATGCATTAATGGAGTTTAGAACGGATAAACGCAAGAAAACAGTTATCGTTCATGCACAACCAGAGGCTCTCATTGGCACTGGCGCAGTTGTAACACCCGTATCTACCATGTTAGAGCATATTTTGATGGCTCGTGTCAGCGATATGAGTGAAGGCCGTTTGGAAACAGGATTGCTTACTGTTTCTGGTGAAAGCATCGATTACGAAGGGGTTAACCTCAAAGGTCGCCACGTGGTTATCGTGTGTGATGTTCATGATAATGAATCTCCATACTTAGCAGAATGTATTAACTTATGTAAAGAAATGAAGGCTACACATGTTGTGGCAGTTCCTCTTATGTTGTGGAATCCTGATTTAATCGATAACCTAACAGAGGAAACTCTTAAGGCGGAATTGTCCCATGAAAATCGTCCTCTCTCCTAGTAAGACAAAAACGATTTCCTCTGATGTAACGGTCAAGGTTCCATTAGCGGCTGAATTTCAACCAAAAATTACGAAAAAGATTCTAACACATGTGCAGTCTCTTGATGTGGTAGCTCTTGGCAAGGCTCTCAAGCTCAAGGCTGATAAGGCACAGGACCTCTATGACTTCTATCTAGACTTTGAGGCGCAGCCAGTGGGTCATGCTTGTGAAAGCTACGATGGCATTGCCTTTAAATATTTAGACTGGGCAGGGCTATCTAATGAGGCTAGGGCGTTTGGTGAACATCATCTCGCTATCATGTCTGCGTTATATGGCGTTGTAGAGCCTACGATGGGCATCAGAGACTATCGATTAGATATGGTCGATAAGGTAGGGATTAATTTATATGAAACTTGGCGTGAAGCGGTAGATGCATACTTTCACAAGGAAGATTGGATCCTAAACCTAGCATCTAAAGAATACGCCAAAATGGTAAACCATCCTAAGGTGGTAACCGTTGAATTTTGGGAATTACGAGGCGATACATTTAAACAGATGAGTACGTCCTCCAAAATGAGTCGTGGTATGATGGCACACGCATGTTTGACGAACCACGTGAAGCATGTGCGAGATTTACCACGCGAAATTAATGGATTTATCTGCGTTACTGATATTGAATCCATTACGATACCAAGCGAATCGATGACGGTTCGTTACGAAAGGAAGTGATTGTTTGCAAGTGCAAGACATTCTTGCAAAAGACCTCGTCGGCGATGAATGGCTGACCGAGGAGGAACTACGATTTCTCATGTCTGTAACTGATGAAGACGAGTTGCAGTTAATCTATAAAAAAGCTTACGAAGTGAAGGCGAAATATGTAAAGCCTGTAGCTTATTATCGGGGCCTCATCGAGTTCTCGAACCGATGCATTAAGAATTGTAATTACTGCGGTATCCGTCGTGAAAATGACAAGACGGAACGCTTTGATATGAATCGTGAAGATATCATCAAGATGGCACAGTGGGCGTATGACCATGAATATGGTTCTATTACACTACAATCTGGTGAACGCAGTGATGATATATTTGTCGATTATGTGGTAGATCTCATTCGCGATATTAAGGCCATCGGCGATGGTTCTCTTGGCATTACGATGTGCGTAGGGGAACAAAGCGAAGAGGCGTACCGCCGCATGCGTGAAGCCGGTGCGAGCCGTTATTTATTGCGCATTGAAACAACAAATAAAGAACTATACTACAAGATTCATCCTCAAGATGAACTGCACTCCTTTGAAACGCGCGTAGAATGCTTACGTCGTTTGCGCCGCGTAGGCTTCCAAGTAGGTACGGGCGTTATGATCGGCTTGCCTGGTCAAACGGAGGAAGATTTAGTGAATGATATCTTGTTCTATCGCGACATGGATATCGACATGATCGGTATGGGTCCTTATGTAGTGCATCACGACACGCCACTAGGCCAAGAGGCTTTAGCTATGGGCATCGATGACAAAGAAGGCAAGCTCCGCCGCGTTCAACTAGGCCTTAAGATGATTGCGTTGACTCGTTTATTCTTGAAAGACGTAAACATTGCGGCTACCACAGCGTTGCAAGCACTGGATAAACTGGGCCGTGAAAAAGGTTTAGCCGCTGGGGCGAACATTTTGATGCCTATCATTACGATTCCAGAACACCGTGCAAAATATTTGCTATACGATAATAAACCTTGCGTGGACGACAATGCAGAACAATGTAAAGACTGCTTGACGCGTCGCGTTATGTCCATCGGTGACACCGTAGGTTGGAAACAAAATGGGGATTCTAAACATTACGGTAAACGGACAGGATCCTTTTAGTTGTATAATAGTCCTCTTTTTTCGAGAAAAGTTTTTCGGAAAAAGAGGATTTTTATATTCTAGCGTCGAAACAATATAGCAAGAACACCAAATAGTTTCTTATAAGGAGGCGATTCCGATGAAAGAATATAGTAGTGATCAGATTCGTAACGTAGCTGTAGTGTCCCATGATGGGGCAGGGAAAACTGCTCTTGTTGAATCTTTATTATTAACCTCTGGTGCTGTTGATTTTGTAGGTAAAGGCCAAGATAACAAACATATTATGGACTTTGAACCTGAAGAAATTAAACGTAATGTAACAATCCAGTTGGGCATGGCACCATGTGAGTGGCATGACCACAAGGTTAATTTTATTGACACTCCTGGCTACAATGAATTCCATGGTGAAGTTCGTGCTGCATTGCGTGCTTGTGATGGCATGCTTATGGTATTGTCTGCTACAACTGGTGTTGAAACAGATACAGTACGTGCTTGGGATTATGCTGTTGAGTTGCAAATGCCACGTATGGCATTTATTAACAAAATGGACGTTGATGGCGCCGATTTCTTTGGCACTATTGAACGTATGCGTGAACTATTTGGCAAGGCAATTATGCCACTTCAAATTCCAATTGGCGAAGGTGCCAATTTTGAAGGTGTTATAGACGTAGCCAAAATGACTGCGTTTACTTATAAGGACGGCCAACCAACAGAAATCGCTGTACCAGCTCACCTTATCGAAAAGGCTCAAGAAATACGGGAAATGACCGTAGAGGCCGCGGCTGAAGGTAGCGATGAATTGTTGGAAAAATATTTAGAAGGCGAAGAGCTTTCATTAGAAGAAATTCGTCAAGGTCTACGCGAAGGGATGATTAGTGGCCGTGTGTGCCCAATCATGTGTGGTAGTGCCACATCTCGGATTGGCTTAGATCAAGTATTGGACCGAATGATTCGGTATATGCCAGATGCTGCTAAAAAGGTTATGACTGCTGTTGAAGCAGGGTCCGATGAACCAGTTGTGGTACATGTAGATAAACCATTAACAGCATTTGTGTTTAAAACATTGCTTGACCCATTCGCAGGCAAACAAAGTTTTGTACGTATCTTCTCTGGTGAACTTAAGGAAGGCGATAAGCTTTTCAATGTAAATCAAGGTGCCGAAGAAAAATGGAGTAAGATGGTTACCCTTATTGGGAAGCAACAAATTCCAGTATCTGCTGCTAAAGCTGGCGATATCGTAGTGATACCGAAATTAGCTAATGCAAAAACAGGCGATACTTTGACAACTCCTGATTTTAAAGTGAAGTACGACCCAATTCGTTTCCCTCAACCTTTGTATACTGTGGCTTTAGAACCAACGAAAAAAGGTGAGGAGGAAAAATTAGCGGGTGCTGTTTTAAAAGTAGCTGAAGAAGATCCAACTTGTGTAGTTGTGAAAAATCCAGAAGCACGTCAATTACAAATTAACTGCATGGGTGAGGTGCATTTAGAACACATTCTCAACAAGATTGACCGTAAATACGGTGTACAAGCTAAACTTGTAAAACCATATATTCCATATCGTGAAACTATTAAGGGTTCTGCAGAAACAGAATCAAAATATAAAAAGCAAAGTGGCGGTCATGGTCAATATGGTCATGTTAAAATTCAAGTTGACCCATTGTTTGATGGTCAAGAGTTTGCCTTTGTAGATAAGATTTTTGGTGGTGCTGTACCAAAACAATATATACCAGCAGTGGAAAAGGGTGCCAAAGAAACCCTAGATAAAGGCTTAATTGCGGGATATCCTATGATTGGCGTGCAAGTGACACTCTTGGATGGATCTTACCATACTGTAGACTCCTCAGAGTTAGCATTTAAAGTAGCTACGTCACAGGCTATCAAGGATGTAATTCCTAAGGCGAAACCAGTCCTATTAGAACCAATCTATGAAGTTAACGTGTTTGCACCAGATGCTTTCATGGGTGACATTATGGGCGATCTAAATAGCCGTCGAGGTCGTGTATTAGGCATGGAACAAAGTGAAAGAACGGGTATATCTGTTGTTAAAGCACAAGTACCATTGGCAGAAATGTCAGACTATGTAACTGTATTGCGTTCCATGACGCAAGGACAAGGCGTATTTAATCGTCAGTTCTACAGTTATGAAGAGGTTCCTCACAAACAAGCAGATGAAATAATTGCTGCTTTCCAGGAACAAGATTAATGTAAAAACTGTCCACGAAGTTAATTTCATTGAGAATTGACATTTTACTAACAACTTCATATACAACTTAATATAAAACTTAATATGAAACTTAATATACAATTTCATATGTATAACAATCATTGACGTAAGTCATAAATTTGAATAGTACTTTACGAACCCTCCATATATGTAGCGTATGGAGGGTTTGTTTTGCGTAATCCTATATGGAAGCCAAGGCGCATATGTGCTACCATAGAAGTATAAAATCAATACAAATAGATTAATAATTGATCGTATGTATGGTGTTTTATGCACTATGGTTTATATAGAAAGGATGTACCTATGTTTTTTTCAAGTATACATGCAGATTATACAAAAATGGGATACCCTGCAGCCATCGTTCGTGCTCTTGATTTCTTAAAGCACACAGATTTAAAATCCTTATCTGGAGGTCGTCATGCTATCGAGGGCGATATGATGTACGCCAATGTAGATGATGTGGAAACAAAATTATTTGAAACTACAAAGCCAGAGTCTCATAAAAATTATATAGATATTCAGTTTATGGTGAGTGGCGAAGAAAACATGGGCTTTTTTGTAGACCATGGGCGAGTACAACCGATTGAATCTTATCCCGAACGAGATTGCTATTTCTACCCTAACGAATCTGTTGATGAAGGGACTATTCACTGTCCAGAAGGGTATTATACGGTTTTCTTTCCCTCTGATATCCACCGTCCTCTACTAGCCGTTAACGATAAGCCTATTAGTATTCGTAAGGTTGTTGTTAAGGTCCATGTATCTCTACTAGGTGAATAAGTACCATGAAGCGATATGAAGTTATAGGTATTGTCTTAACCTTGCTAGGGGCTATCGTTTGGGGGGTGTCTGGTACATCGGTCCAATTTTTAGGAAACTTCCGCAACATGAATTTAGAGTGGCTTATTACCATGCGATTGATAACGGCTGGACTTTTGACCGTACTCTATGCGTGGTTTAGACAAGGAAACTACGTATTTCATGTGTTTCGTAGCGCTAGAGATACGTTAGGTCTTATAATTTTTGGCGTTTTTGGCATGTCATTATGTCAGTATACATATTTTAGAGCTATTGTTCTTGCTGGGGCAGGCATTGCGACGGTATTACAATATTTAGCACCATCTATGATTATCATTTATATGTTAATGAGGTATGGAAAACGGCCGTCTCGTGGTGAAATTATTTCCGTCATACTCGCATTGGTCGGTATTATTTGTTTAATGGGGAACGATGGATTCTCTTTTGAAAGCTTCCGTGGTGATGTTTTATTCTGGGGCTTATTATCTGCCGTGGGCGTAGCTGTATATAGTGTTTCCCCTGTACGATTACTAGCAACCTATGGGACAATTCCTATTGTAGGTTTTGGTATGCTCATTAGTGGTCTCGTAGCAGCAGTTTTATTTCATCAGCCCCATTCTTACGCAGTATGGGATGTGTGGACTATCGTAGGATGCTTTAATGTAGTATTCCTTGGCACTATCGTATCCTTTAATGCCTACTTAGAAGGGGTTAAGCGGATTGGTGCTGTTTCAGGGGCTATCCTATCATCTGTTGAGCCTATTTCGGCTGCATTTTTGTCTTGGGCATTGCTAGGAAATCAATTTAGTTTATTAGGCATTTTAGGGATGGTACTCATTATTGTAACCGTTATTATCATTGCTCTTGAACGTCGTAAACCGCAGCCTGAAAGGACTGAAAATACTAATACTGTTTAATGTGAAAGGTTTCTGTTCTATGTATTGTAGAATGGGGGCCTTTTTGTTATCATGATACATATTATGAAAGCATTTGTAAGCGGAGGATGTATGGAAGAGAAACAGTGGATAGGCATGGGGCTCGCCATTATGGGAGCGCTCTTTTGGGGGCTTTCAGGTACGTCAGTACAATTCCTTGAGAGTGCAAAACATTTAAATGTAGAGTGGCTATTAGAAGTGCGGTTACTTATAGCAGGTTTATTAACAATTCTACTCGCCTATATGCAGGATGGGATACGCATTTTTGATATATTTAAATATCCAAAAGACTTTGGTAAACTCCTCATATTCGGTTTATTAGGTATTGCGTTGGCACAGTACTCGTATTTTAAAGCTATCGCTATTTCAGGTGTAGGCGTGGCTACTGTATTACAATACGTAGCACCGACGTTGCTCATTATTTATTTATTCTTACGATATTTTAAAAAGCCAACACCAGCTGAATTTTGTTGTGTTCTGCTTGCACTGACTGGTACTATATGTATTGTTTCTCAAGAAGGGTTAGATATATCCACTATTAATAGAGACGCCTTGTTTTGGGGACTTATATCTGCTGCTAGTATTTGTGTATATACGTTGCAACCTATTGAACTATTAAAAAAATATGGCACCACATCTATAGTGGGATTTGCCATGTTTATCTGTGGTATTTTATCTGTAGCTGTTTTCCAACAAATTGAATCGGAAGCAATTTGGGATGGCATGACTTGGCTCGGTTTGTTTACGATTATAATTCTAGGCACCGTTGTATCCTTTAATGCATATATAGAAGGTGTGCGGCGCATAGGAGCAGTGCAAGGTTCTATCTTATCTTCATTAGAGCCAATCTCGGCAGCCATATTTGGATGGGCCTTACTAGGTAATGGATTTACTTTGGTAGGTATATTTGGAATGTTCTGTATCATTGCTACCGTATTTATTATTGCTTGGGATAGACAACGACAAATTAAACGAGATGTATTGAAAAAACTTAATAAAGAAGAAATTGCTTAGATTCAATGAGTCTTAAACATAAATTGATTACTTTTAAAACCTATATAGCTATGATTATCATATTTTGTCATAGTAATATAGGTTTTTGTCATTTTATGTAAGGTGGTATTCGATTTATACTGTATACATAGTTCCGTTTGTTGACTATTCCTACATCTATTCATATAGTAGAAGTAGATAGATTTAGCTTTATTAAGGAGATAATTATGGACATTAAGGAATTTGTACAACAGCGTCGTGATGCGTTTATAGCTATGCGCCGCGATTTTCATATGTATCCAGAGCCAGCGTGGCTTGAGTACCGCTCTGCAGCCAAGGTTGCAGATAAACTCATTTCATTGGGCTATGATGTGGCATTGGGCTTAGAAGTGCTCGATTTAAACTCTCGTATGGGATTACCTAGTGATGAAGTGATGAAAGCCGCTATGGATCGTGCCATTGATGAGGGAGCTAATCCAGAACTTGTAGAAAAGATGGGCTATGGTAAAACTGCTATAGTAGCAACTATGAAGTTCAGTGATGATGGTCCTGTTGTCGCATTTCGTGCTGATATGGACTCTAATGATGTAATTGAGTCCAATGAGGCTTGTCATATTCCTGCAAAAGGTGGCTTCCGTTCTTGTCATGATAAGGCGATGCATGCTTGTGGTCATGATACACATATGACAATGGGACTTGGCTTGGCAGAATATGTGGCAACCCACAAGGATAATTTTAAGGGTACCATTAAGCTCATATTCCAACCAGCTGAAGAAGGTGTACGCGGTGCTAAGGCGATGGCCGAGGCAGGTGTCGTAGATGATGTGGATTTAATGTTCGGTATGCATATTGGATTTAATGAAAAATTATCTAACTGTTTTGCTTGCAGTGATCATGGATTTTTGGCGACTACAAAACTTGATGCCGTATTCCACGGATATTCTGCTCATGCTGGTGGATCTCCTGAGAAAGCACAGAATGCCATGCTTGCAGGGTGTACAGCGGTTTTAAATTTACAAGCCATTGCACGCCATAGCCAAGGTGCATCTCGCATGAATGTTGGTGTGTTTGAAAGTGGTACAGGCCGTAATGTTACACCTGATGTGGCGGTTCTTAAGCTGGAAACGCGCGGAGCTACAACAGAAATCAACAATTATATGATTGAACGCACTAAAACGATTATTAAAGGTGCTGCAGAAATGCATGATTGCACTTTTGAAATTACGAAGCAAGGTGAAACACCGGCTGGACATATCAGTGATGATTTAGCTCGCGAAGTACAATCTATCATTGAACCATTAGGTATTTTTAAAGAGGTTCCGTTTGATTATAGCGGTGGTGGCAGCGAAGACTGTGCGTACTTCTTAAATCGCGTTATCGATCGTGGCGGTCGCGCAACATATATGGTGTTAGGTTCTGCCATTAAGGCGCCTCATCATAATCCATTATTCGATATTGATGAAGAAGACATGCTAAATGGTATTATTGCATTAGGGACAATTGCTACTCACTATTTAAAATAGACTATATTGATTATGATGTATACATTACATTATAGATGTATAACTATATAGATGTATGCATCAAGAATATGTATAGTGGACCTATATATTATGTGTAATATAGGTATTAGATTGTGAGGTGTTATATGATTCAACGAGAGCGATTAGCTAGTGATTTTGAGGCTATGGCACAGTTAACTGCACCTGGTGAAGGCATTAATCGGATTGCTTTCACCGATGCAGACTGGGCAGGCCGCCAATATATTATAAAACGCATGGTTGACGCAGGCTTAACTGTAGAAACAGACGGTTTTGGGAATGTCATTGGCTATAAGGTAGGTAAGAATCCTGATTTACCGTTTGTCATGGTTGGTTCTCATACGGACAGCGTGCCTAATGGGGGCAATTATGATGGTGTTGTGGGTGTATTATCTGCTATCGAAGCGGTTCGCAGTATGATTGATGATGGTTTTGAACATGACCATACCATTGCAGTAGTAGACTTTATGTGTGAAGAGTCTAGCCGCTTTGGAGCAGCCACATTAGGCAGTAAAGCTATGCGTGGTGAATTGACATTGCAAGATTTACATCGCTTAGTAGATAAACAAGGCATTTCCTTGTATGACGCATTAAAAGAGCGTAATTTAAATCCAGATGCTATTGAGCATATGGAATATAAGAGACCTGTAAAGTCTTTCACAGAAATTCATGTTGAACAAGGTAAAGTGTTAGAGCACGAAGCTAAACCCATCGGCATTGTAACAGGGATTGCTGCACCAGAACGGTTCTATGTAACCATTCGTGGTAATGCGGATCATAGTGGGGCCACACCAATGAACTTGCGTCATGATGCGCTCTGTGGGGCTTCTAAAATCATTCTCGGTATTGAAGAGATTGCATCCATGCAAGAAGAGCCTCCAGTAGTGGGCACAGTCGGTGTAGTAGAGGTTGTGCCAGGAGCGATGAACGTTATTCCTGGGGCCGTTAAACTGGGCGTAGATATTCGCAGTATTTCTAAGGTGGCCCGAGATTCTGTAGTTGCCCTCATTAAGGAATTTATTGATGTTATTGCAGAGAAACGAGGCTTATCCTATATGATTGAGCCTGTTGCACAAGATCATCCGGTGGCGATGCATTCAGCAATGATTCGAGAAATTGAAGAGGCTGTTCAGTCTGTAGGCGTAGACTATATGACTATGTCAAGCGGTGCTGGTCATGATGCCATGCATTGGGCTGATGATGTTCCTACAGGAATGATTTTTATTCCATGCCGCGAAGGTATCAGCCATAATCCGGCTGAATTTGCAGATATGGATGACATCGTTACGGGAGCTAAGATATTAGACACGGTGCTAAGAAAGCTTAGCTTAGAAAGTACTAAACTTAACTAGGTTGAGTGCGGTGTAATATTTGATGTACATATAATTTAGTTAGATTTGTGTTAACTATCTAAGATATCATGTTTTACGTGGTTAGAAGGGTGTATTCCGTAATAGAATGGCAAAGAATACTTGCTATTGGTAGGGAATACATGGATTGGAGAGATTATGGTTATTGCTGGTATTGTTATCGTAGTGGCAACGTTTATCGCCATTATTAAACAGTTTGAAACACGGCTCGTGTTGTTATTATCGGGCTTGTTAATGTGCTTTATTGGTGGACAGATTGGTGCTGGTACGACAGCCTTTGTAAAAGAGCTTACAAATCCAGGTCTTGTACCAACTATTTGTACAGTACTTGGTTTTAGTTATGTTATGGAATATACAAAATGTACAGAGCACATGGTATATTTCATCTCTGCAGGCCTAAAAAAAATGACTAAAATCATCATTCCTGGTGCTGTTATTATTACGTTCTTGATCAATATTGCGTTGCCTACAGCGGCAGGCTGTGCAGCTGCAGTAGGTGCTCTATTAATTCCTGCACTTATTCGCTCCGGTGTGCATCCAGCGATGGCAGGCTCTGCTATTTTCTTAGGGACTTGGGGTAGTGCATTGAGTCCTGGTCTTATGTTTAACCCTCAAGTAGCACAACTCGCTGGTGAAGATGTAATGACCGTTATTGCGAGCTTCTCTATGCAAGCCATTATTGGCATTGTCGTAGCAGCTATCTTGCTCAATATCGTAGCTATCGTTAAGAAAGAGCATACAGGATATGTATTGAAAGATGCTAACGAAGAAGAAGGTAAAGAATTTAAAGTAAATTATTTATATGCTATCATCCCAATCATTCCGCTTGTATTACTCGTACTCGGTAGTAAACAAGTAGCAGTGATTCCTGAAATTTCTGTTCCTGTATCTATGCTCATTGGTACAGCTATCGGTATTATTGCCGTACGTCCGAATGTAACGGAAGCAGTTAAGAAATTTTTCCGCGGTACTGGCGATGGCATGTGTGATGTAGTAGGTCTTATGGCTGCTGCTGCAGCCTTTACAGCTGGTATGCAATATATCGGCCTTACAAGTGCACTCATTGATGGCATGAAGAACTCTCAACAAATCGCTCAAATTGGTGCAGCCTTTGGTCCATTCTTATTAGCTGTTATCTCTGGTTCTGGTAATGCAGCAGCCCTTGCATTTAACGGAGCTGTTACACCGCATGCGGCAGACTTTGGCTATGGCATTATGCAACTCGGCTCCATGGCCCAATTGGGTGCTGGCATCGGTCGTAGTATGAGTCCAGTAGCAGGTGCAGGTATCATCATTGCCGGTCTTGCAGGTATTAACCCTATGGAAATGGCAAAACGTAATGCTGTACCATGTATTATTGCTACAGTAGTGATTATGCTGTTGTTATTATAATTATAATTAGATGAAAGTAGTTGTGCAGTTGTAATGCTATAAAGCGCATCTGCTCAACGGCCTTAAATTTAAAATTCACAAGAAAAGAACCCCATTATGAACCGACCCCTTAATGTTAGACCAAAAATCTTAACGTTAAGGAGGTCGGTTTTTCTATGGCAAAATATAGCCTTATATTTAAATTAAAAGTCGTTACCGCATATCTAAATGGCGAGGGTGGATATGAGTATTTAACTAAGAAATATGGTGTAAAGACTACATCGCAGGTTCGTCGTTGGATTAGTGCATTTAAAGAATTTGGTAAAGATGGTTTGTGTCGAAAGCGACATAATACAAGATATACTTCAGAATTTAAGCTAGCTGTGGTAGAGTCATACTTAACTAGTGAATTATCGTATCGGCAAATTGCATTACAATACGGGCTGAATAATCCTTCATTAATAGCTCGCTGGAAATCGGATTTTATGAAATATGGGGCCAATACTTTTGTCGAGCGACCGAAAGGACGAATACCTACCATGAGTCGAACAGATGAAAAAGCAAAGATTAGCACACATACTAAATCTCGTAACCAAAAGAAGAAAAAAGAATTAACACCAGAGCAAGCTCGTATTTTAGAACTGGAAAAACAATTACGCTATGCTCAAATAGAGAATGCCTATTTAAAAGAATTGAGGAGATTGCGCCTCGAGGATGCTCGGAAAATGAAAGAACAGCAAGAATCATTAGCAGTCTCCGAAGAGAATTCAAACTAACTGAGATTCTTGCTGCCTTATGTTTTCCAAAAGCAACATATATGTACTGGCAACAGCGCTTTGACCGAGTAGATCCAGATCTACAAATACGAATAGCTATTGAAGCTATTCGTAAAGACCATCCCAACTATGGATATAGAAGATTGTTACCCTTGTTACAATCACGAGGTATTGTTGTTAATAAGAAACGATTACAACGAATTATGCAAAAGTTCAATTTGCAAGTAATAGCATTTTCTCGTAAGAGCCGAAAATATAACTCATATAAAGGTGTTAAAGGACGGATTGCACCTAATCGCATTAAGCGTAGATTCCATTGTAATCAACCACATCAAAAAATTACTACAGATACAACTGAATTTAAGTATTATGAACTAGATGCAAATGGTGCTTTGAAAGTCAGAAAACTATACTTAGATCCATTTATGGATTTATATAATCTTGAAATTATCAGTTTTAGTATAAGTCCTACACCATCAGCTGAGTCTATACTTTCAGCACAGAAACAGGCAATTAAAAAGACTGCTGATGCTAAGTATAGGCGGACATTTCATTCTGATCGTGGTTGGGGTTACCAAATGAAAGCGTATCAACATAATTTAAAAGTGCATAATATATTCCAAAGTATGTCTAGAAACGGTAATTGTCTCGACAATTCACCAATGGAAAATTTCTTTGCCATCTTAAAACAAGAGCTGTATTATGGCAATACTTTTCATAGCTATGATGAGTTAAAAATGGCGATTGAAAACTATATTATGTATTACAATACTAAACGAATTAAGGAAAGATTGAACTGGCTAAGTCCAATTGACTATCGTTTAGCTACTACTGCAGCATAAAAAATTCCGAGCAACCAGTTTTGGTTACTCGGAATAAAAAGTCTAACTTTTTGGGGTCACTACACATCTGAGTTCTGAGAACAGCTCTTTTTATTTGTTTATATAGTTTCTTTAATGCATTTGCACTATTTTCGTTGTATTACGGCGTTACTTTAGTTTTAACGCAACCCATAGGGCAGCGCCGATAAAGGTAAGGCTACATGCCCAGAAAAGGGTTGTGAAGCCAAATTGAGCGGCTACGATGGAACCACCAAAGGAGCCTAGAAAGTAACCCATAGACAAACAAGACTGATTGTACGAGAATACTTGTCCCGTATATTCCTTAGGTGTTTTTGATGCTAAATAGGTATTGAGCGCAGGTAACATACCACCTAGCCCAAAACCTTGCAAGAAACGGATAAACCCAAGTACATACACAGAGTCCACATAGGCTTGCGGTATATTGAGTAGACCTACATAGATCATCGAGTAGATGAGCACCTTTCTAGGGCCTATACGGTCTACTAATTTCCCGAGTGGAGAGCTACTAAAGAATTGGGCGATACCCATGGCAGAGAACACAGCACCAGATATGAAGGCTATATTTTCCGTATTGCTTGGTAGCATTCCTTTAATGTAAACCGTCATAATGGGGGAGATGGCGGTAACCGAAATGGCATACAGGAAGGAGGTTGCAGATAAAGCGACTAAACTAGAAAACTCAGGTAAGTGAGTTTTTAGATTTCTAAAGGTTTGCTTCTCAACAAGTGGCTTTGGAACATAGTTTTCATGTACCAGCATTGCCGTCAAGCCAAAGGAGATAAGCATAAGGGCCCCGATGATAAAGAAGTCATTTCGAATACCTACTACATCACTGAGATACCCTCCTACAAGCGGACCGGCTAGTGAGCCTGCAAGGCTAAAGGATCCTATAATCCCTAGAGCCCAACCTGTATGGTTTTGCGGTGTTTCTGACGCGATAAGTGTTACCGATGCGGGGTAAAAACCGCTTACTAACCCTTGCAATGTACGAACGAGGAACACACCTTCTGGTGTAGTCTGAAAGCCCAATAATATACTACATATAGCCATACCAAGACTAGAGCGTATGAGGGTAATCTTACGTCCCTTACGGTCTGCTAATCGGCCCCAGAAGGGAGCTGCTAAGCAGACAATGAGGAAGGTGATGCCCATGGAGGCACCGGACCATTGTGCTATCGATCCTGTATCGCTTAAGCCCATTTCATGGAAGTATAGAGGGAGAATAGGGCTTACCTGACTAATCCCGAGGGACATGAAGAATATGCAGAATGCGCAAATGTACACCGTTCGTTTCCACGTTTCCAAAGTATCCCTCCTTTAGTCTTTCTTTTTAACTTCTTCCCAATCGCTTAAGTCCGGAAGTTTATTGCTTGTTATAGATTCTTGAATCCAGTAGTTAATAGAGGTTAAGTTGCTAGATTCCCGTTTAAAGCCATATACGATGTCATCTTCTACGTCATCTTCTATAGTGATATAGAGAGAAATGTGTAAGTTTTTACCTTTTCCGCGCTCGATGAAGTAGCTAATACCCGGATCGTCGAGGTTAGATGGGCGAACCGCAATGATATCATACGTGCCATTGGCTACGCCTTCTAAGGCATCCTTAATCATTTGATTGGAAAGTTCATATTGATTGAGGTAGAAGATATCGTTGTCACAAGTTAATACATATTCTCGAGGAGGCGTAGTATTTTTGTACTGTTTCTCCCAGTTTTCATCAATTACAGGCAATGTAGCATGATCATAGAATTCTTTAATTAAACCGAGACCTTCAGAAATAGACATCTCCTTATAGTCTCTTATTTCATATATCGTAGGCTCCAAGGTTTCATCACATTCCGCAGGATCCTCGCTGTAGCCGTATAGATAGATAGTACAAGAGTTTTTGTCTTCATTGTGGAACATAACGATACTATACACATCGTAAATGATGTTTTCTATGGATTGACGATTATCATAGATGATAAAGCTGAGATATTTTTGTGTATCCCATTCCCGTTGAATGAAATTCCAGTCGTATTTATTCGTGCGCCAACCCGTAGTAGAATTCTCGAAGATTTCTAATACATCTACGGAGTTTTGAGGCCATGCAGGGGGCATAGGATTACATGTTGTAGAAGATTGCGTTATCCCTTCTTTGTACTGATAATGTCCATCAACGAGTTCAAAGGCTTCTAATCGCTCAGATGCTTCGTCAGGAATTGCCAACGGCTCACCAGTGCCTAACCAATTATCGTTTCTTGTGTTGAGACGATTGATGCTTTCACGAGCATGCTCGTAGAACGTAACGGCTTGGTCTAAATCAGGTTCTTTTGTAATGGCACCAATTTCGTAGCAAAAGCCGGCTGCTAGTTGCCATAGATGGTCCGCATAGTCATAACTACCGTATCTATCGAAACATTTGCTAGCCTTATTAACGCACTCTATGGCGGTTCTTATGGCAGGGGTATTACCTTTTTTGAAAGTAAATACATAAGCGAGATACGGCCAAATAGTGTCGAGAGTGTAAATAGCTGGTTGTTGTAATAAGTGAGCGATGCGAGACCAGTCTTGGGACTGACCATCGATATTCAATGTGCGAAGAATGATGGCTTGCATTGTAACATAAGCGTGGTCGTTAAAGTCTAAATAATCTGGGCTTATAGCAGCACGCTCGTAGTATCTGAGAGCCTTTTGAATATCCTGAAGGATTCTTTTGTTAGACTCACATGGTTTTGCATAGTACTCGGCAGCTTCACGCAAACACATGCCATTATTCATGGCGGCACCGCGCTCAAAATATTCGAGAGCTCGTTCATGCTCCTCGCGAGACTTACAAATATCGCCAGCTAAATACATCATGAGTGGCAAACCTGCTGCAGCCCCTTCAAAAATGACTTGTTCTTCCATTGCACTATTATCTTGCTCTATATAGGTAATGCGTAAGTTGCGGTATGCAATAATAAGGCCTGCTTCGGCGGATTTACGCAACCATTTCTGAGCAATGGTAGTTATTTTATTTGCGAACCTACGTTGATCTGCTTGGGCAAACAAGCCTTTTAAGAAACGGACAAAGGTAGATGGTTCACCTTCATTAGCCACCTTTTGAGCCGATGGTAAGATGTGGTAATCCCCCCATTGGAATACATTGGCAATGGCGTAGGCGCAGTAAGAACAACCCTTTTGGGCGCCTTCATAGACGCGCTGGAATGCTTGGTCCTTTGTCATAGGCAACTCTTTTTCAATAGTTGGTGTAAGGGCACCAGAGGTACGCATAGCTTGTAAAATAGCGATGGCACTGCCTTTGCGAATAGCCGTATGTAAATAACTATACGCCTTTGTGTCATCTTCAGGAAAGCCTGCTTCAATTCAGGTGAACTGAGGGCCAGAATAGACGCGCGCTAAAATAGCATACACATCGCCGATACCCGGAATCTTTTGGCCTTCCTCGTCAAGTTTCACAAGGGCATCAAGCTCGGCCTTACCCTCCCAAGCGATATCTTTATTACATTGATGAAATATTTTATTGAAAGACTGCTGTATTTGATCAGTAAAATAAAAACTCATGCTCTCTCCTCCGCATAATAATCAGTAGAAGCTGATAACATATGTAATTTCAGTATACTATTAGTGTTTAGGGGAAAACAATATAAATTATCAATTGCTTGAGGAATAATATATTCAATTTTAATTATTTATATTAGAATAGATAGAAAACTGGGTATGATATAACAATAAAAGGGATGAATATGAGAAATATAAATTTTGATATGATGATTGCCGCATTTTGAGCTTTATATTATTATTTATCTATATGTTTTTGTATTGATTATGTTTACATAGCTTTAATTTGTAGATATCCTTCGGTATGAGAGAGAAGAGAGCTTTATTTTAATGTGGTTACATAATGAAATTTCACTATTTAAACAAAATATAGAAATGTTGCGAGTGAATCAAAGGATAGGCAGACTAGCATATTTGTGGGGGGTACTTGGCTTAATGGTTAGTAAATTTTTAGCCTATCTTATATTTGGTTTATTGGTAGTGCTTATTCAAGGTAGTCCACTGCAAGATAGTCAGTATTTGTCTTATATTTATTTTGGATGTCTACAGATTATACATGTAATTGCATCTATTTTTATCCTCAAACGTAGACTAAATGACTGTGGGTCATCCTTGTGGTATATGATCTTAGTACCCATAGCATACCTAAGTTTGTGGGTGTATTGGGGGATGAGTTTCAGTTGGGAATCTATATCTGAAACCTTTATCAATGCAGGCTTTTATTGGGAAGGATTTTTCTGGCAGTATTTTATCTTGGCTTGTTTTGCGTTGCCTCTTAGTGTGCCTGATTTTAATAAGTATGGCTTAGATGAAGGGCGGGATAGCTATAATAACTATATTATTGCCTACAATAGAAGCTCCACCGTTAGTGAAGATAAAGATATTGGTACATTCGACTATGTGTGTGGTTGTATATGGGATGTTTTATTTGCTAATCCATTTGATATTAAAGGAAGAGCTTCCGTATCAGCTTTTTGGGTTGGTCTTGTAGGATCTCGTCTTTTCATGGATGTCATTATGTATATGGCTATATCCGTAGTATCGTTAATTGTTCAGGTTGGTATACCTCTTTATATACCACAGTGGGGCTTTATGGTTATCCTGATATGGCCAGCTTTAGCAATGATTACATTAGGCATACGTAGACTTCATGATTCCCTGTTAAGTGGGTTATGGATTATTGGTCTTTTCGTTCCGTATATTAATATTTTTGTTAGCTATCATCTTTTGTTTAAAAAATCTTGGCATATTGAAAGTTAAGATTCTCCTTGACTTTCATTCTATAGAAACATTATAATCAGATTATAATTTTATACTCGCCTAAAAGAAACCGATGAGGTGGAGATAAAAATAGGAAATGCACTCACAGAGAGCGGGATTAGCTGAGAACCCGTAGTACGCAGCTTATTAAATGGACCACCGAGGGCGCATGGAAAAGAATGAATTTCATTCCTAGTATGGTGCGACGTCACACGAGCGTTAGTCGTGAGGGATATGTTAGTATCCTGCGAAAGGGGAATGCGTTGCATTCAAACAAGGTGGTACCGCGATTTATAGCATAATACAAGTATTTCTAATACTCTTGTAAAAATAGAACTATAGACTCGTCCTTGACGTTACATTGTCATGGGCGAGTTTTTTTATTGGCAAACGCCAGATGGAGGTTCTCATGATTTTCCCTAGTCTTGACCGTGTGAAAGCTATCGCACCGGGCTACGATATCGTGCCTGTATATATGGAAATTTTATCCGACGTACGCACACCGATTAGTGTGTTGAAAACATT
The DNA here is from genome assembly GCF_002959935.1 of Veillonella tobetsuensis. Classification (NCBI taxonomy): domain Bacteria; kingdom Bacillati; phylum Bacillota; class Negativicutes; order Veillonellales; family Veillonellaceae; genus Veillonella; species Veillonella tobetsuensis. The sequence goes on from NZ_PPDF01000014.1 coordinate 62,961, forward strand.
AAAACAAGTGAGCAGTCATACGTACTTGCTTGAAAGTGCGGATAATAGTAATCATTGGGGCCGTTACTCCTTCTTGGGCTACGATCCTAAGATTGAGCTCTTCTGCAAAAATCATAAAATGACTATCAAAGACGGTACAACGCGTACTTTTGAATGCTCTGACCCAGCTGCAGAAATTCGCAATATTTTGAGCCAATATAAAAGCCCTCGCTTAGAAGAGCTACCAACCTTTACAGGTGGCTTTGTAGGGTACTTCGCTTGCGAATACATTCGCTACATCGAGCCAACATTGGACTTCCCAACACCAGATGATGACTCTGCTATGGTCAACGATGTAGACCTTATGCTCTTCGACAAAGTAATCGCATTCGACCATTACAAAAACAAAATCTACTTAATTGCTAATATCAGCACTAGCGATTTGGAACGCAATTATAACAAGGCTGAGCTCGAGTTAAAAGCACTAGCTGATCTCGTAGTAAACGGTAAAGAGGCGGACATTCCAAAAGGCATCCTTAAAACAGAGTTCACTTCTGAATTTACAAAGGACGAATTCGAAGCAGTTGTTAAAAAGACACAGCATTATATTAAGGAAGGGGATATCTTCCAATGTGTTGTATCTAACCGCCGTGAAGCTGAGTTCGATGGCAGCTTGTTAAATGCGTACCGCGTATTGCGTACGTTGAACCCATCTCCATATATGTTCTACCTATCTGGTGGCGATGTAGAGCTTACAGGTGCCTCTCCAGAAACATTGGTAAAATTGACGGATGGTAAAATGTACACCTTCCCAATTGCAGGTACTATGCGCCGCGGTAAAACCGAAGCAGAGGATCTCGCTATTGAGGAAAAACTCATTAATGACGAAAAAGAGTTGGCTGAACATAATATGCTCGTTGACCTTGGCCGTAACGATTTAGGCAAAATTGCTAAATTCGGTTCCGTACAAGTAGAGGCGTTACACATGTTACAACGTTTCTCCCACGTAATTCACATTACATCTACTGTAAGCGGCGACATTCAAGACGGTAAAGATGCTCTCGATGCTATCGGTGCTACATTGCCAGCTGGCACATTGTCCGGGGCTCCTAAAATTCGTGCTATCGAAATTTTACATGAACTTGAAAAAAGCCCGCGCGGTGTATACGGCGGCGCTGTAGGTTACATCGATTTCTCCGGTAACATGGACGTATGTATCGGCATCCGCATGGCTATGAATAAAGGCGGTAAGGTCTATGTTCGCGCTGGCGCTGGTATCGTTCGCGATAGTGTTCCTGCTAGTGAATATAACGAAACCTTGATCAAAGGCCAATCCATGATTTCCGCAATTACAGATGCACAGGAGGTAGAATAATGGTACTCCTTATAGATAATTACGATAGCTTCTCCTTTAACTTATACCAATTAGTAGGTTCTATCGATCCAGATATTAAAGTCATCCGCAGCGATGAATTAACAGTTGAAGAAATTCGTGCGTTGAAACCAGATTACGTGATACTTTCACCAGGACCTGGCAGACCAGCTGATGCGGGCGTGTACGAAGACCTATTGCGCGAATGCAAAGGCGAATTCCCAATCCTTGGCGTATGCCTCGGACACCAAGCCATCGGCGAAGTATTCGGTGGCACCGTTTCCTACGCAAAACAAGTGATGCACGGCAAACAAAGCGTAGCCAAACAAGTACACCCATCCAAAATCCTTAAAGGCATACCTGAACAATTTGAAGTAGCACGCTACCACTCCTTGGCGATCATTGACGAAACTATGCCAAGCGAACTCATTGTTACATCCATTACAGACGACGGCGAAGTAATGAGCGTAGAACACAAAGACTACCCAATCTACGGCGTGCAATTCCATCCGGAATCCATCATGACACCAAATGGGGAACAAATGATTCGCAATTTCTTAAGTCGCTGATGTAGCGGACGATAGGACTTTAGAAATATACGAATCATTTGTTTCCTTAAACGCAAAAGTAAGAAAACGGCATCGCCGTTTTCCTTCCCAGCGCCGCAGAAACATTTTTAAATATTTAATTGTTGTTCATTTTGATAGCGGTTCTAGCAGGTAGTAGGGCATATAGAGGACTAAATGTCGTAGTATTATTGTGGATTCACAGGGTTCTAGTCCCGACTTTGGCCCTGCGAAGGCCGCAGGCCGAAGTCAGACCCGGCCGGTGGAGGGAATAGGTCCCTGTGAATCCACAAGCGATATGAATGAGAGTCTATGCCCTATTACCGTTGAACAGAAGTAAAATGAACAACAAGTAAGGAGTTATAAATGATCCAAGAAGCATTATATAAAGTAACCCATGGTCAAGATTTATCTTATGACCTTGCAAAGGATACAATGAACAAAATTATGAGCGGAGACGTAGCCGAAGTCCCTATGGCTGGTTTCTTATGTGCTCTAGCAGCGAAAGGCCCTACTGTAGATGAGGTTACAGCCTTTGCTGAGGTTATGCGTGAAAAGGCTGGTTCTGTTCCGCACGAGCAAACAGTAGTTGAAATCGTAGGTACTGGTGGCGATGAAGCGAATACATTCAACATTTCTACTACATCTGGCTTTATCATTTCTGCCGCAGGTATTCCTGTAGCGAAACATGGTAACCGCAGTGTATCTAGTAAATGTGGTGCTGCTGATTTGATCGAAGCATTAGGCGCTAAATTAGAGCTTAACGGTGAACAAAACGAGGCAGTTCTCAATAAAGCCAATATGTGCTTCATGTTTGCTCCTGTATACCACCAAGCTATGAAATATGCAGGCCCTGTACGTAAAGCGTTAGGCGTTCGTACGGTATTCAACATCCTTGGGCCGTTGGCGAACCCAGCAGGTGCTACGGTTGAGTTGATGGGCGTTTACGATAAATCCTTGGTAGAGCCATTGGCTCATGTATTGGCTAACCTTGGTGTGAAACGCGGTGCTGTGGTACACGGCTTCGATGGCCTTGATGAAATTACGGCTACCAACAAAACGTACGTATGCGAAATTAATAATGGTACTTTCACAAGCTACGAATTTGATCCTAAGGACTATGGTTTCGAATACGCTGATAAAACTGAGCTTGAAGGTGGCGACGCAACAGTAAATGCTGAGATTACACGCCGCGTTCTCGGTGGTGAGCAAGGCGGTAAACGCACCGCAGTTCTTCTCAATGCTGGCATGGCCATTTACCTTGCAAAAGATGGCCTTACATTAGCAGAGGGCATTGAAGAGGCAAAACATATGATCGATTCTGGCAAGGCTCTTGCCACAATGGAACAATTTGTGAAAGCAACACAAGAGGTATAACCATTGATTTTAGATAAGATTATAGAGGCTACCAAAATTCGGGTAGCCCAAGAAAAACAGATAGAATCACCTGAGGCTGTAAAAGCAGCGGCGTTGGCGTTACCATCTGATACAGGATTTCCTTTTGAAGCAGCCCTTCGTCAGCAAGACTTTAACTTCATTTGTGAAGTAAAGAAGGCCTCTCCATCAAAAGGCATCATAGCAGAGCACTTCCCGTATTTAGATATCGCCAAAGAATATGAAGTGGCTGGTGCTGCGGCTATCTCTGTTTTGACGGAGCCAGACTTCTTTAAAGGTGATAAAAAATATTTGCAAGAAATTGCAAGCACTGTCAAAATCCCTGTACTTCGTAAGGACTTCATCATCGATGAATACCAAATCTACCAAGCAAAGGTATGGGGCGCTAGTGCAATCCTATTAATCTGTGCATGCCTCGATGTACCAACATTGACCAAGTTCCGTGAGTTAGCGGACTCTCTTGGCTTGTCTTCCTTGGTAGAGGCTCATGACGAAAAAGAAGTACAAATGGCTATCGATTGTCGGGCACGCATTATTGGTGTTAATAACCGTAATTTGAAAGACTTTACGGTAGACGTACAAAATAGTGTGCGCTTGCGTAATCTCGTTCAAGACGATGTGATCTTTGTATCTGAAAGTGGTCTTGAAACGCCAGAAGATATCCAAGTATTGCGGGATAATAATATCGGTGTAGCCTTGATGGGGGAAACCTTCATGCGTTCTCCTAACAAGGTTGAAAAATTGGCCTACCTTTATGGCCCAACCTATTACACACCAAAGGTTAAGATGTGTGGCATCTCCAAGGTTGAAACAATCCCTGCTGTAGTAGAAGCAAAACCAGACTATATGGGATTGGTATTTGCACCGAGCAAACGACAAGTTACTGTTGACCAAGCTAAAATATTAGTTGAAGAACTACACAGAGGATATGCCAAAAAATATGGCTCAGATACAGAACATGATAAGAATGATACCATAAAAACTGTTGGTGTTTTTGTAAATGAAACAGTAGACAATCTCGTTACCATTGCTAATGAAGCCAATCTTGATGCAGTGCAATTGCATGGTGATGAAGATGAAGCTTTCATCCAATCCTTAAAAGAACGTACTAATGTAGAGGTTTGGAAGGCGGTCCAAATCCGAAGTGCGGCAGATGTAGAGAAGTGGATCGATAGCAGTGCAGATATGCTTCTCTTTGATGCATATCATAAAGATGAGAGGGGCGGTACAGGAGAAGTATTCGACTGGTCCTCTTTAGGTGCTTTTGAACGTCCATTCATGCTAGCTGGAGGTATCGACAGTACAAATGTGGCTCGTGCGATTCGGACGGTTCGTCCATATGGTATTGATATTAGCAGTGGCATTGAAACAAATGGTGTGAAGGACGATGAGAAGATTACAGCTTTCACCAAGATTGTGAAGAGTATAGGAAGGTAAAGTTATATGAGTGAACAAAGACATGGCTATTTTGGCGCCTTCGGTGGTCAATTTATGCCAGAAACATTGATGAATGCAGTCATCGAATTGGAAGAAGCGTACAATAAGTACAAAGATGATCCAGAGTTCGTGCGCGAACTTGAGGATTTACATAAAAAATATACAGGTCGTCCATCCCTTTTGTATTATGCAGACCGTATGACAAAAGATCTTGGTGGTGCTAAAATTTATCTGAAACGGGAAGATTTAAACCATACTGGTTCTCACAAATTGAATAACGTAATTGGCCAAATGCTATTGGCAAAACGGATGGGTAAAACACGCGTAATCGCTGAAACTGGGGCCGGTCAACACGGTGTAGCAACAGCTACGGTAGCCGCATTGATGGGCATGGAATGTGAAGTATTCATGGGTGCTGAGGACTGTGAACGCCAAGCGCTCAACGTATATCGCATGGAATTGTTGGGCGCAAAGGTACATCCTGTAACAACAGGTACTAGCACATTGAAAGATGCTGTATCCGAAGCTATGCGCGAATGGACAAATCGTATGTCCGATACACACTATGTGTTGGGCTCCGTTATGGGCGCGCATCCATTCCCTATGATCGTTCGCGATTTCCAATCCATCATCAGCCGTGAAGCGCGTGAACAAATTCTCGAAGCGGAAGGTAGATTGCCAACAGCTGTTATGGCCTGTGTTGGTGGCGGCTCCAATGCGATGGGGATGTTTTATAACTTCATTCCTGATGAAGGTGTACGCCTCATTGGTTGTGAAGCAGCTGGACATGGCGTAGATACAGATATGAATGCTGCTACGATGGCAAATGGTACAGTAGGTATTTTCCATGGTATGAAATCCTACTTCTGCCAAGATGAAGATGGTCAAATCGCACCAGTATATTCCATTTCTGCAGGCCTTGATTATCCTGGCATTGGACCTGAACATGCGTACTTGCGCGACAGTGGTCGTGCTGAATACGTACCTGTTACAGATGATGAAGCAGTAGATGCGTTTGAATACCTATCCCGCTTAGAAGGGATTATTCCTGCTATTGAAAGTGCTCATGCGGTGGCACATGCGCGTAAAATTGCTCCTACAATGAGTAAGGACGATATCATTATTATTTGTTTATCTGGTCGTGGCGATAAGGACGTTGCGGCTATGGCGAAATACAGAGGGGTGGATCTTCATGAGTAAAATTAAAGACGCTTTCACAAAGGGCAAGGCATTCATCCCATTTATTAGTGCTGGTGACCATGGTATTGAGAACACGGAACGGTATATTCGCATCATGGTGAAAGCTGGCGCTGATATGGTGGAAATTGGTATTCCGTTCTCGGACCCGACAGCGGAAGGCCCAGTTATCCAAGAGGCAAGCACGCGTGCATTGTCTACAGGTGTAAAAATTCACGATATCTTTGATATGGTACGCCGTTTGCGTACTGGTGATGATGCGGTGACAGTGCCACTCGTATTCATGACCTATTTAAATCCTATCTATGTATTCGGTCGTGAAAAATTCTTTACCCTCTGTGAAGAGGTTGGCATTTCTGGCGTTATTGTGCCGGATATGCCGTTTGAAGAAAAAGGTGAACTTGGAACAATTGCTCATAAGCATGGTGTTGAAGTAGTATCCTTGATTGCCCCAACATCTGAAAATCGCATCGAAATGATCGCAAAAGAAGCGGAAGGTTTCGTGTATTGTGTATCGTCCTTGGGCGTTACCGGCATGCGTAGCGAAATCAAGACGGATATTAAATCCATCGTTGAAACCATTCGCAAATACACAGATATTCCTGTAGCCGTTGGCTTCGGTATTTCCAAGCCTGAACAAGCGGAAGCTATGGCGCGTGTATCCGATGGTGCTATCGTAGGTTCCGCTATTGTTAAAATCATTGCTGAACATGGGGAAAATGCAGATCAAGCATTGTTTGATTACGTACAATCTATGAAACAAGCGGTGTTAAAGGCTGGCGCATAATAGTTGATTTATAGCATACGGATAATAAGGACCTATCGATGGATAGGTCCTATTTGTATATAGTGCTACAAGTATTTCAATACATATGGGGGGTGTGTAGTTTTTTACTCATTGAGAAATAATTAATATATTTGGTATGATTATTCTAGATATATTGTTTGAGAAAAGGAATTTTCATGATACGACAGTTAGTGATTGATACGATAAAAGAGAATATAATGGATCGCTATTGTGAGTTTTCTGGTACTATTTCTCGTAGTGCCTTTTGGAAATTCATGCTAGTAGAACATTTGCTGTTTGGTTTCATTATAGCTGTTTTAGGGCTATTATCAGAAAATAGTGCGCTTTATGTGTACATGGTTGCCATCGCATTTGCAGTATGGGTGGTAGCTTTTATGGCACTTACGCTGCCTAATTTGGGCGCTATGGTATGTCGACTTCGCGATACTAATACGAGCGAATGGCTGCTACTATTGGTATTTATTCCGTATATAGGTATTCTGATTGTCATTGTTTTGCTATTGCGTGATTCTAAGGTGTCTTCTGTTGCTAGTGAAAGTCCGAATCTACTAGAATCTGATCTTGAAATGGACCAATTTAGCAATACCTATGAGTCTGTGCTAAATGTTGATGCTGAAGAGGGGCAAGAAGCGCCTAAGTCCTATGGTAAACAGAGCGTTATTTTAGCGACTTTGATTACTATTTTGTTTTGGTCCATAGGATTATATAGTTTTCACTCTGCCACACACAAGGAAATCAAAGCGTATTTACGGATGGAACCGGGCGCTTTTATGACCTTAGCAGCAAAAACACTTGATAGTGATACAGCTGTCAGTTCTGCTAAACAGGTCATGACTGAGTATTATACAAATCTTAATAAGGAGCAATACCAAGCTGCGTATCGTTTGCTTGCTCATAGAGAGCGTGAAAGATATGGCACCTATGATCAATGGGTTAAGTCCGTGAAAGCAAATCATGGACGAGAAATCAGTATTTTCTTTCTTGATGGTGTATATGTAGATGACGATGATATTAAACATATTGATTTTGATATGACTTTCAAAGAAAAAGACTATCCAAACAATGTGGCTGTACATATGATATATGAGTATGAAACATGGCGTATTGAATCCATTACACCATATGAGCGTAGATAGGGGGACCCATGGAACAAAATATGATATATGATGTTAGCTATATGGAAGCCCTTAAACGCGGATTTAAGCAATATGCTACTTTTTCAGGACGCGCTAGTCGGAGTGAATTTTGGCGATTCATGGTGAGTCGAGAGATTATCATAAATAGCTTAGGTGTTCTTAGTATTATAGTGGATATGATATTTGGAGAAAATTCTGATATAAGTGATTATACGATCTGGCTATTTATTATAATGCATTTGATCTATTTAATGCCTACCATCGCTTATTCCTGTCGGCGATTGCATGATATTGGGCGGAGTGGAATGACATTGTTTATGGTATTAATACCTATTGTTGGTTTTTTTGTACTGCTATCTGATTTTGTTAAACAAGGAGATGTTTCATCAAATGCGTATGGAGAAAGAACTTCATATGTTGTAGTTACTCCTACCGAAGAAGAGCAAATTGGAATAGAGCGTACTGCATCATTGCGTGAAGACGTAACGATGGGAGCTCTTGCAATCATTTTATACATTTGGGTATTTGTATATGATTTTATTCCAGCTGCGTGGATAGCTTATAACACAAGTGGCTTGCAATAACTATAAAACCTCGTTTTATCATTTGGTAAAACGAGGTTTTATTACTATACCCTAGAAAGTTTATAAAAGTTTAACCTAGGTTTTATTGACTATATTGAAAAATCCTGTAAAATGAATGATAGATGAAGATAATTAGTTTGATTAGATAATAATTATTGATGTTAAGTTATATCGTTGAAAGAGGTTATGTATGTTGGCTTGTTCTAAATGTGGACAAAGGATACCGGATTCAGAGCGGTATTGTCCATATTGTAGACATATGAAGAATGTTCCACTACCCATTGATTCCTATGAATTAGGGTTTATAGAAAACTTTATACATTGTGCAGTTCGTAAATATGCAGATTTTGAAGGCCGAGCCAGTCGTGGTGAATATTGGCGATTTATCCTTATGTATCTGCTAATTGTATCTATTATATTGTTTGTCTGTGCTTTTCTTAGTAGTTTTACAACCGTATCAGGCACTACAGGTGTTGGTCTAGGTTTAGTTGCACTTGTCGTATTATCTATTGGTTTTGTTATACCTGGTATTGCTGTTGCAGTACGTCGTTTACATGATATAGGTTGGGCTGGTTGGTTTGTTTTAGTAGGACTTATTCCTTTTGTAGGAGTGCCTATTATGCTTATTCTTATGGCTCTGCCCGGAAAGAGCGCTGCTAATCGATTTGGAGCGCCAACGGGAACCACAATTATTACGAAACAAATGGCACATAAATATGGTTTCTTTGATACGACTCCGTCTAATGTACTGACCATGAGCCTTATTATATCTCTCATTGTCTTATGGATATTAGTGGATTATATGTTAGTAACATAAATAAATTTATATAAACAATTTTGGTACCAATCATATGTATGGTTGGTGCCATTTTTTTTGTACGCCGAATAGGCATGACTAAAACCCCAGTTAAACTGGGGTCAGTAAAATTTCTTAGAGAAAAGGAAAGAACCTCCTAGTGGTAAAATGAAGTTGGTCTGGCAACCACAACATTTCAACATAGGAGGTTCAATGTCAATAAATGACGTAAAAAGCGTATCACATAGTAAATGGAAATGATAGAGGTAGAATGCTGTTCAGGTCATATCTATATGCTAGTAACGATTCCACCACATTTATTATAGAATCTTTATTGAACTGTAATACCGTGGATTTCTTGTGCTAAGCGTTTTAAAGCATCTACAGTACGAACGCCAGGTGTGATTTCAGACAATTTTACACGGATAAAGTGATTTTCTTTAATCGCTGTAATATCTTGTAATTGAGGATTAGCTTTCAATTTAGCGATTTTTTCTTGGAAATCATCATCGTTGCGGATGGAATTGCCGTAGTCAGCGATAATAATATAGTCAGGATTTTGGGCGATTACTGTTTCCCAAGAGCCTTTAGCCCAAGTTTTATCTACACCGAGACCGCTCATAACATTATCAGCACCGATTAAACGAAGGATATTTGTAGTATAACCTTCAAATGCTGTGAACGGTTGACCATCCTCAGAATCATAGATAAATACGCGTTTTCTAGGGACATCTTTCAATTGGTTTTGTACTTTTGTAAGAGTATCTCGTTGAGCCTTAACCCATTCATTTGCTTTAGACTCTACACCGAAGATTTTACCTAACATAATCATATCTTTAAAGTTAGTTTCTAAATCAGCCTTAGTAGAAAGCATAGATTCTGGTAACCAAATATTAACTTTATTAGCAATCATTTTGTCTGCTGGGATGGCACGTTTGCTGAAGGAATCAGGCCAGCCAGTAGCAAAGTCAGGTTTTACGCTCATGAATACTTCGTAAGAAGGCCATTTTTCAGCTAATACTTTTACCTTGTCGTACTCACCTTGTAATGGCTCGTAGATTTCTTCCTCTTTGAATGCTGTACCTGCCATTTTGTCAGCAAGACCAAGTTGAAGCATCATTTCAGTTGTTGCCTGGGACATGGATACAGCATGTGTTGGAGGTGCACTTACGGAGAAGTTTGTAGTAGCGCCATCAAATGTTTCGCTCCAGCTAGCGATTGCTTGTGCTGTTTGCGTGTTTTGTTGGGATGTAGTGCCGCAGCCAGTGAAAGCTAGTGTTGTGCCTGCCACCAATAGTCCTAGAAGGGTAAAGCGTTTTACTTTGTTTAACATTATAATGTCCTTTCTGTAAAAACAGTAAGTGAGGAAGTCCTCAACATAAGTAGATTAGCTATATACCTGCATATAGCTATATATTTTTTAGCGTTGAACGCTATAAAATCTAATATTGAATACGATATATGCCGCCTTCTGTCTTTGTGGTAAAGGGGATTTCAAATACAGGTTCCAATAGCTCTGGTGTTAACACCTCTTGTGGAGAACCTGTTTTTACAATGCGTCCCTTATTCATTAATACGATATTATCACAATAGGTGGCTGCCAATTGAATGTCGTGAAGAACAACAATAACCGTTCCTTTGAATGTTTGCAATTCTTTCATTAAAGCCAACTTATATTTTAGGTCTAGATGGTTTGTAGGCTCATCTAGCAATAATATGGTAGGTTCCTGTGTTAGGGCTTTTGCAATAAATGCACGTTGTAATTCACCACCTGAAAGGTGTTGCACTTCTTCGTTGGCAAGATGTGAAATACCTATATGCTCCATATAGGATTCGGCAATGGCTACATCTCGCTTTGTATAGTTCCCAAAGCGTGTCTTATGAGGATAGCGCCCCATGAGAACTATATCTTTCACAAGAAAATCGTCAATCATAGCATCATGCATTTGAGATAAGATGGCTACAAATTTTGCAAATCGTGACGAATCGATTGACTCTAAAGGTTCATCATTAAGTGTGATGGTCCCCTTAGAATAGATTGATTTTGATAAGTGCTTTAACAATGTTGATTTCCCGCACCCGTTAGGGCCAATGATGGCTGTGATTTTATTAGTGGGAAACTCTACCGATATATCATGTAATACGGATCGAGTAGGATAGTCAAAGCTTAAGTGATTAACTGTATACATAAATTTCCTTTGTCCTAGAAATAGGATTAACTAATCCTTGTATTGTACTTAGCCGATATTTTTATATCGTTTCATAATAATCCAGATAAATAATGGGGCCCCTAATAAAGAGGTAAGGACACCGATAGGAATTTCTTCTGGGCTATATAGTGCTCTAGATAGTACATCAGACCAAATCATGACGATGCTGCCTATGAGCATGCTAAATATCAAAGTATTTTTATGTTTAGGACCACCTGTAATACGAGCGAGGTGGGGGATAATAAGACCGATAAAACCAACGACACCTACCTTAGATACTAAGGTAGCAATCACTATGGATGATGTTATAACGATGGATAATTGTAATGTTTTAACTGAAAGTCCCATGTTGGCAGCCTCTTGGTTGCCGAGGAGTAAGACATCTAAATCTTGCTTGTAAATGTAGATGAATAAACAAAATAGAGCGACAATGATGGCTGATAATGGTAAATCTTGCCATTGGATGCCTGCGAAACTACCTAATAACCAAAACATGGCACTTCGCACCTGTGCTTCGTGTTTAGCACCATAAATAATTATCATTGTTAACGCTGAGAAAATGCCTGTCATACCCATGCCAATAAGGATGAGTTTTACGGGACTGTTACTTTTACCAACACATAATAAAACTAATATGATAGAAAGCATGGCACCAAAGGAGGCAAAGAAAGGCGTATTGTATGCCCCTAGTAGCGGTAGACCTCCACAAATGATAGCGAACACTGCGCCTGTACTAGCTCCTGATGATACACCTAATACGTAAGGATCTGCTAGTGCATTGCGTGTTACCGTTTGCATTAAAAGACCTACAGCAGATAAGCCGATGCCAGTTAAGATTGAATATAATAGGCGAGGTAAGCGAATATCCCACAAGATTGTGTCGGTCATATGAGGGATAGAAAGGTTTTGTCCTCCTAAGTGTGAGGAGAGACTATTTAGTACATCTGTTAAGGGGATAAAGGTAGATCCAAACTGAAGAGATGTGACGAGGGATACAATGAGTATTGCTCCTAAAATTAAAGTCTTAATAGTATTTTGCATGATGCCTCAAAATGATATTTATAATTACAAAAACTTATACTAATATTAGTATAGATAATGCTCGATGTAATTACAATAGAAGTACTGGTATACGTATATAGGGTTTCGTATTAAATCATAAAAAATCTGATAGTGGTCTATTTTATACATGAAACTAAAAGTTATGGCTACTCATTCAAAATACATATGACTTAAAAGGCCTTATTACGCTTTGTGAGAAGCTCTTTTAATTGACTAAGTATAGAGACCTTTTTATAATAGTTATATTACTATACTATAGTTTGATAGTGGGTATATTAATTCCTAGCTAATAGTAGGAAATTAGAGTGGCTTTATAGTATGTTCTATAAAATGATATACCTTACCATATACAAGGAGATGTTACGATGAAGTTTAATACAAAATGTGTCCATGGTGGTGGCAAATCAGATAATACAGGTGCAATTTCTCCTGCTATTTATATGTCTAGTACGTTTTCTCATCCTGGTTTAGGTGAAACTACAGGCTTTCAATATACCCGTGAGTCTAATCCTACTCGGGATCGTTTGGAAAAATTGATAGCTGGTTTAGAAGACGGTTTTGATGCAATCGTATTTTCTTCTGGTATGGCTGCCATCGATGCGGTATTTCATTTATTTTCTCCTGGAGATCATGTTATTTTAGGGGATGACCTTTATGGGGGCTCTATCCGCTTGTTCACCAATATATATGAAAAAAATGGCGTTGAATTTACCTATGTTGGTACCTCTGATTTAGCGGCGGTACAAGCGGTATTCAAACCTAATACAAAGGCTGTATATATTGAAACTCCTACAAACCCAATGATGGAAATTACAGATGTTCGTGCGGTGAGTAATATGGCTCATGATCGTAATGCTTTGGTTATTGTGGATAATACATTTTTAAGTCCCTATTTCCAAAAACCATTAAATCTAGGAGCCGACATTGTTGTACATAGTGGTACAAAATTTATTGGAGGCCATCATGATGTTATTTCTGGCTTTACTATTGTGAATGATGAATCCTTAGCAGCTCAACTGCGCCTCGTTTATAAGACTGTGGGGGCTTGTTTATCTGCCTTTGATAGCTGGCTCGTTATTCGAGGAATCAAAACATTAGCACTCCGTATGGAGCAACATCAAAAGAATGCTATTGCTATTGCAGAATGGCTTAAACAGGAACCAAAGGTAACAAAGGTGTTGTTCCCCGGGTTACCAGAACATCCTGGTTATGAGGTAAATAAAGCTCAGTCAACGGGATTTGGTGGCATGTTGTCCTTTGAAGTGGATAGCGAAGAAACGGCTAAACAGGTGTTGGAAGGTATTGAGTTGATTCAATTTGCTGAAAGTCTTGGTGGTACAGAATCCTTGTTGACATATCCTGTTACACAAACACATCCAGATTTAAAACCTGAAGATGCGGAACGCAAAGGGATTACTCGTCGCTTGTTGCGCTTGTCCGTTGGCATTGAAGATACAGATGATTTGATTGCTGATTTAGCACAAGCTTTCAATAAATAAAAGGAGGCTATTATGGGTCGATATAATTTTGACAAAATCGTAGATCGTAAGCATACAAAGTCTCTAAAATATGATTTTGCTGTACAACGTGGTAAACCAGCAGATGTGTTGCCGTTTTGGGTGGCAGACATGGATTTTGAAATCCCTAGTGAATTAAAGCAAATTCTGTTGGATCGCGTTAATCATGGTGTTTTTGGATACACTGAATCCGATGATGAGTATGTTAATGTATTAAAAAACTGGTTCTCTTCTCGATTTAACTGGTCCATTGAACAAGATTGGCTAGTAAAAACGCCTGGCGTTGTGTTCGCACTCGCTATGGCGGTGCGAGCTTTCACCAATGAAGGTGAAGGAGTGCTTATTAATCAACCTGTATACTATCCGTTTAGTTTAGTTATTGATGACAATAACAGAAATCTCATTAATGTACCGTTGATTCAAGGTGAAGATGCATATACCATTGATTTTGATGGCATTGAGCGTGCGATTGTAGAGCATAATGTGACATTGTTCCTTCTCTGTAATCCTCACAATCCGGTGGGGCGCGTTTGGACTGAGGATGAACTAAAACGCCTCGGCGATATTTGTATTAAACATAATGTGATTATCATTAGCGATGAAATTCATGCCGATTTTGTGTGGGACGGTCATACACATACGGTTTTTGCTAATCTTGGTGAAAGTTATGCGGAACACTGCATTGTTTGTACGGCCCCTAGCAAAACCTTTAATATTGCAGGTCTGCAAGTATCGAATGTGTTTATTCCTAATGAAACCTTGCGTAAACGATTTGTTAAGGAAATTGATAAAGCCGGTTATAGCCAGCTAAATACGATGGGACTTGTGGGCTGCCAAGGTGCTTATGAAGTCGGTGGCCCGTGGCTCGATGAATTGAAAGTATATATTCAAGATAATATTCAATTTACCCTTGATTATTTCAAGCAATACTTACCGAAGCTTCGCATGTATCGTCCAGAAGGGACGTACCTCATGTGGTTTGACTGTTCTCAGTTACCATTAACTGCAGATGAGCGTGAACAATGGTTATTATATGATGCGAAATTATGGCTTGATAGTGGCTCTATGTTTGGTAAAGATGGAGAAACTTTTGAACGCATTAATGTAGCGTGTCCTCGTGCTACTTTGGTGGAAGGTTTAGATTCCCTTCGTCGTGCGTATGAGTCGAAAGGGTATTAGGAGGTTATATAATGCCTATTAAAGTAATTAAAAATTTACCGGCTATAACAAAGTTAGCACAAGAGAATATATTTGTAATGGATACAGAGCGTGCGGAAACACAGGAAATTCGTCCGCTTCAAATTTTACTTGTCAATTTGATGCCTACGAAAGAGGTTACAGAAACTCAAATTCTGCGAGCCCTTAGTAATAGCCCGTTACAAGTTAATTTAACCTTGCTTCATACTGCATCTCGTAAATCTAAGAATGTAGATGAAGAATATTTGGAAACCTTTTATCGAACCTTTGATGAGGTTAAAGGGGAATTCTTTGATGGCTTAATTATTACTGGTGCACCAGTTGAATTGATGCCTTTTGAAGAGGTGGATTACTGGGATGAACTTGTAGAGATTATGGATTGGAGCGAGGAACACGTATATTCCACATTCTATATTTGTTGGGGTGCACAAGCTGGTCTTTACCATCATTTCGGCATTAATAAACGCATTATGGATAATAAGTTATTTGGCGTTTACGAACATGACATTTATAATGATCGGCCATTATTATTGCGTGGATTTGATGAAAGATTCTGGATGCCCCATTCCCGTCATACAACCGTATCCTTAGAGCAAATTAAAGAAAATAAAGAGTTAGAGTTGTTGGCTGGTTCTGAGCCGACAGGTGCAGCCATTGTACGCAGTTTAGATAATAAACATATCTTTATTTTTGGGCATGCTGAATACGATTGGGATACGCTAAATCGTGAGTATGAACGGGATGTTGCAAAAGGCGATGATATTGCAGTTCCAGAAAATTATTTCCCTAATAATGATCCAAAGCAACGTCCTATCGTAAGATGGAGATCCGTAAGTACCTTATTGTTCACTAATTGGTTGAACTACTATGTATACCAAGAAACTCCTTACATCATTGAACAAATCCAGAAGATGAAGTTTGAACGAGATAAAAATTTAGGTGCTTATATTTAAATACAGAGTATATTAGTGAACCGAATGAGTTCCCAACGGCTCCACCGGCCGGGTCTGACTCCGGCCTGCGGCCTACGCAGGGCCAAAGTCGCCTTTGGAAACTCATTCGGTTCTTTCTATATCCATTTGTTTTAAGATACGCCAAAATTTTTGCTATAGCTTATAGTTATGGAGAATGTATTATAAAAAGTGGTAGACATATTTTTTAATGCATAGTAATATAATAGGCATAAGAAATGAAGTTTATTCCTTTAGATGAACAGGAGTTGAAATTAATGAGCAAACAATATAGATTTGAAACAGTACAATTACATGGTGGCCATACAGTAGATCCAACAGGTTCTCGTGCAGTGCCTATTTACCAAACTACATCTTACGTATTCAAAGACGCAGAAGAAGCAGCTGGTCGATTTGCATTAACTAATCCTGGCGGCATTTATTCTCGCCTTGGTAATCCTACGACTGACGTGTTAGATGCTCGCGTAGCACAACTTGAGGGTGGTGCTGGTGGTATTGCTGTAGCATCTGGTTCTGCAGCGATTACATATTCCATCTTGAACGTAGCTGGTGCAGGCGACAACATCGTTGCCGCATCTACATTGTACGGTGGTACTTATAACTTGTTCACTGCTACATTGCCACGTTTGGGTATTCACACTAAATTTGTAAATCCAGATAATTTAGAAGAATTCGAAGCAGCTATTGATGAAAACACTAAAGCTGTTTATATCGAGTCCATTGGTAACCCTGGTATTAACCTTATCGATGTGCAAGCAGTGGCGGATATTGCACATAAACATAATATCATCTTGATCGTAGATAACACATTTGCATCTCCATACTTGTTCCGTCCATTAGAACATGGTGCTGACGTAGTTGTTCATTCTGCTACAAAATATCTTGGTGGTCACGGCACAACATTAGCGGGTGTAGTTGTAGAGTCTGGTAAATTTGACTATAAAGCATCCGGTAAGTATCCTGATTTTGTGGCAGGTGATGAACACTATAATGGTTTGGTATATGGTGATTTACCAATTCCTTTTACTGTAAAGATTCGTGCTCAATTGCTTCGTGATACAGGCGCTTGCATTACACCACTTGCATCTTGGCAAATCTTGCAAGGCATTGAAACATTGTCCTTGCGCGTAGAACGTCATGTTGAAAACACTCGTAAAGTCGTAGATTTCTTGAGCAAACATCCTAAAGTGGCATGGGTAAATTATCCAGAATTAGCAGATAGCAAATATAAAGCATTAGCTGATAAATACTTCTCTAAAGGCATTGGTGCTGTATTTACATTCGGCGTAAAAGGCGGTAAAGAAGCAGGCATTAAATTCGTTGATGCTTTGGAAATCTTCTCCAACCTTGCTAATGTAGCCGATGCTAAATCACTTGTTATTCATCCCGCATCTACAACACATGCACAACTTAACGAAGAACAACAAAAATCTGCTGGCGTAACACCAGATATGATCCGTTTATCCATCGGTCTTGAAAATGCTGATGATATTATTGAAGATCTTGCACAAGCATTGGATAAAGCTTAATCTTAACATAACTCCTTCAAGCGTTTAGCTTGGAACAACCTATAGAACATAAAAGAAAACCTTATAACAATCGCGAGCCTTTGTGCTCGCGATTATTTTGTATATAGCACAAGAAAAAGACCTTGAATTCAACGATTCAAGGTCTTTTAGTGTGTGTATATGTGTGTGTATTAAAAGGGTTTGTTTTATGTGTGTATAGTTTTATGAGTTTTTAGTATATGAGTGTGTTAAGAATTTGGAGAGAAACATATATTATAAAGTGGTTAGGTGAGTCTATATAATATATGCAATGGGTGCTTAGTATTTAGTAGTTTTTACTCTTGCACTGAGAACTTTGCCGGAAAGGGCGTCGATCTTAACATCAGCTTTTTTGTCGCCACCATTAGTCATTTCTAAATCGTAGACAACTTTATTGCCTTCCATTTCTAATTCCCATTCCATTGTTTGGAAATCACTACCTACACGTTCGATAGCTCTTGTTTCAGCAGCTTCAGGAGTGATTGTGTTTTGTGGATTGAAGCTATGAGCCTTCTTCATGCGATTCCAGTAGCCAAGGGATTTAGCTTCGTTGGAGACAACTTGACCAGTAGCTTCATCAATTTTCATTTCTACTTTTTGTGTCTTAGTATACGCTTCTACTTCATATGTAGGATGATGTTTTGCATCATAGGAAATAGAAGTGATCATAGCATCTGGATAGTAGCGATGTAATGTAGTAACGGCACCAACGTAGTCGATTTCGCTACTTTGCATTGGAGATGCCACACTACCAACACCGTCCCAACTGCTAGGAACTGGATATGTTGCAGCTGTTGCTACACCTGCAAATAACACAGTACTTACACCTAGGGCGCATAATACTTTAGATAACTTATTTACTTTTTTCATGTTGATTACCTCCATAAAAGGATTTTGCCTAATAGCAATTGTAAAAGTAGATTTCATCAAATCTACTTACATATAATTTAATATGATAAAATGAATATAAAATGAAGAACTAGAAATATATACGGAAAAATTTCAATATATATTATATATTCGACAGAAATATTGTATTTTCCTTTAAATTAAATAGAAAATGTAAACTTTTAAAATATATATGGTTGACATAAATTAATGAGAATGGTATTTTAAATTTAAATACAAATGTAGTTTGTTTAGATAGGTTTCTATTGTGTATTTGATGGAGGGGTGTACCATGAGTGCCATACCAAAACAACATTTAAGTACAAAAGAGTTAACAATGACCGCATTGTTTGTTACGTTAATTACAGCAGGTGCATTTATACGTGTGCCATTGCCGAATTGTCCGTTTACGCTGCAGATTTTATTCACTACATTAGCCGGTATTATATTAGGTAGTCGCCTTGGTGCCATCAGCGTAGGTATTTATATTATATTAGGACTTATTGGGGTGCCTGTGTTTACATCCGGTGGTGGACCAGGCTATGTACTTCAACCAACCTTTGGTTATTTAATCGGATTTATGGTTGGTGCTTATGTGGTAGGTCGTTTTAGTGAAACTTCACAAACCTATTCGGTAAAGAGATTGTTAATAGGTGCTATTATTAATCTACTCATCGTTTATGGATTTGGTATGGTCTATTTATATATGATTATGAATCTATATTTAGGTACACCTATTGGGTGGTGGCCTGTAATTTGGTCATGCTTTCTAATTCCTGTTGGTCCTGATGTATTCTTGTGTGCTGTAGCAGCTGTTATGGGCAAACGAATTATTTCACAATTAAGATAAAAATAGTATATACAATAAAGGGCTATCACCTATTGTGGTAGCCCTTCACTATTTTATGGATACACATAACCTAAGATTTCTTGTGCATCTTTTGTCTTATTAATTTCTATATATGGTTGTTTACGGCCGTGAAAGTCTCTAGTAGATACGGTGCCTTCTACAGTTACCCATTTTTGATTGCTAAAGGAATCGCCGTCGTTTTTGTGCATTGTTAAGCCTATTGGCGCAACATCTGCAATACAACAAGCCATGGACATGCGGGATAGAGTAAATTCATTAGCTTTCAATGTATTGTCATCGCGATTCACATAGCCAGTCATGTAAATTTTGTAGCCTACATATTGATCAGGGTTAGATCCAAGGGCCACAATTGTACGATAATAGTTGTCTGAGTTTAAAACGATTTCTTTCTTTGATTTAGAAATCCCCGGTTCTTTAGCCGCATTATTAATGGTAATTACTTCACCAATATCATCTTGGGAAAAATCAAAATCATTTTTGTCCTCTGTAGATGCAGTGTTTCCTGCAACCTGTACTGTAGTTGGTGCTAGGATAGGAGGTACCACTAGTAATACAAGGGGAATAATGATAGGGATAATAGAGCGCCAATTGTGCTTATACTGTTTAGTAGGTGACCATAGTATAGAGATGATGCCACCACATAAAAAGGCGATGCCTGCTAGTAATAGAAATAATTCATATCGAGGCGCTACATAGAATTTATATTGCCCTGTAATAAGTAAATATAAAATACTGATGCCTAAAGCTGTGTACAGTGAGCCTTTCACAATACTTAATATATCTTTATTCTGTAGTTCTGATAACATATGATGTTCTCCTTATATAACAAATAAGAATTGAGCTAGTACTGTCATAATATACGTAACGATGCTGATTGTAATAACTAGACGTAGTATAAAGGATAGTGACATGTACTGACGAAGTATGTATACATTTTTTATGTCAATCATGGGTCCTAACCATAAGAATCCAAGTACTGCGGATATAGGGAATAGACCGCTTAATGTACGTCCTATAATGGCGTCTGATGTAGAACAAAGTGAGAATATAAATGCTAAGATTAGTAATAATGCATTAGCAATTGGTGTAGCTACATTAAATGATGTAGCAAAGAATACTGGTTTAATCCAAACCTGGAATAAGGCCAATGTGAATGCTGCTGCTCCAAAATATAGCAGTAATTGGCTGAATTCTTTTTCCACATGAAGTAAAAAGATTTTCTTTTTATCACGTTCTGGTATGGGTAGTGTATATTCGTAGTCTCTTGGTTGGGGTAGTTTATTTTGGGTTTCTTTTAATTTGTGAGGGAACCATTTAAACGTGAGTGCTACTATAAGAGCTATTAATATGCCGCCGATGATTCTCGCCAAGATGATTTTTGGCTCCTCTGGAAAGGCATAATAGGTTGCCAATAATGCGATGGGATTCATGATAGGGCTAGCTAACATAAATAGTAGACCTAAATGTTGTGGTATGCCTCGTTGCAATAGGGCATTAAACATTGGGATAGTAGCACAGTCGCAAACCGGTAAGCAGAGGCCGCTGCCGAGGGCAATACCATAGCTTTTTAGAGAGTCTTCTTTCATATAACGCAATAGCCAACGATCTGGTATGAATAGCGTTATAATTGTAGAAATGACCGTGCCTAACAATAAGAAAGGCATGCCTTCTAATATGATGCCTGACGTAATAGCAAGGACCTGATGAATAGAATAGGAAATGTTGTGGCGGAATACGGTTACAAGCAATAGATATAATGTCAATATGGCTACAATACCATACAGTGTCCAAGGCCATTTTGGCCTCGATAATCGATTGTGTATATCCTGAGGTGATGGTGATACTAGTATAGTACATTCTGTATTATAGGCGTGTAATAGTTGTGTAATACTATGTATTTGTGTACTATCAGTAGGATATAAAATAATATAATCTGCACTATATATTTGTGATAAAATCCTAGGCCCCAAGGCTTGTATCATAGAACGTATTGTATTTTCCTTTGCCATATAGATCACTCGTTCTATATGGCATAATTCTTTTAAATTTTGACTAAAGAAAATCGATTCTAATTGCTGAAATGGAAACATACCATTCCATTCAATCCATATTTCTTTTGGTCGAGTTTTAACAATATGATTTTCTATTTGTAGTATAACATGGGCGGGACTCATCTCTATGTCATCTGGCTCGATGGTGAGTGGTTCCTTTATATGCACTATATTACCTAATTCAAAGGTAATGATTTCTGTGGAACCTAGTTTTTTTCGTTCTCGCAGTTCTTGGTTGATTAAGGTACTTTTACCAGTGCCTAATAAGCCAGTTACGATATATACAGGAATCATAATGGGTTACACACATTTCTAGAAATGGATGCTATATCTATTTCTGTACCTATGATGACTAGGTGAAAGCTGTCTAAGTTTGTAGCGCTCATGGAGCAGTTTTGAGGTGTATATTGTAATTCCATCGGACCTGCTGATGTTGGTACAATCCCTTTGGCTCTAATAATAGTAGATGGGAGTATATTACATAGTTCCATCCATCGTTGTTCTTCTAGTGTTTGTAAATTGTAGAAGGTATGACTTATAAATGGTTGGTGTTCATGTTCGTGCTGATGGTGATTACAATCGTGAGTGTGGCCGTGGCAATTACAGTCATGATAATTGTGCGCATGTGCTATTTGGTGGATTTGGGCCACATCTTGTTGGAGAGACTCTATATCGGTGTAAACCGGTGTATTAGGAACTAATTCTGTAATGAGTTCCTTTGTTTTTGCTGTTTGTTTAGTATCTTCTATATGGGAGAGTAAAATAGCATGGCAATGCTTGATCTGATCTTTAAAGAAAGGTCCGAAGTTCTTGATTGCCATTGGGGCTTGCATAGCATCTACAATTGTTATAATCATATCGATATAGGCTTTTTCACAGATTTCTTTGTCCATGCAGGTGCTGATAATTTCACTTAATTTGCTAACTCCAGATGGCTCTATGTAGATTTGGTCTATGTCCTGTGTGGATAAGATATCGACTAAGACATCCTTAAAATTACCTTGTAGACTACAGCAGATGCAACCTGATGTTACCTCTCTCACTACAGCACCAGAAGTGGATAGTTGTTGTGCATCTAAGCTGGTTTCGCCAAAATCATTTTCTATGATTAATATACGTTCATTCGTATTTCGTTGATTTAAAATGTATTGTAAATAGGTAGTTTTTCCGGCTCCTAAGAAACCGGATATGATAGTAATTGGTATCATAATACACCTCCCTTGTAAATATAAACATAGTATACTACTCTTAGTTTACATAAAAAAATACCCATATGGGTATACAGAAATCCCTTTAAATACAGTAGGAAAGCATATCATAAGAAATTTTGATAATATTATACTAATATGAGTATATGTGAACGTGTTTATACGATGAAAATAATGTTTTTACATAAAAAGCGTATGCCTCATCTTAGATATATGAGTGCATACGCTTATATGAATAAATATTATTTTACAAAGTTTTGAGAAATTATTGCAATTTTTCTAGTAAAGCTTTGAAGTATACATATACACGTTCAACGGAAGGAAGGTGTACGCGTTCCATATTTGTGTGTGGACTAACGATTGTTGGACCAAAGCTGATCATTTCTGTATTAGGTAATACCTTTTTCAATAGACCACATTCGAGGCCTGCGTGAACCGCACATACCTTAGCTGGTGTATCGGACATGCTATTGTAAAGAGAAATAGCTTGTTCCTCTAATTTAGAGCCTTTGTCGTATTCCCATGCTGGATAGCCGCCTGTACGAACTGCAGATACGCCCAATGTGTCAGCGAGAAGTAATAATTTTTTTGTTAAGTATTCTAAGCTGTTTTCATTAGAACTACGAACGGATACGAGAATATCGATAGTGTGGTTTGTTTCAGCGACAATCGCTAGATTGTTTGAGGTTTCCACGAGATTTTCAATAGTTTGGCTCATGGAATGAACGCCGTCTTCTGCGATATAGAGGTAGGAAATCAATGCTTCAGATGTATCATCTGCATAGACTACTTCCGGTGTAGCAATATCTTCAACAACCAATGTAAGACCTGGATCTTTTACACCGAATTCATGTTGATATTGTTTTTCGTAGTATTTAAGTAATGTTTTGATTGCCCCTACATCTTCACTGCGTGCAGATAGTGTAACAACTGCGTTAGATGGGATAGCATTGTGTTTTACACCGCCTGCAAAAGAAGCAATATTAATAGAGTATTGTTTTTCTAAATCATATAAAACGCGTGCTAACACTTGGTTTGCATTAGCTCGTTGTTCAATGATTTCAATACCAGAATGGCCGCCTTTTAATCCTTGAACAGTAATGGAGAGACCTGCATCATAACCAGGTAAATTGTTTTCACGTAACAATGGAATAGATACGTGAACATGGCAACCACCAGCACAGCTTACGCAGAATTCATGTTCGACCTCTGTATCAAGGTTGATGAGGTAATCGCCTGTCACTTGGCCTTCTTGGATTGCTGCCGCACCGTCCATACCAGTTTCTTCGTTTGTGGTGAATAGTACTTGTAGAGGACCATGTTGTTGGTTTTTATCTTCTAGTACCGCTAAAATCATGGCACCACCCATACCATTATCTGCACCAAGGGTAGTGTCATCAGCATGCATCCATTCACCTTCAATGATATTGGCAATAGGATCTTTTTCAAAATCATGATTTGAATCGTGACCTTTCACGCATACCATGTCAATGTGACCTTGTAATATAACAGTAGGACGATTTTCGTATCCTGGTGTAGCTGGTTTTTTGATGACTACATTAAACTCACTGTCTTGTGTAGCTTCAAGACCGAGGTTGTGAGCAAAATTAACGATATAATCGCTAATACCTTTTTCATTGCCAGATCCGCGTGGAATTTGGCTCATTTCTTTGAAAATTTCTAATACGCGTTTTGCTTGAACGATTGTGTCCATTTTGTGCCTCTCATTCTGAAACGACTCCCATATGATTTTATTGTCCAATATGGGATGGCTCATGTTTATTCATTAATTAATAAGTAAATATTATCTATAATATAGTTATATCATATGTAGTGTGAATAGAAAAGAAGCTGTATATGGTTTATAATAGTATCATGCGTAATGAATAACGAACGCGCTGTATTATATCCCTTTTATTTATGTAGGATGGTGAAAGTATGCAACATGAACGTCGCAACATCAGTATGCTCATGGATCTCTATGAGATGACCATGGCTCATGGGTACTTTACGAAACAAGACAATACAGATCGCGTTGCCTTCGACGTATTTTACCGTCGTAATCCAGATCAAGGTGGCTTTGCTATCTTTGGTGGATTAGAACAAGTAGTAGAGTATATTTTGAATCTTCATTTTGATGATGAGGACATCGGGTATTTTAAATCGCTCAATCTATTTAGCGATGAGTTTTTAGAGTATTTACGTAATTTTAAATTTACTGGCGATGTATATGCTTTCAAAGAAGGCACTATTATATATCCTAACGAGCCGATTATGACCATTGTAGCTCCGCTTATTGATGCACAAATCGTTGAAACGGCGGTGCTGACGATGATTAATCATCAGTCGCTTATTGCTACAAAGGCAAATCGTATTGTACGTGCTGCAGATGGACGTATTGTATCTGACTTTGGTGCCCGTCGTGCTCATAATGTAGACGCTGCTGTGTATGGTGCTCGTGCCGCTTATATTGGTGGTGTTCATGGTACCGCCACTGTATTAGCAGGTCAACAATTCGGAATTCCTGTTAACGGCACCATGGCCCACAGTTGGGTTATGTACCATGATACAGAGTATGAAGCCTTTAAAGCCTATGCTGAGGTATATCCGGATAATCCCGTGTTTTTAGTGGATACCTACGATGTGTTAAACTCAGGTATTCCTAATGCCATTAAGGTGGCCAAAGAGGTGTTGGAACCTCAAGGATATCGGTTGAAGGGTATTCGTTTAGATTCTGGTGACTTAGCATACCTTGCAAAGCATGCTCGTCATATGCTCGATGGAGCAGGCATGGAAGATTGTAAAATTATGGCTTCTAATAGTCTCGATGAATATACGATTACATCCATCCTATATCAAGGTGGACCTATCGACATTTTCGGTGTTGGAGAACGTTTGATTACGTCAAAAACAGATCCTGTTTTTGGGGCTGTTTATAAAATTGCAGGCATACAAAAGCAAGGTGAGTGGGAGCCGCGTATTAAGATTTCTGAGTCCGTTACAAAAATCACGAACCCAGGCCTAAAAAAGGTGTATCGCGTATATAGTGAAGAAGGAAAGGCCATTGCAGAATTGTTGACCTTACCTCATGAGGTTCCGTCTACGAACTCACCATATCGCTATATAGATCCTGAAAAGCCTTGGAAGGAATTATACTTTGAAAATTGTACATTTAAAGATATGCAGGAATTAGTTATTAAAGATGGTGAACAAGTTGTGGCGTCGCCATCCTTAGAAGCCATTCGTAGCTATGTACAATATCAATTAGAGAATGAAATTTGGGAAGAAGAACAACGATTTGAAAACCCACATAGACACTATCTAGATATGAGCCCTGAGTATTATCACATGAAGATGGACTTGTTAAATCGTATTGGCCGTAAAAAATAGGAGGCTTTATGCTTACAAATCCAGAGAAAACAAGAGCGGAATTAGTAACTTGGATTCGAGATTATTTTGCTGAAAATGGACCAATCTGTTCGGCTGTTATAGGTATCTCCGGCGGCAAAGACTCCACTATTGTGGCTGCTCTTTGTAAAGAGGCTCTCGGCGCTGAACGTGTCGTTGGGGTTCTTATGCCCAATGATGTACAATCGGATATAGATGATGCAAAGGCTGTTGTAAAGCATCTTGGTATTCCTTATATGATTGTTAATATTGGCAATGCCTATTGCGCATTGACAGAAGCTATTGTACAAGGGGAGGGGTTCTTCCGTGTGACTGGTCGAAACGATTTGGCTCGTGATGCAGAGATTAATACGCCGCCACGCCTTCGGATGGCAACCTTGTATGCAGTGGGGCAAAACTTGCCAAATGGTGCGCGTGTTGCGAATACTTGTAATGGATCTGAAGATTATGTAGGTTACTCTACAAAGTTTGGCGATGCAGCAGGCGATTTCAGTCCATTAGCACAACTCGTGGTGGAAGAGGTCCGTCAAATTGGACGTCTACTAGATATTCCACGTCATTTAGTGGAAAAGATTCCCAGTGATGGTCTCAGTGGTCAATCGGATGAGGACAAATTAGGATTTACTTATGCCGTTCTCGATCGTTACATTCGGACGGGCGAAATTGATGATGTAAAAACGAAGGAACGCATTGATTACTTGCAACGTATTAATCGTCATAAATTAGAATTGATGCCTTCTTTTACACCATCTAAATTATAATTATTATGTGGAGGATATGATGACAAAAAAAATTGCAATTATCGGTACTGGTGGCACTATTGCGGGACAAGGTGCTTCCGATACAGATTTGACAGGCTACACAGCAGGCGTATTACCCTTGGAAGACATCATCTCCTCTGTGCCTGGTGTTAGAGAATATGGCCCGTTTGTATGTAATCAGTTCGCTAATATTGAAAGCTCTGATATTTCCCTATTTCAATGGGTGAGATTATCTAAATTAGTACAAAAATGTGTAGATAATGATGATATTGAAGGCGTTGTAATTACACATGGTACAGATAGCATGGAGGAAACTGCATATTTCTTACATCTTACGGTACATACAGATAAGCCAATTGTTATTACTGGCTCCATGCGTCCCGCCGGTGCGGTGAGCGCAGATGGTCCTATTAATTTGTTGCAAGCAATCCAAGTAGCCCGTACACCAGCCTCTTATAATAAGGGGGTACTAGTCGTTCTCAATGGCTATATCGATGGTGCTCGGGACGTGACAAAGATGAATACTACTAATGTGGCGACCTTCGGTAGTCCTAATTCTGGACATCTTGGTATCGTACAAGATGGTGTGGCCCATTATTACACAAGCCCATTGCGCAAGCATACCATGGCATCAGAGTTTGGATTACCAGCGGATGACGATTTGCCGCGTGTAGAAATCTTGACCTGTTATGCGGGCATAGAAGAAATTGTGGGGCTTGCTATTGTAGCCACAAACCCGGCAGGCTTAGTTTTAACTGGTCTAGGTCATGGTACAATTCCACAAACTATTCGTAAGGTAACATCTAATTTGCCAATACCGGTTGTGAGAGCATCACGTACGGGAAGCGGTATTGTTTCTAAAGTTCCACAAGATAAGGACGCAGGTTATTTTGTGAGTGATAGTTTATCACCACAAAAAGCACGTATCTTATTGATGCTAGCATTACAAAAAGAACGTACATGTAAAGATTTGGAGAGAATTTTCCAAGAGTATTAAGCCTAATAGAACATTTCTGAGCATATTAAGATAATAGAGCATTTCTGCATAATAATGTAACTATGTAGGCTGAATAAAAAAGAACCTTTGTTGTAAGTTTTCACGCAAAGGTTCTTTCGTTATTTTGGGCAATTAATCAACATAGGTAATTAATCATCAAATTCTATAGCTAGTGTTAACGCACGTTGTACGCCGATGTATACGGCCTTGGCTAATGTGTCGCCAAATAGGGAATAGGATCCAGCGTCTGTTAATAGGTCGCCATTTGTATCAATGGTTAATACAATGCCATCTGTAGCTGTACCGGTAGCAGAAGTATGCACTTCTTTAGCTAAACTATGGTCTACGTTTATATTGTATTTTTGAACTTCATCTGTACTTTCCACTTGCCAATTTTGTAGCGCTGCCGTTTTAGCTTCAGTAATCGTCATGATGGCCTTTACCATAGCACTATCTGTTAAGGCCTTGTTAGTAAACACGAGGATGTTAATCGTACCAGGTGTATGGAATTCTCCATTTCTTTCCTCGTAGCAATAACCAGTACCTGCACGATGAGCCGTTTTATTATATCCACCAGTAATGATGGTTTCAACAATCGTATCGCTTTCTTGTACTATGGTGTAGGCGTGAAGGGAAATGGTAGCAGATGTTAACAGAGCTGTGCTGAAATGAACGGGCACATCGATATGTTCAAATTCTTGAGCTAAATAATTTGCCACAGAACCACCAGGCAAATCTTTTTCCGTTTCGATATGATAGGTTAATTGTTGGTTGCGAACCCCTAAGGTATGGTGAAAGCCTCCATTGAGCTGACCACTGCTCAAGGAATAGTGAATATCGTCAAAGAGTACTGTCACAGAAGATGTTTCTTTTATAATATGACCGCCAGTTACCAGTTCATCTGGCGCTGTATATGGATTGTTAGGCATATAGGACTCCCTAGTTTTTCATTGTTAGATATAGCATATAAAGTTATAATAAAAGGTAACAATTTATTATCTTCATATGTGATGTTTATAATATGTAATATTTATATGTGAAATTATATCATATGTTTACCATAGAATTGAGTAAATTACTTTAAGAAAGATGGAGGCTTATATGTACGAGTTTTTAGCATCTGCTTCAGAGCTATTATTTAAAGATGCGAATGTACTATTAAAATTACGGGAATGGTTTTTTAGCCAAGCCGGCAATATTTTGCTTGCTCTTATTATATTTTTGGTAGGCCGCTATATTATTCGGTGGATTAAAAACGTTGCTGTTCGTGTTATGACACGGGCCAACTATGATACTGCTGCAATGGGCTTTGTATCTCAAATTATTAATTATGTATTGCTTGTAGGTTTATTATTAATCTGTCTTAATCAAGTTGGTGTTCCTACAACATCCTTTGTAGCAGCTTTCGGTGCTTTTGGTTTAGGTATTGGCTTAGCATTACAAAATAATCTAGCGAACTTAGCATCAGGATTATTGATCTTAATATTCAAACCATTTCGTGCTGGACACTATATTGAGGTTGGGGACATTATAGGTAGCGTTACATCCATACAGTTTATGAATACCATTATCACTACAAAGGATCAGAAACGGGTGTACATACCAAATTCGATTCTTACATCTCAATCAGTAACGAATTATTCCTATATGACTGAACGAATGATTCCGTTTGTTTTTGATATTGGCTATAACAATGATCATCATGAAGCGATTAGAATTTTAAAGGACGTTTTTGCCAAGGATAAACGTATTCTAAATGCTAAATATATGGAGATTGGTATTTCTGAATTTGGTGATAACTCTGTGCGTATTTCTGCGTTTGCAGAAGTTAAAACTAGTCAGTTTCTTGATGTTCGATATAGTATTATGTCCGATGTGAAAGATGCCTTTGATAAGCATGGTATAGATATTCCATATCCACAACGTGTTGTATATATACAAAACGCAGATACTTCTACAGGTGAAATTAAAGGTACTAAGAAAAAAGTAACTACCACGAATCAAGAAAGCTGATAAATCATGAAATTACAAGTTAATAATATGTAGAAAGAGATTGATATGAGAGATTTAATAATGCATAGGCACTTAGTGTGGCAACGATTTATATTGGCGTTAGCTTTCATAGGTGCTATGATTCTAGGTACTGTTGCTCATGGTGCTGCACCTACGCCACCATCTACCATTGGTGAAGCAGTGGTACTCATTGATGCAGATAATAAGGAGATTTTATTCGCCAAGAATCCCGATAAATGGATGCATCCTGCCAGTACAACTAAGATGGTAACGTTGCTAACCGCTCTAGAATTGAAGGGAACGCAATTAGATGAACTGGCTACGATTAGCCCATATGCGACGAGCATGGAGGAATCTAATTTAGGTATACAAGTGGGGGACCAAATTACCTTAGAAGGTGTTCTAGAAGGTATGATGGTGGCCAGTGGTAATGATGCGGCTGTGGTAATTGCTGAAAATGTAAGTGGTTCTGTAGCTAATTTTTCTAAAGATATGAATCGCGTAGCCGCAAAGGCGGGTGCTAAAAATAGTGTGTTTTTAAATCCTCATGGATTAACACAAATGGGGCATCATTCAACGGCACGTGATTT
Source organism: Veillonella tobetsuensis (assembly GCF_002959935.1). Taxonomy (NCBI): domain Bacteria; kingdom Bacillati; phylum Bacillota; class Negativicutes; order Veillonellales; family Veillonellaceae; genus Veillonella; species Veillonella tobetsuensis. The sequence goes on from NZ_PPDF01000014.1 coordinate 93,522, forward strand.
GGCATTGATTGCTGCCTATGGTATGAAGTACCAAATGTTCCGCGATAAGGTAGCCAATGATTACTATAAGGTGCCTTATCAAAATCGAAAGCCTGAAACAATTCGCACAACAAATCACTTTATTCGAAACAAATACCCTGGTGCTAATGGTTTGAAAACAGGTTTTACCAATGCGGCAGGGGAGTGTTTAATTGCATCGGCAACGCGTAAAGGGCATACCATGATTATCGTTATGCTCAATGATGATAATCGTTGGGAAGAGGCGGTGCAATTCTTAGATTATGGATTTAAGCTACGCGGTGTTATTTAATATAACTATAATTTGACTATACAAATAATATAAAAGGTCCTACCTGGTGGTGGGACCTTCAGTGTAAGGGGGATATGTATGAGTTCATTTTTTGCTTTTTTAAAACGGATGCGATTTATCAATCGTTGGAGTTTGATGCGCAATACAGAAACAGAAAATATTCAGGAGCACAGCCTTGAAGTAGCCATGGTAGCTCATAATTTGGCGGCTCTAAAAAATGAATATTTTGGTGGGAATCTTGATGTTAATAAGGTGGCTGTTATCGCTATGTATCACGAAGTCAGTGAAATTTTTACGGGAGATATGCCAACGCCTATTAAATATTTTGATCCAAAGCTGCGTTCTTTATATGGTGAGGTAGAAACCTTAGCACAAGAAAAAATGCTAAGTACCTTACCAAAACGATTGCAAGCCGTATACAAGCCGTATATTGTGGATGCTGAAACGTTGCCTGAATGGCCCATTGTGAAAGCAGCTGATACATTATCTGCGTATATGAAATGTGTCAATGAATTACATGCGGGCAATGATGAATTCAAGGAGGCCCACGATACGATTTTAGCTAAATTAGAATCCCTCAATATGCCAGAGGTAGATATGTTTATCGAAGAATATGTGCCAGCGCTCAGTCAATCATTAGATCAATTGAACTATTACAAAATATAATATAAGTTGAGCGATTATTTTTGCTGTAGAGTTTTTGAGTCAATATATTTATTGTTTCGTATTAATATCTTTTTTCCTCTCCACGAAAAGGCACGATGACCATATTTGGCTTTGAACTCTCTATTACTTATCGATTCCAATTCCTCGATGTCTACATAAGGCTCAATGGATTGGAACTCAACAATTGGTGTTGTAGGTAGATCTTTATTATGTGGACATACCTCTTGGCACATATCGCAACCAAATATTAAAGGTGATTTCCCGACAATCGATTGCTCATCATCGGTGAGGTCACCTTTTTTTTGTGTTAAATAGCTTTTACAGGTGTCATATTTAAACTCGTTGTGGTCTAAACATTTTCCAAGACATGCTAAGATGCAGCGGTTACAGCCTAGACAGGTTTCTGTCATAGGCGTGTTTGGCTCAAATTCAAGGGTGGTAAGTACGGTGCCGATGACAATGTAGGAGCCCCAGATTGGGTTGATAAAACACTTATTTTTCCCATAAAACCCCAGTCCAGCTAGATATGCCATGTATCGGTCGGCTAAGGGGCTTGTATCGCAATGAATGGAAAATAATTCACTAGGATTTGTAGAGGACAGTTCGTCCACGAGGCGTTGTAAATAGTCTGTCACCACGAGATGATAATCGGTAGCCCACGTATAGCGTGCAAGATTTGTGGCACCGCTGTAAGGTACATGGTATGGAAATAAACATACGATAGCACTGCGAGGCATAAAATCAGGCGTTCCCATTAGTCGCTCATCTAAGTCTGCAGCCGTAAATGGGCATGGATTGGATTCACACAGAATTTGCCGTGCCTCGTTCGGGAGTGGCCAAGAGGTGGTACCCACTACGGGTATATGTAATTGTTTGCAAACTTCTTGTAATTTTATATTGTTTGTCATAGATTTACGATGTAATAGTTGTTACAATTAAAGTATATAAGTATATGAATTAATAGGTCTTGAAATAGGACCATATATAGTTGATGTATTAAGATAATTATTGTTTTTAGTATACCATTGTGAGGATAGAATATGTTAGCCTTTTTGAAAGTATTACAACCGAAGACGGTGGAAGAGGCCTATGAATTAGCCATAAAAAATAAAACAGCGCCTATGCTTGCGGGGGGGTGCTGGTTGCGCTTAGGTCGTCGCACTTGGCCTGCTGTAATCGACATGGCAGGATTAAATTTAAGATATGTTCGTGAAGAAGATAATGAATTTGTCATCGGTGCTATGGCTACTCAGGGCGATGTGGAACGCTTTGAACCATTACAAACATTTTGCGGTGGTGCGGTTGTGCGAGGCATCAAGGAAATTCTAGGCGTACAGTTTAGAAATATGGCGACTATGGGGGGATCTGTAGCTAGTAAGTTTGGTTTTTCAGATATAATCCCTGCTTTGCTTGCGGTTCATGCAGACATCGTAACTTATAAGGGTGGTCGTATGTCTATGCAAGAGTATATGAATTATCGAGAAAAGGATATTTTAGTAGAAATCCGTATACCAAATCATGAGGTACCGGTTGCTATTGAAGCATTGCGTATTTCTCGCGGAGATTTCCCGTATTTAACTGGTTCTATTCGTCATGATGACACGGGGTATAAAATCTATATTGGGACTCGTCCTGGGGCACCACAACTGGCGGTGAAAGCAAGTGCTTTGCTTTCAGAAAAAGGATTAGCAGCATTGGATGAAGCGGCCCAAATCGCATCAGAGGAATTGGTGTTCCAAAAAAATTCTCATGCATCCAAGGAATATCGCGTGGAGATGGCTAAATCTATGGTTCGTCGGTTAGTTAAGGAGGTGGCACAATAATGGAAGTTCTCTTGAATATCAATAATAAAAATGTCACTGTTAATGTGCCAGCTGACGAAATGTTGATGACCACACTTCGTAATTTAGGTTATTACAGTGTCCGTTGTGGTTGCGATACAACGAACTGTGGTTTATGTACGGTGTGGGTGGATGATGAAATTACCTTATCCTGTGCATATCCTACATTCCGTGCACCAGGGCATACAATTACAACCCTTGAGGGTCTTCAAGAGGATGCATCTTTATTAACAGATTGCCTTGCCTCTGAAGGGGCTGATCAATGTGGTTTTTGCACTACGGGCATGATGATGAGTGCTATTGCATTGAAACGAAGAAATCCCAATGCTAGTGATGATGAAATCAGAGAATATTTAATTGGTAATCTCTGCCGTTGTACAGGCTATGAGTCACAACTTCGAGGCGTTCGCAAATATCTACAAGGAGGTTTATGATGAAACACGTTGGTAAGTCTTATGACAAAGTCGATGCCAAGGGGATTCTAAGCGGTAAACCTTCTTATACGGGCGATTTTGTACCTAAAGATGCCCTTATTATCAAGGTGTTGCGTAGCCCTCATGCACAGGCGCGCATCAAATCCATCGATACGTCAAAAGCTAAATTAATCCCTGGCGTAGAAGCCATTTTTACATATGAAGATGTACCGAATACGCGTTTTACCTTGGCAGGGCAAACCTATCCAGAGCCTTCTGCCTATGATGCGTTGATTCTCGATTCTGTAGTTCGCTATGTAGGTGATGAAGTGGCCCTCGTTGTGGCTAAAGATGAAGCTACTGCATTGAAGGCGATGCCTCTCATTAAGGTTGAATACGAGGTGCAAAAACCAGTACTTGATTTACGCACGGCTATGGACCATGAAACAGTAGTCCATCCAGAAGACGATATTCTCAATCACATTCCGGTAGGACAAGACTATAAACGCAATATTTGTGTATCCTACCATAAGTGCGTTGGCGATATTGAAGGGGAACTTGCTAAATGCGATTACGTCGTAGAAGGTACATATTTCGACCAAGCTACGCGTCAATCTGCAATGGAACCATTCCAAAGCTTTGGATATATCGATCATTTGGGCCGTATTGTTATCGTTAGCTCTACGCAAATCGTGTTCCATGTACGTCGACATATTGCGCGTGCACTGGGTATTCCGGCCTCAAAAATTCGCGTTATTAAACCTCGTATTGGCGGTGGCTTTGGGTCTAAACAAACGGCTTGTACAGAATTGATGACCGCCTTTGCAACCTGGAAATTACAAAAGCCTTGCTATCTCCTCTATGATAGAACAGAAGCGCAAACCTGTTCTACTACGCGTCATGCTCGTGAATGGTATATTCGCTTAGGTGCTACCAAGGATGGTATTATCCAAGTTATTGATATGGATTCCATTACCGCTGCAGGAGCACATGCTACACATTGCTTTACAACAACTACGGCAGGGGAACATAAATCGGTACCTTTGTACAATAAGGGTAAAGCTGTTCATTATGGTACAGAAGGGGTCTATACAAATCATACTCCAGGTGGTGCTTTCCGTGGATATGGTGCTACAGAGGCATTGTGGACATTAGAATGTGCAGTCAATCGCTTGGCGGATGAAATGGGTATAGATCCGGCAGAACTTCGTCAAAAGAATTTGATTGCTGCTGGTGAACGCAGTTTGGTATATGATCCAGATGAAATTATGGAGTCTGGTTTATTCCAAGAAACAGTAAATAAGGTTAAAGAAATGGCGCGTTGGGACGAACGACCTCATAGCTGGGATATTGATGAACGATATCGCGGTGGTCTCGGTATGGCGCTTGCCTTACAAGGTTCTGGCGTTGCTAATATAGATGTGGCATCTGTAGAAATTCGCCTTGGTGATGACGGTAACTACACATTATATACGGGTTCATCCGATATGGGGATGGGGGCCAATACAGTTCTTACCCAAATGGCCTGTGAAGTGCTTGGCTGTCCTATGGAGTCTATGACTGTTGTTGAATCCGATACGGATATTGTGCCATTTGATCCTGGATCCTATGCATCGAGTACAACCTATGTAACCGGTACAGCTGCTAAGATGGCGGCCGAAGAATTGCGCGCAAAAATCATTAATAAATTGGCTCAATTCATGGATGTAAGCCCTGAAGAAATTGATTTCGATGGTTTAATGGGCATGACTAAAGATGGCACAAAACAGATGTCTGTTCAGGAATTAGCCCCTAAGCTATTGGTAGGGACTACATCTGAACAATTGAATGGTTTTGCTACTTGGGGCAGTCATATTTCGCCACCACCATTCATGGCTTCTATTGCAGAGGTTAAGGTGGATAAACAAACAGGTCAAATCATACCTCTTCATATGTATACTTGTGTGGACTGTGGTACCGTTGTCAATCCTAAACTCGCTCGCGTTCAAGTTGAGGGGGGCGTAGTACAAGCTATTGGTATGGCTTTATATGAAGATGTTAGATATACAAGTACAGGTCGCTTGGAAACGGCTAATTTCATGACCTATAAAATTCCTACACGCCAAGATATTGGTGAGTTGCATACCGCCTTTGTCGAATCATACGAGGAAAGTGGTGCGTATGGTGTTAAATCTATAGGTGAAGTTGTTATTAATACAGGTTGTCCAGCTATACAACATGCTGTAAAAAATGCAGTTGGTGCTGACCTTCGTACATTACCTATGACGCCTGAGAAGGTATTTATGGCAATGGACGCGAAATATAAAGTATAACCATTTTACATTCCTAAAGGGGGCCTCACGCTATGACATCACAAACGCAGTATTGGAATCGCCTTATTCAACCCGGAATTGTCGCATTGGTTGGTGCAGGCGGCAAAACAACAGTTTTATCTAAGCTAGTAGAGTATGGCAGGTTGCAAGGGCGACCTATCGTGGTGACCACTACGACACAATTGTACGAATCACAAGTGGCTCAGTACGAACCTATTTATACAAAGGATATCAACGAAGTTGATGAATATTGCACTAAACGCATTCAACAAGGCTATTGTGGTGCTTGGTTTAGTGGCATTACAAGAACTAAGGTAGATTCTGTAGAGTGTGAAGGCATCGATAATCTTAGTGCCTTGCATCCAAACTGGCAAATCGTTGTAGAGGCAGATGGAGCAAAAGAAAAATGGCTTAAAGCGCCAAAACATACAGAACCTGTTATTCCTAGTCAAACAAAGACTACAATAGGTGTTATAAACCTTCAAATGTTGGGGGCCTCTTTAGACGAGGATCATGTACACAACTTGGAACTCGTTCAGTCTATCGTTAATCGTGAAGAAGGCGCTATTGTAACACCGAGCATGCTCGCTCAAATCGTGCTTCATAAGCAAGGCCTGTTCCAATATAGCAAGGGTAAAAAGGTGTTGTTCTGTACAGGATATGATACGGTACAACATAGAATTATTGATGATTTTATTAGCCATGTATTAGATAGTGATATTACAGCTATCGTATTGGCCGATGGATATAAGGCTAGTTGTGAAATTCGCCGCATTATTCAATGCCGATAGGTAGCAAAATGGAATATAAGGCCTGTGAAAGCGCTCCCGTAGGGGGCGCCCTTTTACGAGAGTTTCCCCGCATTGGGATTGTTCTATTAGCGGCTGGGCAATCGCGTAGAATGGGGACTAATAAACAATTACTGCCGTGGAGAGGAAAAACTGTTCTTGATGCGGTTTGTCATGCTTTACAAACAGGCTGGGTACAATCTGCGAACGGTAGTAGTTTAGTGAATTATCCATTTGTAGCAGTTACAAATGATAATAGAAATATAGACGAGATTGTAAAGAATTATGGCTTTAGTGTTGTTCATAATGAGAATCCTGAGTTAGGTCAGGGTGCATCTATCGCTTTAGGGATACAGTATCTATTAAGTACATACGGTAGAAATTATTTTGATGGTATCATTTGTTCTGTATCGGACCAACCTTTATTATGCCCTAAGGTTATTGAAACGCTTATACAGTACTTTCAGCAGAGACATGATGCAGATAATCGAATAATTGTAGTGCCAAAATATGGATTTACACAACATGCTGGAAACCCTGTTATGTTTGGGAATCATTGGTTTGATGCATTACAGACTATAGAGGGAGACCAGGGTGGTCGAACCATTATTTGTGGCGAGGGACAAGATTTTATAAAACATGTATATATAGCCTCTGATTGGGGGGATGATGTAGATACGCCAGAGGATTATAACGATTTGTTAAATCGTGAAAGTGAGGGTGTATGAAACCATTAATATTAGTGCGCGGAGGTGGGGATATCGCATCCGGCGCTATTTATAGATTAAGACGTGCAGGCTATCCTGTAGTTGTTAATGAAATTGCCATACCAACTATGATTCGTAGAGAGGTTAGTTATGGTAATGCTGTTCATATAGGTGAAATGGTTCTTGAAAGGCTGGTAGCACGTCATGTGTCCATCAGTGAAGTTCAAGATACATTAGCCCAAGGTGTTATTCCTGTTGTGACCTCCTCTTATGAGGACTTACTTGACCGATTGCATCCAGATATCGTAGTAGATGCCATTCTATCCAAAAAAAATTTAGGAACAACAAGGTTAGATGCGCCTTTTGTTATTGGTGTAGGTCCTGGATTTAGTGCAGGGCGTGATGTGAATGTAGTAATCGAAACTATGCGAGGACATAATTTAGGTCGCTGTATTTACGATGGTGAGGCAGAGTCTAATACCGGCGTTCCTGGTAATGTAGGTGGATATACTCATGAGCGCGTTGTACATTCACCGAAGTCAGGTTTGTTTACTGCCAAGCGTCATATTGGGGATGAGGTGCAGGCTAACGAAGTGATTGGCTTCGTTGATGATACACCGATAAGAGCCAAGATTACAGGCTTGTTACGGGGCATTTTGCATAGTGGTCTTATCGTATCAGATCATTTTAAATTGGCAGATATAGACGCACGCTGCGAGGAGTCTCATTGTTATAGTATTTCTGACAAATCTCTAGCAGTTGGTGGTGGTGTTTTAGAGGCTGTTACCGCTTGGGACTATGAAAGGAATCAAGATGGAATGCATTTATGATATTATGAAAGACCGATTACAAGTAACGGAACCAACATTCTTGGTAACCATTGTATCGGGACCGCGTCAAGGGGATAGAGCGATTTATAACGAAGCGGGCCACGTATTATATGGTGATGCTATAGAAGGTTTTACACCAAATGCCATAAAACCCAATGCATTATGTGTATTTGGCACTACAGAGTGTTTTGTAGAGCCCGTCGAAAAGGATCCGTCTGTACTCGTTTTAGGGGCTGGACATGTAAGCCGTGCAATCACTGATTTGTTATTGTTTATCGGTTGTCGAGTTACCGTTGTAGATGATAGACCGGAATATGTAGTGCCCGAATTCTTTGATGATCGAGTGACGCGCAAATGTTTACCTTTAGATAATTTTGGAGAGTTTTTATCTCTTGATGAATATAATGGATTTATCGTAGTTACAAGAGCACATGAGTTTGATAATGCCTGTCTAAAACAATTACGGGAACAATTGCCAACCTATATGGGGGTTATGGGCAGTCAAAAACGCGTTCATTATGCACTGGAAAATTTGAAAGCTCATGGATGGACGCAAGAGGAAATCGATATGATTTATGCGCCTATTGGATTAGATTTAGGTGCTCAAACACCAGAAGAAATTGCATTGTCTATTGTTAGTGAATATTTGGCTGTTACGCGAGGTAAAAAAGGACAATTTTTGCGTAGAAAGAGAGTGGTAGAACATGAATCGTGAGTTTGTAGAGTATTTAAGTCAACGAACAAATGAAACATTAGCGGTGGCCACAATTCTTCATACTGCAGGATCTACGCCACGAAAAGCAGGGACTTCGATGGTGGTATTTCCCGATGGATCCATATTTGGCACTATTGGTGGTGGTCGCGCAGAAAATGAGATTCGTTTGAGTGCTATCGACTCCATAGAGAAAAGAGAAAATTATCGACGTATAGAAGTAAAGTTAGATGATGACGTGGCCGTAAAAGAAGGTATGGTCTGTGGTGGTTGTATGGATGTGTGGATTAGAACACAAAATGTGTAAAATGGATATACTATGTATAGTAAGCACTAAATGGTGAATCCTATGATAGAGGTATATCTGTCGTTTTAAATTTACAGTGACCATAAAATACGTTAAAATATAAGGTACAGCTAAAAGTATTAGTTGTACCTTATTATTTTGTGTAAGGAGTAACGAATATGCAGTTTGAAGCTCTCATACATACCTTTAGAATCCTAGATGTTATCGACATTTTAACGGTTGCTATCGGTATTTACTATATGTATAAACTTTTAAAAGATACACGTGCTGTAGCTTTGTTAAAGGGTTTATTGTTTTTGGCTATTTTGAATGTGCTTAGCCATGTACTCAATTTATATGTTATCAATTGGATTTTACAACAAGGGATGACGGTTATTCTTTTTGCTTTGCCGGTCGTATTCCAACCGGAATTGCGCCGTGCATTGGAACAACTTGGTCGAGGTCGAATTTTTAGTAAAGCTCAAAATGTTAACGAAGAAGAGATGGATATGGCTATTGATGAAGTAATGGCTGCCGCTCGTGTTATGTCCCGTGAACATACGGGTGCCCTCATCGTATTTGAACGTGAGGTGGGCCTGAATGATTTTATCGATACAGGGATTATCGTTGATGCTGTATTGAGTCGTGAATTAATTAAAAATATATTCGTTCCAAGTACACCACTCCACGATGGAGCTATGATTATTCGTAATGGTCGGATTCAAGCTGCTGGCTGTTTATTGCCACTTACGGAAGACCGTACATTGAGTACTGAACTAGGTACTCGTCACCGTGCAGCGATTGGCTTATCTGAACAAACTGATGCAGTAGTTGTTGTTGTCAGCGAAGAAACCGGTGTTATTTCTTACACGTATGGTGGTCACATTTATCGTCACTTGCCAGAAGACCAAATTAAAGAGGCTCTTCGCACATTTATGGAACGACCTCGTCAAAATATTACGAGCATGTGGAAATGGGGTGGCAAGAAATGATGATTCATTTAAAACGCAACTGGCCTGCGAAAATACTTTCATTATTAGTGGCCATCGTCATGTGGTTTTTTATTATGCGTGATCAAAATCCTGTGATGGAGGTTTCTTATGTGGTACCTGTGCAGGTACAAAATTTAGCAGCGAATTATATTGTAGAGGATGCACCTCAAAGTGTACGTGTTGTTCTGAGTGGACCGCGCGATACGATTATTAATTTGAAGTCTGAAAATCTTAAAGCTTATATTGATGCATCTGGTGTATCGCCAGGGCAAAATAATGTAACCATTCATTTTAATTCACCATCTGGGATGAGTTTAATGGAGGTTAAACCGGATACTATAACTCTTACGGTCGATGAATATGCAGAAAAGAAATTACCTGTAGAAATCGTACCATTAGGACAAATTTCAGATAATGTAGCATTAAAGTCTGTTACAGTAATTCCGAAGGAGGTTACTGTATCTGGTCGTAAGCAACAAGTGATGGCGGCAACCCGTGTAGTAATGAAGGTCAATGTTTCGGGACAAACCAAAAACTTTAGTTCCGTTGCTGATTTAGAAGCTTGGGACAATGCAGGAAACGTACTCAATGTGAATATTAATCCTGCACAAGGTCAAGCACAGTACGAATTAAATTTACTTAGAAAAGATAAAGCCGTACCAGTTTCGGCGATTACTGTTGGTCAAGTAGCAGAGGGTTATGAGGTTAAAGGTATTACGATTAAACCTGTACAAGTAACCATTACAGGTCGTGAAGAAATGGTCGATATGATTTCTGAGCTTAAGACAGAGGTTATTGATATTAGTGGTGCCACAGCGCCTGTTGAGGCTACCTATAATCTCATAATCCCAGATGGAATTACCAGTAAGGTGACTACGGTGCGTGTAACTGTAGATATACAAAGAAAAGCATAGATATGATTAGAATAATAAATCTTCGTGTAGCCGTTACTGTGAAGGCTACGATTGAAGAAATTGTAGAAAAGAAATATCCTCAAATGAAAGGGCATATACAGAAAATTCATGTGGTGAGACGTGCTGTAGATGCGCGTAAGAAACCGAATATCGTATTTGTATATACCCTCTTTGTAGAGGCAAATAATGAAGAACAAATCCTTAAAAAATTAGGCAAACAAAAGGATGTAACCTTGTTTACTCCGGAGGATCCCGAGCTTGTTATCATCGGTGAAAGGCCTTTAGCACACAGACCTATTGTTATGGGCTTTGGCCCAGCAGGTATGATGGCAGCCTTTTACCTGGCACGAGAAGGTTATCGTCCTATCGTGTTAGAACGCGGTCAAGATGTAGATACGCGTGCAAAGGATGTAGAAACATTCTGGAAAACAGGTTCTTTTAAACCTGAATCAAATGTTCAATTTGGTGAAGGGGGAGCGGGTACTTTTTCCGATGGTAAGCTGACCACTCGTGTAACGCATCCACGATTATATGAAATCTCCAAGTATTTTGTGGAGTTCGGTGCACCAGAAGAAATCTTATACAAACATAAACCTCATGTGGGAACAGATAAATTGCGTAATATGGTGAAAGCCATGCGTGAACGCATTATCGAATGGGGTGGTGAAGTTCGCTTTGGTGCTAAGGTGACAGATGTATTTATTGAAAACGGTCAGGTTGTAGGCGTTGAAGTAAATCAAGCCGAGCGCATTGATACGACCCTGATTTTGTCTGGCGTAGGTCATAGTGCACGAGATACCTATGAAATGCTATATAAACGAGGCGTTGATATGGTGGCAAAACCATTTGCCATTGGTGTTCGTATTGAACATCCTCAAGATGTCATCGACCATTCCCAGTATGGTGTAGATCCAAAGAGTTTAGGTTTGGGCGCCGCAGAATATTCCTTGGTATATCATGATAAGGAATCTGGTCGTACTGCATATAGCTTCTGCATGTGTCCAGGTGGACAGGTAGTAGCATCTGCATCTGAATCGGGTGGCGTTGTAACTAATGGCATGAGCTTGTATGCTCGTGATAGCGGTGTTGCTAATAGTGCTATCGTTGTTAATGTAGGTCCTGATGATTTCGGTTCACATCCATTAGATGGTGTAGAATTTCAACGTGAATGGGAACGGAAAGCGTATGAGTTAGGTGGCTCTAATTTTAACGCACCGGCGCAAACAGTAGGCTCCTTTTTAGGGCAAGAGCACGCACCTTCTATTGATGCTGGTAGGCATAGTTATGAACCTCATATTGTAGAATGTGATTTGCATCAATGCTTACCTGATTATGTATCATCGGTATTAGAGCGTGCACTACCGTATTGGGGGCGACGCATTCATGGTTTTGATGCTCCTGAAATATGTATGACTGGTGTTGAAACGCGTACATCTTCACCTCTTCGTATGGAGCGTGATGATAATCGCGTATCTAATACTATTGGTGGCTTTTACCCAATGGGGGAAGGTGCCGGTTATGCAGGTGGTATCATGAGTGCTGCCTTAGATGGTGCGGAAACGGCGATTGCATGTATGAGCATATATGCAAAACCTAGTAACTAGTACTTTCACAAATCAGTGCATAACATGCTCTTGTGAAAGGTTCACTGTGATTTTATAAATAATACAGATTCGTGTGATATAATACACACAATATAGAAAGAGTAAACACATTCGTTTATAGACGGAGGAAAATATGGCTCGATTATTTGGTACTGATGGTGTACGTGGCGTTGTTAATGAATTTTTAACACCTGAATTGGCATACCATTTGGGGCGTGCAGCGGCAACACATTTTGGTAAAGAAAAAGAACATCCTACATTTTTAATTGGTAGAGATACACGTATTTCTGGATCCATGTTAGAATGTGCCTTGGCTTCTGGTATTTGTTCTGTAGGGGGCAATGTAGTAATGGCTGGCGTTGTACCGACACCTGCAGTAGCATATCTTGTAAAGCAACAAGGTTTTGATGCGGGCGCTGTTATTTCTGCATCTCATAACCCATTCCCAGATAATGGTATTAAATTCTTTGATGGTAGTGGTTTTAAATTACCAGATGAAGTAGAAGATCAATTAGAAGTATATGTACGTCAAAGTGCAGATAACGAATTACCTCGTCCTACAGGTGCTGGCATTGGTCGTGTAGAGTATAATGCAAATCTTGCACATCACTATGCTCACTTTGTTCGTCATACAATCGATACATCCCTTGAAGGTTTAACGATTGTCTATGATGGCGCAAATGGTGCCGCTTCTAGCGTAGGTCCTGAAATTTTGTCTGGTCTTGGTGCAAAGGTTATCAATATCAATGTCAATCCAGATGGTTTGAACATCAATCATCATTGCGGTTCTACCCATATCGAAGGCTTGCAAGTAGCTGTTCAACAACACCATGCTGATTTAGGCATTGCCAATGATGGTGATGCAGACCGTTGCTTGTTAGTAGACGAAAAAGGTCAAGTCCTCGATGGTGATCAAATCATGTTGTTATGTGCTCTTAAATTGAAAGAAGAGGGCAAACTCAAAGATGACACTGTAGTTGGTACCGTTATGAGCAATATTGGTTTCCATAAAGCAGCTAAGGATTTAGGTATGAAAACTTTTGCTACTGCTGTTGGTGACCGTTATGTACTGGAATACATGCGTGAACATGATCTTTCCGTTGGTGGTGAACAATCTGGTCACGTAATTTTCCTTGATCACAATACTACTGGTGACGGCATGTTGACAGCTGTTCAAGTGGCAGCTCTTGTAAAAGAAAAAGACCAACCACTTTCTGAATTGGCTGGCATTATGACAAAATACCCACAAGTTCTTATAAACGTTCGTGTTGCTACAAAGACTGGTTGGGAAGAAAATGATATCATCAAAGCTGCTATCGTAACAGCTGAAGGTGAGCTTGGTGCAGAAGGTCGAGTGTTGGTACGTGCCTCTGGTACAGAACCTCTCATCCGTGTTATGGCAGAAGGCCCTAACTTAGAAGAATTACAATCCTTGTGCCAAGAAATTGCTGATATTATCGGCAGAGAACAAGGACTTGCGAATTAACATCTCCTTCGTTTGAATCCATTCTACAAATTTATATAGGCGTATGCCCACCAATATATGTCCCTTTGCTCCGTCCTACGTAAAGTCGCTACAGGAACATATATTGGCGGGCATTTTCTTTATATGTACTTTAGATGACTGCCGAATGGATTCGTCACTAGTACGCTGATGATAATGTGCTGTAATTGGGTTTATAGGTGATATTAAATTATTTTGTGAATATTCTTTTTAGGGTGTTGAAATGTAATAATTATTATTGATTTCATTGATTAAATATTTTATTAAGAGTAGCATAAAATGTTCTGTCTATATGGAGTGTTCATAGTTGTTTTAAGAAATATAATATAATTCTTATTATAGTTTAATTGACGAGGCCAAAAGAGAGAATTATAATTGATTCATCCAGTTCTCATGAGAAATAGGTGAAAGAATAAGGAAGCGTGATTCATATTGATAATAGAGTCTATTACTCATGTCTATCACACATCTATAAGGAGGCGCAGTACATGGATAGATCCATATTCATTCAGGATGATGATTTAAAAATAGAATTTACTAGAACAGATTTATTTGATATTTTACCTGAAGACATAGAACGTAGAGGTAGAATAATATCCGCCTTAAATAAATTAGAAATACAACAGGATACATTGTTGCATGAACTTGATAAATATAAAGCTGAGATTGAAAGATTGACCAATAATGCTGATACTATTGATTATATTATTGCGGTCAGTAGTGGTGTTATAGCGGCTTTAATTGATAGTCTATGGGTAGGAGAGTTTTCCTTCGAAAGAGGTAAAGCATGGAGTAACCAAAAAGTCAATGAAGTTGTAATGAAGGTAGCAAAGTCTCAAGGATATAAAGGTAATAGACTAAAAGGAGCTATAGATAGGTTAGAAGAAACTTTTGAGATTCCTAGTGATAATGTTTGGAAGGGAAGCGATATTGGAGTTTCTGCTAAGAGCCATCATTTAGATGATTTTGCGCATCATCCTACGATAATAGGTTTATTTTTTTCTATCCTTACACAATTTACAAAAGAGGCTTATTTTAGTAACTCTAAGGGTGAGTTTATTCCTATTACAATTTCTAATGGTGAACTTATAGGTCACGATATTGTTCATAAATTTTATGCTGGGACAATTAATTGGTTTTTCCATCTTATTAGTGATATGTCTGGTAGTAGTAAGAATGCCGGGGCTGGGATGGGAATTCCTGGACCATTAGTTTCTATGTTAAAGGAAATATCGGGATTGCCAATTATAAGAAATACGAATTTGTCTGAATTCTTACATAAAATATATAGAGAAGATAGATTTGATTTAAGGGGGGAATTGGCGGTTTTGCATGAAATTGGGAGACAAGCACTACCAGTAATAATTAATGAGGTAATAGTTAGAGCTTCATATTTTATACGTCGACTATACAGTGAGTTAAAACAACATGACTCTATACGTGAGTTGAATTGGAAAAAAATATTTCCCTATAACAATAGGACAATTAATAGAATGTTAACTATTGCAACAGGAACATTTATCGCAGTTGATTTGTTTGATGCAGGAGTTAGAAGTGCGATTAAGACCGGTGGAGCAATAAATCCTGCATTTTGGGGAAGTTTTGTATTACGAGTTAATTTTGTAGGTATAGGACGTTTTGCAATAGCTTGTTATTCAGATATTAAAATGGGACTAAAATTAAAATCGACAAAAACTAGTTTCTTGGCAACACAGATGGAGTATATCTATAATTTGAATGCAATTGTACTTTATAAACAAGCTGATATGTTTATAGAGGCAAGGTCTGTTGAGAAAGCAATTAGTGAGTTGGAAAATAAAGCGGTTGAAATTGAATGTTATTATAAAAATCAGTTAGAGTTAATAGCTGGCTCCCTGAATAATATTTCGGAGTATTCACAATTGATAGAAAACCGTAATCCAGGATTAAAGAATCAACTATTAGAGATTTTAGATTAGGTGTTATTAATGAAAAAGAATAAAAAGGAAACAATTGATATTAAAGCAAAAGTTTATGATGCTGAACCTGGAATGGATCAACTAGTAAATATTGATACTTCAGAATATACAGAAGAAAATCTATCAGATTTAATTACTACAAGGATAGATGCATTAAATGATTTAGAAAAACATATTCTTGAAGCAGAAGAAGCTGCGGATGCAGCTATAAAGGAAGCGGATGATGTAAAGAACGGAATAATTGATTATGGCATTTTTTGGGATAGTATAGATACAGACAGAGCAATAGAAAAATTACAAAATGCAGTTATTTCTACGGCTAAGGCTTTAGAAGAATCTAGTGATGCCCATAAAAAAACATTTGAATATCAAAAAAGATTAACGAATATTTCATATGGGTTATTTCGATTGGGTGCCACTAATATTGCTTATAATAGAAGTTTAGTAAGAGAAATAGAATTAAGGCTAAAAGGGGCCTCTGAAAAGGAAATTTCTGAATTAGCCAGAAATGAGTTAGTGCGTGTTGTAACCCAATTAAAAGAACAAGAAGACTTACAAAAAAAGTTGGCTAGATTAAAAGAAGAGGTTAAGACCTTAAAGAAAAGTCAAAATGATATAAATGATAGTTTGACTGTAATAGATGCTGATAAAGATATACTAGATCAAAAGACTGAGGGGTTAATTAAGCAACTTTTAGATTATAGGGCGCTATTAGAAGATAATATTGAACGGACAGAGAAAATACTCTGTCAGGTCGATTTAAATGAAACTAATTTTAAAAATATATTAGCTGAGTTAGATTCTAAAATAGATGATCAGAATAATGCAAATAAGGCTAGTATTGAGAATAATAGAGCTATGATTCTAGGTTTGAAAGGTGACCTAGATAAGTATCAAGCACAATTTACATTGTTGGTTGAAGCGGACAATGCTAATAAAGCTAGTAATGAGAAAAATAGGTCTATGATTCTTGAGTTAGAAAATAACTTAAATAAGTGTCAGGAGCTACTATCATCATTAATTGAAAAGAATAATACGAATAAAGAAAGTCATGAGCGTAATAAATCTATGATTCTTGAGTTAAAAGACGAATTGAATAGACATCAAGAATTATTTTCAACACAGAGTTTAAGTGTTAATAATAATATTACTTCTAAAGCATCGAAGAGTAGTTTTTATATTTTAGCTGTACTTTTAATATTAAATATCCTAGTAAATATTATAGTTTTTTATAAGTAAAATAATTATGCAAAAAGGCAACGTCAATTGATCTTGCCTTTTCTGTTGTTTATATTATTTATTACTCACCGTGAGTTTATATCCATTCGAATGAATATTACTGCCTGTAGTGTCTTCGTTAGTTAAGGATTTTACATAGCTGTCGCCGGTAAGTGCCCATGTGGAGTCTTTGCTGAGTTTTATCATAATTAGTCTATAATTTCAATATGAAGTAGTATGTTCTCTATATAATTTAGCGTAGTTGAAATTAACTCTATAGTTTAGATATGTGGAAGAATTAACTCATTTAAATAGGTGGACATTGACTAAGATATTAATGTAACTTATAATTTATTCATGAGGAATTCATGAATTATTCATGAATTGTTAAGAGAGAACCGATTGTTAAAGTAAAAGGAGCTCTTATAGATCGAAATATTGAATTTATGGCCCGAATGCCTGAGGAACAATTAGAATTGTTTGTTGATACGTTAATTGAAAAGGGTGGAATTACAGAAACATTATCTGTATCAGAAGATTATAAGGAATATGGAAAAAACTATTCTAAATATTGGCATAGAATTGAAAAAGAATATCGAGATTTTGGTAGTAATACCGTTAATAGTATTTTTTCTGGTCCAAATACATATAGATAAACCCTAGAAAAAGTATTGAAACAATGTAAGGTTGATTTCCATTCTTCTGATTCGGTAGAGGTTATGGAAGAATTACTATTAGAATCTATAATAAAGGACATGTGGGAAAAATTATCTCAATCTGAACGAATTGCACTATTATCGGATTTGAAGGATGATATTGATAATATTGATTTTAACTCAATTGGTGGGATAACATCATCTATGTTAATTCAAGTGTTTAGCGCCGGTGGCTTTGCATCATATAGAATTACACTAATTATTGTAAATGCAATTGCAAAAACAATTTTAGGTCGGGGATTAAGTATAGCTGTTAATGCAAGTATTGCTAGAGGTTTGTCTGTTATAGTTGGTCCAATAGGGATAATTTTAACTGCATTATGGTCAGTTTATGATATAGCTGGACCAGCATATAGAGTTATCATTCCTTGTACAATTCTTATTGCAGCATACAGAAAAATGGATAGTAGCAATTGTTAGTTATTAGTTATGTGGAGTGAGAAAAATAAAAAATGGCTAAAAAAATAACATATAAAAGAAAATTTATCAAAAAACATACTTCTAATAATATTGAAAATGATAAAATACCAGGCGTGATTTTTGCGAATGTAAGCAATGCATCTACACTATATGGGGAAGTAAAGTTTAATGCATCTCGTGGACATGGTTTTGCTGCTGAGAGAGCTAATCATCAGTACGATATAATTTCTGGTAAAGATGCAAAAATTGTAGGTGATGATAATATAAAAAATGGTGCAGATAGATTAGTTGATAATCAATATATACAAACTAAGTATTGTAGTAGTGCATCAAAGAGTATAGCCGAGTGCTTTGAAAATAAAACCTTTAGATACTTTGATGCAGAAGGGAAACCGATGCAAATTGAGGTTCCTTCTGATCAGTATGATAGTGCTGTACAAGCTATGCAAGATCGAATTAAAAATGGACAAGTACCGGGTGTAACAGATCCCAAAGAGGCGGCAAATATAGTTCGAAAGGGGCATTATACATATGAACAGGCTAAAAATATAGCGAAAGCCGGTACAGTAGATTCATTAAAATATGATGCGGTTAATGGCAGTATTATAGCAGTAAAAACACTTTGTATAACATCTGCGATAACTTTTGCGGTATCTGTTTGGGATGGAAAAGATGTTGATGAAGCTTTAGAACAAGCCTTACTTAGTGGCTTAGATGTGGGTGCAAAAAGTTTTGTTACTGCGGTATTAGCTGGCCAAATTGTAAAGGCGGGAGGATATTCCTTAGCTTATGGAATGTCACAGAGCATTATTGATTTTATTGGGCCAAAAGCATCGGCACATTTAGTGAATGCATTTAGAAGTGGAAGTAATATTTATGGAGCTGCAGCAATGAAAAGTGCACAAAAGATGTTAGGTAATAATATTGTTACTGGTGTTGCTTCAGTCGTTGTTCTTTCTAGCGTAGATGTTGTAAATATTTTCCGTGGTCGTATCTCTGGGGCTCAATTGGTTAAAAATCTTGTGAATACTAGTGCATCTGTAGCTGGTGGTGTTGCCGGATGGAGTGGTGGTGCAGCCGCAGGTGCAGCTATAGGCTCTGTGGTGCCTGGAGTTGGAACTGCCATAGGTGGCTTAGTTGGTGGTTTGCTTGGGTCTTTTGTAGGTGGTAGTGCGGCTAATAAAGTTAGTTCTAGTATAACAGACATTATCATAGAAGATGATGCTAAAGAAATGATTGTAATAATTGAAAATGTATTTAAAAATTTAGCGTATGATTATTTATTAAATGAAGATGAATGTAAAGAGTTAGCAGATTCCTTACACGATATAATTGATAGTAGCCTGCTTAAGGATATGTATGCTGAGTCCGATAGAGCTGCATTTGCTTATGAGTTTATGGAGCCTATAGTTGATGAGATTGTTACTATGCGTAAAGTCATCACTCTACCTACTGAGGAAGAGCAAGCTAATAAAATGATTACTATTTTAGAGAATCTTGAACCAGCTGTTTAGGGTCGCTATTAATAAAAAAGAAAGTATGAGATTTTGATTAACTCATGCTTTCTTTTTATTTATTTAGATGAATTAAATAAATTTCTATTTGCTTAATTAATTTATTATTATTTATCAGCTACAACGAGTTTGTATCCATTCAAGTGGATGTTTTCACCTGTTGTGTTTTCGTTAGTTAAGGTTTTTACATAGCTATCGCCTGTAAGTGTCCAGCTAGAGTCTTTGCTGAGTTTTACTGTGATTTCTTTAGCTGTGTTGTCGGTATTGATAGCTCCCACGAGGCTAGAACCATTTGTCATATCTAGTGCAACAGTACTGATGGAGTCAGCCACGATGTTACCACTTAGTGCTTGGTTAGATGCACGAAGTGTGAGGTGACCGCCGTTTTCGCCAGCATTACCCCAACGAGAGTCAGCCGCTGCTTTCACGAGGGTAGTGGTATTAGGCATGGAAATAGCATTGTTAGACAAATCTACATCAGCCGTAGTGTTGTTTACATAGATAAATGCACCTGTAGAGTGTGTTGTGAGCGTGTTATTGTCTGCTTTAAGTCGTGCAATACCGCTTTCAGCATCACCGGAGAAGCTTTGGTATAGCATAAAGCCATTGTCTTTGTAGCCAGTTACGTTTGAGTTCGTAAGGGTAATGGAGTTTTTGCCTTCTGCAACGCCAATTTCACTGTTATTAGCTACGCCGTTGATATTGTTAGCTGTAATATTACCAGTTGAATAGATAATAGGGCTACCTGCGCCAGAGGTTGTCAATTTAGTGGCTTCTGCAGTAATCGTACCTTCGCCACGGTCTGTAGCTAATGTAGCAGAGTGAGCACCTTCGGTTGTAATAGTAAGATTTTTGCCGTTTACAGTGCCTTTATAAGTGGCATCTAAACCGCGGGAGGAATCGCTCTTTGTGTGAATGTTAGTATTTTCTACATTGATGACAGAACCTTCACTAGTGGCAAATACTGCATTCGAGCCATTGGAATTGGATGTAATATTGCTGCCTTTGATGTTGATTTGACTACCGTCGGTACCGAGTATTACAGCGTTTTGACCACGGAAATTACTATTGTCATCGCTTGTCGTATTGCCTGTTTTATCGAATACGCTGTTTTCGATGGTTACGACTGCTTTATCTTTGCCGATGAACGCATTTTGATCTGATGTTGTATTAGATATCAATTCATGCGCAATGGCTTTATTTTCGGTTACTACCGTAGTACCTGTGAAAGTATTAGGATTAGCTTCAGCTTTTGGAACTGGCCCATTAGGTGCACTCATAGGTGGATTTCCAGCTGGTGGTGCACTTGGTATGTCTTCTGCAAAGGTTGGAAGGAATGCCAATGTAGAAAGGGCGGCACTTAATACGGCAGGAAGTACCTAACGGCGTAATTTTCTATATGAGTGTTTATGGTTTAGAGATGTTGTCTTTTTATGTGTTTTATTATTTTGTGTATTCATTGTAATCTCTCCTGTTAGACAATAAATATGCATCATGTAAGTTTTGAAAAATATGATTGTATAAAATTTTTATAATAAGTAGTATAATGATGGTGTATGAGTGATTTATGAAATCGTTTGGCTTTATGTACCCCTATGAAAATAAGCGTTATATCTCGTGTTTAATGCTTTCATAAGGTCTAGATTCTTTACATTTATTACATCGATTTAGTATAATATAATTTAGTATGATTACAATTGTACTAGTTCTGCCACATATTATTGAAAGGAATTCCAAATTCGTAAAGGCGAATAGCGCAAGTACCCGCGAAGGCAGTCGTTAGGGTAGACGAGGTGAAGAGTGATCGAATCATCAGCGGATGCTCTTCCGGCACATTCATGTCGTAACAGATACTAAAAAGCCCATTGGTAACAATGGAGACAAAGTGTATCTGAATGAATTGTATTAAAGTAATAATTAATACATAATTGAAACATTAATCTAGAACATTTATCTAGAACATTAATTAGCCTTAGTTGTTGGCTGGGGCTAGAATGCCCCCAGTTATAGGAGGATATACTTATGTGCGGTATCGTAGGATACATTGGCTTTAATCAAGCATCTGATTTCTTATTGGACGGTATGGCGAAATTAGAATACCGTGGTTATGACTCTGCAGGTATTGCTGTTATCGGCCCTGAAAATGTAATTAAAATTCAAAAAAAGGTTGGCCGTCTAGCTAATCTTGAGGCGATTGTAAAAGCAGATCCTAATGAAGGGACTATAGGTATTGGTCATACTCGTTGGGCTACTCATGGTCGTCCATCCGATATGAACGCCCATCCTCACTCCTCTGAAGATGGTAAATTTGCTGTTGTTCACAACGGTATTATTGAAAACTACATGCCTTTAAAAGAAGAGCTTATTGCAAAAGGGTACCATTTCAAATCTGAAACTGATACAGAAGTAGTAGCTCATTTATTAGAGGATATGTACGATGGCGATTTTGTAAGTACTGTTCGTCGCATGCTCGCTCGTGTTGATGGTGCGTATGCTCTTGAAATCATCTGTGCTGATGAGCCGGACAAAATCATTTGTACTAAAAAAGAAAACCCATTGGTTATCGGTCTTGGCAAAGGGGAAAACTTCGTTGCCTCCGATATTCCAGCAATCATTAACTACACACGTGATACATACATCTTAAACGATGGTGAATTGGCTATCGTTACACGTGATAATGTATCCGTATTTGATCGTGCAGGCCATGCAATCGATAAAGAAGTGTTCCACGTAAGCTGGAATGCAGAGGCTGCTGAAAAAGGTGGTTATGAACACTTCATGTTGAAAGAAATTCATGACCAACCAAAAGCTGTGCGTGATACATTCGGTACACATATCTCCGAAGATGGTAAAACAGTAATCTTTGATGAGTTGAATTGGACTGCTGAGGATGTAGCAGCTTTCAATAAAATCCTCATCGTTGCATGTGGTACAGCATACCATGCAGGTCTTGTAACAAAACAATATATTGAAAACTTGGCGCGCATTCCTGTAAATGTGGAAATCGCATCTGAGTATCGTTATAGCAATCCGTTGACTGATGATAAAACATTATGTATCGTTATCAGTCAATCCGGTGAAACATCTGATACATTGGCTGCTTTGAAAGAGGCTAAACGTCATGGCGCTAAATCCTTGGCAATTACAAACGTAGTAGGTTCCAGTATTTCCCGTGAAGCAGATAACACTGTGTACACATGGGCAGGTCCTGAAATCTCTGTAGCGTCTACAAAAGCGTATACTACTCAATTAGTAGCAGGCTTGTTGTTTGCTGTATATCTTGGCCAATTAAATGGTAAAATGGATCCGGCTTTAGGCGGAGAAATCCTTTGCGGTGTTAAAAGCTTGCCTACATTGATTCATGAAATCTTTGAAGTAGACGAAGATATGAAAGCCTTTGCAAAACATTATGGCTTCAAATCTGATGCGTTCTTCTTAGGTCGTGCTATCGACTACGCAGTAGCGATGGAAGGTGCTTTGAAATTGAAAGAAATTTCTTACATCCATGCTGAAGCATATGCTGGTGGCGAGTTGAAACATGGTACATTGGCTCTTATTGAAGAAGGCGTACCTGTTATCGCATTGGCTACACAAGAAGATGTGTACGATAAGATGATCAGCAATATCCGTGAAGTAAAAGCTCGTGAAGCTGTAGTAATCGGTATCGGTATGAAAGGTGACGACGAATTATCTAAACACGTTGACCATACAATCTATGTACCTCGTGCGAATAAATTCATCGCTCCAATCCTTGCTGTTGTACCATTGCAATTATTGGCGTACTATGCAGCGATTACACGCGGTGCAGATGTAGATAAACCACGTAATTTGGCTAAATCTGTAACCGTAGAATAATATATATAACCAACAGTGCCTCGGCACTGTTGGTTTATTTCAATATAGGGAGACTATTATGGCAGTTATATTTTCCGGTATCCAACCAAGTGGTGAATTGACACTTGGTAACTATTTGGGAGCTTTACGTAATTTCTTAGACTATCAAGATACTGATGAATGTTACTATTGTATCGTTAACCAACATGCGATTACAGTACCGCAAGATCCAAATGAGTTATTCCAAAATACTCGTAATTTGGCTGCATTGTACCTTGCAGTTGGTCTTGATCCTAAAAAGGTAACATTGTTCGTGCAATCCGAAGTACCTGAACATGTAAAACTTGGCTGGGTTATGCAATCTATTAGCTATGTAGGCGAATTAGAGCGTATGACACAATATAAGGATAAGTCTCAAAAACAAGGTGACTCTATTCCTACAGCGTTGCTTACGTATCCACCATTGATGGCGGCAGATATTTTGTTATATGGTACTAACTATGTTCCAGTAGGTGAGGACCAAAAACAACATCTTGAATTGACTCGTAATTTGGCAGAGCGTTTTAACCGTAGATTTGGCGAAACTTTCGTAGTACCTGATATCAAGGTAGGTGAAGGTGGTGCTCGCGTTATGAGCTTACAAGAGCCAACTAAGAAAATGAGTAAATCTGATGATAACCAAAATGCTACAATTCGTCTTTTGGATGTACCAGACTTAATCGTGAAAAAATTGAAACGCGCTCAAACAGATTCTGATAATGCTGTTCGTTATGATAAAAATAATAAGCCAGGTATTTCTAACCTCATGGGCATTTACCGTGCTATTACAAAAGATAGCTATGAAAAAATTGAAGAAATGTATGCTGGTAAAGGCTATGGCGTATTTAAATCAGATATTGCAGATTTACTTGTAGCAACACTTGAGCCAATTCAACAGCGTTATAATGAACTCATTACAAGCCCTGAACTCGACATCATCTTAGATGAAGGTGCTGCTAAAGCACATGCAAAAGCATCTATGATGTATCGCAAGGTTGAACAAGCGATGGGGCTTTGCCGAAAATAAGTATTTATATAGACTTTTTGAGGCATAGTATGACAAAACAAGAGGTAAGTGAACGATTTTCAGGCGGTCGTGTTAAGCATATGGTTACCACGCATAAAGCCGTACAGTGGATAGGGCGCATCTTAGGTATTCTAACTTGCGTTGCGCTCATAAAATGGGCTCCACATGATGTAGGTAATCGTATCCTATGTTATGCATTAGTTGTGTGCTTGTTGTGGTGGATGAACGGCCTTGATATGGTGCTCGTATATATTTGTGAAAAGGGATTTGTTATAAAACAAAGACCGACTACATTACGAGATTATTTTTGGAGTGCTATCCATTTAGATGATTATTATTTGTATGTGCCTTTTGATACGGTGGTTGGTTTTACTCCGGATTGGAAAGAGTTGCAGGCTGTTAACAATCATGGTGGTATCTATGTAGTACCATTAGACCTGCAATTAGCACCCTATAAGGATAAAATACGTCTCCAGGCGGCTATAAAACATTATAGAGATACACATAATGAATAAAATTTGAAAAAATTTATTGATTTAACTATTTACAACTTTAACAGGCTAAAGTATAATAGGTTCATAAGTAAGAACTTGATCTGTAAAAGATTACGTGGAGGATATTATGAACTGGAAAAAGATTATGGCTGTAGGTTTAGCTGCAGTATCTATGATGGCTTTTGTAAGTGGTTGTGGCAGTGATACAAAAACAACAAATGAATTACCTAAAAAAATCGTTGTCGGCCTAGATGATAGTTTCCCTCCTATGGGTTTTAAAGATGATAAAGGTGAAATCGTAGGTTTAGATATCGACTTGGCTAAAGAGGCTGCTAAGCGCGCTGGTATGGACGTTGAGTTCAAAGCGATTGACTGGTCCAGCAAAGAAGCGGAGTTAAAATCTAAGAAAATCGACGTATTGTGGAATGGTTTAACTGTTTCTCCTGAACGTGAGAAAAATATCTTGTTCTCCGATACATATATGAAAGATAAACAATACATCGTTGTTCGTAACGATGATAATGCTATCAAGGGTAAATCTGATCTTGCTGGAAAGGTTGTAGGTGTGCAACAAGCTAGTACTGGTGAATCTGCATTACAAAACGATCCTAGTGGCAAAACCGTTAAAGAAATTAAATCCTATGCTGATTTCGTAAGTGCATTCATGGATCTTGGCATTGGTCGTGTCGATGCAGTTATCGCTGATGGTGTTATTGCTCGTTACCTCATGACAAAAGAACCTGGCAAATACAAAATTGTAGAAGGCACTGATTACGGCGTAGATAACTTTGCTGTAGGGTTCCGCAAAGATGATACCGCATTACGCGATAAAATCAATGGTATCTTAGCCGAAATGAAAAAGGATGGTACTGCTGATAAAATCGTTGAAAAATGGTTGGGCTCTAGTGCAGATCTAGATAAGAGCGATGCTAAATAGTACGATTCGTGATATACTAATAGTACTGTGGTCAGTATGTACAACTGATAATTAAAGAACGAAATGTACACTAGAGAAGAGGCCATGTGCCTCTTCTCTATTCGTGTTTTGAAGGAGTATTTCATGTTAGATTATTTATTGCAGATTATCCCAACTATTGCTGAAGGGCTTAAGGTAACTGTTTCCCTGTTCTGCATTGTGTGGGTATTATCTATTCCAGGTGGTATTCTATTAGCTTTATTACGACTTTCTAAAATCCCTTTTGTAGATAAAATTATAGAGGCCTTTGTATATTTAATGCGTGGTACACCATTGATGCTACAAATTCTATTTATGTATTTTGCGTTGCCAATCATGACTGATGGGGCCATCCAAATGGATGATTCAACAGCAGCAGTCGTCACCTTTGTACTTAACTATGCGGCTTATCTTTGTGAAATCTTCCGTGGAGGCATTCAATCTATCCCACGTGGTCAATACGAAGGGGCAAAGGTACTTGGTTTTACCTATGGTCAAACGATGCGTACCATTATTTTGCCGCAAATGTTTAAACGCGTATTACCACCCCTTGCTAATGAAACAATCAATTTATTGAAAGATACATCTCTTGTTTATGTATTAGCAATGAACGATATCTTGCGTATTACGAAATCTATCGTGCAACGGGACTTTGATATTTCTGCATTTCTCGTAGCTGCAATATTCTACTTAATCTTTACATTCATTTTGACAAATATCTTCAATTACTTAGAAAAACGTTTCTCTGTATATGACGAATAAGAGGTAGTTATGACTTTTGTAAATATGGAACGTATAGAGAAACATTTTAATAATAATGTAGTTTTAAAAGATGTTTCTTTACAAATGAATAGAGGGGAAATCGTGTCTATTATTGGACCATCAGGCTCTGGTAAATCTACATTTCTACGTTGTTTGGGACAATTAGAAACAATCGATGGTGGTGCTATTACCGTTGATGGCGTAGAGTTAGCATCCACCGATACAAACGGCGTTGTTAAATATGCTGATAAACAAACTATGCACGATTTATTACTTCGCATGGGCATGGTATTTCAATCCTTCAATCTATTTCCACATATGACGGTACTTGAAAATATTATGGTTGCACCTCGTATGGTAAAAGGTATGAAAGATACAGATATTATGCCGATAGCAGAACGTTTACTTAATAAAGTAGGCCTTTGGGAAAAACGCGATATGTATCCATCGCGTTTATCTGGTGGTCAACAACAGCGTGTAGCTATTGCTCGTGCATTGGCGATGAACCCAGAAATTATGTTGTTTGATGAACCTACATCAGCTCTAGATCCAGAATTAACTGGTGAAGTACTGAAAACGATTAAACAATTAGCCGATGATCGTATGACTATGATTATCGTTACTCACGAAATGAATTTTGCTCGTGAAGTATCCGATCGCGTTATCTTTATGGCAGATGGTATAATTCAAGAGGAAGGCGCTCCGGAACAATTGTTTACAAATCCACAATCCCCAAGAACAAAGGCTTTTTTAGACAATATGTTATAATGGTTGCCACCTATGAGCTCATAGGTGGTACCTTCACATATAGGAAAGGAATTTTATGAAGAAATTACCTATCGCATTAGTATTGGCCGGCTTGTCTGTTGTGACTGGTGTTGCTTATGGTGCTACACCTGAACAGGCTACACCTAAGGCTATTGTGGCATCTCAACAAGATGCACTTTCTGTGTTGCCCGAGCAATATAAATCGTATGCTACAAAAATGAATACTGTCGTAAAGGATACAAAAAATGGTTATACTTTCACTATTCCATGGCGTGTCAATGATGGTGTTATGATTGATATGGATGTGCGTAGTGAAAGTGAACACGTACAAGGTTACTCCTTTAACTTGTCTGGTCCAAATCAAGACGATGCGTATACTGTATCATTTACAAAGCGAAATAATACGCCACAAGGTAATGTGTCTCAGAAGGTATGGAATACTACCTGGTATGATGTGCCAATTAAGGGCATGTCCGATGATGAATATCTTCGTATTTGGCGACAACATAGTAATGTGTTTGAAAATAATGATGTAGTGGGGGGATTTTTCCCTAAGAAAGGTGCACAAGCTGCGCGTTGGAGCAGAACTACACCTAAGTCTTATGCTGAAATGACCTCTACTGAACAGGTTCATTCCATTTTCGAAGCTGAATTTATTATGGAGAAGGATCCTACGCATCGTTATAATCTTGTCAGTACCTATCCACCAGTACAAGCAAAGTTTATGGAGCAAGGTCTTTTAGAGACAGCGATTCCAACATTTACATTGTTAGATACGAAGAAAAGCTCTACATTAAATAATGTGAAAAAGATGATAGTTGGATCTGGTGATATTAATGTGGCAGATGGATTAAAATTCATGAGTCCTAAAGGATTCACACGCATTAATGAGCCTAAAAAGTTAGCTTTCACAAAGGATAAAATTCGACTCGATGTGGAAAGTTTTGCTGTACCTATTCAAGCGGTAAGCAGTGCGATGCCAACGATGATGGGTAAGCAGATGCTAGGTGATCAGTATCTAAAATCCTTAGTTGATGTAAACAAGGCGACAATTGATCGATATGAAACACATATTATTGATGGCGCTGTTATGTTTTATGTAGCAGGAACTATGAAAAATCCTGAATCATCGGATACGGATACAGCAGAGCCGGTTGCATTTGGTGCTACTATTATTTTAGGAAATAATGGTAATGTAGGTGTTGCTCGCATGATAGCGCCTGTTGGCACTGTATTGACAACACCTGAATTAGTTGATGTATTAGATGGATTTAAGTTAACCAATTCGTTAAATATTAATAATTCTTCCCAAGTTCTTTAATCTGTAAAAAAATGTGCTATAATGTATATAAATCCTCGTTTAAAAAGAGGATTTTTCCTAAGTCGTATAGAATATTATAAATAGACTAAACGATATTTAATCATATCCCTTCATAGGGGATTAGAAATAGGAGGGGTTAATATGGTTACCTACAAAACTATTGTCGTACCTACTGATGGTTCTGAAAATGCAAAGCGTGCATTAGAACATGCACTCGCTGTAGCAGATCGTAACAAAGCGGAATTGATTATTGTTCACGTAGCTAATATCGTATCTGCTATCTCTAACTTCGATCAAACACCTATTAGCGGTGGCTACGTGTCTGAACAAATTGCAGAAGACATGGAAGAAACAGGCAAAGAAATCTTGAATGATGTAGTGAAAGAAATTCCTGCAGGCGTTACAGTTAAGTCTGTATTTGAAGTTGGTTCCCCAGGTCCTGCATTATTAGCAGTTGCTAAGAAATTTAATGCTGATCTTATCGTAATGGGTAGCCGTGGTCTTGGACCTTTAAAAGGCCTATTCATGGGTAGTGTAAGTAGCTATGTAACAAGCCATTCCTCTTGCCCAGTATTGGTTGTTAAATAATATCATACAATTTAAAAGGCTTTGTCATTGTGAACAAAGCCTTTTTTTGTATATAATAGATATGATAAATAATAAAGTTTTTTACTTGATAGACTAAGTTAATTGTATTGTTTTAATAGAAAGGATATTTATGAGCAGCGGGAATGAAGCTTTGTTAAAGTTAGCAGAATTGTTCAAGATTCTCGGTGATCCAACACGCTTAAAGATAGTAGAGCTATTACTGGAAAATGAAATGTGTGTTAATCACATTGCTGAAACGATGGGAATGGGGCAGTCAGCCATTTCCCATCAATTACGCGTGTTGCGACAAGCACGTCTTGTAACATACCGAAAAGAAGGAAAGACCGCGTTTTATTCCTTGAATGATGATCATGTAGAAGGTCTAGTTCGTATGGGTATGGAACACGTATCACATCAATAATTTGATATAATTTGCCTATGTAAGAACACCATATGGGGAATATGTAATACACACAAAAGGGAGCCATTTGATGGCTCCCTTTTGTGTTTTTGTAGTTAATATAGTGGAAATAAATAATAAGCAAATGTGATAAACAGAGGCATGGTTATGGCAGACAATATGGTTGTTCCCATTACAATTTGTGTAGCGTATTCTGGGTTGTTCTTCATTTCGATAGCGATGA
Source organism: Veillonella tobetsuensis (assembly GCF_002959935.1). Lineage (NCBI taxonomy): Bacteria > Bacillati > Bacillota > Negativicutes > Veillonellales > Veillonellaceae > Veillonella > Veillonella tobetsuensis. The sequence goes on from NZ_PPDF01000014.1 coordinate 123,659, forward strand.
GTGCCATATTAATAGCTGTAGGCACGCTATAGGTTATGACAATCGTTTGGGCCGCTATTGGATGCATAGGGCCATAGAATAGAATAAATATAACTGTTATAACAGCAGCTAAAAGTGGACTAATGACGAGTCGCAATAAGCTTGCTAGCATGACATCTGTTTTAAAGAAATTCAATGGCGTTCTATTGATTTGCACCCCTAAGGCAATCATAGCAACGCCGACGAAGGCGTTGGCAAAGATATTAAGTGGTGCATAAAAGAAGAGGCCGTGTAAATCAAAAGGTAATAATTTACAAAGTAGTGCGAGGGGGATCGCATATGACATTGGCATATGGAATAAGACGTTGAGTGCATCTCTCGTGCTTAAACGACCTGCACCAGCTTGGTAAAATCCATAGGTATTACTTGTAACCGTTTGAATAATCATGATGGATACAACACTAAATAGTCCTAAATCGGCATAGGGGGTGGCGCCATCAATCACATAGGGTACATTTGTAAATACAAAGAGTGCAAGGGCAATACCCATATTTCCTACATTATTAAACATAACGCAGTTTTTTAGAGTTGCTATTTTAGGTATATCGTAACCCTTTAAGCGGCCTACAATATCTGCGATGACTGAGTTTAGTATGAGTACACAGACAGCACAGAAAATGATTTCCATGGTGCTCGAGGAAAACTTAGCATCATACATGGCTCTAAACACAAAGGTTGGCAACAGTATGTAAAAGTTTAGCTTGCTTAATGTATATAAATCTAATTTAAATTTTTTATCTAGTATAAATCCCACGCCTATCAGTATGAATATAGGTATCATGGAATTCATGAAAATATGTCCTATTAGTGTTAGTAAATTCATAGTCTCACCTAGAGTTCTATTTAATATGTAATGTGATTTAAATCATGGTATACTTTTAGTATGATAATTTATGATACCTAGTAAGAATGATGTAAATAAGGCTTTCACCTAATTACTCTATATTACTATCATACCATAGGATGTAGAGTTTAGGTCTATTTTTTATGTATTTATATGTATTAATCCTGACAGGGATAGGAGGTTGTATGAGAAAGCTTTTATTTGTATTAATGAGTATTTGTATGTTAGTCTTGGTTGTGGGCTGTGGTAATGATGCTGGTAAAACAGCTGATAGCACAAAGCCTAGTACGTCAGAAAAAATTACGATTCAAGCAGCAGCCAGCCTTAAAGGGGCTCTTACCGAATTGGCAGATGCATATAAAAAAGAACATCATTTAGCAGATGATCAAATCGTTATAAATTTTGCCGGTTCTGGCACATTGCGCCAACAAATTGAACAAGGTGCACCTGCTAGTTTATTCATTTCTGCAGACGAAAAGAATATGAAAATGTTACAAGAGAAAGAGTTAGTAACAGATGTAAAACCATTTGTCACTAATGAACTCGTTCTCGTAGTTCCTAAAGGACAACCTAAAATTGAGCTTAGTCAAATTACATCCGTAAAACGCATTGTATTGGGTAATCCTGATACAGTACCAGCAGGTAACTATGGTAAACAAGTACTAACAAAATTAGGTGTGTGGGACCAAGTAGAACCTAATGTAGTCTACGCAAAAGACGTTAAAGCTGTAACTGCTTCTATTAGCCAAGCGGCTGGTGATGCAGGATTTATTTACAAAACTGACGCTATTGCAGCAGACGATGCAGTTCAAATCGCTGCTGTAACACCTGCTGATTCTCATGATCCTGTTATATATCCAATTGGTATCATCAAAAAATATGATAATGCATTGGCAAAGGATTTTTATAAATACGTAACGAGCCCAGAAGGCCAAAAAGTATTAGAGAAATACGGTTTTTCTACCTCTAAATAAGACTTAAACGCTAGCTTTCTAGGCTAGCGTTTTTTTGTGATACAATAGAAATATAAATTTGTATTGGTTATAGTTAGGAAAGAAAGGAGTAACCATGAGTCCGTTCTGGTTATCTTTGTGGGTAGCGAGTATAGCTTTAATTATCGTTATAGTAACTGGTTTGGCCACTTGTTATGGTATGAATCGCTGTAAATGGGGCGGCATTGCTATTCTTGATGCACTTATTACGTTGCCCCTTGTATTACCACCTGTTGTTGTTGGCTTTGTGTTGCTCATGGTATTTACACCAGGCTATGCCTTTGGTGCTTGGCTTGAAACTCGTGGGCTGAGCGTGGTCTTTGCCGCTTCCGGTGCAGTGATTGCTTCCTCTGTAATTGCATTTCCACTATTTTACCAAACCGTACGCTCTGCATTGCAGTCCGTGGACCATAATATGGAAGACGTAGCCCGCACCTTGGGCGCATCTGAATTGCGCATCTTCTTTACCATTTCCGTGCCATTAGCATGGAAAGGAATTTTGACGGGCAGTATTTTAGCATTCTGCCGTGCTATGGGTGAGTTTGGTGCCACCATTTTAATTGCTGGTAATATTCCGAAGGTAACGCGGACAATGCCACTAGCTATTTACTCCTACGTAGAGGCTGGGCAGTACATGGATGCCTTCGAGCTTGTTGTTTATATTTGTGTACTTACATTGGCATTGTTGAGCGGTATTCACCTTATTACAAAAGGTTCCTTATTCCGCCATACAGAAAATAATTAGGAGGCTCTATGATTACATTTTCTTTTACTGTATCTAGACCTTCTGTGACTGTGAAAGCTGATGGTACACTGTCTTCGGGAATCGCTGTGTTGACTGGTCAGTCCGGTAGTGGTAAAAGCACCTTTATTAAGTGCATTGCAGGCCTTGTAAAGCCTAGTACTGGGCGTATTCAATATGATGACATAACTTGGGTTGACCGAGCTAAAAAGATTTGGGTCCCTGCTCAAGAACGCCAGGTAGGTTATATGCCTCAAGGTAATATTGTATTCCCTCACTTATCTGTTGAAAGTAATATTATTTATAGTAAACGAGGCACACCTGATATGTGCGATAATTTATTAAGCCGTTTAGGTTTAGAAAAATATCGAAAAACAAAGGCGGGTAGTTTATCTGGTGGTGAGCAACAACGGGTTGCCTTGGGACGTGCCCTTTATTCAAAACCGACTATTTTACTTCTTGATGAGCCTCTGTCTGCGCTTGATTGGAATTTGCGTAAACAAGTACGTGAGGATCTGGTGTCCATCATTCGTGAATGGGATGTGCCATGTGTATGGGTGACCCATGATGAAAGTGAAGCTGATGCAGTTGGTGATAGACACTGGATCTGTGAAGACGGACAAATTATTATACCTGAATAGTAAAACACCTTCATAAGCATGATTGCTTACGAAGGTGTTTTTGTTATTTTAGTGTTGTTTTATTTCGACAGATGAGTTTTCTGTATGACTTATGAAGCCAACGATAGCTGTTACGAAGAATGCCGTTGTAAAGGCTGGCAGCGTAGCCCCAATAGTACTTTCACTATGTAACATATAGTGATAGAGTCCAACGGAAACCACCCAAATTAAACCGCGCACGAGATAGGCTGAGATCGTTTGTACTTGTTGGCGATTGATAAAATAGTCCGCCAAAAGAATGGCGATCATCGGAGCAAATACAGAGCCAATGAGGTATAGGAAGTCTGTAATATCGTCCATCGGATATAGGATGGCAGCGATTGTACCAACGATAGTAACTACAACGGCTATGCCTTTACTAGAAGCACTCTTGTAGATAGTTGTGCTAGAAACGCCTGCAGAATAAGCATCCATAAAGGTTGTAGTTACAGTAGAGAAGATAATAACGATGAGCCCTGCAAGGCCAAGACCGGCGTTCATCATGATGGTAATGATAGAATCGCCACCACCGAAGATAGCCGCACTGAGGCCTAAGGTATACATAACGATACTTGTTACTGTGTAGACAGTAGCACTTGTAAGTGATGCGGAGAAAGGTTTTTTGCTTTCACGGGTATAATCACTGATGAGAGGGAGCCAAGATAGTGGCATAGCAATAGATAATTCAAGGGCAGCGATGAAACTCATGTCTCCGCTCGTTAGAAGGATACCTTCACTAGGCCATTGAGATAACATGTGAATGCCCATGTAAATGGTGAGTCCAAGTAATAAAACAGATACGATAGCTTGAATATAGCCTGTATTGTGGAGGCCGATGAAAAGCCACAGGATGACAAGCGCTCCGATAGCCATCGTCCAAATCATAGGAGATAGAGGTGCTAGTTCTTGTAAGGCTAGCATAGCATCGTAGATCATGATGCTAGTCCAGCCGATAAGTTGAAGCATATTTAAAAAGGCAAAGACTTTAGCCCCTAGTGGGCCAAAGCTGAAGGCGGTAGTATTCATACTGCCTTGCCGTAAACGTCCACCGATGAGGCCAGCTCCAAAGAGCAATACACCGCCGATGATATGCCCCAGTATGATGGCATATAGACCTTGGGTGAGACCTAAGGGGGCTAGATAGGTTCCTGTCATAATTTCCGCTATAGATAGCGCGGCACCAAACCATATCATAGCGAACTGTGGTTGTGTAATGTAAGTGTCTTTCATACGTCCTCCTTGCCAAGGAGTCATAGAAAAAGCCGAGTTCACAGGAACTCGGCTATTAATCCTCTATGTTCCCTACGTTGGCATTATCCAAATCAGGTTATGGGTTAAAGCATTAGCTTACTCTCAGCCCACTCATGTGAGCACCCCGTTATGGCTTCATTATAGGCTGTTAAGAGGATCCCGTCAATTATTTTCTTGCATAGATTGTATAATGATGTTATAACTAGAGTATAAAAATATATTGCCACTAGGGGTGCTTTTGCTGAGATTGACCATTCAAAACCCTAGACCTGATCCAGATAATACTGGCGTAGGAAAGTGGAGTGCAACATAATACTAACCTATTACGAGACCATTCCATTGGGAGTGGTCTCGTTTTATATGTTTGGAGGTATTATGAAATTACATACTGCATTAACAATTGCCGGTACTGACCCGAGTGGTGGCGCTGGCATTATGGCTGATTTAAAATCTTTTCAAAGCCGTAACGTATACGGCATGGCCGTGGTTACGTCCGTGGTAGCTCAAAATACAACGGGTGTTCACCACGTAGAACATCTATCCTTAGAGAGTATAGAAAAACAGTTACACGATGTGTACTCAGATATTATGCCCCAAGCTGTTAAGACGGGCATGATTGCTTTACCTGAGATGATGGACCTTATCTATCCTTATGTGAGTAATGGAATTCCGTACGTAATGGATCCCGTTATGATTGCCACTAGCGGTGACAGACTCGTATCGGATGAGGCGGTATATTTATTAAAATCTAAACTGATTCCTACCGCAACGGTTATCACTCCAAATCGCAGTGAGGCAGAGGTCTTAGCCGATATGTCTATCACTTGTGAAAGCGATATCACAACTGCGGCCAATCGTATCTTACAAGACTTAGGTCCTCAAGTGGTAATCATTAAAGGCGGGCACATCGGTGAAAATGCAACGGATTATGCTTTCACTAAAGATGGTAATGTTCGTACGTGGACGAGCCCCAAATATGATACAGTGCATACTCATGGTACGGGCTGTACCTTCTCAGCGGTTATTACAGCGGAGCTTGCTAAAGGGCGTGATGTAATGGATGCTATTGGTATTGCCAAGGACTATATTGCTCTTGCTATTAAGTACAATCCAGCGCTAGGAAATGGCTGTGGCCCCGTTAATCATATGGCTTATGGACTGCTATCTAATGGACCTGAAATAATGGATAAGCTTTTGAAAAGCGATGAGAGGAGACTGTAATATGACTCATGAAAATCCATATATGACTGGCCAAACAGGGACAGAACTTAATATATTAGAAACATTGCGTCATCGAAATCCTCTCGTGATTTGTATTACCAATGATGTGGTACGAACATTTACAGCTAATGGACTACTAGCTATTGGGGCATCGCCCATCATGAGCGAATGTAGTGAAGATTTAAAGAATCTTATTGTGTATGCATCAGCACTGCTCATCAATATTGGGACACTTACACCTGAGAAGGTTGGTTACTATAAAGAGGCTATTAAACTAGCGAAGGAATATGATGTACCAATTATTCTTGATCCTGTGGGCTGTCATGCAGGAGCTTACCGATTGTCGGTGGTTTTAGATTTGATTAAAACTGGTTCTATTTCATTGCTTCGTGGAAATCAAAGCGAAATTAAAGCGATTTACGATGCCCTAAGTCGTAATGATGAGAGTGACAATTCTACTACCGGCAAGGGTGTAGACGGGGCACAGGTTGAGGATAGTGCCGTTATTGCCTATCGACTATCCCGTCTAATTAATTGTCCTGTCGTAGCAACGGGAGAAGAGGATTATGTTTCTGATGGAACTCGGGTCTTTGCAGTACCTCACGGACATCCTATTATGACTGCTGTAACGGGCACAGGCTGTTTATTGGGCGCTGTGTTGGCGGCTTTCTTTAGTGCCTATTATCCCTTTAAAAATCAAATGCCTATGGCAGAATTCATTGCCTACGCACTAGCATACTATGGTCTTGCTGGTGAAAGGGCCGTTAAAGAATGTGGTGTCAAGCCTGGTAGCTTTAGTATGGCCTTTATGGATGCCTTATATATACTTGATGATGTAGTACTTTTATCGAAACAGCACATACGACCTATAGTAGTTCCCGATCAATTACAAGTGTATTTCATAGCTGGTACACAGGATGTAGGGCTAAACGAAGATCGATTGCTAGCTGTTGTAGAAGCGGCCTGTCGGGGTGGGGTGACCTGTTTCCAATTTAGAGAAAAGGGAACGGGTACCTTAGAAGGTAAACAAAAATTAGAACTAGCTCAACAGTTAAAACAAGTCTGTGCCATGTATAACGTACTTTATATTATCAACGATGATGTAAATTTAGCCATTGCGGTTCATGCTGATGGTGTCCATGTCGGACAGGAAGATATGAAGTTAGAACAGGTGCGTAATCTTGTAGGGCATACAGTGGTAGGCATATCTATTCACTCTGTGGAGGAGCTGCATAAGACAGATGTGGTTTATGCAGACTGTGTAGGCGTAGGCCCTATGTACGCTACAAGCAGTAAGTCTGATGCACAAGAACCATGCGGACCAGCTAGAATTACTGAACTACAAGCAGCAGGGCTAACATTACCTTGTGTTGGGATAGGTGGTATTACTTTAGATAATACAAAATCTATATTACAAGCAGGGGCCTGTGGTGTGGCCGTTATATCTGCTATCGCTCATGCAGAAAATCCTTATGAAGCAGCACAACAATTTAAAGGATTGATAGATAGCGGAAAATAATCAAAGAAATCTTTAAGCGTTTATAGAACACAAAAAAGACGATGACCGAAGTCATCGTCTTTTTATTTGAGGGTGTCTGTACATACAGTTAGGAAAATCTGCACTTGCAGTCTACATGTCTGTATTTATACTTATTATTTTTGTCTAATCTATGTTTATAGATTATAGAGCTTCAATGTGACGTTTGAAGAATGCTTGTGGGTGAGCACATACTGGGCATAATTTAGGAGCTTCTTCACCGATGTGAATGTAGCCACAGTTAGCGCAAATCCATGCTACAGGTTGATCGTTATTGAATACTTTGTGACCTGCAACGCGAGCTGCTAATGCAAGGTAACGTTCTTCGTGACGAGCTTCGATTTTACCAACTTCGCGCATTTGGTAAGCGATTTTTGCAAAGCCTTCTTTTTCTGCTTCATCAGCGAAATCTTTGTACATTGTAGTGTGTTCGTAGTTTTCGCCAGCTGCTGCATCACGAAGGTTAGCTTCGATATCAGCGGAAACATCGCCACCATGAAGAGCTTTGAACCACAATTTAGCATGTGCAGATTCGTTGTGAGCTGTTTCTTCGAAATAATCAGCGATTTCGTTCATACCAGCTTTGCGAGCTGCTGCTGCGTAGAAAGTATATTTTTGGAATGCTTGGGATTCGCCAGCAAATGCTGCTTGAAGATTTTTTTCAGTGTTTGTACCTTTTAATTCAGCCATTTTTAGATCTCCTTTGTACTTACAATATGTTTTAAATGATTACTTAATTGATATATTCATAACCACTTGGTTGTGAATGCGATAATTGGTAACTCACTTGAGTTAAGTTAAATAAAAACTTATTTGTAGATTGGTAGATAGACACTTGTCTATACATAAAAAAAGCACTTGTTTATTAACTAAATGAGTACTTACCTATGTTTTGTAAAGAGGCACTTGCCTGTTATTTACAATCCAATGTTTTTGATTCGTATACTTAACGAATAATCATTGTTGACTATATTGTAACATACTAAATGAGAAATGCAAGTGTTTTTGTAAAATTTATTTCGAAAAATTTCTAAATGATAAATGTTATCAATGTAGTAAATAAGCGGTTTTTGAAAGCCTATTAAGTAATGGATTTATTAAAAATAGAATTACTGATAATGAGAATGATAATTACATGGAAAATCATTATTGATTAATATTAATCTTGTTAATTGGTAAAGATTCTAAGTTTTTGGCTATAACTAATCAAAGTAGGATAGTTTTATCTGTATTGGATATTAAGGTATAATAAGCATATATAAAGTTAAAATAGTATAAGGAGGCGCTATGGCGTTTATTAGATATTATGTGGGCGATATAGTACAAATGAAAAAATCGCATCCATGTGGCAGTGATGAGTGGGAGGTCAAGCGCATAGGCACAGATTTTCTTATCGTATGTAAAGGTTGTGGACATCAATTGTTGATGCCTCGCCCTAAGTTTGAAAAGGCTGCAAAGAAACTCGTATCTCGTTTGCCTAAACATGAGTAGGAGGTCTTATGGTACGACTTACTGACTATGTTACGAGCGGGGGCTGTGCGTGCAAGATTGGGCCTCATATATTGGAGCGTGTATTGAAATCAGTTACATCTGTAACCAATGAACGAGTTCTAGCAGATATGACAGGGGCTGATGATGCAGGGGTATATAAAATTTCTGACACATTAGCATTGGTACAGACATTAGACTTTTTTACACCTGTAGTTAATGACCCCGTTTTGTTTGGGAAAATAGCGGCCGCTAATGCACTAAGCGATGTATATGCTATGGGAGGAACTCCGTTGACTGCCATGAATATTGTAGGGTTTCCTATATCTCTTGTTGAACAAGGCGTTTTAACAGACGTTCTAAACGGAGCAGCTTCTATCGTGGCCGAGTCTGGGGCTGCAATCGTAGGCGGTCACAGCATTGAAAACAAAGAGCCTATATTTGGTATGTCTGTAACAGGACAAGTTGACCCAAATCATATTTGGAAAAATAAAGGTGCCCAAGTAGGGGATGTATTAGTGTTAACAAAACGTATCGGCACAGGCATTATGAATAATGCGTTGAAAGCTGATTTATTTCCTACTGGTACTGCGCAGGCGGTTGCTAGCATGAGTACGTTGAATCGTGTGGCTGCTGAGGTGGCCCATAATTTTACAATTCATGCGTGTACTGATGTGACGGGCTTTAGCCTTATGGGTCATTCTGTAGAAATGGCGAGTGCCTCTAATGTAACAATTCATATCAAGACTTATGATATTCCGCTCTTTGCTGACGTCATTGAGGCTGCGCAAATGGGTTTGGTCCCTGCTGCATCCTATGGTAATCGCAAGGCCATAACTGATGTACAGGTTGATGCGAATTTAGATGGGGTATGGACGGATATTCTCTTTGATCCACAAACATCAGGCGGACTTTTATTTTCTGTGCCTGCAACAGAAGGACCGAATTTGGTGAAAGCCTTACATGATGTGGGCGTTGAAGGTGCCACTATAGTTGGTGTAGTTGAAAGCTTTAGTGGCTTAGCGGTACGCGTCACTAAATAAGATATAGTACAATTTTGGTTTTAATAGTATATAGAGTAGTTGTGCGTTGATGCTTTCACAAAATATATAATAGTATTGAGGTAAATGATGAGTAATACGAATGAATTAATTGTAGATGTGCGTGGCAGTTTGTGTCCAAAACCTGTGATTGAAACGAAGAAGGTAAGCGATGCAAATCCAGACGCGATTATTACGACCATCGTAGATAACGAGGTGAGTCGCGATAATGTAGAGAAATTTGGGAAGTCTCGTGGCTATGATGTGGCAATTGGACAAGATGGTATAGATTTTTTTATTAAACTTACGCCGAATGTAGAACCTGCACCGGAAACTGGTTGCAAACCTATGAATTATAGTGACCGCATCATTTTGATGACGAAAGATTATCTTGGTGAAGGTAGTGAAGAGCTTGGCCGTAATTTGATGAAAACCTTCTGGGTGTGCATGGTTGAAGCCGACGTGAAGCCATCTACAATTTATTTCATCAATAGTAGCGTTAAAATGGTAACCAACGATTCTGTTCATTTAGACAATATTAAAAAGTTAGCTGATCTTGGTGTTGAAATTGCTGCATGTGGCATTTGTCTCGACTATTATGGTTTAAAAGATCAAGTGGGGGTAGGCTCTATTACAAACATGTATGCGATTACAGATGCTATCGTTGGGGAAAATGTTGTTAAACTATAATACTCGTATCTATGTTGTAAATGATTAAGCAATATTATTGGAGGTGAGGCATTGGGCGATAAAAAGTTGCTTGTCGTTTTTACATCCTATTATTTTGGGGATAAGGCGGACAAGATATTAACGGAACTTTCGGTGCCTCACCAATTGATGGCTACACCGCCAGAATTGAATGATATGTGTGGGTTATCGATTCAAATAGAGCCAACTATAGTAAATCGTGTGCAGACGGCCTTAAAAGAACATAAGATTAGTACGTCGGGTTTGTTTTGGTATGAAAAAGGGAAACCAGTTTTAGCTTATAAAGATTAAATCGATTTATTTTATAAGGAAAAAGAACGTATGATTCTATTTGGTCAAAATTTTGGCTGATGAGCATCATATGTTATGTATCTAGGTTAAGTTTTTGGAATAATGTAATGAAAGGTTGAATTTCAATGAGCAAATATGAAATAGAAAACGTAAAATTAACGGCCCCTAAATTGGATCGTAACGATTTAGAATATGCTATGACCTATCGTTATGCATGCAAAAAATTTGATAGCACTAAAAAGATTTCTGAAGAAGATTGGAATGCGATTCTGAATGCAGCGCGTTTGTCTCCAACATCACTTGGCTTCGAGGCGTATCAATTGTTGGTGATTCAAAATCCAGAAATCCGAGAAAAGATGAAAGCTTATGGTTGGGGTATCTTAGCAGGGCTTGAAGCTAGTCATGTAGTGGTTTTCTTAGCTCGTAAAAAGGCAGATCTTGAATTCGATTCATCATATATCCGTCATATTCAAGAAGAGGTGAAACAATTACCAGCTGAAGTTGATGCGGCATATCGCGAAAAATATGCTCAATTTACAAAAGAAGATTACAAAACATTTGAATCTGAACGTGCGGCCTTTGACTGGGCGTCTAAACAAACGTATATTGTTATGGCGAACATGATGACAATGGCTGCTTATGAAGGCTTAGATTCTTGTCCATTAGAAGGCTTCAATCAAGATGATATGACCGCACTCTTAGGTGATGAACTCGGCCTGTTCGATACTAAACACTTTGGCATTGCTGTAATGGCGGCCTTTGGTTATCGTGATGAAGAGCCTCATCGCAATAAAACACGCCGTACATTAGATGAAATTGTAACAGTAGTTGAATAGAACCTTACATCAAACAGTAAATCGAATTTCTTCATTTAATCTTTAGGGTTGAATGTTATATTATAAATATACAATAATTCTAAAATATTTATAAGGACTATTATATTTAGTAGAAATTATAGATATATTGATATATAGGAAGGAGTGATTGTATGCTTTGGTCAATTATTGTTGGTGGTTTTATCGGCTTCCTAGCTGGTGCCATCACTAGCAAAGGCGGTGCAATGGGCGTTATCGCTAAAGTTGTTGCTGGTTTAATTGGCTCGTCCGTAGGTCAGTCCCTATTTGGAACATGGGGCCCTAGTCTTGCGGGCATGTCATTAATTCCATCTGTATTAGGTGCAGTCATTGTTGTTGCAGTAGTCTCATTTTTCTTTGGGAAAAAAGGATAGCCCTCTACTTATAAAAGTAGATTTTATATGGTTAAACGTGATTTTACATGAAAGGAGTCACAATTATGGCATTAGAAGAAAAACTCAACCAAGCTAAAGGTGCACTAAAAGAAAATGTTGGCAAATTAACTGGCGACAAAAAATTGGAAACAGAAGGTGCCGTAGAAAAAACAACTGCTAAAGTTAAAGACGTTGCAGAAGATGTTAAAGATGCTGTAGAAGGCGCACTTGACGGCTTGAAAAACTCTGTTGATAGCGATAAAGAATAAACTCCTGTTTATTCAACAACCACATAAAGAAAATCTCATTAAGAGACAACAAAAAACCAGTAAATCGATGGATTTACTGGTTTTTATTGTTATTAATTTGTATTATACGTTGAAGCGGAAGTGTGTTACGTCGCCGTCTTTCATAACGTATTCTTTGCCTTCTAGGCGTACAAGGCCTTTTTCTTTAGCCGCATTTTGGCTGCCGCAAGCTTGTAAGTCATCGAAGGATACGATTTCAGCACGAATAAAGCCTTTTTCGATATCGGAGTGGATTTTACCAGCAGCTTGAGGCGCTTTTGTGCCGTCTACAATTGTCCATGCACGAGCTTCCATTTCACCAGCTGTGAAGTAGTTGATAAGACCTAATAATGCATAACTTGCTTTGATAAGTTTAGTTAAGCCGGATTCTTCAAGACCTAAATCTTCGAGGAATGCAGCGGATTCTTCGTCGGATAATTCTGCGATTTCAGATTCGATACGGGCGGAAACAACCACGATGCCAGCACCTTCGTTCTTCGCGTATTCTTCTACGCGTTTTACGTGCTCGTTAGCGGAGTAATCAGATACTTCATCTTCAGAAATGTTAGCAACATAAAGAGATGGTTTTGCTGTAAGTAATGTCAACTCTTTAATCATTTCTAACTCTTCTTCGTCTAGACCTTGGGCACGAACTGGTTTTGCTTCACCGAGACCTTCGATAATGCGTTCTAGCAATGGTAACTCAGCGCGAGCATCTTTATCGCCGGATTTTGCAATTTTTTCAATGCGTTGTTTCCGTTTTTCTACGGATTCAAGGTCAGCAAGACAAAGTTCAGTATTGATGATCTCGATGTCGCGGATTGGATCGATAGAACCTGCAACATGAGTGATGTTAGGATCCTCGAAGCAACGAATAACTTGAGCAATCGCATCTACTTGACGGATGTGGCTAAGGAATTTATTACCTAAACCTTCACCTTTGGACGCACCTTCTACAAGGCCTGCAATATCTACGAAGCGCATAGCAGCAGGAAGGATGCGTTTAGAACCAAACATTTCAGCCAATACAGCTAAACGATTATCTGGAACGTCAACGACACCTACGTTTGGTTCGATTGTACAGAATGGATAGTTGGCAGCTTCAGCGCCTGCTTTTGTAATGGCGTTGAATAATGTACTTTTCCCAACATTTGGAAGGCCTACGATGCCTACTTCTAAATTTGTGCTCATGGTACCACCTTTTATTAACTAATTGATTTCGTTCTTTGTGAAAGCTTCCGTAGAAACTCTATCAAATAAATATTATATCATATAGACACTATAAATTTGTACTAAAAAAGTGACACCATTAGTCACATAGGTGAATAGTAGTGTCACTGAACAAAATCCCACACATCAGTGTGGGATTTTTGTTATGTGCCTTATAGAGAATGTGCTCTCAAGTCCGCAGCGGATTGTGTAGAAATCCAAGCTGGTGGGATATCGAATACTGTGTAGCAACCTGTGCCGCCGTGTTTAGCAAGGCGATAGATACCACGTGCATAAGCAACGAGGGCAGAACCTGTGAATTCAGGGTTGGAGTCAAGTTTCAAGGAGTACTCGATAACGTGACGAGTGCCATCTGTACTTTCACCAGAGCGAAGAACGAAGCCACCATGTGGAATGCCTTTGTGGTCGCGATCAAGTTCCTCTTGAGAAATGAAGTTTACTACAGTTTCATAACCTACGAAGTAGTTTTCCATAGTTTTGATTTCATTTTCAATTTTAGCCTTGTCCGCATCAGGAGCAGCCACTACATAGCACTCACGAAGGTGACCTTTGTAGCCATCAACGTCAGGAGTTTCACCGTTGCGGATAGCCTCAAGGTATTGTTCTTTAGGAACAGTGTATTGACGAGCATCAACTACGCCTTTAAGGCGACGAATTGCATCGGAGTGACCTTGGGATACGCCACGGCCCCAGAATGTGTAGGATTTGCCTTTTGGCAAGATTGCTTCAGCGTAAACGCGTTGCAAGGAGAACATACCTGGATCCCAACCACAAGAAATCAATGTAGCAGTCTTAGCTTCTTTAGCAACTTTGTCTACATTAGCAAAATGTTCAGGGATACGTGCATGTGTATCGAAGGAATCGATACAGTTGAAGTATTTAGTTACCATTGGTGTTTGTTCGATAAGGTCTGTTGCGGAACCGCCACAAAGAACCATAACATCGATTTTACCTTTGAAATTAGGAATATCTTCCATAGAGTAAGTAGGTACACCAGACACAGTTTCAATACCTTGACGACGAGAGAATACGCCTACGAGCTCCATATCAGGTTGTAACTGAACAGATGCTTCTACGCCGCGTGCCAAGTTGCCGTAGCCAACGATACCAATACGAATATTCATATTAGCCTCCTATATAATTTTAAAATGTAATGTAATAACCAATATAATTATTATAGCATAAAATCGTCATTTTCAATAATATTCTATAGAGTTTGTGGCTATATATTAGGAGATACTATAAAGCGCTTATGGATTATACAGAGATATATCGATACATAGCGTTTTGTTATTTTCAGTAAAGAAAACATCATATGTCCAAAAATTGACACATATACCCTATGTATAGATACAATAGAAATATGCAAACTTATTGTGCGTAGTTTGAGGAGGTTAATATGAGAAAAAAAGTAAATCTTGCTGTAATAGCTGCTTTGATTATTACAGGTGCAAGTGCGGATGTTATGGTATCTGCTACAACCGTTGAAAGCCATACTGATGGTAAATCTATTGGTCTAAATTTATGGGGCGAAAATAAACATTATACAGATGACTTAACTGTCAATGTATCTGGCCTCGGTGTAAATGGTACAAAATACCATAACAATGTAACAGGTATTTATGCTCTTGAAGGTAGCCAAGTAGATATTGATAAAAATGTAACTGTGAAGGTAACAAATCCTGCACCTGCGGAAAGTGGAGAGAAACGCAGACCAGATTTGGCACATTATTATATGAGTGGTATATATGCTGGTTATGGTGGTGATGTAGGGTATGGCACTTTTGATGATACTCGTGTTACTGTAAAGGGCAATGCCGATGTCGACGTAGTTGGCGTTGGTTTACAAGCCAATAAAGATGGGTATCTCCGTATCTTAGGTGGTGCTGATGTAAAAACATATCCATTAGATACATCTGATACATACTCGGCTGTTTCAGAAGAAGGTTTCTTGTATGTAAACACCGGTATGGATGGGTTACAACCAGGTACGAATGATGTAAAAATGTATGGTAATGTAGGCTTCCTAGATAAAAACTATGGTATTGATATCAACCCACATAAGCATGGATCATTTATTTCTTTAGGTTTAACGACGCCTAACTCTAAATTGGTAGGCGGCGTACTTAATGAATTTGATGAAAGTAACAATAATCCTTATCATGGCGGCTTGCGATTGTACTTGCAAAATGGTGCTACATGGCGCAATGAATGGTTAGGGGCTGAACGTGTGTATCCTACACAAGGTCGCCCTGACAGTGCTAACTATTTATATACCGGTAGTAAGGTAGAGCATCTTATCGGTGGTACTAATAAAGGTAGCCGCGGCATTATCCAAGCCGTAGATGCACGGCCTATTACGATTAATAATTATGCTGGTCATACGGCTATTGATTATCTAAATGGTTCACCAGCCGCAGAATATGGCAAGGGTGAAGTGGTCATTAACCATGCTGACCCAGGATCCTCTGTTACATTGCGTAGCTCTGTAGAAGCACTGAAAGAACAAGCAAATGCTGAAATTCCGGGATTAGCAGAAAATCAATTTGCTAAGAAGTTGGTATACACTGGTTATACAAAAGGCGAGAAAAATCTAGATGTAAATCTAAAGTTAGACACCGGTGTTATTAGTCCTACGTTAAATGCTAAACTTAGTGCTGACGATTTTGATAAAGATGGACGTGCGATGGTATCTGATAAAACTACTTTGACAACTAGTGAAAGTGATATCGTTTCAGGTGCTAAGAGTGCGTTAGCATCTTCTGTAATGCAGATGAGAGCTGACACAAATGATTTACAACGTCGTCTAGGTGATGTTCGTATGAACTCTGATAATCAAGGCATATGGGGCAAATATATTGGCGGTAAATCTAAAATCACAGACTCTGCTTATGTAAATCAAACGTATAATATGGCTCAAGTTGGGTATGATACAAAACGAGGTAACTGGATTGTAGGTGGTGCTTTCTTGTATGGCACAAGTAAAAGTGACTATGCTTTGGGTTCTGGCTCAGGGAAAACGGCGGGTCTAGCAGTATATGGTTCCAAACAGTTTAATGATGGTCGTTATTTAGATATCATTGCTAAAGGCAATCGTTTGAAAAATGATTTCGCTGTTCGTAACCATATGGGAACTACCTTGAGTGGTGATTATCGTAATACCGGAACATCCTTAAGCCTTGAATATGGTAAACGTATCAAGAGAGATAATGGGTTCTATATCGATCCTAGTGCTGAATTAATCTTTAGTCGCTTATCTGGTGAAAGCTTTGATGCTCGTACGAATACTGGTAGCACCGTTCATATTAATTCTGATGCGGTTAATTCCGCTATCGGCCGTTTAGGCATAGGAATTGGCAAAGAAGCTAACAATAGCAATATCTTCCTTAAAGCAGCATTAGCACATGAATTCTCTGGTAAAATGAAATCCACTTATAGCATGGCAGGTGAACCAACTACTAATAGCGTAGTCAATTTGAAAGACACATGGCTTGATCTTGAACTCGGTGGTTCCTGGAGTTTCCGTCCAAATACATATTTATATGGAACATTTACTAAAAACTTTGGTAGTACTATTGATACATCCTATCGCGTAGATGCTGGTATTCGCCATAGCTTCTAGCTGATATAAATCTATTATTTAGATATTACATGTAAGATTATATAAAAAGACCGATTATGGTAGCTTTCGTAATGAAAGTAGCCATAATCGGTCTTTTTTAGATATTAGAATTGTAAAGTTTTAATTCTTTCGATAGCACGAATTGTATTTTCACGGCTGCCAAAAGCTGTTAAACGAAGGTAACCTTCGCCGTGAGGACCAAAGCCAGAACCTGGTGTAGATACGATTTGTACTTGTTCGAGCAAGATATCGAATAATTCCCAGCTAGTCATGTTGCCTGGTGTTTTAAGCCAAATATATGGTGCATCAACGCCGCCGTAAACAGTAAGTCCAATGGATTCAAGACCTTCTTTGATAATGCGAGCATTTTCTTTATAGTACGCAATATTAGCTTGTGTTTGTTCGCGCCCTTCTTTGGAGTATACTGCTTCAGCACCGCGTTGAACGATGTAAGGAACACCGTTGAATTTAGTACATTGACGACGATTCCACATAGGATTGAGTGGTTGACGTTCGCCAGATTTAGTTTTAGCAGTTACCTCTTTAGGTACTACTGCATAAGCACAACGTGTACCAGTGAAGCCCGCAGTCTTGGAGAAAGAACGGAATTCGATAGCTACTTCACGAGCGCCTTCGATTTCATAGATGGATTTTACAGTGTCCTCTGTGCTGATGAAAGCTTCATAAGCAGAATCGAACATTAGGATAACATCCTTTTCTTTACACCATTGAATCCATTCAGCCAAACGAGCACGACTTAAAACAGTACCTGTTGGGTTGTTTGGAGAACAAAGATATACAATGTCTATATGTTCGGACGGAAATTCTGGAGAAAAATTATTTTCTGCAGAAGTTGGGAGATATACAACCTTTTGGAAGATGCCATCAACAGATTCGCCTGTACGACCACCCATAACATTGGAATCTAGGTATACTGGGTACACTGGATCAGTAATAGCAATGATGTTGTCTTCGCTGAATAATTCTTGGATGTTACCCACGTCAGATTTGGCACCATCGGAAACGAATACTTCGTCAATCGCAATGTCTACACCTAATGGTTTATAGTCGCCATCAATAATAGCTTGGCGTAAGAAGTCATACCCTTGCTCTGGCCCGTAACCGCGGAATGTTTCAGCTTTGCCCATTTCTTGGACTGCTTTAGTCATAGCATCAACGATTGCTGGCACCAATGGCAATGTAACGTCGCCAATACCAAGGCGAATAATATCTGCATCTGGATGCGCTGCTTGGTACTCATTTACTTTTTTAGCAATATTTGCAAATAAATAAGAACCTTGTAGTTTTAAATAATTTTCATTAACGTTAGCCATGATGACTCCTTTCTGTATGCAACTCTCTTTTACTTATAGTAAAGGAGAAAAGGAAATATTGCAATAACTTTCTATAGAATGTTGAAGTTATTTTTGACTAATTATTTTATGGTGTATTCCTATAGTAAATAATGTTTGATGGGGAAATTATTACTCGTTTTATGGCGTATAGTGAAAGTATGAAATAGTTATAATTTCTTTATAACAGATAGGATTCTTCATTGTTTACTCATAAAATATCTATTGATATAATGAATTTATATTTAAAAACATTATTTTTGTGTAGGAGTTTTTAGTAATTATGTGTAGTGTAGTAAATTATTATTATGGGGAGGGAAATGACAATGGTAGATAATAAGAAGTCAATTGATGAGCTCTTTCTTTGTATTAAGAGGAAGGATAAATTAAAGGAATTTAAAAAAGCCTTTGGTTTGAAGCATGTTAATACAGAAGAATATTTATTAAAATTTGTAGCAAACTTTTATAAGGCTCCTATTGTAAATTACAAAGGTTATATAAAAGGATCTAAGAATCTTTATAGTGAGATTATTGCGAAAACTCTTGTATCAGAGGATCTCGTTAAAGAATGGGACAAATTGAAACCTGTAAGACCTAATCATTTTGATACAGACCATACGCCTACGCAAAATGAGTTATCAATCACCAATCGAAAAGAAGAAATTTTAGCAAAATTATTATTCTATCAAGGTGAGGTTAAGGATTTAGGTTATATTTTTGATTACCAAACACCATTAAAAGCAGATCGAAGCGACTCTTATGGAAAAATAGATTTATTAGGCTATAACACGGATGATAAATACTACTCTGTTATTGAATTGAAATATCGTCCATCTGGTAGTGATGAAACTTTACTACGATGTGTTTTAGAAGCTTATACATATTATAAATTACTTGATTTAGATCAGATTGTATCTACTGATAGTCATGAAGGTATAAGTGTTTTAAGAAATTTAAAGGGGTATAAGCATACCAAGAACGCTGAATTAGTTGTTTTATTTGATGAGAAGGCTTGTACTGAAAATGATGGCGGATATAAAACAAATTTAATGTTACGCCTAAATCCAAAGGATATTGCTAACGCGGTTTATCCATCCAAAACAGTTGAAAGCCAACAACATAAAGAGTGCCAAGAGTTACTTATAACTGATAAACGTGATTCTTTGCGAATCTTGTGTGAAACAATCTTAAAGCAAGAGCCTCATTTAAAACAAATTCGTTTTGCTGTATTACGTGTGGAGACGGTCGATGAATCCCCTAGCATAGAGCGTTCATACCGAGCAGAAACATTGCTAACAATTCCTAACAAAGGTTAAGTATGAATATAATTATCCATCGTGGCACTCATCAGATTGGTGGTAGTGCCATAGAAATTAGTACAGCATCTACCCGCATTATACTGGATTTTGGTAACGAATTGAGTCTAGATGAAAAGTACACACCTATAAATTTAGATATAGACGGTGTTACAAAAGGGTTACCAGATTGTGATGGTATTGTGATTTCACATTATCATATGGATCACTTAGGACAACTAACCTCTGCATTACCAGAAATACCATTATATATGGGGGAACTGAGTAAGGAAGTGGCTATGATAGCTACTGAACATCAAGATAAAGATTTATATTTACGTTTGTTAGATGCAAATACATTTCGTGGAGGCGAAGCCTTCACTATTGGAAATATACATATTAGACCTTTGGTTATTGACCATAGTGCCGTTGATAGTTATATGTTTGTCATTGAAGCAGAAGGTAAACGTGCCTTATATACAGGTGATTTCCGGATGCATGGGTTGCGTAGTCATGTAATAGAGAAATTAGTTAAAACCTATATAGGTGAGGTTGATGTATTAATTACAGAAGGCACTTCTTTGTCAAGAGATGCAGATAAATACGTATCTGAAACCGCAGTATTAGACGATATTTCTTCATATATCCAAGATGGGAAATATGTTTTTATTATGTGCTCCTCTACGAATATTGACCGTATTATGGGAGTTTGGCAGAATATGCCAACTGATAAAGTTTTAATTTGTGATGCTTATCAGAAAAGAATATTAGATACTGTGATTAATAATGTATATTATGAAAGCTCTTTGTATCGTAGACATGATAGCCCGTTAGTTCTTAGTAAAGGACCGTATCCTAAATATTATATGGATCATGGGTTTGTATCCTTAGTAAGAGGAACTGAATATTTTATTTCTCACATTAAAGAATTTCCTAAAGATGATGTACGTATCATATATTCCATGTGGACAGGATATATTGAAGAAAACCTAGCATTGAAAACTTTGTTAGAGACCTACCCAACCTATATATGTCATGCTAGTGGTCATGTGTCTAAAGATGATTTGATTAAGTTTATAGAGCTAGTCAATCCTGATGTTATTATTCCGGTTCATACTGATAATCCTGAGAGATTAGAGGAATTAGTACCTCATAGAAATGTGTATATTGTTAATGATAATGAGCCGTTTATTATATAGGACCTACTTGCTTTCATTATTAATTTAGGTTATAATAGTAGAGCTTATTAATGGTAAGCACTTCCTACCCCTATGTGTCGATAGGGGCATTAGTCCGAAAGAGGAGGTGATTTTGTATGAACAAATACGAAGTCATGGTTATTGTGAAACCAGCTGAAGAAGAAGCAACTAACGCTGTCATTGAAAAAGTGGAAGCTTTAATTGCTCGTGTAGGCGGCACAGTAGAAAAGGTAGATCGTTGGGGCAAGCGTCGTCTTGCTTACGCAGTGAAAAAATTCACTGACGGTTTCTACGTATTGGTTAATTTCGAAGCTGATCCAGCTGAAATTAAAGAAATCGACCGTGTGTTGAAAATCAACGATGATGTCTTAAGACACCTGATTGTTAAACACGATGCATAATTAAAGCCTGGAGGAGAAAAGATGAACTCTGTACAAATTCTAGGTAATTTAGCTCGTGATCCTGAAGTACGTTTTACTAAAACTGGTAGAGCAGTGGCAACTTTCACAGTAGCTGCTACGAATACTTATGTTGACTCTACAACCAATGAAACGAAAGAACAAACTGCTTTCATTAATTGCGTTGCATGGGGCAAACTTGGTGAAGCGGCAGGTAATCTTCGCAAAGGCAGTCGTTGCTTTGTAGAAGGTCGCTTGCAAACTCGTTCTTACGAGACTCAGGATGGTCAAAAACGTTACGTTACTGAAGTGGTAGCGAACTTTGTGGGCCAATCCCTTGATATGAATACTAATTCTTTCGATGGTGGGTCCAATTTTGATAGTTTCAGTACAGGCGGCGATGACGAACACATCCCGTTCTAGTGTCCGAGACTCCTACTAATTCGAAAAGGAGGATTCGCAATGAGAAGAGATAGAGGCAGAAAGCCAAGAAGAAAAGTATGCGTTTTCTGTGCAGACCATATCGATCAAATCGACTATAAAGATGTTGCAAAACTTCGTCGTTTCACGACTGAACGCGGCAAAATCTTACCTCGTCGTATTTCCGGTACTTGCGCAAAACATCAACGCAAATTGACTACATCTATCAAACGTGCACGTGCAATCGCTTTATTGCCATTCACTGCAGAATAATTGATGAATCAAGGCGGTATAACCATTTGGTTGTACCGCCTTTTTGCTATCTAATAGAAGACGGCATACGGGTCTAAATTTTTATTATAAATAATAGTTATAAATAAAAACCTTAAGTGGTAGGTTTTAATAATTCCATAGAAACAGCTATTTTCTGATATATTGCGAGTAGTTTATAAATAAATTTTTTTATAGTTTTTTATTAATATGACTATAAAAAACAGATGAAGTAGTATATAATAACAATGAATTGATTTATTTTGATGTATATTAATGTTATTTAAAAGTATGTATAAATAATATTAGAAGATAAACGTGCTTTTATTGGTGTATAAAGGGAGATTTGGAAACATTGAAAAAGGTTTTAACTTTGGCAGTGGCTTTGGCTGTAGTCAGCAGTGGTTATCTGTGTACGGTAAATGGTGCAGCCGAACCGATAACTAAAAAAGCGCCTTCCATCTCAGAATTTAATATATATGTGCCAAAAGAGCTTAATGAGCGTCAAAAGGACTTGGTTGAAATTGGCCGTTATACTGCTAACGGTGATTTAGGATCTTTGAGAGAAACGATTATCTCTGCTATTGAAAGAGGTACCTTGACTCCACAAGAGGTGAGTATTGCGATTCGCCAACTATATTCTGCAGCAGGGTTAAAACAAATGAATGCAGCCCTTGCAGCCTTTGAACAACTTCGTGAAGAACGTCCTGAGTTTGGCGTAGATTATGATAAACTTGTACCAAAACGTGTTGGTCTTAGTGCATTGCTAGGTAATCCGACTAATAGTAATAATGTGGCTGCAAAGATTAAGCTTGATGAAGCTACAGCAGCTGTTAAATATAATACATTCCGTATTAAAAAGCCAAAACCGCAAAATAGAAATCGTTCGCGCTTGGGTAAACTTGATCGTGAACTTGTAGCAGCAGCGGCATTAGGTACTCGTGTTGGTAAAACGAATGCTGTATTTGCATCCTCTAAGAAGAGCTTAACAGAGCTTGGTTTAAGTCCACAACAAATTGAATACTTAGAAAATATGTTAGCAAACTAATACAAAGCCCATGTCTTTTTAAAAAGTGAACCGACCCCTTAATGTTAGACCAAAAATCTTAACGTTAAGGAGGTCGGTTTTTCTATGGCAAAATATAGCCTTATATTTAAATTAAAAGTCGTTACCGCATATCTAAACGGCGAGGGTGGATATGAGTATTTAACTAAGAAATATGGTTTAAAGACTACATCGCAAGTTCGTCGTTGGATTAGTGCATTTAAAGAATTTGGTAAAGATGGTTTGTGTCGAAAGCGAAATAATACAAGATATACTTCAGAATTTAAGCTAGCTATGGTAGAGTCATACTTAACTAGTGAATTATCGTATCGGCAAATTGCATTACAATATGGGCTGAATAATCCTTCATTAATAGCTCGCTGGAAGTCGGATTTTATGAAATATGGGACCAATGCTTTTGTCGAGCGACCGAAAGGACGAATACCTACCATGAGTCGAACAGATGAAAAAGCAAAGATTACCACACATACTAAATCACGTAACCAAAAGAAGAAAAAAGAATTAACACCAGAGCAAGCTCGTATTTTAGAATTGGAAAAACAATTACGCTATGCTCAAATAGAGAATGCCTATTTAAAAGAATTGAGGAGATTGCGCCTCGAGGACGCTCGAAAAATGAAAGAACAGCAAGAATCATTAGCAGTCTCCGAAGAGAATTCAAACTAACTGAGATTCTTGCTGCCTTACGTTTTCCAAAAGCAACATATATGTACTGGCAACAGCGCTTTGACCGAGTAGATCCAGATCTACAAATACGAATAGCTATTGAAGATATTCGTAAGAACCATCCCAACTATGGATATAGAAGGTTGTTACCTTTGTTGCGATCACGAGGTATTGTTATTAATAAGAAACGATTGCAACGAATTATGCAAAAGTTCAATCTGCAAGTAATAGCATTCTCCCGTAAGAGCCGAAAATATAACTCATATAAAGGCGTTAAAGGACGGATTGCACCTAATCGCATTAAGCGTAGATTCTATTGCAGTCAACCACATCAAAAAATTACTACAGATACAACTGAATTTAAGTATTATGAACTAAATGCAAACGGTGCTTTGAAAGTTGGAAAACTATACTTAGATCCATTTATGGATTTATATAATCTTGAAATTATTAGTTTTAGTATAAGTCCTACACCATCGGCTGAGTCTATACTTTCAGCACAACAACAGGCGATTGAAAAGACTGCCGATGCTAAGTATCGACGGACATTTCATTCTGACCGTGGTTGGGGTTACCAAATGAAAGCGTATCAACATAATTTAAAAGTGCATAACATATTTCAAAGTATGTCTAGAAGAGGTAATTGTCTCGACAATTCACCAATGGAAAACTTCTTTGCTATCTTAAAACAAGAGATGTATTATGACAATACCTTTCATAGTTATGATGAGTTAAAAATGGCGATTGAAAACTATATTATGTATTACAATACTAAACGAATTAAGGAAAAATTGAACTGGCTAAGTCCAGTTGACTATCGTTTAGCTATTACTGCAGCATAAAAAATTCCGAGCAACCAGTTTAGGTTACTCGGAAATAAAAGTCTAACTTTTTGGGGTCACTACA
>NZ_PPDF01000001.1:0-151204 GCF_002959935.1 Veillonella tobetsuensis
TGAACCGACCCCTTAATGTTAGACCAAAAATCTTAACGTTAAGGAGGTCGGTTTTTCTATGGCAAAATATAGCCTTATATTTAAATTAAAAGTCGTTACCGCATATCTAAACGGCGAGGGTGGATATGAGTATTTAACTAAGAAATATGGTTTAAAGACTACATCGCAAGTTCGTCGTTGGATTAGTGCATTTAAAGAATTTGGTAAAGATGGTTTGTGTCGAAAGCGAAATAATACAAGATATACTTCAGAATTTAAGCTAGCTATGGTAGAGTCATACTTAACTAGTGAATTATCGTATCGGCAAATTGCATTACAATATGGGCTGAATAATCCTTCATTAATAGCTCGCTGGAAGTCGGATTTTATGAAATATGGGACCAATGCTTTTGTCGAGCGACCGAAAGGACGAATACCTACCATGAGTCGAACAGATGAAAAAGCAAAGATTACCACACATACTAAATCACGTAACCAAAAGAAGAAAAAAGAATTAACACCAGAGCAAGCTCGTATTTTAGAATTGGAAAAACAATTACGCTATGCTCAAATAGAGAATGCCTATTTAAAAGAATTGAGGAGATTGCGCCTCGAGGACGCTCGAAAAATGAAAGAACAGCAAGAATCATTAGCAGTCTCCGAAGAGAATTCAAACTAACTGAGATTCTTGCTGCCTTACGTTTTCCAAAAGCAACATATATGTACTGGCAACAGCGCTTTGACCGAGTAGATCCAGATCTACAAATACGAATAGCTATTGAAGATATTCGTAAGAACCATCCCAACTATGGATATAGAAGGTTGTTACCTTTGTTGCGATCACGAGGTATTGTTATTAATAAGAAACGATTGCAACGAATTATGCAAAAGTTCAATCTGCAAGTAATAGCATTCTCCCGTAAGAGCCGAAAATATAACTCATATAAAGGCGTTAAAGGACGGATTGCACCTAATCGCATTAAGCGTAGATTCTATTGCAGTCAACCACATCAAAAAATTACTACAGATACAACTGAATTTAAGTATTATGAACTAAATGCAAACGGTGCTTTGAAAGTTGGAAAACTATACTTAGATCCATTTATGGATTTATATAATCTTGAAATTATTAGTTTTAGTATAAGTCCTACACCATCGGCTGAGTCTATACTTTCAGCACAACAACAGGCGATTGAAAAGACTGCCGATGCTAAGTATCGACGGACATTTCATTCTGACCGTGGTTGGGGTTACCAAATGAAAGCGTATCAACATAATTTAAAAGTGCATAACATATTTCAAAGTATGTCTAGAAGAGGTAATTGTCTCGACAATTCACCAATGGAAAACTTCTTTGCTATCTTAAAACAAGAGATGTATTATGACAATACCTTTCATAGTTATGATGAGTTAAAAATGGCGATTGAAAACTATATTATGTATTACAATACTAAACGAATTAAGGAAAAATTGAACTGGCTAAGTCCAGTTGACTATCGTTTAGCTATTACTGCAGCATAAAAAATTCCGAGCAACCAGTTTAGGTTACTCGGAAATAAAAGTCTAACTTTTTGGGGTCACTACAAAGAGCATGGGCTTTTTCATATTACTAATTGACGTGATGTAAAGGCTTTCTCTATAATAATAAGGATAGGTAACAATTAGTTATATAATATAGTACTTTCAGAATATAGATAGAAGGAGAAACGATGCGTCTTCGTAGAAAACCGTGGATTGATGAGGCTATTCACGATTATGATTCACATATTATTTTATCGGGACAAGAGAATTATAAGGGGAAATGGCGTGAAGCATTTTCTCATCCAGAGCGTCCTTTGTATATGGAGTTAGGGACTGGTAAAGGTCGTTTTATTGCAGGTATGTCCGAAGCACATCCAGATGCGAATTTTGTTGGCTTTGAAGTACAAATTGGCGTTATTTATTATGCGGCGCAAAAGATATTTGAAGCTGAGCGAGATAATGCAAAGGTGTCTTTGTTTGATATTGCAGGCATTGAAGAAATCGTGGCACCTGGTGAAGTAGACCGATTCTATATCAATTTCTGTGATCCATGGCCTAAGGCTAAGCATGCTAAACGTCGTTTGACATATCATACATTCCTTGATCGATATGCGCGTTTACTAAAAGATAATGGGGAGGTTCATTTTAAAACAGATAATGAAGGTTTGTTTATGTTCTCCCTAGAAGAGTTCCAAAATTGTGGTTGGGAACTTAAAAATGTAACCTATGATTTACATAGTACAGATTTGCCAAATGTAAAAACAGAATATGAGGAAAAATTTAGTGCTAAAGGACAACCAATTTTCCGATTAGAAGCGGTAAAACCAGCTGCTACTAAGGAGGCGTAACATGGGGAAAAAAGGGGAACAGGTTGAACATCTTTGGGAGAAGGTGTTTAAAAATGACCTCCAAGGTATGTTATTACCCATCGTACTTATGGCGCTCATAGGGGTCATTAATATTTTTAGTGCCACCTATGTTGGGTCCATTACGACTGATGATGGATTGTGGGGCTATGCACCTAAACATGGATTGTTTTTGTTGGTTTCTGCTGTTTTTGGTGTTTTATTATATCGATATGATTATCGAAAATTACAGAATCCTACGCTATTAAGACGTATTATGTATGTTACGGCAGTATTATTAGCTGCTATATATTTTGTTGGTGTAGAGGTAAATGGTGCACGGCGCTGGATTCCGATTGGGCGCTTTTCATTACAACCTTCAGAATTTGCAAAGTTAGCAGCCTTGTTATGGACTGCCGCTAAATTAGCGGATAAACCTTGGAAGAATCCAAGATTTAAATCCATATTGCAGAGAGTAAAGGACCTTAAACAATGGCAAGTCTTCCTCTGGTTCTGGTGGGAACGCATTCGATACATGGTGTATATGTTGTTTTGGCCCCTTGCATTTGCGTTGCTTACATTTAAACAACCAGATATGGGGACTGCTGTACTCATTGTAGGATTTTCTTTTTTACTGATTTTTCTCTCTGGTTTCGAAAAGGGAATTTTTGGCATTACTTTTATATTAGCTATTATTGGTGGCGCTTATATGGCTCGTAGTTCTGATTATCGTTGGAAGCGTGTCGAGTCGTGGTTTGATCCCTGGTCCTATGCACAGGATCAAGGTTACCAAACTGTACAAGGTTTGTTAGCCGTTGGTTCAGGTGGTTTCTTTGGTCAAGGGTTTATGAATGGTACCTCTAAGTATTTTTACCTACCTGAAGCGCATACAGATTTTGCCTTTGCTGTTTGGGCACAGGAAATGGGTTTTCTAGGTAGTATTTTCGTCGTGTTATTAATGGCGACATTCACCTATTTTGGCTTTCGCATTGCAAATCGGGCGCGAGATTCCTTTGGCAAATGGTTAGCTCTAGGTATTACTATTCTTATCGGTGGACAAGCATTCTTTAATATTGCTATGGTTTGTGGTATGTTGCCTGTCACAGGTGTTCCGTTGCCATTCATTAGCTATGGTGGTTCCTCTTTGATGATGAACTGTATGGCTATTGGTATTTTGGCAAGCATTGCTAGACGTGGTGTAGAGGGGGTTAAACCGGTAGGAACCAAGGAAACATTGCCGTCTCTTCGTGAGGAAACGCGCAGTCGTTTTAAACCTAGCAAACAAGTAGAGCCTAAATTGCCAGGCCGATTTGTACCGCCAGATAAAAGATAATCTATATGAGTTGTATATGTATGAGGGAAAACAATGAAAGATTTTATTGATATTCAAGAACGCCCATCGATGGGAAAATTATTGCCGCTTAGTCTACAACATTTATTTGCTATGTTTGGTTCTACGGTACTCGTACCGTATTTATTGAAAGTAGATCCAGCAACAGCATTATTTATGAATGGCATCGGGACTTTGCTGTATCTCTTTATATGTAAGGGGAAAATTCCTGCTTACTTGGGCTCTAGCTTTGCCTTTATTGCTCCGGTTGGGGCGGTACTTACCGCTGGTCTTGGTTACGAAGCTGCCAAAGGTGCCTTTGTAATGTTTGGTTTATCCTTTGTTATTTTATCTATTTTAGTTCGATACATTGGTATCGGCTGGATTGATAAATTATTCCCGCCAGCGGCTATGGGGGCTATCGTTGCTATTATCGGTCTCGAGTTAGCACCAGTAGCTATGGGAATGGCCGGTCTCATCGGTGATCAAAATTTAGGTATGTCTCATGATCAAGCTATTATAGTATCTATGTTCTCCTTGATTGTAACTTTATTAGGTACTGTTGTGTTCCGCGGTTTTCTTGCAGTTATTCCTGTATTAATCGGTGTAGTAGCAGGTTACATTTTATCTGCTATTATGGGTGTTGTTGACTTCTCTGGTGTTGAAGCCGCTCCTTGGTTCTCTTTGCCTCAGTTCTATGGCATGCCTGTATTTGATATTAATGCGATTATCATGATTATGCCAGCTCTCTTTGTGGTATTTGCTGAACACGTAGGACATCTTGTTGTAACTAGCAATATCGTGGCTAAAGATCTTATGAAAGAACCAGGTCTAGAACGTTCTTTGTTAGGCGATGGCCTTGCTAATATCTTATCTGGCTTCTTTGGTGCCACACCGAATACTACATATGGTGAAAATATTGGTGTATTAGCGATTACAAGATGCTTTAGTGTATGGGTTATCGGTGGTGCGGCTGTATTGGCTATGATTGTGTCCTTCGTAGGTAAGGTGGCCGCATTGATTCATGCGATTCCTGTTCCCGTTATGGGCGGGGTATCAATCCTATTGTTTGGTATTATCGCAGCATCTGGTTTACGTATGTTGGTGGAACGTAAGGTAGACTATACGAATCCTGTAAACATGATTCTTACTTCTGTTATCCTCGTTGTTGGCCTTAGTGGTGCTCAACTCGTAGTGGGTCCAATTATCTTAAAAGGTATGGGTTTAGCTACTGTTGTAGGCATGGGGATGAGTGTTGTACTTCTTATCTTGCAAAAAACAGGCATTGGTAATGATCAATTAAAGAAAACTGATGTATAACTAAATACATAATTAAACGCGTAGCTTTTGGCTACGCGTTTTGACTTTTGAATATATGTTTATAAAAATAGGACGGGATTATGATGATAAGCACTGTTCATTGGTAAAATATAAATGTCTATTGTATAATATATTGTGTGAAATACTTTGTGGAAGGAGGTTTATATGGATTATATTTTTTGGCTTGTTATCGGTATTATGTTGATGGCTATTGAATTGGTTATACCAGGTGGTATTGCTGGGCTCATTGGATACAGTGTGTTCATGTGGGGTGTCTTTATCGGCCTTGGTGGAACAGATTTAGCTTTATACGCAGTACTTGGTATCACAATACTCTTAGTTGTATTATTATTAACCTTCTTTAATCATTTTTCTCGGACTTGGATTGGTAAATTGTTTACCCTAGGTCAACGCTCTACTACACAACAAGGTTATGTATCTAATGATGTGCAAACTGATTTAGAAGGCAAGATTGGTGTCGCTCAAAGTACATTGCGACCTGCAGGCGTCGCACGTATTGATGATCAATTTGTCGATGTTGTTACAGAAGGCGATTTCATCGAAGCTGGTACACCTATTGTAGTAGTTCGTGTTGTAGGAGGTCGTAATATCGTACGCCCTCAATAAGTATTATTCTAGGACTCGTGGAGGTTACTATGGATGTCGGTATTTTAATTTTGATTCCCATTCTACTGATTGGGATTATGGTGTTCTTGTATGTTGTGCCATTAGGCCTTTGGGTATCTGCTCTTGCAGCAGGCGTTAACGTTGGTATTTTTACACTCGTAGGTATGCGCTTACGTCGTGTAAACCCATCTCAAATTGTAATGCCTTTGATTAAAGCCAATAAAGCAGGCCTTGATGTAAATGTAAATCAACTGGAAGCTCATTACCTTGCTGGTGGTGATGTTGACCGCGTTGTAGATGCGTTGATTGCCGCTGAACGCGCATCTATTCCTTTAACTTTCGAACGCTCCGCAGCTATCGACCTTGCAGGTCGTGATGTATTGGAAGCAGTACAAATGTCCGTTAACCCTAAAGTTATTGAAACACCAATTATCTCTGCAGTAGCAAAAAATGGTATCGAACTCAAGGTTCGTGCTCGCGTTACTGTACGTGCTAATATTGACCGCCTCGTTGGTGGTGCTGGTGAAGCTACTATCATCGCTCGTGTAGGCGAAGGTATCGTAACGACTGTAGGTTCCTCTGAAGAACATACAGATGTATTGGAAAATCCGGATCACATTTCTCGTACTGTATTGGGTAAAGGTCTTGATGCAGGTACTGCATTCGAAATCTTGTCCATTGATATCGCTGACGTAGACGTAGGACGTAACATCGGTGCACAATTGCAAACTGACCAAGCAGAAGCAGATAAGAAAATTGCTCAAGCTCGCGCCGAAGAACGCCGTGCCATGGCGGTTGCTACAGAACAAGAAATGCGTGCTAAAACACAAGACATGCAAGCTAAGGTTGTGGAAGCGCAAGCTGAAGTTCCTAAAGCATTGGCAGAAGCTTTCAGAAATGGCAATCTTGGTGTTATGGATTACTACAATATGAACAATATTATTGCAGACACTAAAATGCGTGAAAATCTAGCAGATAGTGAATAGGAGTAACTATGGACTCTATTTTGTCTACTGTACTATCTATCTTTCAGCATAATCCTATATTTGTTCTAGCTATTATTGGATATATTGCGTTTTCTTTCTTGAAAGGCGGCAAATCAGAGGACTCTGATGAGTATGAAAACTCTGGTGAGGCTAGAACTTGGGAGGAGATGGAACGCGAATATGGTATTTCCATAGAACGTAATCTTGATGAGTTGTTTAATCCTGCGTTGGACCATAAGCCGTTTGAAACACAACAAAAAGAGGTTAACCCAGAGGTGGTCCAAAAGCCAGTTAAAATACAACAAAAAGATTTAAAAGAACATAATAAGCCTTTAGTAGAGGCTGTTCATACAGTGACAGCTCCTTTGGTAGAACGATTAGCCGATTTTAAACGCGATAAAGCGATGAAAGAAGGTAAGGTTCTTCTTAGTGATGTGGGGGTTACGGCAAAATCAGTAGAAATGAAAAAGGCTCGTAAATCACATCATGCTGTAAAAGAAGGTATGAAATGGGCTTTTATATTAGATAAGCCAAAAGCATTGCGACATAGAGCTCGATAATATATAAGTTCCTAAATAAGACAAGGGTTCCTAATAGTCACGGGGGTGACTATTAGGAACCCTTTTTGTATTGCAAAATATAGGGATTTGCTTTCATAATCATAGTTATAAGAGGAGTTATACATTATATTCTGTAATAATAGGAGAGGAGCCGTATATATGTATCGCAGTGTACGAAATATTCCAAAGCAATTGCTCGAAAATCTATATGTCAAAGAAGGTTGGACTTTGCGAGATGTAGCTGATTATATTGGCTGCAGCGTAGATACAGTTGTACGTCGTATGGATGATTATAATATTCCGCGCCGTACTAAACGCAAAGATATTAGTAGAGCGACCCTGGTATCTTTGTATGAAGATAATCATGCCAGTATTGATACACTGGCCCATCGCTTTAATGTATCGGCAGCCACAATTTCTAATCGATTACATGAGTATGGCGTGCTTTGCACGCACCCACATTCTATACATAGTATTAATCCAGAGCGCATTAAAAAGTCTTATGAAAGTGGCAATAGTACATCCTATATAGCAAATATGACGGGGCTTACGCGGTGGAAGGTATTACATATATTACGTCATATGGGGGTCTCAATACGTGGGGGTAGAAGAAAGGTATTGCCTATTGAAGAAATGAACTATCTCTATACATATCATGGCATGAGTACGAAAGACATTGGCGTGGCTTACCAACTTCAGGCCAATACAGTGGCTTTATATTTGCGTGAGTCTGGTGTTTCCTTGAGGGGGAAGCGTTTGGAGATAGACGAAAATGAGATTAGGCGTCTTCGGATGGAAGGGGTTTCTATTGCTGCCATTGCACAACGATTAGAATGTTCTACATCGGTTGTAAGAAATCGTCTAAAACGACATTGATTATAACAACCAGTTAGCTTATAAACATATTCCATATAAAATCTGTATAAACCTCGAATTATTCGGTATAGTAATTTGTACTTAATTACTATATACTTAGATTTATATGATGATGGGAGGTTTATTATGTTAGAATTTATAACACTATTATTACCGTTTTTACTTCTCGGCTTTGTAGCAGCTGGTTTGTCTAGAATCTCTGGCGTTGCATTGTCTATGATTATTGTACCAACATTGTTAATCTGGGGGGCAAGACCTTTGGATGTGGTAGCGTTTATGTTACTTTTCGTTGTGTATAATAATTTCACTGCTGAAACACAGGATGTCCGTCTAGATTATAAGGATTTAGTATTGTTCCCTCGTTGGCGCATCACTATTCCTATCGTGCTTACGGCGCTCATTACATTCTTATCGCCTCCAGCAGGTATTGGGGTCTTTATGGCTTGCTTTGTATTAGAGTTGATGGCTACAGTATATAAACGCATTCCTGAACGTGATCGTCCAGCAATACATCGCGTCGTTATTTTATCTGTTCTTAGTGCTGTTGTAACGGCTGTAGGTGCCTATGTAGGGCCTACTATCAGTGAAGATTATTATTTTGGCTTTGCAGGGCTTGCTATTCTGTTGATTACAGCCTTTGCTTGGTATGCAGGTCGTAATCGTGATGCATTTAAGGGAATCTGGGAGTTTATATGGGTTGACTTCGGTATTTTCCTTGGTTTATTTGGTGTTGAAAGCTCCAACTATCTAGCGGGTCTAACACGTGATTATAAAACGCCTATGGATCGCA
Source organism: Veillonella tobetsuensis (assembly GCF_002959935.1). NCBI lineage: Bacteria > Bacillati > Bacillota > Negativicutes > Veillonellales > Veillonellaceae > Veillonella > Veillonella tobetsuensis. The sequence continues at coordinate 8,835 of NZ_PPDF01000001.1, forward strand.
TGTTACCGATGATTACTGTTGTAGGTGGTTATGCAGGTTTAATGGTTGTATTAGGTGTATATGGATTATTCTCTATTCCGTCCTTTATTACTGCTATTGGTGCTGCAATCGGTACGCGTATGTTTGGTCTCTATGAATTCCCTAAACGTGGTACCTTCTCATACTTAGCCATTGGATTTGCTGTAGCGGCTGTTGTATGCTTATATCTCGTTTCCCCAGTGCCGACTGGATTTGATGCGATTAATGCCATTATGAAGCAACCCGTTGTTCAGTAAAATGTGATTTTTATTATGGTATTACTGACGTATACTTGTTAGTGTGAAAGTGGACTTTTAGCATAAGCAAATAAGGAGATGTATATTGTGAAGAATGATACCATTGAACTAGGTTCTAACGAAGTTGTAGAAACAAGACCGTTTCCGCCGTTTTTACCCAAGAATACAACGGTTATGACAATGGGCACATTTCCACCAACCTCTGAAAAACGGGCTATGGAGTTTCACTATCCTAATTTTCAAAATGATATGTGGCGCGTATATGGCATAGTTTTCTTTGGTGATAAGGACCATTTTAGAAAGGGTGAAGAAAAGGCCTTTGACGCAGAAAAGATTAAATCTTTTTTGTCTCAAATGGGCATTGCCTCTTGTCCAACTGTACTTAAAGCTGTTCGTGAACGTGGCAATGCGTCAGATGCGTTTTTAAAGGTCATAGAACCGGTGCACCTCGATGAAGTATTGGCACAGATTCCTTATTGTAAACATATAGGAACAACAGGCGGTAAGGCCACAGAGGTTTTACTTAGCTTGTTACCAGATAAGGTTAAACTACCGAAAACGGGAGAAACGATTCCTTTCGTGTATCATGGGCATCAGCTTACGTTGACGAGATTGCCATCTACATCACGAGCGTATCCCTTAAGTCTTATAAAGAAGGCTGAAGCTTATAAGAAATTCTTTGATGCTTGTGGATTGAAAACTAAATAAAGTACATATATACATAAACACCTTTGTTAGTTGTTAAAACGCTTTTTCTTTGTCATAACAACTGTCAAAGGTGTTTTATTATTAAAAATTTATATGAGCTTTTAAAATGGAAAAAGCTATATTAACAATGATATAAAACGAATTGTTATAAATAAAAGTGATAACAATAATAATTTTTTAAAACTTGTTTTTTGAAATGATAAGTCTATAATAACCAATGTCATTATGTGGTTGACAATTGTTTTAGAAAATGGAGTTGATACTATGGATAAGGCTAAAGAGGCCTTATGGACAAGATCATTTGTCCTCGATACTTTGATTAATTTCTTAGTATTTTTAATTTATTATTTACTAATCGTTATTATAGCTGTAGTTGCTAAAGAGAATCTTCATGCCACAGCGAGCCAGGCTGGTTTAGCTGTTGGTATTTATATTATTGGTACCGTAGTGGCACGTCTCTTAGCGGGGCGTTTTATCAGCGTATTAGGCTGTCGTAAGATGCTCTATTTAGGCTTGTTAATTTATTTGGCTTCAACAGCCATGTATTTCTACACACCTAATTTAGCAATGCTCGATAGCGTTCGTTTCTTAAATGGTTTTGCCTACGGTATTACATCTACAGCTACAAGTACAATCGTAGCCGCTATTATTCCAATGTCACGTCGTGGTGAAGGGATTAACTACTATGGCTTGTCTACATCTCTTGCCGCTGCAGTAGGCCCATTCTTAGGTATTTTGATGCTTCATAGCCTTGGCTATGACTTTATCATCGCCTTCTGTGTTGCTCTTATCATCCTTTGTGGTATCGGTTCCGTTATCATGAAATTTAATGAACCTAAGCTTGATATTGATTCTGAAGAACATAAAGGCATTAAAATTTCCGATTATATCGAACCACGTATGAATTCTATTAGTCTTGTTTCTATACTAGTAGGTTTTGCATACTCTGGTGTTATCGGTTTTATGGCAGCTTATACAAAAGATTTAAACCTTATCTTAGCAGGTACATTCTTCTTCGTTGTATATGCTGTAGTTATTACGATAACAAGACCATTACTTGGTATTGTATTTGATATGAAAGGGGAAAACTTCGTTCTTTACCCTTGCTTTATATCTTTAGCACTTGGTATTTTCTTGTTGTCCATCGCTCACTCTACATGGCTTATACTCTTATCTGCTGTGTTTGTTGGCCTTGGTTACGGTACATTTATGTCAAACGGTCAAGCCGTAACTGTTAAAATCGTACCAGTACACCGTATCGGTGTTGCTACATCAACATACTTCATTGCCTTAGATATGGGCTTAGGTTTTGGTCCATATATTTTAGGTGCTATTAAAGAGGTTGTTGGTTATACAAGTATGTTCCATGTTACTGTTGTAGTAGCACTTCTTGCATTCGTTGCGTATTATTTACTCTACGGCCGTTATGTAGGGACTGATAAAGATCTTTCTTTAAAAGCCCGTGCTGAAGAAGAACAAATTAGAAATCGTAAACGCAATGGGCAACTTGCTTAAAAGGTTGTGTTAATAGATTGTTATTATAACTTAATAGGCTAATAAAAATGACTATTCGAGTAGATGTTCGAATAGTCATTTTGCTGTCTTATAGTATTATTTTTCGATATTTACAATATTAACGATTACTTCCACAGCTTTTTTCATATCGTCGATACATGCAAATTCATGACGACCATGTAGGTTTTCTACACCTGTGAAAATATTTGGTGTAGGGATACCCATGAAGGAAATTTTAGAACCGTCCGTACCGCCTCGGATAGGATCACAAAGAGGTGTAATACCAGCTTTTTCCATTGCTGCTTTAGCTACGTTTACACATTCCATATTGTCTTTGATAATATCGTACATGTTATAGTATTGATCTTTAACAGATACTTCACATACTTCACGGCCGTAAATTTCGTTTAAGGTTTGACCTGCTTGTAAGAAGAAGGCTTTTTTTGCCTCGAATAATTCTTTGTCGTGGTCGCGGATGATATAGTTCATTTTACCTGTATCTACTTGTGTTTCCATACTCATGAGCATAAAGAAACCTTGACGACCACAGGTATGTTCAGGAACGGCCGCACCTGGTAATAGAGCATCGAATTGCATAGCTAATTTAGCACAGTTAATCATAATGCCTTTGGCTGTACCTGTGTGAACAGAGACCCCTTTAAGGATGACTGTACCGCCAGCAGCATTAAATGTTTCATATTCAAGTTGGCCGAGGCTTTCACCGTCGATAGTGTACGCATAGTCAACAGGGAATTGTTTTACATCAAAGTGATCTGCGCCAGTACCGATTTCTTCGTCAGGACCAAAGGCGCACATAATCTTACCATGTTTAATCTCTGGATGCGCTACAAGATAGGATAGAGCCTCTATGATTTCACAGATTCCAGCCTTATCGTCGCCGCCGAGAAGTGTTAGACCATCGGTTACCACTAAGGATTTACCAATATAGTTTTTTAGGTTAGGAAAGTCTGCACGACGTGTGAAGATTTGATGCTCTTCGTTGAGGCAAATATCGCTACCATCATAGTTTTCAATGATACGTGGTTTAATGTTTTCTGCATTGTAATCAGCTGTATCCATATGGGCGATAAAGCCAATAGAAGGGGCAGGGGCCTCTGTATTAGCGTTAAGGGTACCAATAACAAAGCCATTCTCACGGTTGTAGATAACTTCGTCCAAGCCGATTGCTTTTAAATCTGGAACAAGTACGTTTGTAGCAAAGTCTACTTGCGTTTGAGTACTAGGAATTGTTGTGCTTTCCTCGTTAGAACGTGTATTTATGCTTGTATAGCGTACAAAACGTTCGACCATTGGTTCCATAATGAGCCTCCTTGTGAAAATATAATGAATATATGAATTTGACTACAAATTACTGTAAAATAGATAGTCATACTATATCCTCATTGTAGACCACTAATAGACAAAATGCAAAGAAATTGGTGTATAACGTGTAAAAATATTCTTGTTATGCATATAAAGTAATTGAATCGAGCATATGACCGTGATACTATAAAGGTGAATAGATATACGTTTGTACTTTTTATGTTAGGAGGTTTTACTATGTCGGACGAAACTCGTTCAATTCCGCCCGTAGAACCAGTCTTAGATCCTAAGAAGGATTACGTAGAGATTAACTCATATGTAGTATTCTGGGGCCTATTCTATGCGGCAATTTTTACACTGGCTGTTGGCTATCTATGTTTGAAAATCGGTCAAACAGTAGATGCCTTCGCTCCAGTATCTGTGCTCGCTATGGGTACAGCAGTTATTTTGAAACGGCAAAATGCATTTGCCGAAACGGTTCATATTCAGGCTATCGCTAGTTCTAGTACGAACACCTTAGCCGGTGCCATGTTCTTCTTGCCTGCATTATATATCTGGAATGTAACAGATGTTTCCTTTGTGCAAATGGCAATTCCTATTATCCTCGGTGGCGTACTTGGTGTTTTATTATGCGTTATGTTCCGTCGCTACTTCGTTGAGGAAATGCACTATGTGTATCCGTTCCCAAGTGGTCGTGCTGCTGCTGAAGTACTAATGAGTAATGAAGGTAGCAAAGCGAAACTTATGCTCGGTTCTGGTCTCATCGCTCTTGTGTATGACTTTATTCTTAACAGCCTTGGCTGGTGGGAAGAGGTTATACGTACCACAACATTCAAATGGGGTTCGGCCTTGGCAGACCAAACCAAGCTAACTGCAGCAGTTGATACGGATGCAGCGTTACTTGGTCTTGGTTACTTCACAGGTCTTCGCTATGCCGCAATTATTGCAGCTGGTTCTTTCTTCTCCTGGTTTGTATGTATTCCTATCGTATATTATTTAGCGCCTGAACATATCATGCAAATTGGTGGTCAAGCTGTTCCGTTAGCAGATGCTCCAATTCGTAAGGTATTCCTTGATTATGTTCGCCATATTGGTATCGGTATGCTCGCTATGGCAGGTATTATCGGTCTACTCAATATGTCTAAAGTTGTAGCTAGTGTTGTTAAAAATGCAGTGCTTGATATCTTCAGCTCCAAATCTGTAGATGTTAACTTGCTCCGTACACAACGCGACGTGCCTACATCTTGGATTGGTGCTGGCATCTTGTTATGTACAGTTCTATTCGCAGCATATTTCCACTTTATGTATGCTGAAAGCTTCACTCAAACAATAGTAGCATTCTTAATCGTTCTTATCATGTCCTTCTTATTATCTGTAGTAGGTATTAGCTCTATCGCGTATACTGGTACAGAACCAGTATCTGGTATGACAATCTTTATGATTATCATCTCCGCAGTATGCTTAACAGCAGCAGGCATGACTGGCAAAGTAGGTATGATTGCTGTCCTCATGATGGCATCCTTCATCGGTACAACTATCGGTATGGCTGGTAACTTCATGTCCGAGCTTAAAGTAGCGCATATGACAGGTGCGACACCTAAAAAAATGGAACAATGGCAAATCGTTGGTACCATCCTTTGTGCAGTCCTTTCCGTAGGTGTTATGATCCTTCTAAACGATGCATATGGCTTCGTAGGGGATCATGCATTAAATGCTCCTCAAGCAAATGCTATGGCGGCTATCATCGAACCTATGATGACTGGTGGTAGTGCACAATGGCCTCTATACATGGCAGGTGCATTATTTGCTATTATTTTGTGGATGGTAAAGGTTCCACCGTTGGCATTTGCTCTTGGCACATATTTACCAATGGAAATCAACACACCACTACTTATCGGTGGTTTGATTGCATACTTCGTACAAAATAGCACGAAAGATAAAGAATTAGCAGATCTTCGCTTCTCCAAAGGTAGCACAATTGCATCTGGTCTCGTAGCCGGTGGTGCTATTGGCTCTTTGTTCAGTGCGGTGCTTCGCATTGCCGGTATTGATGTATTTGCAGAAGCATGGGTAGAAACACCTGAAGCAACATACCTCAGTATTGTAATGTATTTATTACTTTGCGTATTCTTGTACAAAGTAGCTATGTACGTAAAAGTTAAAAAAGCTAAATAATCAATCACGGTGCTTCTAATAAAATAGAGGAAAACACCTTCATCGAGTTCAATATGATCTTGATGGAGGTGTTTTTGATATAGCTAAAAACTATACTTATATAAAACCTATTTGTATAGTCGGAATTATTGACCTAGTAAATAGAGGGTGATATGATACATATATAATACCTCTATGGGTATTATTTTATTATGCTTATTTTATAGGCAAGTTACTTAGAAATAGAATAGAGGGCTCTTTGGATTTTAAAAGAAGTCTTAAAATAAGGTTAGATATGAAACTAAAAAAAATTGCAGCCCTATTAGGGGCTTTTACTATTGCTAGTAGTTTATTTATTGCTGGTTGTGGTAGTGATACAACTCGTAATGATAAGGTATGGCGTGTTGGTACTGATGCCACCTATGCTCCATTTGGATTTAAAGATAAAGATAGCGGAAAGTTGGATGGCTTTGATATCGATATAATTAATGCCGTTGCCAAAGAAGAGGGGATTGAAGCGGATATTCAAAATTTAAACTTTGATGCCCTGTTACCAGCACTACAAAGCAATACAATTGATATTGCAATTTCTGATATGACAATCTCTGAAGATCGCGCTAAATCAGTAGATTTTAGTAATCCCTACTATATAGCAGGTAATGGGCTTGTTGTAAATATTGATAATACTACTATTCATAGCTTTAAGGATCTAGAAGGTAAACGCATCGGTGTTTCTATTGGCTCAACTGGCGCTGAGATTGCTAGCAAAATTCCAAATGCGGATGTACGACAATTTAATATTATTGTTGATGCCTTTTTGGAATTAGAGAATAAAGGCGTAGATGTAGTTATCAATGATACACCGGTAAACGAATATTATGTTAATGGGAAGGGTAAAGGTATCGCAAAGGTCACTGGAGAGGACTATGATGCGGCACCACTTGGTATTGCTGTAAAAAAAGGCAATACAGAATTGTTAAAGAATATTAACGATGGACTCGCAAAGATTAAAGCAAATGGTAAGTATGCAGAGATTTATAAAAAGTGGTTTGGTAAAGAACCACCTGTAGAAGATTTGAAATAGGTGATAGAATGGCTAAACGAAAAGCATTTTTGAAGATTGTAAAGGAAAATGGACCTCTTGTACTAGATGGTGCATTCGGTACAGAATTAGAACGTCATGGATGTAATATTCATGATGAGTTATGGTCGTCTAAGATGCTTATTGAAAATCCAGAAATCATCAAAAAAGTGCACATTTCCTACTTGGCAGCCGGTGCAGATATTATTGAAAGTTCTGGTTATCAAGCAACTGTAGCCGGATTTAAAGCTCATGGGTATGGTACAGAAGAAGCATTAGATTTGGTGAAGTTATCTGTTCGTTTAGCCGTGCAAGCACGTAATGAATTTTTAGAAGCTAAAGCGAATGATGCGCTTACATTGCGTGGCATTACATTAGGTGAACAATTGCCAGATGGCAGTGTCCGTTACTTCTCTGAAGGGGCCTTACCAAAACCATTGGTAGCCGCCTCTGTCGGACCATATGGTGCTTTCTTGGCAGATGGATCGGAATATCGTGGCGACTACGGTGTACAAACGGAATATTTAGAAGTGTTCCATATTCCTCGCATTGCATTATTCTGCGAAGAAAACCCAGATGTGTTAGCCTGTGAAACTGTGCCGTGCTATGATGAGGCCATCGCTATTGCCCGTACCTTGTGTGATCCCCTTACGACAAAAGGCATTCCCGCATGGATTTCCTTTTCCTGCAAAGATGAATATCATATCTCAAGCGGGGAGACCATCATTAAATGCGCTGAAATGATCGAGAAGGTGCGTCAAGTGACGGGCATAGGTATTAACTGTACAGCACCGGAATATGTAGAATCCTTGATTAAAGATATTAGATCTGTCACAAATAAGCCAATTGCTGTATATCCAAATCTTGGTGAAACCTATGATGGAGATACTAAAACGTGGTCAGGCGGACAACAAAGCTTCATTGATTATATTGATATATGGCGCAAAGCTGGTGCGAATATAATCGGTGGATGTTGCCGAACAAATCCTGATATCATTCAAGAAGTAGCAAAACAAATACATGTAAAATAAATGAGAGGGACTGTTTTTGTACAGTCCCTTTTTATAAACAAAAAAAGAAGGTTATCAATTAGATAACCTTCTTTTATGTGGCGGAGAGACAATAAATAGGGTTAATAATTAGCGTAATTACTGCATTTGTGAGTGCTAGTATTCACAAAGGGGCAGTAAGGGGGCAGTCTTAACTATTACGGCTATTTAATTTCTCTATGATATCATCTTTCATTTGTTGCGTTACATGTGTATAAATGCTTAACGTAGTAGCAGGGTCATTGTGGCCAACACGTTGCATGATAGCCTTTAACGGTATACCTAACTCGGCCAATATACTAATATGAGTATGTCTAAAAATATGTGTTGTCAGGTGTTTACCCTCTATGTGTACCTGCTTTAATAGCTTATTGATATATTGCATGTCATAGGGGTTGCCACGTTTCGCCGTAAATATATAGCCGTGTTCCTCATAACCCTTAAACCATAAAGATTGACGTTTGTTATCCGTCATGATTGTACTTAGAATTTTAACGCATCTATTATCTAGGGTTACATCTCTAACCGAATATATATTTTTAGGCGTTCCCCGCTTTATATCGCTACCATTTTTATAATAGTACTGTAATGTACCATTTATATTTATGGTGGCTTTTTCTTTGTCATAATCACAATACCGCAATGCCAATAGTTCCCCTATGCGTAAACCTGTTAAACTCATAAATTCGATAAGCAGGGCTATTCTAGGCGAGATCTTTGTGAGTTGAGAGAGTACGCTTTTAAGCTCGCCCGCATCAAGGAATTTATTTTGTTTTTTTGCTATATCAGTATGGCTAAAAGGCTTTTTCTTTATGGTGATATCCTCTATTTCATGAATATCTTTAATAAGCCGTCTACGTTTAGCATGCTTAAATATAGCCCTTGTGATTGTGAGTAATGATTTAGCATATTGATAAGATAGTTCCTCTTTGTAGTACACGCTATAGGCCATGTTTTCAATCATGATAGGTGTTACTTTCACAATAGGGGTAGTCGTATCAATGTAGGTAAATATCTTTTTAATATATAGCTTGTGATGTAAATGAGTAGATATCTTTACAGTAGGTTCGGTATGCTCAAGCCATAATTGAGCCACCTCGTACATCGTGATATTAGGATCTAAATGTAATTGCTTGATTACATCTTTAATTTTGTTTTGTAGTTCTATGCTTGCCTGCTTGCGTGCATAGGCGCTATTACTGTTTAGCGTTATGGATACCTTGCGTGTATCACCATTCGGTAACTCGTACCGCTCACAATACTTATAGCGTGTACCCTTGCTATTTGTGAGTGTTTCTACCCACATAATGAACCGCCTTTCTATGTTGGCGGAAAATTTTATAAATTAAATATAACGCTTGGCTTTTCAAATATAGGATATATATCATTCCCCATATTTAATAGTCCTAATTCGTTTACTGGTGTATTATCCAGTAGCTCCTTTACTTTTGTTCCGATTGTTGTAGCTAGCTGAATTTCTAATTCTCTAGGCAATTCGCCATAATCAAACACAAAGAAAGCGTAATTATCGTCACTCTCTAGCGGTGTAACATCTATATTTAAATAGTTCTTCGTTGTACTCATGGTTAGAGTACTCTCTAAACTATATTTTTTATTTTTAGTCTCAATATTTAAATACATAGTACCGTTTAGTCTTGATTTGTTTACTATTGGTAGTTGGTTCTCTATATTTAAAGAACTTGAATAGTCTTCCTTAAGAATTTCAATATCAGTAATAGAAACAGTTATATCTATAGGGGCATAAATAAATAGTTCGCCAGGCGTAATATCTAAATATCTACAAAGAGTATTTATTGTTTCTAATTGGATACCTTTTGGGTCTCCTGTTGCGAGTGTGGTTAGTGTTGACCTACTAATACCAGTATCATTATATACCTTTGAGATTTTTAAATTATTTTCCGCTAGTTTTACATTTAAATTGCTTTTTATCATATAATCACCTCATTTATATTGTAGCGATAATACTACAAAAAAGCAATAAAAAGTAAAAAATATATTGACTAAAGAAAAAAATAGGTTTAATATAAAATAAAGTTGTAGTAATATCACTACATAATAGAATTTAAAATAATAAAAAGGAGTGAAATCGGTACATGAAATTCAAAGTAAACATAAAGGCGTTAGAGAATGCATTATTAGAAAATGGTGCATCCTATAAAATATTGCAAGAGCGTACAGGGCTTTCAAGCAAGACTATTTTTAAGGTGTATCATGGCAAGCCTGTTGTACCGTCAACATGTGTAAAGGTTGCTGATGCGTTAGGTATACATGCGTCAGACCTATTTGAAAGAGCTGACTAATAATAGACCTTGTGAGCAATGTAGTTCATAGTTATTTACAATCAATCATGATCATATAATCACACTCAACTGACTATAGATACATTACTCACAGGGGCAATCTTTACAATTCGCCATATATTAATAGGGAAACATCAAAATTGATGCGAATGCGGTAAGCGTTAGCATACGTCTAAATGATGTTAGGTGAATCTATCATGGCGATACCTAAAACGCCCGTACAGGCGAAATAAATGAATTGTTTTTCTTCGGAAAGGATAAAATTTTATGGAAAAGGTTAATGTACAAAATAAATTTGATGTAACGCCCATTATGGTACAGCCTAAACAGCTGACTATATTATTTAATCTATCTCGTACAGTAGTTGGGAAATTTATTAATGAAATGTTGTTAGATGAAAATTTTAGGGATGCAGTAACACGCATTAGCCATAATCTAACTCTTGTGAATGTAGAGTTATTTATGGAGCATCTAAAGTCTAAAGACATGGCGAATTTTAAATAGGGAGGTAAAAAATATGCTTAATGGAAAATTTACGACTGAGGAATACCACGAGTTGGGATCGTTTGCCGCATATCAAATTGATAAATTCGAAAAGGGGGAAATTGATGTATATACTTTAGTGGCCATAATAACACTAAATGCATTTGATAAGGGATGCCAGTCTTTACCAGTCTTTAGAGGTGTAGCACATGGAAAATAAGCAAAATAAAAACGCCCATGATGCGGGTAACATCATGAGCGCAACTAAGCAAGGAATACCTAGCCACTCACAAGGCGATACGGTAGACCTTTGTCATTATTATAATATACCGCTTGAAATGCGTAAATACTGTAATTGGCTTGTGAGAAAAGGCAAGATACCATACAGCCCGATAACGCATAAGCAGGGAAATAGCCAAAGCGTATGCGGTACATTTAAGCAAGCTATGGATGCACTCAAAACGGGGCAATATGACGGGCTAGGATTTCATTTTGACGGTACGCCCTTTACAGGGATAGACCTAGATTATCATGTAGAAAATGGTGCGCTTGATGAGTTGGCCATGCAGGTATTTATTGAATGCGCATCGTATACAGAGTACAGCCCCTCGGGTACAGGGTTACATATCATTGTGAAAGGTGATACCCATCAGAGTGTTAAAAATAGCCTTCTAGGGTTTGAGATGTACTCACAAGGGCGATACTTTACCATGACAGGGAACAGAGTGCAGGGCGTGGCAGATTGTGAGTATATTCCATATCGACAAGATGCTATACAAACGCTATTCGATACCTTTTCAATTCATAATGTAGATGATGGCCAAAGCGATGCAGGCGAGGTAATGAATGGTATAAGTCTAGAGCCTGTATATTTAGAAATAGAATTATTACCGCTTATTACCCGCATCAAGAACAGTAGGCAAGGCGAAAAATTCACAAGGCTATTTGATGATGGAGACCTTTCCGACTATGGGGGAGATGCGTCACGAGCTGATGCGGGGTTACTTTTTATATTATGGTATTGGTGCAGGGGTGATGCTCAAAAGATGCATGATATATTTTGTCTTTCAGCCTTAGCGAAACGAGATAAATGGCAATACGGAAATACTGGCTATAACCCTATGTATTACAGAGTACTCACAATTAGGCGAGTTATAGCAAAGCAAGAATATATACGTAAAAAAGAGGATGAGGCCTTTGAACAGGCTTTTGTAAATAGCTTTTATGATTAAAGGGGCGTTTATATGAATAAAGTAGATACACGGTATTTTACAGATGATAACGGGACAATACAGACCTCTAAATTAGGACGGCTGATTATAGAACGGCGAAACATCGTACACATTAAATCAACACCCACTATGAATAATATTGATGCACTTTCTACGCCTTTATATGGATATAATGCAAAATATGGCGTATATGAGGGGCTAACCACAAGGGGAAAAACCCCACTAGAAAAAATTATTTATGACTATGTAAGCGATTTGGAAATATCCTCTAGTAAGATGAACGATACTATTCGTTATATCAATGCTAACGCTAATGTATTGCCATTTATTGATACCAATATCATTGCATTTAGAAATACGCTGTATGATGTGGAACATGATGCGGTACTAGAGAAAGATCCTAGCATAGTTACCATTACACGTATGACAAACGTTGAATATAATTCCGATATAGTAGAGCATGAACAGCTTGATACATTTATGTGTAATCTATTCGGTGGACAAGAAGATGATGCGGACATGATGCGGTTTATATACGAGGTTATAGGCTATTGCCTTGTAAATAATACATTTGCTCAAAAGTTTTTTATCTTATATGGAGAGGGTGGCAATGGAAAAAGCAAGTTTCTAGATTTAATTACAAGCCTACTAACCGAGGTAAATGTATCTACTATTGCATTAATAGATATAGACGGGAGCAAGTTCCGACTGGCTGAAATCATGGGAAAGTTTGCGAATATCGGCGATGATATAAACAGTACATCAATTCTAAATACAGCAAATATCAAGAAAATTGTAACAGGTGATGCCGTTATGATTGAGCGTAAAGGATGTACCCCATACAGTTATAAACCGCATGCAAAACTATTTTTTAGTTGTAACTCTATCCCTCGCATTTACGATACATCAACAGGGATGAAGGATAGACTTGTAATCATTCCTATGACTAACCGTATTAGAAATACACCCAAAGAAATAACGAATGTTGTAGAGAAAATCGTGAATAGTGGTGGTTTAACGGTATTACTTAATAGAGCATTAGAGGGATTACGGCGGTTACGCTCACAAGGTGCATTTACAGAACCGCCTAGAATAGTTACGCTCACAAAGTCATACCTAACAGATAATGACCAGGTAGCTCAATTCTTAGAGGATATTGAAAATGGAGAAGTACAAAAAACCCCTGTATATGGTTCTACATTGGGATATGATGCGGAAATTAATATATTACAATCTACAAAAGACGTATTTGCTAGAGATTTGTATTTAATATATCAGAATTGGGCTAAGGAAAGCAGGTATAAGCCATTAGGCAAACACGAATTTGGTAAGCGTATGAAAGCATTAGGCTATACGAATACTAAAAATATTAGGGGAATGGCTAGCACAGAACCATATAAAGCGTGGCAACTTGTGACCGAAAAATAGCCGTTGTGACCGAGATGTAACTAATTTTGTAACAAAAAAAATACTCACAAAGCTTTTATTTATCTGCATGTGCCTTTTGTGACCTATTTTCTATAATTAATTAAAATAAATAAATAAATATATATATAAGAAATGAGTTGAAAAAACAGGTCACATCAGTCACAAGGCTGTCATAAAGTATGCATGTGCTAACACATGTTATCAGAGAGCATGTAAAAATGTAACAAAATAAGCCCTATGAATTAGTAATAAAAAGGGTATAAGTACCATTTTGGTACTCGAGATACTACATACAGAGCATTGTGAGTGTTAGAAATAAGCTATAATTTACCATTCCGCCTATGCGGGCGAAGTGGTACTTGTGAATAATGTCAATCTATTGGGAAATTTAACCAAAGATCCCGATGTACGTTATACGAAAACAGGCAGGGCAGTAGCTACATTTACACTAGCCTGCACTAATACATATATTGATAGTGCTACCGATGAAACAAAGGAACAAACTGCCTTTATTAATTGTGTAGCATGGGGAAAGCTAGGCGAAAGCGTTGGGAATTTGCGAAAAGGTAGCCCTTGCTTTGTGAATGGCCGTTTACAAACACGATCATATAAAACTAAAGAGGGAGATAATAAATACATCACCGAGGTTATAACTAATTTTGTAGGCGAAACATTGAACACTAAAGACCATTCGTTTTAATAGCGGGGGTATGAATTAAGCAGGTTGCAACTCGGACAAAAAAGTCCAAGTTTTGTATGAACCCGCTCAAAATAGAGCGAGTTAAAGAGGGGGCTGTATGAACTCACAAGAGTATCAGGCGTGATACAATGGCTTTATAATGGTAAAAGGTACTGTAAAGAATAAATAATGCCGATGGTCGGGCAGGCGCAATGCTTGCCTCTTTGTGAAATATATTTTTGGGTTGAATGTTGAATGTGAGGGGCTGTATGAACGCACAAGAATATAGGGCGTATCGCGAGGAGCAAGCGTATAAGAAAAAACAAAACCGTCAAAGCATACGGAAAAACGCCCCTATGAGCGATATTTGTGTAACCCATAGTATGATTAGACCTAAAGCAAAAGAAAACCCCTCTAAGGGGCTAATAAGAGCCACCTTAAAAGGGTATAGTAATCTTAATATAGAAATTGAAAAACTAAGAGCTATTATTCACAATTACAAAGCTCATGCAGGCGTGGCCATATACGGCAATACAGCAATACACACAAGTACTAAAAGAGATCTATCTGATACGCTTGCAAAAGTAGAGGATAATAAACGTAAATTTGCTAGATTGGTATTTATGGAGCGGTGGCTTGAAAATGCTTTATATGGGTTACATGGTTTACGAGCTGAATACATTATATATATAATAGAGGTGTATCTACGAGGTAAGAAAGAACCCGAACGGCGGAAAGTTGCCCGCATCATTGAGGCAATTTATGAAAAAGGGTTAGAGTTGCCCACGATAGAGCAGGCTCAAATAGTAATAAATGAGAATGGCAAGGAATAACACACGTTATCATACAATAGATATTGAGAACGTAAAACACTTTACAATTTTATTACTAGGATGTAATATAATATATGACTAAAGAAAGAAATAATTTGCATTGCTTAACGCAAAAGAAAAAAGACGGTACTGCGAATACCGTCTTTTTTATATGTGCTAGTTACTTGCTGAAGTATCTATCTAGCCACTTGCAAATGTAGTGACAAGTTACACCTGCTATGATAGATACTATTAAAGAAAGAAATAATTCTAGCAACGCCTAACCCCCTTTCTGTTACCAGTCTAGGGAAGTAACACCCATAGTATAACATATGCCCCTCTACCTTTATATGGTACAGGGGGCTTTTTATGCCCTTGTGAGTGATGCGGGGTAAGAGTGCAATTCGTACCCTTATAAGGGGGTCGCTTTAACTGGACAGCGTTATATATGTTGACAATAGTTGACATTATTTCTTTAGAGTTGAGTTGTTTTGCTGATGTCATGGAAGTAGTAAAAATGCGGTTCTTTCCGAATTTGTTGACGTCAACAAATGCACATATTAGGGATAATTGCTAAGGAATGATAAGGTTATTATGGTTAATAAAAGTTAATGGTATGTTTATATAGTGATTTAACACATGATGACATATGATGACAAATAAAAGCTATGAATTAGATCAAGTATTTTTATCTGACATGGCAATTTACCACCCTATGATGTTGACATATCCAAACATAAAAAAAGGGCGGTACAGCCTACCCCGTTATATGGTGATACGGTAAAAATTGAAACAACATCATAGAGATAGGGTACTAGTCTTTATATAAGCATTTAGCCAATGCATCCGTTATTTTAACTATGTTCTAGTATGCAAAAGGCCCCCTTAATGCAATTTGTATGCATACAGGGGGCAAGAGGGGATTATATGAGGTTAAATAGTTGTAGTTATAATCAATGTTTTATAGTTTTTTTGCCACCTCTAAAAAAGGGGCGGTAAAGGGGCAGAATAGGTAAATTATGACGATGTCATGCGATATCTAGGAATATCAATAAAGCAGATAAACCCTAATAAAAAAGCCCCTACGATAGCATACGCAATCATAGGGAATCTCTTAAAAAAATGGCGGAGAGACAGGGATTTGAACCCTGGGTACGGGATAACCGCACACATGATTTCCAATCATGCTCCTTCAGCCGCTCGGACACCTCTCCATGTATTCTGTTGTGTAACAGGTACTTGTATAGTATATGAAAAAGTTAGATTTATGTCAAGAAAAAAATAGGAAAATTATAGTAGTTTCATAAGAGTTTTAAAAAGCCGTCCCGAAGGACGGCTTTTGGTATGTATATTATAATACTTCTTTAATTTCTGCTGCATCGATGGATGCTTTGATATCGTCTGCCATTTTTTCAATCAATGGGATATCTTCTTCTTTCAAAGAGGATTTGATATCAAGAGGTTGGGATACGATTTCAATGTCTTTGAAGTCGTTTTCGAAGTGAGCCACCATAGTTTTCATAGCAGCAGAAGCCCAGGAATGGTTACCGATGATGGATACCTTATGATTTTGGAAGTTAAGTGCTTTTAACTCGTGAATAAAGTTTTCCATAGTAAGGTATAGGTTCAAGTTATAAGTTGGTGCAATTGTTACCAAGTTTGTATATTTCCAAGCATCAGCGATGATGTAGGAAGCATTCGTTTTGGAAACATCGTAGATTTTAATATCTGTAACACCCCGTTTAGACAATTGTTTAGCCAATTGTTGAGCGATGTCACGAGTGTTGCCATACATGGAACCGAAGGCGATAACAACACCTTTTTTCTCAGCTGTGTAGCTGGACCAGTGTAAGTATTTGTGCAAGATATATTCAATCGTTTCAGGTGTACGCCAGATTGGACCATGAAGTGGAGCAATGCGTTTGATTTCAAGACCGGAAACCTTGCGAATTGCATTTTGTACTTGAGGACCGTATTTACCAACGATGTTTGTGTAGTAACGACGAGCTTCATCTTCATAGGTTGCTACGAAATCAGTTTGGTCAGCAAAGATGTTGCCATTGATTGTACCAAATGTACCAAATGCATCAGCAGAGAACAATGTACCTGTAGATTTTTCATAGGTACAAGTTACTTCTGGCCAGTGAACCATAGGCATTGTGTAGGATACAAGAGTATGTTTACCTAAGCAAATTTCGTCGCCTTCTTTTACTGTGTAATATTGATCAGGCTTTGGTGTGCGGTAGAATTGTTCGAACATGCGGAATGTTGTTGCATTACCAACCATTTTACAATTTGGATAGCGTTCCAATGTTTCTAACAATGTTTGACAGTGGTCAGGTTCCATATGGTTTACGATGATGTAATCAAGATCACGACCATTTAAAAGGTGGGATAAGTTGTCAAAGTATTCTTCGCGAATTTCTGCATCAACAGAGTCTACAACGCAAGTTTTTTCATCATCGATGAAATAGCTATTGTAGCTTACACCATTTGGAATAGGGAATAAGTTTTCAAAACGTTCAGTTGTCCAGTCATTACTACCAATCCAGTAGATATTATGGGTCATTTTTTGAGCACAATGCATAGTAATATCCTTTCCTTACACATATGTATATACATAACTAACTTCATCCATGTGATGACGGTTTAATTAATTATATTGACATCTTATAATACATTTTTTTTCGAAAAAAATCAATATATCGATATATGTCAATGTGTTATAACTGTGATAACTTTCACATATTAGAATGTGTATTGTGAAAGTTTGTAAATATAGCCCATTCCGAAGAATGGGCCATATAGATTATTTAAAGTATTTTACGCCGGATGTGAAGATTGGCATTTCTAGGTTGCCTGGAATATTTTTACTAATATCTGCACCACAACGTTCGGAGTGCGCCATTTTACCAAATACACGCCCATCTGGACTATAAATGCCTTCGATTGCAGCTACGGATTGGTTTGGATTGAATCGACCGTCCATGGATGCAATGCCGTCAAAATCGACGTATTGTGTAGCGATTTGACCAGTTTTATTGAATTCCAATACTTGTTGAGGTGATGCGATAAAGCGACCTTCCCCATGAGAAATAGGGACAGTATAGATTTCACCAGCCTTAGCCTCGCACATCCAAGGTGATTTTGTGGAAATAACCTTGGTGTTAACCATACGGGATAAATGACGACCGATAGTATTGTATGTCAACGTAGGGTGATCTTCAGTTAATGTTTCGATGTGACCACCAGGTAAAAGACCTAATTTAATCAATGCTTGGAAACCATTACAGATACCAAGAATGAGACCGTCTTGTTTGTAGAGAAGGTTTTCAAGGCCTTCTGCAAGATATGGATTGCGGAATAGGGTAGCCATGAATTTACCGGAACCTTCAGGCTCGTCACCGCCACTAAAACCACCAGGGAACATAAGAATTTGAGACTCTGCTAATTTAGCTTTGATTACATCAATCGACTCTTTTAATTGTTCCGGTGTTTGGTTACGAATGAGTACAATATCTGCTACCGCGCCAGCACGTTCAAAGGCACGAGCGGAATCGAATTCACAATTAGTACCTGGGAATACAGGAATAAGAACCTTTGGTTTTGCACCTAAGGATGTACTGCGAGGCTTTGTGTGTTGATCATGGATATAGGCTACAGCTTCACCAACGCCAGATTTTGCTTGTAATGGGAAGATATCGGCTAATGGTTTTTCATAGGCTTGCTCTACTTCTGCAAGTGTTACAGATTGATCATTCCATTCGATAACAGGTGTATCTTGAGTAACAGCAATAACACGTACATCAGATAACTCAAGCAGATGGTTAACCGCTGTAATGTCTACCTCTACGATGAAAGAGCCAAGAGCAGGTTGGAAAATTGCACGTTCCGCATATTTGTCAAATTTAACGCCAATCTTATTACCAAGCGCCATTTTTGTAATCGCTTCAGGAATGCCACCTTCGTCGATGACATACGCAGAGTACACGCGACCTTTTTCAATTTGTTCTTGTAAAATATCGCAGTTTTCTTTGAAGTGATCCCAATCAGGCGTGTCATTGTATGTACGAGGTACATCAAAGTATACGAGACGATGGTTAGGACCTTTCAAATCTTGGCTTACGATATTCTTAACAGGTGCTGTTACAGCTGCAAAGGAAACGAGGGTAGGAGGTACAGTTAAATCCATAAATGTACCACTCATGGAATCCTTGCCACCAATGGCACCGATTTCAAGCTCTTTTTGCGCTTTGTATGCACCGAGCAGAGCTGCTACTGGTTTGCCCCAAGATTCTTTAGAGTGTAAACGTTCAAAGTATTCTTGCAATGTTAAGTATGCATCTTGACGGCGACCACCAAGTGCTACAAGTTTCGCAACAGATAAAAGTACTGCGTATTGTGCGCCATGATATGGGCTCCAAGCGGATAATTCAGGTACAAAGCCATGAGTCATAATGCTAGCTGTTGTCGTTTCACCATGAAGGACAGGTAATTTAGCAACCATGCCTTGTGTAGGTGTTTTTTGATATTTACCACCAAATGGCATGAGCACTGTGTTAGCACCAACGGTGCTATCAAAACGCTCTGCTAAACCTTGTTGAGAAGCAGTATTTAATGTAGATATAGCATTGAGCCATTGTTCCTTAAAGTTGTCGGCACTTGCAGAGCCACGACGGAAATAGGACTTGTCTGCTGGTGCAGTAACAATAGCTTCTTTTTGTTGGCTAGCGCCATTCGTATTTAAGAAATCACGGCTAATATTTACGATTGTATCGCCACGCCATGTCATGATAAGGCGATTAGTATCGGTTACATCGGCCACTATAGTACATTCAAGATTTTCCTCGTCGCAATATTTCATGAACGCATCTACATCATTTGGTGCAATCACACAAGCCATACGTTCTTGGGATTCGGAAATAGCGAGTTCTGTACCATCAAGACCGTCGTATTTTTTAGGTACTAAGTCAAGGTTGATGGTAACGCCATCTGTTAGTTCACCGATGGCTACGGAGACACCACCAGCACCGAAATCGTTACAACGTTTGATGAGTGTCGTTACTTCAGGGCGACGGAATAGACGCTGTATTTTACGCTCGGTAAGGGCGTTGCCTTTTTGGACCTCTGCACCACATGTAGCGAGAGATTCTAAGGTATGTTCTTTAGAGGAACCCGTAGCACCGCCACAACCGTCACGACCTGTTTTACCACCTAATAATACGATGATATCACCTGGTGTCGGTACTTCACGACGCACTTGCTTGCGAGGCGCAGCACCAATAACGGCACCAATTTCCATGCGTTTTGCTACATAGCCAGGGTGATAGTATTCTTTTACTTCACCAGTGGCAAGACCAATTTGATTACCATAAGAGGAATAGCCACGAGCTGCATCGACAGTGATTTTCTTTTGCGGTAATTTACCTTCTAGCGTATCTGCCAAAGGTGTGCGAGGATTACCGCTACCAGTAATACGCATTGCTTGATATACATAAGAACGGCCACTTAATGGATCGCGGATACAACCACCAAGGCACGTAGCAGCGCCACCAAACGGTTCAATCTCTGTTGGGTGATTATGTGTTTCGTTTTTAAATAGCAAGAGCCATTCTTCTTCTTTGCCGTCTACATCGACAGGGACGATTATGGTACATGCATTGATTTCTTCTGATTCATCAAGATTAGTAAGACCTCCTGCATGACGCAATTCTTTTACAGCTAATGTCGCCATATCCATAAGAGAACGAGCTTTTACCTTTGTTGTATATAATAAATTACGACCTTCTGTGTACTCTTCAAGAGCTTCCTTGATTGGTTCTGTGAAACGGCTATCTTCGATAGTGATATCTGTTAACTCTGTCATAAATGTAGTATGACGGCAATGGTCGGACCAGTATGTATCGAATAGACGGATTTCTGTAATCGTTGGATTACGTTTTTCCACATTCTTATATTGTTCTTGAATTAATTGGATATCCGCCAATGTCATAGCGAGTCCGTATTCGCTAATCATATGTTGTAGATCATCCTCGGTCATTTCCGTAAAACCATTGATGATAGCTACATCTTTAGGCTCTTCTAGGTTAAGTGCCAATGTATCTGGCAGTTCGAGACTGGCCTCTCTAGAATCTACAGGGTTAATGTAATATTGTTTGATGGCAGCTGTTTCTTCTTCCGTGAAAGTACCTTCGATGATGAATACTCGGGCACAGCGAACAGTATGACCTGTTGTAAGAGTGAGCATAGAAATGCATTGTTCTGCACTATCAGCACGTTGGTCATATTGGCCAGGTACATATTCGATAGCAAAGACAAAAGCATTTTCAGGAATATCTAATGTTTCTGCTACTAGATCAACAGGTGGTTCAGAAAAAATTAAATGTTTAGCATTTTGTAATGCTTGTTCGCTAAGATTTTCTACATCGTAGCGTTCGTAGATTTGCACGGCTGTTGCTGGTACATGTAATTCTTGCTGTAATGTAGCTAATACATGTGCTGCTTCATTAGCAAAAGCATCACGTTTTCTTACAAATAGTCGTTGAATAGCCATATAGCCTCCTGTAATATGCAGAATAAATATGTTCTGGTGTTGACAAGATAAGTATAGTCGGTCTAGACTTATAAGTAAAGATAATCTTACTTATATAAAGATTAACGCTACTTATAAATATGAAGTTTTCATGAAGGTCATAAGACCAAAATTTCATGAACTATGACAATATTACCTTGTCCTTATGAAAAGTAGAATATCAATATAATTATTACTATAGTATTAGTATATAACAGAGGAGGATAAAATGGCAGTATCAGCAGATCTATATAGATCATTTTTAGGAGTTGGGTTGTATTTGTCATTTTCTCGTGCTGCAAAAGAGCTAGGTGTTTCGCAGTCCGCAATCAGTCAAAGTATCAAACAATTGGAAGGGGAATTAAAAATGCCTCTTTTTGTGCGCACCACAAAATCAGTAGCGTTTACACCTGAAGGAAAAGAATTATTTGATACTGTAGCAAAGGCTTTTTCAATTTTGGATAATGGTATTACTCAATTGCAAGAACGGGTAAATCAGGCTTATGAAAGTCTGAATATTGCAGCGACAGATACGCTATGCCGTCATTTCTTACTACCGTACTTTCACAAATGGCAATTACAAGAAAATCAAATCGGCTTGCATATCATAAACAGACCGTCCCCAGATTGTGTGGAAATGGTCATTAATAAAGAAGTGCAGTTAGCTGTAGTTAATGACTACGAAGGTTTGCGTAGCAATACACAATTAGAAGTTACTACCTTGGCGAGCATTCAAGATATCTTTGTGGGCGGTCATGAATATAAAGGGGCAGGTTTCTTTGATCAAGGACGTTTGCTTAGCGAGCCGATGTTGTTGTTACAAAAAGGAACTGCTAGTCGTACCTTCTTTGATGAAGTAACACATGGCGCATGTAGCAAGCCGCGTTTTGAATTGAGCAGTGTCGATGTTCTCCTCGACTTGGTGGAAATCAACATGGGGATTGCGATGTTACCAAGTAATGTGGTACAAGAAAAAATGCAGGAAGGTTCTGTGGTGAAAATCGACACAGACATTCCGGTACCAACACGAGACATTGTTCTTGTTCGCTCTCGTCTCGTACCTCAATCAGAAGGGGCTGCTAGATTTACGAATTTATTGGTCAATCGCGAAGATAAACGAGATAAAATCTTATAATTATGAAAGAAAAACACACTTTACTCTTTTTTTAGATAAAGTGTGTTTTTTTGTTGACCCTAAGTGATGATTTACGTTAAAATTTAAAGATAGTTATGCGGAGGTAAAACGAAATGGAATTATTAAAACAACGCATTCGTGAAGAAGGTATTGTCTTAAACAATCGTGTATTAAAAGTTGATGGTTTTTTGAACCATCAAATCGATCCACAATTATTTAAAGCCATTGGCAAAGAAATTGCTGATCGCTATCGCGATGCTGGTGTACAACGTATTGTTACCATCGAAGCATCTGGTATTGCCTTGGCATTGATGGCCGCTCTTGAACTAGATGTGCCATTGGTATTTGCCCGTAAGAAAAAATCAATTCTTATGGTCGATGACGTATATCATTCTGTTGTATATTCTTATACAAAAGAAGAAAACTACGATATTACAATTTCTAAAAAATTCTTGCCAGCAGGCGAAAAAGTTTTGATTATCGATGATTTCTTAGCATCTGGTGAAGCGGCTATGGGGCTTGCAAAGCTTGTAAAGGATGCAGGCGATGAAGTAGTTGGTATGGCAATTGCTATTGAAAAATCATTCCAACCAGGTCGTGAGCGTTTAGAAAATGCAGGCTTCCGTGTGGAATCCTTGGTACGTATCAAAGAATTTAAAGATAATGAATGTATTTTTTTAGAAGACTAATATCAAAGGATTCTTTGGGAGAGAGGTAAAGCTAATGAATAGTAAAGCTGAGAAATTTGATGTACTTGTAGCTGATATAGAGCAAACAGGTAATAAATGGTTTACAAAAGAAGTTATTGAAGGCGATGAATATGGTACGGTTGTATATCATGGTCGTTTAGAAATTCATGGTAATTCCTTACCTGTATTTATCGTGTTAGATAACTCTGTGTTCTCCTACATTCGCGTTGCCATTACAACTACAAGCATTACAGCTGCGGCAATTAAAAAAGTATTGCCAAAATTGAATGAACTTAATCAACAATATAAAGTAACAAAATATTATGTCAACGATGAAGACAGCAATATTTATGCGGATATTTCTGTGCCAACTACAGATGATACTTTTGAACCAGCTGTATTGGTTAATCTCATGTTAGAGGTCATCAAACCTCACTTAGATGAAGTGCATCCAGATCTTTTGAAAATCGTTGGACAAGCAAAATAAGAGGTAATTATGAATCCTAAAGCATTAGCTTTTGACAAATTTATGAAGGCGGAAGAAATTACGGCTTTTGAACGTAAAGATTTTGAGGATGAAGATGGTACAGTTGTGTATCGTTCCTATATAAAATCACCACTTTGGGATATGCCGTTGTTCGTAATTTTAGATAATAGTATTTACAGTGTGATTCGTCTAGTTCTTGGACCTGAAAAGGTAACTGCACAGAATATGGCGGCTATCAATGCGTTGATTAATCGCGAAAATGCAACGTATAAAAACTATAAATTCTATATTGACGAACAAGACTCTACATTGTATTTAGACTGCGTTTATATGTGTGCAAATGATGAGTTTATACCAGAATTGATGTACGCATTAATGACATCTATTGTGGATTATATTCCTCAGTCTGTGGGCGATCTAAAAAATGCTTTTGAAAGCAATATACAATAAAATATAATACTCTGATTCTCTAATGAGCTCATGTTGAGCCTTGAGAACTATACTGAAAGAGACTCTATACTGCTGTATGGGGTCTCTTTTTTGAATCAAGGACGATTCGTATATAATAATTATTATTCGTAATATACTGTTCGATTGTAAAATATATTAAAGTATTATTCGGAATATATCGAACAATAATAAAAACTAATATAAATATTATTCGAAAAATGATTGACCAATAGAATTTGGTCTGCTACAATTTAATTACAGATAAGGAGGCGTTATCATGAACAAATATATTAACCTAACATTCGTTAATACTATGACTGTTTCTGCTAACGCTATCAGTGTGTAAACTCGGCTATTTAAGGTCGAGTTTTTTTGTTGAGGAGGAACAATGAAGGTTGGCATTATTATGGGCAGTAAATCTGACCTAGAGACGATGAAAAAAGCATCTGCTATATTAGATGAATTCAATATTCCTTATGAAATGGTGATCGCTTCTGCGCATCGTACACCAGAGGCTGTTAAGTCCTTTGTGGAGCGTCTAGAATCAGAAGGAGCAATCGCCTTTATCGCTGGTGCTGGTGCGGCAGCTCACCTGCCGGGCGTAGTGGCAAGCTTTACTACGGTACCGGTTATTGGTATCCCTCTTAATGCAACCGCATTAAAAGGCATAGATTCCCTTTTGGCAATTGTACAAATGCCGTCTGGTATGCCGGTAGCTACGATGGCTGTAGATGGTGCTAAAAATGCAGCACTATTTGCAGTACAAATCGGTGCTACTTTCAACAAGGAACTAAAAGAAAAATATGTTGCCTATCGCAAAGATATGGCTGACAAGGTTTTAGCAGATAATGCTGCATTACAAGCAGAGTTAAATAATTAATTATTACATAGGAGGATTACTATCATGGCTAATATCGATTTGGAAAAATTAACACTTTTATACGAAGGCAAAGCAAAACAAGTGTATCAAACAGATGACAAGGAAACATATATTGTTCACTACAAAGATGATGCTACTGCATTTAATGGTGAAAAACATGATACTATCCTTGGTAAAGGCGTATTGAATAATAAAATTTCCTCATTCTTCTTTGAATTATTGAAAAAAGAAGGCATTCCAACACATTTCGTTCGTCGTGAAGATGACCGTAACCAAACAGTATTGACGTTGAACATTGTTCCTCTAGAAGTTATCGTTCGTAATATTGCTGCTGGTTCTATGGCTAAACGTTTTGGCATTGAAGAAGGTACGCCTCTTAAACACCCAATTCTTGAGTTCTGCTACAAAAACGATGAATTAGGCGATCCATTTGCTAATGAATCCCAAATCACAGCTCTTGGTTGGGCTACACAAGAACAATTGGATACAATTTCCGAAATTACTATGAAGGTTAACGATATCCTTAAAAACTTCTTGGCTACTAAGAATGTAACATTAGTCGATTTTAAACTTGAATTTGGTACACATAATGGAGAAGTATTGCTTGGTGACGAAATTTCTCCTGATACATGCCGTTTCTGGGATGCAACAACAGGTGAAAAACTCGACAAAGACCGTTTCCGTCGCGACCTTGGCAATATCGAAGAGGCTTATAAAGAAATGTTATTCCGCTTAACAGGCGAACGTGCATAACCTGGGGGTTATTGATGAACTACGATCCAATTTTTGATAAATGGCATGAAGAATGTGGCGTCTTTGGTGTGTTTGACCGCACTGTTGACGTTGCACGATATGTATACTGGGGATTGTTTGCCCTTCAGCACCGCGGACAAGAAAGCGCAGGTATAGCTATTACCGACGGCAATGAAGTGGCCCTAAAAAAAGGCATGGGTTTATTGACCGAGGCTATCAAGGAATTACCAACATTAAAAAGCCATATGGGGACTGGTCATGTTCGCTATTCTACAACAGGCTCTAATAATCCACGTAATATTCAACCTCTTGTAATCCATTATCAAGGTGGCCAAATTGCGGTAGCCCATAATGGCAATTTGACGAATGCTCTAGGTATCCGTCGTCAACTTGAAGCAGATGGTTCCATTTTTCAAACAACTATGGATTCAGAGGTTATCGTAAACTTAATCGCTCGTTCTAAGGCTGATACGCAAGAGGAACGCATTGCTGATGCGGCACGTCAAATCGAAGGGGCCTTTTCCTTGGTTATTACAACTAACGACTCTCTCGTGGGGGTTCGCGATCCTCAAGGCTTTAGACCTCTTTGCTTAGGTAAGACTGAATATGGCTATGTGTTATCTAGTGAAAGCTGCGCCTTTGATGCTATAAAGGCTGAATTTATTCGCGATATTGATCCTGGCGAGATGGTTATCATCGATGATTGCGGTGTGCGTAGCAAAATTTATGCAGAGCCTCAAAAGATTGATAAAAAGCTTTGTGTTTTTGAATATATTTATTTTGCGCGCTCCGATAGTAAAATCGATGGCCAATCTGTATATGAAACACGACTCAATATGGGACGTGAATTATATAATGAAACTAAATATGATGCAGATATCGTCATGTCTATTCCAGACTCTGGCACGACGGCTGCTCTTGGCTATGCTCGTGCATCGGGCATCCCTTTCGCAGAAGGTTTGATTAAAAATCGATACAGTGGACGTACATTTATTAAACCTAATCAAGAAGAGCGAGAACTAGCTGTGCGCATGAAGCTAAATGCGATGCCAGAGGTTGTAGGCGGTAAACGTATTGTATTAATCGATGACTCTATCGTGCGAGGTACCACAAGCGGCCTTATCGTTAAGATGTTAAAAGAGGCAGGCGCTAAGGAAATCTATATGTGTGTTAGCTCGCCGGCTATCGAATATTCTTGTCACTATGGTATTGATACGTCGGTTCGTAAAGAATTGATTGCGGCCACACATACAATTGAAGAAATTAGAGATTATATTAAGGCAGATAAATTGCATTATCTATCTAGAGAGGGCTTATGCCGAGCTGTTAGCGGCGTACCAGAAGCAGATTTATGTTTCGCTTGTTTCAATGGCGATTACAGGGTAGATGTGCCTACAGAACAAGAGGAAGGGGTCAAATATGTGCTCGAATAAAACAGGATTAACCTATCGTGATGCAGGTGTAGATATCGATGCCGGTAATAAAGCCGTAGAGTTGATGAAAGAATCCGTAAAAAGAACATACACAGCAGGTGTTGTAGGTGATTTAGGTGGCTTTGGTGGCCTATACTCCTTAGCAGGTCATTCCATGGAAGAACCTATGCTCGTATCTGGCACAGACGGTGTTGGCACAAAATTGCGCCTCGCTATCATGATGGATAAACATGATACGATTGGACAAGACTGTGTTGCCATGAGTGTAAATGATATTCTTGTGCAAGGGGCAACGCCTCTGTTCTTCTTAGACTATGTAGCGGTTGGTAAACTTGATCCAGTGCAAGTGGCTGATATCGTACGTGGCGTAGCTAATGCTTGTGAAGAATCAGGTTGTGCTCTCCTTGGTGGGGAAACAGCTGAGATGGCTGGTTTCTATGGTGAAGGTGACTATGATGTGGCAGGTTTTGCCGTAGGTATTGTAGATCGACCCAAACTGATTACAGGTGAACATATTAAAGCTGGCGATGTCATTCTTGGTTTGCCATCCTCCGGTGTTCATTCCAATGGGTTCTCCTTGGTTCGTAAAATCGTTTTCGACCATAAGGGTTTCTCTATAGATCAAGACATTCCAGAATTTGGTAAAACCCTTGGGGAAGAACTATTAACACCAACACGCTTGTATCCTAAAGCTGTATTACCGTTGATTAAAGAAAACTATATCAAAGGTATGGTTCATATCACAGGCGGTGGTTTCTATGAAAACATTCCACGCGTACTACCAAATGGCGTAACTGCTGAGGTAGATTGTGATACATGGCCACGCCTTCCAGTGTTTACAAAATTGCAAGAATGGGGCAATGTGGATTGGCATGAAATGTACCGTACGTTTAACATGGGTATCGGTATGATTCTCATCGTCGATGCCGATGATGTAGATACGGTGAAAGCTAATCTTGAAAGCCGAAATGAAGCTGTATATGAAATTGGTCGTATCGTTGCAGGCGAAGGTCCTGTTGTCGTAAAAGGGGCGGTATTTAATGACTGATTACGTATCTAAAAAGCGTCTTGCTCTATTTGCCAGTGGTAGAGGCTCAAATGGCGAAGCCTTGTATAAGGCGATGCAAGAGGGGCTTATCAATGGCGAGTTTGTCGTTATTATTACAGACCATGCAGATGCAGGTATCGTAGAACGCTCTAAAGACTGGGGTATTCCAATCGTCATTATCGAGCGCAGTCAGTTTGATTCGAAACAAGATTTTGAACAAGCACAATTAGATACATTAGAGCCGTATTGTGTCGATGGTATTGTATTGGCCGGCTATATGCGTATTGTAGGGACCGGCCTTATTGCTCGCTATGAACATAAGATTTTAAATATTCATCCCGCTCTATTGCCATCTTTTCCAGGACTTCATGGCCATCAACAGGCTATCGATGCGGGTGTAAAAGTAACAGGTTGTACCGTTCACTTTGTGGATGCTGGTATGGATACAGGACCTATCATTATGCAAAATACGGTTCCTGTATACCCTGATGATGCAGAGGATACCTTATCCGAACGATTATTGCCCGTAGAACATGCAACATATCGTGAAGCACTTCGCTTGTTCTGTGAAGATGCATTACGTATAGAAGGACGCATTGTACATTATATTTAGGAGGAACGATGATTCAAAACGCATTACTTAGTGTTTCTGATAAAACAGGTATTGTCGACTTTGCCAAAGGTCTTGTAGAGTTAGGGGTGACTATCTATTCTACAGGTGGCACGTTGAAAGCTATTTCTGATGCAGGCGTTCCTGCAAAGGCTGTAGAATCTCTTACTGGTTTTCCTGAAATGATGGATGGTCGTGTAAAGACGTTACATCCAAAGGTACATGGTGGCATCTTAGCGATTCGTGATAATGCAGAGCATCAAGCCGCTATGGAAGAACACGGTATTTTGCCAATCGATTTAGTGGTTGTAAATTTATATCCTTTCCGCGAAACGATTGCAAAACCAAATGTTGCATTAGAAGATGCTATTGAAAACATCGATATTGGGGGCCCGACTATGGTGCGCTCTGCGGCTAAGAATAATGCATATGTAGGCATTGTGGTTAACCCTGATCACTATGATGAAATTCTAGAAATGCTTAAAACGAATGGTGCGTTGACCCAAGAGTATCGTTTTGCACTCGCTAAAGAAGCATTTGCTCATACTGCAGCATATGATACCGCTATTGCCAATTATATGAGTGGTGTTATTGGAGAAGGCCCTACACCTCCTGAATATTTAAGTGCTTATGAAAAGGTTATGGACCTTCGGTATGGCGAAAATCCTCATCAAAAGGCAGCTTTTTATAAAGAAATTGGCTCCGCTCATGGCATGGGGGCATTAAAGCAATTACACGGTAAAGAATTATCTTATAACAATATCGTCGATATGGAAGCTGCGTGGAATATGGTGTGGGAATTTACGGATCCTGCGGCATGTATTATTAAACATACTAATCCATGCGGTGCCGCAACGGCATCCACATTGCACGATGCGTATGTCAATGCGTACGAAGCCGATTCTGTATCCGCCTTTGGTGGCATCGTTGCGTTAAATCGCGAAGTTGATGCGGCCACTGCCGAAGAAATGAGTAAGATTTTCTTAGAAGTTATCATGGCGCCAGCTTTTACAGAAGAAGCCTTAACTATTTTGGAAACAAAGAAAAATATTCGTCTCATTGAATTATCTAAGCCTGAATCTGGCCAAGTAACTGTGAAAAAGGTGTCTGGTGGTATGCTCGTACAAACGGAAGATGACATCATAGAGGACCGTGCTAATTATAAGGTTGTTACAAAGGTACAACCTACGGAAGAACAATGGAAAGCTCTTGAATTTGCATGGAAGCTTGTAAAGCATGTAAAGTCCAATGCTATCTTAATTTCTAACGAGAAACGAACACTAGGTGTTGGAGCTGGTCAAATGAATCGCGTTGGATCTGCAAAAATTGCCCTTGAGCAAGCTGGCGAGGCTGCAAAAGGGGCTGTTCTTGCATCTGATGCATTCTTCCCGTTCGGCGATACTGTAGAAACGGCTGCAAAACATGGTATTGCTGCTATTATCCAACCAGGTGGTTCTATTCGTGATGAAGAATCCATCAAGGCTGCCGATGAAGCTGGAATTGCGATGGTATTTACAGATATTCGTCACTTTAAACATTAATAGAGTATAGTTATAAAGTTGTAACCTCAATGCTATGTTGCAGTCCTGTTAGTAGGTGATGTATCAAGTGTTGAGGTTACAATGTCTATATTGTTTGGGAGGTATATATGAAGATTTGTGTCATTGGCAATGGTGGTCGTGAACACGCTATTGCTTGGCGTTTATCCATCAGCCCTAGTGTAGAAAAGGTGTATGCTGTACCTGGTAGTGCGGCTATGAGCAATTGTGCAGAATTAGTTGGCATTGATTGGTCACAAACAGATCTTCTTATTAGATTTTTAAAAGATAATAAGATTGATCTTGTTGTGGTTGGCCCAGAGGCTCCACTGGTAGCCGGTCTTGCAGATAAACTAAATGCGGTAGGAATTCCTGTATTCGGTCCATCCAAGGCGGCTGCTCAACTAGAGGGGTCTAAGGTATTTGCTAAAGATCTTATGAAAAAATATGATATTCCTACTGCCGCTTATGGCGTATTCTCAGATGTAGATGAAGCAAAACAATTTATTGCTAAAACAGGGGCCCCTATTGTGGTGAAAGCAGATGGCCTAGCAGCTGGCAAGGGTGTTGTAGTAGCAATGACTGTTGAAGAAGCTAATGCAGCAGTTGATGACATGCTAAGCGGAAACCGCTTTGGTGAGGCTGGCAGTACCGTTGTTATCGAAGAATTTATGGATGGTGAAGAAGCGAGCCTTCTTGCCTTTGTAGATGGTAAGACCGTAGTTCCTATGATTGCCTCTCAAGACCATAAGCGCATCTTTGATGGTGATAAAGGTCCTAATACAGGAGGTATGGGTACCTATGCACCAGCACCTGTTTTAACCGATGCATTACGCGATGAAGCTATGAAATCTATCTTAGAACCGATGGTAGCAGCTATGGAACAAGAAGGTATGCCATATGTGGGATGCCTTTATGCAGGGCTTATGATTACAAATGAAGGTCCTAAAGTTGTGGAATTTAATGCACGTTTTGGTGATCCAGAAACACAAGTTGTACTGCCATTATTAGAAGGCGATTTAGGTCAAATCATGATGGCCTGTGCTACTGGTACATTAAAGGTGGATATGGTGAAATGGAAAGATTCCTCTGCAGCCTGTGTAATACTTGCATCAAAGGGCTATCCTGAAACTTCTTCTAAGGGTGATGTTATCTTAGGTGAACTTGTACAATATGATACATCTATTATTTTCCATTCTGGTACTAAATTAGAAGGTGAACACTATGTAACCAATGGTGGTCGAGTTCTCGGTGTTGTTGGGCTTGGCAAGGACCTTCGGACAGCTTTAGATCGGGCTTATGAACGGGTGAATCATATTACTTTTAAAGGTATGCAATATCGTAAGGATATTGGTGCAAAAGCTTTCAAATAATATAGAATCCTCTACACAGTATGTGCTATGCATAAGGTGTGGAGGATTTTTATTTTCTACAATTTACTACGTACCTATGATATAATAATATCGATATAAAGAGAGCCCACCAACGTGGATGGCGTTAGGCGCATCTCTATAATTTTGAAACTGATTGATGACGCCTAACGTGTAGAAGTGAAGTAGTACTTCTGCACGTTAGGTGTTTTGCTATAGTCTATTTTATTCTGTAATAGCGATATACAATTATGATATATAACAAAGAACCGTTACAACTGAATAATCCAGTAGCTTTTTGGCTTAATTTCCCCAATGAGGAACGCGTTTTTTGGGTGGATCGTCAAAGTGACCGTATCGTTGTAGGCGCTAAACGTCTGGCTACAGTTCAAGATGATGAGGACCGCCATAATTATGCTTATGTATTTTATGGGGATACTTTTTTTGAGCAATCAAAGGACCCTAAATGGGCTGGCATGGGCCATGAAATGATTGCTTTCACCCATTACTACATTGTAGAAAATGGGGAATCCTTTTACTTGCATGCTGGTGAAGGTATGAAAATTGAGGATTTTGCTGTGCCTCGTATTCGTCATAACTATAAGGAAACTAGCGATGATAAGGCGGATTGGGATCGTTTAATGACAGCTATTGCCAATGGTATTAACGGCGGAGAAATGACGAAGGTTGTTTCCTCTCGTGAGGTGGAATTCACTAGTGAAACATCATATAATGTAGCCAGCATTTTAGCGAATTTAGTAGATAATAATCCGAATTGCTTTATCTTTGGCTATGAGAAGGATAGGCGCACCTTTGTGGGGGCCTCTCCTGAAATTTTGGTGCGTCATCGTGGTAGTGAAATTCTTAGCTATGCATTGGCTGGAACAGCATCAAAGGACGGCCCTAATGCGTGGACTAAGGAACAGTTGCTAAGTGATAAGAAAAATCTCTTTGAACATAATATCGTCCGTGACCGTATCGTGAACACGATGAAGCAAATTACTCCAGACGTTACGGTGGGGGAAACTGGCATTATGGAGCTAGCTCATCTCTATCATTTGCGTACCATTATTACTGCGAAAGATAGCACAAAATCTCTCGTAGAATGGGCAAAATTGCTACATCCAACACCGGCTCTTGGTGGTGAACCACGAGAGAAGGCGATGGCTCTCTTAGAAACATACGAAGCTCATGAGCGCGGTATGTACGCTGCACCATTTGGCTTTATGAAGGATATGGGGGATGGCATTGTTGTCGTTGCCATTCGTTCTGCCTTGATCATGGATAATATTCTCTATGCCTATGCAGGATGTGGTGTTGTAGCTGATTCTGATGCGGATGAAGAATATATAGAGACTAATAATAAAATGCGCACCATATTGGATGCGTTATAAACATTTCCACATCTAACAGTAGGGGTGTTTGAAAGGAAATAGGATGAACGAATATATTGCTGCCTTGGTGGATGAGTTCCATCAACTCGGCGTCCGTCATGCTGTGTTTAGCCCTGGTTCTCGTTCTACAACGATGGCCATGCTCTTCACTGAACATGAAGGATTCACAACATATATGAATATAGATGAGCGCTCTGCTAGCTTTATGGCTCTCGGTATTGCAAAGGCTCATAGGGTACCAACTGTACTCGTGTGCACCTCTGGTTCGGCTGTGGCCCATTATTTGCCAGCTCTTTTAGAGGCTCAATACAGTGGGGTGCCGTTAATTATACTCTCTGCAGATAGACCGCATACCTTGCAATATGTAGGGGCACCTCAGACGGTGGATCAACACAAAATCTTTGGTTCTGCTGTAAATTACTACGAAGAATTAGCAGTGCCTCAAGAATCTCATTACTATACATACCCTCGTCAGGTAGCTCGCAAGGCTTACATGAAGGCGATGGATATAAAAAAAGGTCCTGTACATATCAATGTACCTCTTTTTGAACCTTTAGTACCTGAACTAGACTCCAAACATTTTGAAGGGGGACGTAGTCCTTATCAAGTGGTACAGGCAAACTGGATTGGAGAATCCTTTAATGCTAATCCGCTGCTTAAAAAATTTAAACGCATACTTATCTTAGCTGGACCACAGGTTGATGTAGACGAGGCGCAAAATATTTTTACTTTTGCAAAGAATTTACAAGCCCCTATATTGGCGGATTCATTATCTAATGTACGACGTTGTAATGTAGAAAATACAACAGATCCTGAGAATGACGTAATTATCTCTACATATGATGCTTTTTTAACAGATAAGGATGTCTGGACACTCGTAAAGCCTGATTGCATTATTCAGTTTGGCCAAATTGTTGTGTCTAAACGAGTACAACAAATGCTTGCTAGCTGGGATGGTGTGGAATATATTGAGGTCAATCCTACATCAGACTGGATGAATCCAACAGGGATGACCACAATACATATGCAAGCTAATATTCCTATGTTTATAAATCTGTATGGCGTAAAACAAGGATCTATTGAATATCTAAAAAAATGGCAATATTTAGAACATGTAGCCAAGCAGCAACTCAGTCTTGCTGAACAAGAAAGCACATGTTTTGAAGGCCGCACCATTCAGGAATTACAAAAATTTATTCCAGAGGATAGTCAAATCTTAGTAGCCAATAGTATGACAATTCGAGATTTTGATTATTTTTGGTTCTCTGGTAAATCTAGCGCTGTTCTTTATGGCAATCGTGGTGTTAATGGTATCGATGGTACTATATCAACTGCATTAGGTCTTGCTACAAATGGCAAACCCACATATTTGGTGACAGGGGATTTATCCTTTTTTCATGACATGAATGGTTTAGCTGTCGCTAAAACACATGGGCTTAATTTGACCATCATATTGCACAATAATGATGGAGGTGGAATTTTTGAATATTTACCGCAAAAGGGAACCAAGCATTTTGATTATCTGTTCTCCACGGAACAAGGCTTAGATTATAATGGGGCTGCTCGTCTGTATGGTTGTGGCTATACTAAATTAACTTATCCTGATGAACTTCAGGCGGCTTTGGCTGCGTCTAGTATAGAACAGGGGGTTCATATTATTGAAATCCCTACAAGCCGTGAAGGTAGTTGTGACTTACACAAAACATATACAACTATTTCTATTGATATGGAGGTGTTACAATGAGCCAATATGCTTGTAATATTGTAGAAAACTCCATATATAATCCAACGCTTCGCATGTATATCGACCTTGGTGAGTATCGATATGGGGTGACGCTAGCTGGCGCCGGTAAACCTCTTGTGTGTTTACATGGTTTTTCTGAGTCTGGTTATACCTGGGATGGCATCGTTGTGCCAGGCTATCAACTTATCCGTATCGATACGATTGGACATGGAGATTCGGATATTCCAGAGGATGAGACTGCTTTTTCTATTCCTACTATGCTCAACGATTTGCATACGGTGATTTCTGCCGTGGCTGGTGAAAGCTATTCTCTCATGGGATACTCCATGGGGGCACGATTAGCTTTACTATATGCTCTTGAGTATAGTTCTGAAATTGAAAACCTCATCTTAGAAAGTGGTTCATTTGGTATTGAATCAGACGTAGAGCGACAAGCGCGTAAAGCTGCTGATGAACAATTAGCACTAGCTATAGAAGATAATGATGGAGAGTGGTTTGCTGCTAAATGGGCTGACATTTCTATTTTTGAAAGTCAACATCAGCTTTCACCAGTTGTACAAGATAAGTTGTTTCAACGTCGGGCCCATAATAGTCCTTATGCATTAGCAGCTACATTGCGTGGCTCGGGGCAAGGTGTAATGCCCTATGTGGGTCATCGCTTACAAGAATTATCCATGCCATCTTTATATATTAGTGGCGCACTAGATACAAAATATACTACAATAGGAGAAGAACTGTTTAGTAATGTACCAAACTGTGAACATGTTATCGTCAATGGGGCGGGACATAATGTACATTTAGAAAAGCCGGGTCCGTTTATGACGGCCTTAGCAGATTTTTTATATAAGGAAAGGTAACATTCATGAGCAAATTTGATTGGAAAGTATTGAATCGTAATTACGAAGATGTAATTTACGAAACATACAATGGCATTGCAAAAATTACTATTAACCGTCCAGAGGTGCGCAACGCGTTCCGTCCTAAAACAGTTATGGAATTAATCGACGCTTTTACAGTAGCTCGCGAAGATAACGAAGTAGGCGTAATCGTGTTAACTGGTGCTAACCACGGTAAAGGCGAAGATAAAGAAGCATTCTGTTCTGGTGGCGACCAAAGCGTGCGCGGTCACGGTGGTTATGTAGGTGACGATAATGTGCCTCGCTTGAACGTTCTCGATTTACAACGTTTGATTCGCGTTATCCCTAAACCTGTTATTGCCATGGTTAACGGTTTTGCTATCGGTGGTGGTCATGTATTGCACATCGTATGCGATCTTACCATCGCTTCTGAAAATGCTAAATTCGGTCAAACTGGTCCTCGCGTAGGTTCCTTCGATGCTGGTTACGGCGCAGGTTATTTGGCTCGTATGATCGGTCATAAACGCGCTCGTGAAGTATGGTTCTTGTGCCGTCAATACACTGCTGCTCAAGCGTATGAAATGGGCATGGTTAACACTGTTGTGCCATTCGACAAGTTGGAAGAAGAAACAGTTCAATGGTGTAATGAAATCCTTGAATTGTCCCCAATGGCATTGCGCATGTTGAAAGGCTCCTTCAATGCCGATACAGACGGTCTTGCAGGCTTACAACAATTTGCAGGGGACGCTACATTGATGTACTACACAATCGATGAAGCAAAAGAAGGCCGTGATGCGTTCAAAGAAAAACGCAAACCAAACTTCAAACAATTCCCTAAATTCCCTTAATAGGGAGAGTTACTAGTCCTATAATGGGGACTAACTAACTGTTAAAATGACAAGGGCGCCTCTATATGAGGCGCCTTTCTTGTAGTATCTCGTTGGTTATTATATTTTAATTGTTATTTCTTAGTTATTATTACTTGGTGGTTTGTTAGTAGGTCTAGATATGAGGTGAAACGATGGAATGGTTACGTTATGGTGCAAAGTACTATCCTAATCGCATATGTATGAATAATTACACCTATAACGATATATACCGTAGCGTAGTCTATGTGGCACATAATTTAGTACGGTTAGAAACCTCTCGTTTAGCTATCTTATCTGATAACTCGGTAACGATGGCAATCTATATATTAGCAGCTATGCTAGCTCATAAAGAGGTACTATTACTCAACGTACATCTTAAGCCTAATGAAATAGCTAACCAATTAGCTCAGTTAGATGTTACTACTGTATTGCACAGTTTTGAGCGACGGAATCAAGTACCTAATTCTATTTTTACTATTGAGTTTGAATCTTTAAAAAATATCTTAGTATCTTCCGTACAAGAGGATACCTTTGATTGGACCTTTGCTGAGCATGACATAGCTGCTATCATGAATACCAGTGCTACAACAGGGCAGTTTAAATCAGTGCCACTTCGTTGGGGTCAAATTAAAGCGCATGTACAAGCATCACAAGAGGTGCTAGGTAGGTCTGAACAGGACAATTGGCTCATGGTATTGCCGTTGTTTCATGTAAGCGGATTATCCATCTTGATGAGATCTTTGTATAATGGCACGGCTATGACAATCATGGAATCCTATGACGAAGAACAAGTGCTGCAATATATTCATGATGGGCGCATCAATATGATGTCTTTAGTGCCTACCATCTTAAAGAATTTAGAACCGCGCATTACTCACCATCAATTGCGTGTCATCTTATTGGGCGGTGAATTTATACCGCGGCCTCTAGTTGATGCATGTATAGCAAAGCAGTTACCAATTTATAAAACCTATGGTATGACGGAAACATTTAGTCAAAGCGTGACCATGCCTGTATTATCAAATCTAAATAAACTCGATTCGGTAGGCAAACCCTTGCCGAGGATGACTGTACATATCGTAAATCCTGATGTCGATGGGGTTGGGGAAATCCATTTGAATGGGCCCATGGTTATGAGTGGTTATATCAATCGCGAGCCGATTCATGGCGATTTTAATACCGATGATATGGGTTATCTCGATGAAGATGGGTTTTTATACATCTTAAATCGCCGTACAGATTTGATTATTTCTGGAGGCGAGAATATCTATCCGAAGGAAATTGAAGATACTGTGTATGCTATGCAAGGTGTGAAGGAATGTGCGGTTATTCCTGTAGCCGATACGAAATGGGGGCAGGTGCCTGCACTATTTGTTGCTTTTGATGATATAGATGCATTAGGTGCCGATTTGAAAATGATCGTACGAGACTATCTTTCTAGTAAGCTAGCCAAATACAAGGTGCCTAAATACATTACAATTATGGATGCATTGCCACGTAATGGGACAGGTAAGATTATGCGTAAGTCGTTGGCCTCCCATCTCGATATGACTGCGTCAAATGGAGGTTCTCATGAATGATGTATTGAACTTTAAATCCATAACGACGTATCGTGTGGCTTTGCCGTTAAAGTTTGAATTTAAAACGGCTAAGGGTACTGTTCGTGTTCGTGAAAGTATCATCGTTCGTATCGAGGATCAACAAGGCTATGTTGGATACGGGGAATGTGTCGCTTTCACAGACCCTTTTTATACGGCAGAAACTGTTGATTCCGCATGGAAACAATTGGTGGATACCTATATTCTAGAGTTGCGTTTGATGCGGCCAAAACCATTAATGGCTTATATTCGGCAGTTACAATTTTGGTTAAAGCGCGATAATATGCCCATGACGATAGCAGGACTTGAAAATGCTTTAATTAATCTGGATTGCAACCGAAAAGGCGTGAATTCTGTGTCGTATATCATGGGGCAGCCTTTAGAATCAACTATTTCCAATGGCATCGTCATTGGTGACGTGTCCATGGATGAACTATTAGGTATCGTGGAACAGCATGTAGCCAATGGTTGTAAACGAATTAAACTCAAGGTATCGCCTCGTGATGGTTATGAACGGACACGACTTGTGCGTGATGCTTATCCAGCTCTAGCATTAGCTGTTGATGCTAATCAAAGTTATACCTATGACCAATTAGATATGGTGGCTGCCTATAATGATTTGCATTTGCTCTGCATAGAGGAACCCTTTAGCATGACGAATTTGACTACCTATAAAGCGTGGAAGAAATCGTTGCTTAATTGGCCTATTACGACCTCTATTTGTTTAGATGAGTCGATTTTATCCTATGATGACTTATCTTATGCAATCGAATATAGATTAATAGATGTACTCAATGTAAAAGCAGGTCGTCTTGGGGGCTTAATACAGACGCGAGCCGCTATTTTACGATGCCGCGAAGCAGGTATTTCCTACTGGATTGGTAGTATGGTTGAATCAGGAATCTCAAAGATATTACATGTTCAACTTGCTGCCTTAGGTGATACCTATATGGCAGGGGATTTATCTGATTCTAGTCGCTATTTTGAACATGACCTTATCAGCC
This sequence comes from Veillonella tobetsuensis, assembly GCF_002959935.1. Lineage (NCBI taxonomy): Bacteria > Bacillati > Bacillota > Negativicutes > Veillonellales > Veillonellaceae > Veillonella > Veillonella tobetsuensis. The sequence goes on from NZ_PPDF01000001.1 coordinate 48,325, forward strand.
CAGAAATTTCATTTACCGATGGGACCATGCAGGTGCCTAATGGTGCTGGTCTTGGCGTTGATGTATTGGATAATCGTATTGAAGAATATACAGTGGAGAAACGAACATTATGACAATGATAGACGCATTACAAATCGATTGTGTAGAGCTAACCGGACCCACCAGTGGGGAAGGGGTGATGCATTTAACTAGTTATCATGCGCAACCACAAGGTTACCTTAATGGTGGTGCGACCTTGGCGTTTGGGGAAATACTATCTGGGCTTTTGAGTAATCAATTGATAGAATCCAATCAGTTTGCGGTAGGGCAATCTGTAACAGCCAGTCATTTACGTCCTATGAAAGCAGAAGGCAATTTAATTGCTGAAGGGCAATTGCTGTTAAAAGGCAAAACATCACATGTTTGGCGCTTTGATATGTACGATGAAAGCCATCGCTTGATATCTCAGGTTACCGTAACCTGTGCGATAGTACCTAAAAATCGATAAGAAAAAAGACCTCTTTTGGTAAGCTGATACGGAAAAGAGGTAGATGATAGCAAAATTCGACTTTGGCCCTGCGAAGCCCGAAGGGCGTAGACAGACCCGGCCGGTGGAGAGTTTTGCTATCATCTACCTCTACAAACGTATTTGTTACGAAAGAGGTCTTTATTTTCTTGTGATTTTATAGAGTGCTTCGATATCTGGGATATCATAGATGGCCCAAGTTCCGTCACCGATGTGCTTCATAAGTACTCGGATGGGAGCTGTTTGGTTTGTTTTTGTATTGTGAATCGTTACGGTTACTGTGGCGGTATCGCCATCATCTTCAGAGGTAATGTTTTTGATTTCCAAATGGCGTTGTTTAAATAATTCACCTCGTTGGATGCGGTCTACCATAGAGAACGTATTGGATGTGTCTTCGCTTTCAGCATCTGAATCACTACTATTTTGCGATTTGAAACTATCTGGATCCTCTACATATTTACGAATTACATCATCAAGAAGGGCTGGACCGAATGTTTTTGTTGCTGCCACAGCGGCTTTGCCTAATGGTGAAGATGTATCCACATAGGTGTTACCCTCGCGGGTAACGATATTTTTAACCAATGATGTTGTATCGATGTGCTCCAATACCGTATCCGCATCTTTGTTTTCCACTGCTTCACGGATAGTTTGGAACGTATAGACTGGTGTATGAGGAATATACCATAAGAAATACCACATAGCGCTCAGTGCAGCTATGATGGCAATAATAATTGCTATTGTTAATGTTTTTGATTTCATACTATTGCTCCGATGTATATAATACATATATTTTAACACATAAATTTCTCCTTCTCTATAGTTGTCAGCGCTTTAGATTATAGGTATAATAAAATATACTCATTTTATATTCATTATTAAAATGAATGTGTAAGAGAGGAGTTAGAAATGAAAGACAAATTAATACTAAAAGCTCTGGTTTGCAGTGCTTTTATGTGCAGTCTAAGTGTGGGAACGATGGCTGCAGATGTGAGCACCGATGTAAAAGCTGGGGATACTGAACAAAGTAGCTGGATGGACCGTACGGATATCGGTATTGGGTTACAAGGTACTCAGAAAGATTCTTATCATGATTATGCAATGCCTAATAAACAAATGACTGATAATAATCTAAGCTATGATACACGATTCCATTATCATAATCATAATTCTAAGCAGAAAATGAACGCAAAGTATTTTATAGAAACATTGCAACCTATAAAGAAATATGGCAAAAATGTCAAATCTATGGTGTTTGTACAAGGGCGCTTAGATGGTAATGGTGGCGAAAAAGTTTCCACTACTACATATTGGAATGGTTCGGATTCAGATTTTGGAAGAATTGACGGTCAAGGTACCTATATTGATAAAGGTGAAGTAGTAGAACATGATACACTTGGTGTTGTCGGTACTGCTGGTATTGGCTATCGCCGTCTTAGTACACATGAGCATGCCTACGTCGGTGCCAATGTATTCTATGACTATGCTTTTAAGGATAAATTTTCTCGTGTTAGTGCAGGATTAGAATATGTAGCTGGTCTAAATACGATTAGTGTCAATGTATACCATGGACTATCAGAGAAAAAGGTGGGGCCTTATGACATTAACACACCTTTGCGTCAAGTACCACGGGCAATAATTTTCCATGATAGCTTTAGTACACCACCTGATGGTATTCATAGAACACCTCGATATTCTTATGAACATGTATTGGATGGCTTTGATATACGGTATACACGAGATTATAAGAATGCCCGTTGGCTATCTAGTTATGTGGAAGGATATCATTGGAAAACAAAAGCGCCAGGAGAACATCCAGAAGATATGTTCTATATTGACCAACATAAGTGGCAATCCATACATGGGCTAAAGGTAGGCGCTAAAATGAATGTGACGCCTCATATCTCTGTAGACTTAGGAATTGGTAAAAGCAATATTAGTTCTGTAGAACCGTATGTATCTGTTATGTATACTTTAGGTAAGTCTAGATATGCGTACTTTGGTGGTAAACATAGTGAAAATGTGATGACTTCGGCACGTTCTAAGATGTTTGATAAGGTTAAACGCAGTGATATGAAGGTTGAGTATTATTGGGAACAAGACTTGCGTGACGGTCCTTGGGATCATTTATAATTAGTATCATATCTGTAGGAATACTATATAATAATTAATTTAATATAGTTATATTTGAATTGGCACTTAAAGTTCCCTTGTAGAATTTTAGGTGCCAATTTTATTTCTGTAATTTTGGGATATAATCTGGAGTATATTGAAGTATACTGAATATAAATGGCTATTATATACGATTTTTGATGTATAATTCTTATTTCTATATATTTTGGAGAGATTCATCAAAAAATTAGAAAAAAGTACTTGCATTATATTAGTGGCTCATGTTAATATATACGAGTAGTCAACGAGAGTTGATACGCGGCCCCGTGGTGTAGCGGTTAACATGTCGCCCTGTCACGGCGAAGATCGTCAGTTCAAATCTGATCGGGGTCGCCATTTTTTTTTACAAAAAACATGCCTCGGTAGCTCAGTCGGTAGAGCAACGGACTGAAAATCCGTGTGTCGACAGTTCGATTCTGTCCTGAGGCACCATTTTTGTATTCCACGCGGTTGTGGTGGAATGGCAGACACGCCATCTTGAGGGGGTGGTGAGCGTACGCTCGTGAGGGTTCAAGTCCCTCCAACCGCACCAAATATAAGGACCTACAGTGAACTGTAGGTCCTTCTTTTATATCTGTATGAGCAGAGTTTTATGGGAGAGATATGATTAAAAAAAGTATTGCCTTATGCATGCTTTCACTAGCATTGTCTTGTCAATCTAGTTTGGCTGTATCAGTAGAAAATCAAAGTCAGACGTCAAGTATTACAATCAAAAGTAATATAAAATCTGAAGATTCTTTAAAGTCAGAGTTTGTTGAAGTTATTCCTGGTGCTTTTAAAAGAGTCGGGACGGGCAATTCAAAAACACCAAGAAAGCTTTCAGCAGAAGAAATTGAGTTATTGAAAGCACAAAGTCAGAAACGAGCTAAACAACGATTATTAGAACTACAAAAGTCAGATATGAAGGTGGAGTATCAAATTTTTGATCTCCTTTATAATGATCGGGATGAAAAGGCACTCAAACAAATTACGCGCTATAATACGTTAGAAACAAATAAGCAAGGCTATGGATATGGCAGTAGAGATAAACCATTACGTATCGTAAGTCCTTATATGAGAAAAAATGGACACGGGGAAATTAAATTAACGAATCCAGTTAATATTCCATCCTACAGAACGCGTGCAGATAAGAATAAAGCAAGTGATAAAGAATTCAAAGCCTTTCTAGAAAAGAATAAAGGGAAATCCTATGATCTGTATACGGCTAGAACTAAAGAGGAGATAAAAGAATCAATAGAGGCATTTTTTAAGCCCATAGAGTTAATTGAGTATCCTGTTAATAATCCTAAGGATTATAAGCTAGTTGCTACGATTTCAGGGTTTCCTAAACAAATACCTAGCTTTGCAAAGAATATTCATCTACATAGTAATCCCCCATTCTTACAAGGCGGTTCATATGTACAACTGGCTTTTGGTGGTACACCAGATCAATTGAAGCCTTACATTGAGGAGGCACGGATTGATTCTAAAGTTGTCATTTCGAAATCTGATCTATCCAATGTATATGTAAAAAACTATGTTGATTCAAATATGGAATATGCAGATACTTTGAAAACCTTAATGCCTACATCGATAGTTATTGTAGAAAATACAACAGTACCTATGGGCAAATATGTACAAAATCAAGTGGATAATCCTATTGAGAAATCTGTTGATGAAATGTATGCATTACAGAATCAAGTGTTGGCTGAATTTAATAAGATTAAGATTGATGGTGAGGATAGCGACGCTAAGTATAAACGTTATGTAGAAACGCGCAAGAGAGTAGAGGCTGAGCGAGATACATTAAAACCTAAACCGACGGATACGGTAGGTTTAGGTAAGAAGAAATATCCTATTTATACAGAGTTGGAGAATCGAAAACTACAGAAACAATATTTACATAGATTGTCTTTTAATGAAGACTCGGTAGAAATACCTGATGATTATGTAATATATTTATTTGATTTTGGTGGTAATTGGAATCATCCATATGCGTTGGGCGCAGCGGTGAGCCCTGAGAAAAATTATATTATTTATTTTTGTCAACGCGGTTAATTGTAGATTTAATATTGTAATTAGCTGATTTAATCTTTTTATAAATGACAATTATTAAACTAAAAATAAATTATTGACATAAATTATTTTAAAATATAAAATAATTGTAGACATACTGGCGTGTCATAAAGGGACTTAGAGAACCTAGCCAGATTTAATATGATATAGTTCGAGAGATCTATATACAACTAAAGACATGTTGCTGAGAGAGACGAGAGACTAGTAACATGTCTTTTTTGTATGCTTAAAAAGGTTTATCATACAACTAGTTATAAAAATTACTTCATGAATCATTTAGCTAATTGATAAATATAATTAAAAATAAATAAAATATTGACATTAGAATTATAAATAGATATATTGATGGTGATATTCATTTTCATAAATAGAGATAGAGAAAATGATATAACAACTATAGTGTGAGAGCTTTAGGAGGGAACTTTCAAATGAATAAGGTCTATCGAGTTATTTTTAATGTCAAAAAAGGTTGCTATACTGTTGTAAAGGTCGTGCAGCTACAGAAGAACAATTAAGTGCTGTACGTAAAGAAATGAAGAATAGCGGTACAGTTGTTAATCAACAAATTACGAATATCGACAATCGTGTTAATACGGTAGAAAGTAAAATTAATACTGTTCAATCTCAAGTGTCCACGTTAACGGAACGAGCAGACAAAACTGATGCACGAATTCAAACTGTAGAACAATCTGTACAATCCGTAGATTCCAAGGTGACAAAGGTTGATGCTTGTGTTACGAATGTTGAAACAAAGATAAGCACAATTGATACAAATGTTTCAAATCTTGGTAAAGAGGTAAAAGTAAATACAGAAATATTAACGTCACATACAACTGCTGCAAATAATCGTTTTGCTAGTATTGAAAGTAATATCAATACACTAGATCAACGTGTTGGCTCTGTAGAAACAGGTATATCCTCTGTTAACCAACGAGTGTCTAATCTTGATAGTCGCATTAATAAGGTTGGTGCAGGTGCAGCCGCACTAGCTGCTTTGCATCCTGTTAGTGGAGATGGTACTAAATTCGGTGTGGCTGCTGGTGTTGGTATCTATAATGGTCAAAAGGCAGTGGCAATAGGCGGTTCTTATAACCCTAATGACATGACCACAATTAGTGTTGGTGGCGCTGTAGGAAATGGCGAAAATATGATTAACGCTGGAGTATCCGTTAAAGTGGGAGCGGGTAATGCTATGAGTAAGGCACAAATGAATAGTCAAATTAGAACCTTACAAGCAGAAAATAATGCATTAAAAGCTAAGGATGCTACACAAGACACTCAATTACAAGAACTTCATGCAGAAATTGCTGCATTAAAAGCAAGCATGACAAAATAATATAATTATAATTATAGACAGGCACCTCCTTGTGTATTACAATGTAATACACAAGGAGGTGCTTTGTATGTCAAATATTTCTGTGAGACTTAATGAACAAGAAGAAACACTGTTTAAAACGTATGCGGAATTTATGGATGAAACCTTGTCAACACTATTTAAAAAAGCGTTACTAGAAAAAATCGAAAATGACTTTGATCTTAGAGTGGGTCAAGAAGCTTTGAAAGAATATAAACAGGATCCTGTTACATATTCTGTAGCAGAAATGCGTGCAAAGTATGGTTTATAAGCTAGAGTTTAGTAAACGGTTTGACCGACAATTTTCAAAGTTGGATAAGTCAACACAACGTTATATTTTTAATTGGTTGATAAAACATTTGGATAATGTAGAAAATCCACGATATTCTGGTAAATCGTTAACTGGTAATAAACAAGGATTGTGGCGGTATAGAATTGGCAACTATAGAGTTATTGTTGACATTAGTGATACGAATTGTGTGATTATAGCGGTAGAAGTAGGTCATCGAAAATTTATTTATAAGTAGAGGTCATATTAATGAAATACTTACGTCGTGAATTAAATCAAGTAGAAAAAGAATATTTAAAACAATTTGGCGAAGGCTCTTTAAACCGTGTTATTCTCCACGATCCAGATACAAAGGATAAACAAGAAGTCCAAGATACCATTGATATCCTAAAAGAAGCTATGGCAAAAAATAAACCTCTAGAACAAGTTCCAGAGGAAATGTGGAAGATTATTGAGTTATAGAGTATTTGCGTGGTTGTATGACATGTATACCAACCATTTTATATAGTTTAGCTGAGAGAGATTTGAATGAAGTTAAAAAGAATTGCACTAGTTGTGACCGTATTATCTGCTAGTATAGGGATAGCAAATGCCGAGCAGATATCTAACCCACCTGTATCAATACCATTGAGTACAAAGACTACTCAACTTGATAGAACACAACCTTTAGAGGTTATGCCCTATATGGAAAGTAAAGTTACAGGTGAAACAGAACTATCTTATGCTGTTATGTCCGTTGCTAAAAAACATATAATGAACAAATGTTGCAACATCGAGATGCAGAATTACGTATGCATGCTCATATTGAGGAACATAATAGAAAAATAAGAGGTGTGCCGCAACGAGACCTTATTAAAAATCCTTATACACAAGAGGAAATTGAAAAACAAATTGTGGATGCTATTAATTTTAGAGAAAGTATTAAGTATCCTATTAATGACAAGGAATATTACAATCATATAGATGTAGATAAAGTGAATGATTTGTCAGGTTTTCCAAAGAAAATACCATCATTTGCTAAGCAGGTTGATATTCATTTAAAACCTCCTAAGGCAATTGAAGATGGTCGTTACATTCAAGTTTCTTTCACAGGCAAACCATCAGAACTAAAGCCTTATATTCAAGATGCAGAAAATCATGCTAAGTTTATTATTACTAAGGGGCAGGCTGAACGTGTTTCTATTAAACCTTACGAAGATGTTAAGACGAATTATAGAAAATACGTATCTACTATATTGCCAGAAGAATGGATTGAAGTAACCAATACATTCAATAATATGTATCAATATAAGCTGGCGCTAAGTAATGAAAATATTAAGCGACAAGTTAATCGTGAACTCTCTAACCAAAAGAACAATCAAATGGGTTTTGACTTAGAGCAAGATGCTAGCCAATTAAGTTCTGATAAAGTGTTGTCTAATGATGAAAATAAGGCTTTACAGAAAAAATATTTGGGTTACTATTCGTATAAAGAGGTAAAGAGACCATTTAACGCAGAGTACACATTCTACATCTTTAAATTTGATTATTTATATAATATGTTTACCGTTGCCGGTATGGCCGTTAATCCGGAACAAACTAGAGTAATTTATTTCCTCCATACAGTACAATAAAACAAAACAAAACTAAAGGCACATCGTTAAATGAATGCTTTTCCTAATATAAGGAGAAATTCAATAACAATGTGCCTTTATATTATAGGTTGTAGAGTTCTGGTTTACGATCTCTAAAGATATTGATTTTGTTACGGATATCTTCGACTACAGCGAGGTCGATGTCTATGGAAGCAATGCCTTCCTTAGTATCCATCTCTAGTAGATTTGTACCCCATGGATCATAAACGGCAGAGTGGCCAGTGCTTTGAACGCGACCGACCGTGCCGCACCCATTTACAGCACAAAGGAATAACTGATTCTCGATAGCGCGTACTTCGTTTAATACTTGCCAATGGCGTAAACGCATAGTCGGCCATTGGGCAGGTACGAATAGAAGTTCGGTGCCAGGTAATGCAGCCATTCTCACGAGTTCTGGGAATCGGATGTCGTAGCAGATGACGGTGCTGCATGGAATGCCATCTAACTCAAAATGCGTAGTATGTGTGCCGCCTGCGAAGTATTGGTCTTCTTTGGCTGGACTAAAACCATGCATCTTGGAGTATTCGCCAACTAGTTCGCCGTTGCGATTATATGTATAGGACGTATTGAACACAACATCATTTTTAGCAACAGCTACGGAACCGCCTACAATATTTACATTATGCTCTTTTGCAAATGTACTTAATAACGATTTAGTTCGTTCTCCGTTCTTATCGGAAATATTGATTAACTCTCTTGAAGGATAAAACCCTGTATTCCATGTCTCTGGCAAAATGATAATATCTGGATTTTCAGAAAGAGATTGGGAGAGTAATTCTTGAACACGATTGTAATTATATTCAACGTCATTAACATGGACGTCCATTTGAATAAGAGTAAGGCGTTTTTTCATGGTAAATCCTTTGTCTATATGTATAGTACTGTTAAAAATATATTTTACAATTAGAATATTAAATCATTCTGGCCTGGATTACAATAAGGCGTAAATAATTTACTGGTTTTTACTATTTTTCATAGAAATGATATAATATATCGTATAAAATTGTGTCTATATAAAGGGGGACCTATGAAACGATTTTCATTGGTAATGCTTTTCACAATTGTAATTGCTACAATGCTAGCAGGATGTGGATTGCTTTCACAGCAAACAACTGAAACTAAAACTAAAACGCCGCCTGTGAAAGAGGTAACAATGGTACAACCGTCTGGGATTCCAGTACTCATGTATCACAAAATTGGTGATGATAAAGATAATGATGCAGTTATTCGTGAAGATTTGTTTAGAGAGCAAATGAAATTCCTCAAGGATAACGGGTATAACCCATTGACGATGGATCAATTATACGATTATGTAGTTAATGGCGCTGCGGTACCTGAAAAGCCTGTAGTGTTAACCTTTGATGATGGGTATGCAGATACCTATTCTATCGTATATCCTTTGATGAAAGAGTATGGTTTTGCTGCTACTGTATTTGTTAATCCGGGCGATGTAGGAACGCGACTTACATGGGAGCAATTGAAAGAGATGAAAGAAAATGGTATGACCATTTCTAATCATGGGTTCCAGCATATCGAAATGGGACAGCTTTCAAAAGCGGAGCAAATGGAAAATATTAAAAGGGCTCAACAAGCTCTAGCTGATAAGCTTGGTATTACAGATAATCCTTGGTTCTGCTATCCTTATGGCGACAAAAACAAGGATACCGATGCGGCAACAAAAGAGAGCGGCATAAAAATGGCAATGGCTATGAAATCTGGTTGGGCGCATAAAGGCGATAATCCGTATAATATTTTGCGCGTCTGGATTGGCAATGCTGTAGATATTAAGCATTTTGAAGAGCGAATTAGCACTGAACATTTCAGTGATTTATAAGGAGATAGACATTGTTTAAAAAGAATTGGGTAAAGTTCATCCTCATGGTGTTCTTGTTTACCGCAGTCACATCACCAGTAGTGGTATTGTTTGGTCCATTTAATAATGTAAAACGTGCCGTTATTGGTGCTATATTGCAATCTCGTCACCCTCACTACATAACTTGGTTATTTAGTACTGATGAATTGCAAGCAATCCTTGGTTCCGTGGGCGTTGTAAAAAGCCAAGACTTATTCAAATTTAATGCTCGTGAAGACAAGGACTTAAAATTAGAAAAAATTGAGTCATCTCGTTATGTCGGCTATGTGCTTGAAATTCCTGATCCACGTCGCATTCAAGTAGCAACGGCAGCCAATATTCAAGAAAAAGGTGATACTACAAGTAATATCGCTAAAATGAATGGTGCTGTAGCGGCTATTAATGGCGGTGGGTTCCACGATCCAAATGGTACGGGTACAGGTCGTTTACCATATGGCTTTATTCTTCATGATGGAGAATATATCATCGGTAAAGATGTAGGCCCATCTGAGGCTGTTGACTTTATTGGGTTCTCAAAATCTGGCAACCTAATTGCTGGCAATTATGACAAAGCAGAACTAGCTGATATGAAAGCTATGGAAGGTATTACCTTTGGTCCTCCGCTTATCGTAGATGGTAAGAAAATGATTACTGATGGCGATGGCGGTTGGGGCGTAGGCCCTCGTACGGCTATTGGTCAACGCAAGGATGGTACTGTGTTATTTGTAGTTATCGATGGTCGTCAACCGGGCTATTCTATCGGTGCTACATTGCGTGATGTACAAGATGTATTATATGAAAAGGGCGCATACATTGCCGCTAACCTCGATGGTGGCTCTAGCTCTACCTTGTATTTAAATGGCAAAGTTGTTAATAAACCAGCCGATTTGTTAGGGGAACGGATGATTCCTACGGCGTTTATCGTGAAATAGGAGGGACAATGAAACCTTTTACGCGTGTACTGAGCGCCTTTGCAGTAGGTATTTTACTGCAAGGAGGGGTGTATCTGTACCTTGATCAATATATGTTTGCACCCACTACTGAATTTAATGTGTCTGGTGCATCTAAGGATGACACAAAAAACTTCCCTAATGTAAAAGAGGGCCGTAAATACGTATCCTATGATCATCAATTTATGGCTGTTGTAACTGATGACAGTCTACGGATTTATAAGGCTGGTGAAAGTAAACCTACAACGGTTAACTTAAAAGGCCGCTCCATTAGTTACTTTGACTGGATGCCAGACCGTAACTATGCAATTATGGGGCTTTATACGGATAATAAAGTCGTTATGGCTCGACTCAATGCAGATGATCCTGAACATGAAGTCGATACAGAACTAGAAGATGTGCCAAAAGGCAGTCGTATTGTTGATGCGGCATATTCCGAAGCAACTAATGTGGTATACATGAAGGTAAAGGTTCGTGAAGGTGCATACCGCATTTATCGAACTGATGCAAACTACGATACTCGTCGCGTTTACATGCAAGCTACAGACATTGGCCGCATAGCCGTATTCTACGATGAAGATAATTTCTTCTATGACAATGCTAAAACAGGTGATATATTCATGTTTAACGGCATTGAAGGTGGCTGGCGTGTAATCAATCCACCAGGACGCTATAGATTGATTGGTGTAGATACTAGCAAAACAATCTATATTGGTCGTGTTGATGAAGATAACAATGTAATCACTGTATATACTGGTAAATTAGGTGTAGGTTTCAAACCAGTTTATAAGTATAATAATCCAACTACATTGTCTGAGGTGACAATGAGTACTGTGAAAGAAATTATTACTAATGGTAGTGATGATACGACAAAGGTAACAGAAGATAATGAAAAATCTTCATCCTCTGATTCATCAACTAACTCAAAAAAGAAAAAGAATTAACATAAAGCCTTTATAATCTTAGGTTATAAAGGCTTTATTTATAAAATATTTTTGGTTTTATGCTATATAATTAAACTTAAATTCATATCTGTTTTGTTAGATAGCAGTAAATAATAACAGAAATGTATTGATGCTGAATAGTTAGTAGAATATAAACGCTATGTGAGAAAGGCGGTTGTTTGTGAATATACTATTTGTACGGCTTAGTTATATAGGTGATATACTACATGCCACAGCCGCTGCGCGGTGGATAAAGCAACGGTATCCTAATGCAATATTACATTGGATTGTTACACCGAGTATGGCTGAGTTATTAGAACATAATCCATATGTAGACCATATTATCCCCTGGGAACGGGATGTGTATGAGGCTCATTCCAAAAAATTGCACCTACGTACCATGTGGAATATGTGGTGGGATTTAAGAAAACAGCTACAACCATATCAGTTTGATATTGCTGTTGATATACAAGGTCGCCTTATTACAGGCCTTGTATTACTAGCAACAGGTGCTCCTATACGCTTAGGTTTGGGTGGAACGAAAGAGTTGAACTGGCTGTTTACAAACTATAAATCAAAAGATAGATCCAAGCATGTTATTGAGCAATATCTTGAAGTGGCCCAGCTATTACCGATGGCAATACAGCAATCTAGTCTTAAAGATAGAGGTACAGTTGAAACCTCTAATCAGGATCTTTTGGCTAATGATGCGTCTGAGACGACTAGATCTGATGAAAGTTTTGATGATATAAATCAAATGGATCTCTTTGTGACGGATGAGGAACAGCAACAGGCGCAATCTGAAATCGCACATGCTTTCACAGATAAAGAGAGACCGACTATAGGGATTGTTCTTGGTTCGTCTTGGCAAACTAAATCTTGGCCTAGTGAAAAGTGGCAGCAATTAATTGAATCCATGTCATATAGGAGTAATTTTATTTGCTTTGGTGGACCAAAGGAAGAAAAGGATTTTACTAGTCTCATGCAGTATGTAGAAAAAGAGGAATTACCTGTTTATAATAAATTAGGTAAAACAACACTTCGTGAAATGGCCGCCCTTTTGCAGGCCTGTGATGTGGTTGTTTCTTGCGATACTGGTGCGTTACATATGGCGATTGCTTTAAATCGACCTGTTGTGGCTCTATTTGGCCCTACAAATCCCGCTGAATGGGGACCCTTAACTGGACTTTATAGAGTGATACAAAATCATGATATGGATTGCTTAGGATGTCGTAAGAGAAAATGTCCTAAGGGCAAAGCCTATTGTATGTCAGGCATTGATCCAATATGGGTGAAAGAAAATATTATTGAACTATTAGATGTAGTATCTAGTGAGGTTCGGTAATAATAATTATAGCTTTTTAGTAAGAGAAATAGGTGATTATAATGGCAAAATTTAAGATTCAAAAAGGTTTGTCTGATGCGGAAATGATGAAGCAATGGGGGGGAGAGGATAATTTTGAAGAAACGATGATGGAGGCCGAACGTAATGCAGCTAAGCCTGTAATTCATCAAAGTCCTCAACAAAGTCAAGATGCTTTCTACCGTGAGTTCTTAACAGAAAAGGTAGAAACTTTAATTGGGAAAATGCTATTAGACATCAAGATGGAGTACTTTAAAGAAGGGGAAGGCGCTTTTTCTATTCAAGTAAAACGAAATGGCAAAAATATAGTTCTTGAAACAGCTCCGAAAAAAGTGAAATAAAACGCTTATACAAAGAATGTAAAATGTATAATTATGAAGTTTATAACCTACTGAACTCTTATCATAAAAATTGATAACTGCATTTACTAATCAAGATAATTCGTTATACTACATCAAGAAATACTGATATAGTCTAGACCATAAACAAAAATTATATCGAAATTTTGTTTAGTTAGTTTATACATTCTCATTAACATACTATTTTGGTAATGATTGAAAATACAAGATAAAATCTAGTGTATCCGGCGTTTATTGTGATTTTTCATACACTTTTATACCGAAAATGATCGCTTTTTAATGACAAATAAGCATAATATACTTGTTGACAAAGAATTTTAGAAGTAGTCTAATATAAGTATGTTCCAATAATTCATAGTGTATTTTACTTATATGGGTAGGCACTATAGAAATTGTTGATAAATAGGTATGAGATAGTAAGTGAAAAGATGCATAAAGTTGCATCGGGTAACTATTTCGAATTGGAGGATTAACATGGCAAACAAACTAAGAATCTGTGAAACCGTTCTTCGTGACGGTCATCAATCTATTTTGGCAACACGCATGCGTTATGAGCAAATGGAACCAGTACTTGGTCTTTTAGACGAAATTGGTTATGAAGCTCTTGAGTGTTGGGGCGGTGCTACTTATGATAGCTGCCTTCGTTTCTTGAATGAAGATCCATGGGAACGCCTTCGCAAATTGAAATCCAATTTGAAAAACACTCCATTGCAAATGTTGCTTCGTGGTCAAAACTTATTGGGCTACAAACACTACTCTGATGACGTAGTAGAAGCGTTCTGTAATGCAGCTGTTAAAAATGGTATCGACCGTATCCGTATTTTCGACGCATTGAATGACCCACGTAACATGGAAGCTGCTATTAAGTACTCCAAAAAAGCTGGTGCACACGTTCAATCCGCTATGGTATACACTATTTCCCCAGTTCATACAACTGAAAGCTTCTTGAAAGTAGCTGAAACATTGGTAGAAATGGGTACTGATTCCCTTTGTATCAAAGATATGTCCGGTTTGTTAGGACCTGCTGATGCATATGATTTAGTTTCTACTTTCAAAAAACGTTTTGGCGAATTGCCAATCGATTTGCACAGCCATTTCACTTGCGGTCTTGCAAGCACTACATACTGGGAAGCTGCTAAAGCTGGCGTAGATATCATCGATACTGCTATCTCCCCATTTGCTCATGCAACTAGCCAACCAGCTACTGAAACTATGATTGAAATGTTCAAAGGTACTGAATGGGATCTTGGTCTTGATCTTGACAAATTCATTCCATTAGTTGACCATTTCCGTAAAGTAAAACAACAAATCGCTGAAGAATTCAACTTGAAACCAGCTAGCGATGTAATCCCAGCTGTTCGTCGTTACCAAATTCCTGGCGGTATGTTGTCCAATACTCAAAACCAATTGAATGAAATGGGTATGGGCGATCGCTTCTTCGACGTTATGGATGAAATGCCACGCGTTCGTGAAGACTTGGGTTACCCTCCATTGGTAACTCCAACATCCCAAATCGTTGGTACAATGGCTATGATGAACGTTATGATGGGCGACCGTTACAAAATGGTTCCTAACGAAGTTAAAGACCTTGTACGCGGTAAATATGGTGCGTTGCCTGGTAAAATTTCTGACGAAATTCGTCACACTATCATTGGTGATGAAGAACCTATCACTTGCCGTCCAGCAGATCTTATCGAACCTGAATTGGAAGGTTATCGTCAAGATTTAGCTTCCAAAGGCTACAATGGTATCACTGACGAAGACGTATTAACATACGCTATGTTCCCAGAAGTTGCTATTAACTTCTTCGAAGCTAACCGTCGTTAATCTTACATTAACAGCTCTACCTATACAGGTGGAGCTGTTTTTATGTCTATTTATAGAAAATCTACTCTTTATTTATATTTTCTAGAGATAGATATGAAAAAAATATAATTAGTAATTATTATTGGTTACAATTATAAACATATGATGAATAAGTTGTGAATTTTATTACATGAAATTTACGTTTTTGCTTGCTAATCATGCGTAAAATAGCGTACACTATAAGGAGTATCTACTAATTATGATATTGAGGTAATCCTGTGAATTTACAAATTAGAATTTGGATATCCAATGTTGTTCTATTTGTAGTTCCTATACTAATAGCAATTATTCTATTTTTGTTATATTTTTCAGGGCTACGCATTTTAGCAAATGCTGGATACTATTTGCGTATCGAGCAAGAACAACAATTTAAAAGTGTCAGTCGTGTGGCTGAGACAATTACTTTTTATGGCTTAGATAATGGTTTAATTGATTCTCTTGTTAAACCTAGCTATAGCTTGTTTGACCCAAATGAAATCTATGTAGAGGTTCTTGATCAAGGTAAACTTTTATATTCTTATGGAACACAACAAATTTACAATGAATCTGCGATTGTAGGGTTGATCGATGTTAACCCAGAATTACAGGGCATTGTGTATCAATCAAATCATACCTTTGTGTATGAAATGCGTAAGAATGAAGGTCACCATGCTTACTTGTACCATATAGCTATTAAACGCGCTGTTCATGGTAGTGATAGTTTGATGGAATCAGTTTCCTTCTACATTAGCATTGTGGCTTTACTTTTGTTTATTGTTACATTTTTTGCAATTAACCGATTTGTAACTAAGTTTATCATGATTCACGTTCGTAATATGACGGAATCATTGAGAGTCGCTAATTATCAAATCGAGATGGAACAGGAGCAACAAAAGGAATTACTAGCTGGTATTTCCCATGATATCCGAACTCCATTAACTGCTATCAAAGCGTATGCAGAAGGTGTTAGAGATGGTATAGCACCAACTGAAGAGCAACAAAAGCGCTACATGGGTATTATTTTAAAACGCGCCAATGATTTAGATTCTATGTTGGAGGAACTATTCCTTATAACAACGCTAAATTATAAAAAAGAATCTAGACCGTCGGAAGCAATCAATCTAGGTAAATACGTACAGGGCTTTGTTGATGATCATATAGAACATTACAAGTCTAGAGGTCTTGAATTAAGTCAACGTATTACCGTAAAGGATGCAACTATTATGGCAAATCCGCAGTTGCTACAACGGGTTTTGCAAAATATTTTAAATAATAGTGCAAAATATAAGATGGCAGATATAGGACATAGTGTTATTGATGTCACCGAAGATGAAAGTCATGTGTACTGTGTGGTAAGTGATGATGGCCCTGGGGTTCCGCCAGAATCGCTTGACCGACTTATGCGTCCGTTTTATCGAGTTGATTCGTCCCGCACTAATCCACAGGAGGGGAGTGGACTTGGTCTTTCGATTATTAGACGTATTATGGAAATTTTCGAAGGTCGTGTAGTGATAGAAAATATTAGACCACATGGACTTAGGATTATTTTAGAGTTCCCAAAAAAAGGAGAAAATCATGAGTGAACATATTCTAATAATTGAAGACGATATCGATATTGCTAATATTGAACGTGATTATTTGATGGTTGCTGGTTATGATGTAACTGTTATGAACAATGGTACTGATGGTATTGAAGCTGCTTTAAATACACCTGTGGACTTAATTATCTTGGACGTTATGTTGCCGGAAATGGATGGCTTTGAAGTTTGTCGCATTATTCGTGACAAAGTCCGTGTACCTATCGTAATGGTTACTGCACGCCTTGATGATATTGATAAAATCCGTGGCCTTGGTGTAGGTGCAGATGACTATATCGAAAAACCATTCTCTCCATCCGTATTGATTGCTAAAATCAAAGCAATGTTAGCGCAATATAAACGTCTTACAGAAAAAGACGTGGTTGATACGAATGCAATTCAATCTGGTGATATTCGTCTTGATCCAAAAATGATGAAAGTTTGGGTGAACGACAATGAAGTTCATCTTAAAAAGAAAGAGTTCCAACTATTAGAATTCCTTATGCGTAATCGCGATATTGTATTCTCTAAAGAAGAATTATATTCCCGTGTATGGGGCTTGGACTCTTATGGTGATTATGCAACTGTAGCAGTTCATATTAATCGTTTACGTGAAGAAATTGAAGAAAATCCATCTGATAGTAAACACATTATTACTGTTTGGGGCGTAGGTTATAAATTTGTATAAATTAACAGTTTAATTCACTTTGAACTCATGGATTGGTGCGCTGTTGATAAGATATGGGATTAGAGGACTTATATTATAGAGATATAATTGAAGTTTTAAGTATTGTTTATATACTATGGTTTATTTTTTAGACATATCGTGTATACTATAATTGTAAGGATTTTATGAAGATATACGGAAAAGATACACTTAACTTCTCTCTCTTAATAAGTTCTCTCTCAACTTTTCCGTCTTCATAAATAACTCTCTCTCACAGTCCTTACACTCTCAAACTATATGCAAAAGAGGTATTCATTAGTAAATGCTAATGAATACCTCTTTTGTGTTCTCTGCTTTTTACATATATTTTAGGCTTAATAAGAATTGTTATATTGCAAATCTATAATATTAGCAATATAATAAATTAGTATTAATTGTATACAATTGAAAAATGTAGGAGAAAATATATGAATATAAAAAACTATAAGAAACAAATTATAGCATGTGCTATTGCAGCCTGTGTAGGTATCGGCGGTGGTTATTATTTATTTGGTACTCCAGCAGGCCACCAGCAAACTGTAGTGTCAGAGAATACCAAACAAACTAAGCCACTAACAGAATCTCGAAATACTTATGTTGTACAGGCGGCTAAAAAATCAGGCCCTGCCGTAGTTGGTATTACAACACAGGTATTCCAAAAGGATATCTTTAATCGTACTATTTATGCAGGTGAAGGCGTTGGCTCTGGCGTTTTAATCGATAATGAAGGTCATATTGTTACCAATAACCATGTTGTGGCAGGTGCTAAAAATGGGGAAGTTACAGTTTCCTTGTCTGATGGATCTACTGTAACAGGTACCGTTATAGGCACAGATTCACAAACAGATTTGGCCGTTGTAAAAATTACGGCGCCAAAGAACATTCAACCTATTACTATAGGTGATTCGGATTCCTTACAAGTAGGTGAACCTGCCATTGCTATCGGCAATCCATTAGGTTTAGAGTTTAAAGGTTCTGTAACATCTGGCGTGATCAGTGCCTTGGCACGTACCATTGACGATCAAGGACAACGTTTTCCATTGATTCAAACTGATGCCGCTATTAATCCAGGTAACTCTGGTGGTGCATTACTCAATGCGGATGGCGAGCTCATTGGCATCAATAGCTCTAAAATTTCTAAGGAAGGCGTTGAGGGGATGGGCTTTGCTATTCCTATTAATTCTGCTAAGTCTATTATCGACTCTATCATCAAGAATGGTAAGGTAATCCGTCCATATTTAGGAATATGGGCTGTGGATCGTCAAACAGCAGCTCGCAATAATGTAAGCTATGAAGGAGAAGGCCTTCTTATTGTACAATTGGATCCTACCGGTCCTGTGGCTCGAGCTGGTATTGTAGAAGGTGATACGATTGCTCAAATCGATGGTAAGAATGTAAGTACATTAATCGAATTGAAAGAGCAAATTGATGCCAAGAGCCCTGGTGATACAATTTTAGTATCTTATACTCATAATGGTAAAATGAAGAGCGCTCAGGTAAAATTAGGACAAGCCTCTACAAATTAATTAATAGATGTGTATTTACATTAGAAAATTGAATTTAATCTAACATGTTAAAACCCTTTCAATTCATGAAACACTTTATAATAGGTGTGTTTTTAGAGATATTGAAAGGGTTTTATATTGTATAAAACATTTTTTTACAAGGTACCTTGCAATTCGAGGTACCTTGTGTTATTATGTATTTGTCAGTACATGATAGTGACCGTAAGAGAGCTTTCACATTGGCAGGTAGGCACAGCCTAAAGGGAGGAACTATGCAAGTTCAATTAAAAAAAGGTGTTATGGATATGCTTGTGCTAGCACTATTAACACAAAGTGATCGCTATGGATATGAAATCGTAAGCACTATTTCAGAATACATTGAAATTTCAGAAGGAACTATATATCCATTATTTAATAGATTGAAAAAAGAAAAGTATGTTGAAACGTATTTGAAAGAGTCGTCCACAGGGCCATCTCGAAAATATTATCACATCACGGCAAACGGCCGTGTAGCATACAATCAGATGCGCCAAGAATGGGATGAATTTTCTAGTGTCATCAATATCCTGTTGAAAGGAGTCGACTATAATGGACAAAAATAGCTTTTTAGAGGCATTGCGCAATATTTTTAAAAAGGCGCACGTTGCCGATGTAGAGAGTATTATAGAGGTTTATGAGGAACACTTTGCCGTAGGTTATGAAAAAGGCCTTACAGATAGTGAAATCATTAAATCGTTAGGTACTCCAGAGGAAATTTATGCATCCTATGTAGATGCAGGCATTATTACAGATACATTAGGCCAAGATGGTGGTGACAGTAAATCTGTAAATATGCAAGAAATTTATGCTAGATTTGATGACTACAAAGAGCGTTTATTGCCGCAGTTGCCAGGAATGGCTAAAAAAGCATCTAAAACCTTACTATCCATCGGTAGTGGTTTATCATATATTGTGGGGGTTCTTATATTTATTATTACGCCGGCAATCCTGTATTTATTAGGTAGCTCTTGGCAACCATTCGAGAATGTAACGGCATTTCCTGCATTATCATTGGTAACTTTAGTGGCACTTGGTGGTGTAGGTCTCTTTGGGGGCCTTACATGTATCTTTATTGGTATTGAACTTCGTGGTGTACGCGAACGTTATTTCAGCAATGTAGATTAAGGAGGACCTATGAGACGAATTATAATTGCTGCCATTCTAACTGTAATCAGTGCTGTAGGGGTAGGTACATCCTTTGCTGTAAATGATTTACCAAATTTTGGTGAATGGATGAAAACCAATGAACAACAGTTCAGAAAAACACATAGACATGATGGTCCTAATATGCATATGAATCAACATATGATGGATGGAAATAATAAAATGATGCCTCAAGATGGTATGGGGCCAAATAATGGTCAACATATGTACCAAAATTGTCAAAACCAAATGATGCCTCAAGATGGTATGGGACGAAATAATGGTCAGTATATGCATCAAAATGGTCAAATGCCTCCACAAGGCCAATCTGGTCAAATAGGGCAACAAGGTCAACCTGGTCAAATGCCTCAAGGGGGGCAACCAAATGGTAATGTGCCTCAACCATCTGTGGAACAAGGTGCATCACAGACTACTCAAAATCAATAGTATTTTATTGATTCTTTTCTCTCACAACACTTTTAGAGCGCGTGGTCATGAAAGTGCATTCATGGCCACCGTAGAGCCATACACTCTACGTGATACATATGTATCAGAATCTCTCTCTTACACACAATAACTACACACAAGCAAAAAGAGCTCCTCAGTGAAGGAGCTCTTTTTGTATCTGTTTATAATTTTATTTAATGTGTTTAGAACCGCGTTCTGTCATAGCTACGCCATCTTTACAAAGAGGGCATTCCTCTGGCTTGTATGTTGGAACTTCAAGGTTGAGTAATGCTTGTACCTTTTCGTTTGGTACGCCAAATTCGGCTTTGCCGCCAGAACGGTTAACGAGAAGGCCGACGCCTACGATTTCACCACCGGATTGGTTCACTACGTTAACAACTTCTTGTACGGAACCACCAGTAGTTACAATGTCCTCAACGATGAGTACGCGTGTACCTGGTTCAATCTTAAAACCGCGACGCAATGTCATAACGCCTTTTTCACGTTCTGTGAAAATAGCGCGAGTACCCAATTCTTTACCAACTTCGTGAGCCAATAAGATACCACCAGTCATAGGTCCAATAACGAGTTCTACATTTTGATCGCGGAAGCGTTCAGCTAACTCTTTACACAATGTTTCAGTGTACTTTGGATGTTGTAATACATTGAATTTTTCAACGTACATTGGGCTATGCAGACCAGAAGTCAATAAGAAATGACCTTCTAAAATTGCTTGGGTATCGATAAGTAATTGTTTTACTTCTTGTTCTGACATCATTTGGATACACTCTCCATTTCTTCAATAATCAAGCGCACAGCTTCTTGTGGGTTATCCGCTTGTGTAATCGGTCGGCCAATAACGAGGCGAGATGCGCCATCTTGTAACGCACTCGATGGTGTAGCGATGCGTTTTTGGTCATTTGTGGCTGCAAAGGATGGGCGAATACCAGGCGTAACGATAAGGAACTCTGGTCCGCAGGCATCGCGAATCATCCTAGCCTCTAAAGCGGAACATACAACACCGTCCATACCAGATTCTTTTGCTAGTTTAGCAAGGCGAATTACTTGGTCTGCAATTGGTAATTGACCGCCAATAGATGTCCAAGATTCGTCATCAAAGCTCGTTAAAACGGTAATAGCCAATAGTTTTGGACGTTCGATGCCTAGTTTTTCAGCGCTTTCACGAGCAGCCTCAGCGGCAGCTTTCATCATTATAGGGCCACCTTGACCGTGAATGGTAATTAAATTGGCGCCTAAACGAGTAAGGGAAGATACGCCATGGGCCACCGTATTAGGAATATCATGTAATTTCAAATCGAGAAATACATGCTTGCCGTGCTCTTGCAAATAGCGAACCGTTTGGTCCCCTTCGGCGTAGAATAATTCCATCCCCACCTTGTAGAAACTAACGGAATCCCCTAGTGAGGACACGATAGATTTCATCGCATCCATTGTGGATACGTCGAGGGCGACGATTAATCTGTCATCTGCCATGTTATAACCTCCATAGTACTTATATATCTAAATAATTTTCACATAGAATGGGTCGTCCTGTCAATGAAAATCCAATGTGAAAGTATACATAAGAACGGCTTTTGTACATCGATTTTCTTTGCGTTCATGATATAATAAATAAAGAAGTGAAGATGATTCCTAATACGAGTTGATATATGTATATCGGATTTATTTATATAATTTATTGTTAGTAGCTAAGAAAGGATAACCATGTTAGATTTTGTAGCATTGGATTTTGAAACAGCTAATAAATATAAAAATAGTGCCTGTTCCTTAGCGGTTATTACCGTAGAAAATGGACAGATTACAAAAAAAGCATATAGTCTTATTAAACCACCGTTTATGTCCTTTGATCCTGAATGTATTGAGATTCATGGCATTGAACCTAATGAGGTAATACATGAGAAAACATTTGATCAATTATGGCCTACTATTTACGAGAATCATTTGAAGGGGAAAATCATGATTGCTCACAATGCTAAATTCGATATGAATGTATTGCGTGCTACTCTTGATTACTATAAAATTCCTTGGCCAGAACTCGATTATGCATGTACTGTAAAAATCTCTCGTGCCGTATGGCCTGATTTGGTAAATCATAAATTAAATACTATGGCAGCGTACCTAGGTGTAGAATTTAAGCATCATTATGCATTAGATGATGCAGAAACATGTGCTAAGGTCGCTATTGAGGCCGCTCGTTTGAAAGGCGCTAATTCATTGCCAGAGTTGCTTTCAAAAACAGGTGTACCGCTCGAGCCATTTATCGATGAAAAGAATAAGGCAGCACAGGCAGAGCTTCATAAAGCACCAGAACCAGAGCAAATGTCATTTTTCTAAATATGGCTTAGTTCGAAATACAAATTAATGATGAACCGTATAGTGTAATAGATTGTTTTGGGAGGTTATTATGCTAGGTAAAGAATTATTGACATATGTTGATCATACATTGTTAAACCCCATTGCTACATGGGAGGAAATTAAGGTGGTTTGTGAAGATGCACTAGCATATCATACAGCGTCTGTATGTATTCCGCCGGACTTTGTAGCGTCTGCGCATAATGCATATCCAGATTTAACTGTGTGTACCGTTGTAGGTTTTCCTTTGGGATACCAAACTACAGAAGCCAAGGTAGCAGAAACTAAACAAGCTATTGAAGAAGGTGCTTCGGAAATCGACATGGTAATCAACTTAGGTGATGTTAAACAAGGTGATTACCATGCTATAACCGAGGAGATTAAGGCACTTAAAGCCATATGTGGAGAGAAAATATTGAAGGTCATCATAGAGGCTTGTTCCTTAACAAAGGATGAAAAAGTAGAATTGTGCCGCTGTGTGACTGAAGGTGGTGCTGACTTCATTAAGACATCGACTGGATTTGGTAGTGGTGGCGCTACTTTAGAAGATGTGCAATTATTTAAAAAGCATATTGGG
This sequence comes from Veillonella tobetsuensis, assembly GCF_002959935.1. Taxonomy (NCBI): domain Bacteria; kingdom Bacillati; phylum Bacillota; class Negativicutes; order Veillonellales; family Veillonellaceae; genus Veillonella; species Veillonella tobetsuensis. The sequence continues at coordinate 72,011 of NZ_PPDF01000001.1, forward strand.
CCACATGTACAAATTAAGGCGGCTGGCGGTATTCGTTCCGTTGAGGCTATGAAGGCTTATATCGAGGCTGGATGCACACGTATTGGGGCTAGTGCGGCAGTGGGGCTATTACAAAATCGATTGGATGAACAAGTATAGATTGTTTTGCCATGTACTGTATAGAAAGGGGGCTGTACCGAAGTTAAAATAAGCTATTTCGGTACAGCCCTTTATAGGTGAACTATGAGAATGTATGATGTGATACTCAAAAAACGACAAGGTATTGAGTTAACTGACTCTGAATTACAATGGCTTATACATGGTTATGTAGCGGGTGATATTCCAGACTACCAAATGAGTGCCTTTTTAATGGCTGTCATATTTAAGGGCATGACACCAAAGGAGCTAGGGGCTTTCACTATGGCTATGGCACATTCTGGTGATATGGTTGATTTATCAGCTATTAAGGGAATCAAGGTAGACAAGCATAGCACTGGAGGTGTAGGTGATAAAACAACACTTGTCATCGCATCCTTGGTTGTAGCCTGTGGAGGTGTGGTGGCTAAGATGTCTGGTCGTGGCCTTGGTCATACAGGTGGCACCATTGATAAAATGGAGTCTATACCTGGTCTTAGAACAGAGCTTTCAGAAGAGGAATTTAGAAATCAAGTCAACAATATTGGCGTTGCTGTAATTGGTCAATCCAGTAATATTGCACCAGCCGATAAAAAAATTTATGCACTTCGAGATGTAACGGCTACGGTGGATAGTATTCCTCTTATTGCATCTTCGATTATGAGTAAGAAGCTCGCTTCTGGGGCAGATGCTATTTTATTAGATGTTAAGGTCGGTAGTGGTGCATTTATGAAAACTATCGATGATGCTCGCTTACTCGCGCAGGCAATGGTGGATATCGGTAACGCTAATGGTCGTATTGTGAAGGCTGTTATTACAGATATGGATCGACCATTGGGGCAGGCCATCGGAAATGCCTTGGAAATTGCAGAGGTGATTCAAACCTTGAAGGGACGTGGCCCTCAAGATTTAACACACGAATGCCTTGTGATGGCGACCCATTTATTAGTGATGAGTGAAAAGGGCGATTATGACAACTGCTATTCTATGGTGCAGACGGCATTGCAAAATGGAGCTGGTTTGGCTAAGTTGCGAGAACTCATCGTGGCGCAAGGTGGAAAAGGTCAAGTTGTAGATGATACTTCTCTATTAGGGTCCGCTCGATTTACCTATGATATTAGGGCCTCTAAGGCAGGCTATATCGCTCATATGAATACGGAGGATTGTGGTATTGCATCTGTTATGCTTGGTGCTGGTCGTATTGTGAAAGATGGTCCTATTGATATGACAGCAGGGATTGTGATGCATAAGAAAACTGGTGATGCTGTTGTAGCAGGTGATGTGCTTGCCACCTTGTATGCTAATGATGAAAGTCTGTTTGAGGAGGCCGAAAAGGCTTACGTACAAGCCCTTACAATAGGTACAGAAGCATCTACTATTGGTGAGACTATACTTGGTTTTGTAGAATAGGAGGCCTTATGATAGAACAAGAGTTACAGAAATTAATTCAAGCTGCCATAGAGATGCGTAAACAGTCCTATAGTCCGTATTCTAATTTTGCCGTAGGGGCCGCTGTTTTAAGCAATGATGGATACATCTATGGAGGCTGTAATATTGAAAATGCATCCTATGGGCTCACAAATTGTGCTGAACGAACTGCTATATTTAATGCTGTGTCCGATGGGAAACGAAACATATCTGCCATTGCAGTTGTGGCGGATACGGACAGGCCTTGCTCGCCTTGTGGCGCATGTCGTCAAGTCATTGGAGAGTTCAAGATACCTTGTATTATTATGGCAAATTTAAAAGGAGAGTATAAGACGGTTACTCTAGAAGAATTACTGCCCTTTAGTTTCTCAAACACAGATTTATAAGAATGACTGGAGTTTCTTTTACCTTAGTAGAATGGTATAGAATTAAGTTTTATAAGCAAAAGAAAAAGGCTGGAGCACGTTGTAGTGGCTCCAGCCTTTTGATATGTAATCTTAGAAAGCAGGTATGATAGCACCTTGGTATTTATCTTGAATGAATTTTTTGATTTCAGGGCTATGAAGAGCAGCCATTAATTTTTGGATGCGAGGGTCATTTTCATTGCCTTTAAGAACAGTTACGATATTTACATAAGGGGAATCGTTAGCTTCGATGAATAATGCATCTTTAGCAGGGTTAAGATTTGCATTCAATGCAAAGTTAGTATTAACAGCTGCTAAAGCAACATCGTCAAGAGAGCGAGGTACTTGTGCTGCTTCCAATTCTACAAATTCGTAACCATTAGGGTTAGTAGCAATATCTTGTACAGTGGATAAGATATTATTGGAGTCTTTCAATGTGATAAGACCAGCTTTTTGCAATAACAACAATGCACGACCGCCATTTGTAGGGTCATTAGGAATAGCGATTTTAGCGCCTTTAGGAAGATCTTTTAAATCTTTGATTTGACGGGAATATAAGCCCATTGGTTCAAGATGAACACCACCCACAGATACTAGAGGAAGGTTATGTGCTTTCGCAAATTCGTCCATGTATGGCACATGTTGGAAGAAGTTAGCGTCGATTTCTTTATCACCCAATGCTAGATTTGGTGTATTGTAATCAGTGAATTCTGTGATTTTTAATTCAACACCTTCTTTTGCTAAGATTGGTTTTACTTGTTCTAAGATTTCCGCATGTGGTACTGCAGTAGCACCAATTTTTAATACTTGTTTGTCACCGCTGCTAGCCGCTTTATTATTATCGCTGCCGCAACCTGCGATTAATAGCGCACCGCCGAGAACGACTGTAGCCGCTAATGCTAAAAATTTGTTCATACAAACACTCTCCTTTTCGAGAAAATTAAATGTAATTTAATAAACTTATAGTACTAAAATATTTCCTATTCTGCAACTATGTATTATTGGCGGTTATCCATAACTAAAAGTTATAGGGCTCATTATAGGTAAAAGTAAAAAATAAGCTGCCCTAAATAACTCCACCGGCTGGGTCTGACTTCGGCCTACGGCCTTCGCAGGGCCAAAGTCGTTATTTAGGGTAGCTTATCTTTTTTTATTATTTACTAATAATGAGCCCTATACTTAATAGTAATTGGTATAACATCGCTGTGGCAGCAGTAGTGCCCATCGCTTTATCTAATTCAAATTCATCGACATACATATAGAATGTTTTTATTGTTTTGAACGCTGGGATAATAGCAATAAGGGCTAAGAGGGCAAGTATTGGTAATGCTTTCAAATAGATCCATGCACCAATCCAGATAAAATTAAAAATATAGGTAATGCTCATGAGGCTGATGGCGCGGTCTCGGCCTAGTACGATAGGTAGTGTACGGCGACCGTGGTTTTCATCATTACGAATATCACGGATATTATTGGTAAGCATGATGGACCCTACCAAAAGGGTGGCTGGAATCGCTGGAATTAAGAGTGACCAGCTAAGTTCACGAGTCCATGCATAGCCCGTGATGAGAACAATGGCAAGCCCCATGGCAATACCAGAGGAGATTTCACCAAATGGTGTGCGAGAAATTGGCTTTGGGCCACCAGAGTAGAGAAAGCTAATTAAGATGCAAACAAAGCCAGCTGGAATATAGTACCAAGTAATTGTAGATGCTAAATAGAGACCAATGATGATTGGCACGACCATCAATACTTTTATCATAGTAATGATGAGTTCAGGCGTGATAGCACCACGCGTGATAGAGCCCGCATTGCCAACCTTTTGGCCTGCATCGAGACCTGATTTAAAATCCTTATACTCATTCCATAAGTTGGCTACAATTTGAGCGGATACGACGGCTAGAAATATTAGGATGGTGTGAAAGATGGCAAGACCTGTACCATGAACAGCACCAAAGGCATAGTAACTAAATGCAGCACCTAAAATAGTAGGTCCCAGTGCAGCTGCTAATGTGCGCGGTCTAGTAAGAGGAATAATTTCTTGTATCATAATGGTTTGGCGAAATGACAACTCCTTTCTACAATTAATGAGTTTCTTATCTCTAAGTATTGTATAGTACATTAGGTAAAATGTAAATTTGAGAAACCTATCATGTTAGTACAATTATATAGTATAATACTATATATATTCAAAATTACTAATTTAGAGTTAATGTAATAGATTCACGAGGTGAGATTATGAAGTTGTGGCGTAAAAAAATAATGACACTAGCTTGTGCAACGTGCCTAACAGTTGGCATGGGGGCAGTAGCCTGTGCAGATACGATTGACCTAGGTTATGGACAATATGCAACTACAAATAATGGTGTTAGTGCTACTGCTATAGACGTAGTTTCTACAAATCCTAATTTTAGAACTAAAGAACAAAATAAAGCTGTAAATGAGGCTAATGCGGAAGTTAGAAAAAAACTTAGCGAGCGCATGCAAGAGATATATCAAGTAGCGATTCCTCCATTTAATGGGAATACTGTAGATGGATATAGTGTCTATCAACTATCTGGAGATAGTGCTTTGGGCCACCATACAGCTTGGTTGATATCATATAATCTGAATAAAGATTTTATTGATTATTCTAGTGATGTATCGACTCAAATTGTTAATTCTGTAATGGCCGAAAAACAAGTAGGAATAATTACAAATAATAAGCCATACTCCAAATCAAATGCAGAAGAGTTTATTACTCAGTTGTCATTAGTCAATTTAGATCGTAATTCATTAACACCTGTTATGATCGAATATAATACGGCAATGCAACGCAATATGAACAAGCAGTTGAATCAAGCTGTTATAGATAATGCAACTTTATCTCCTAAAGAACAGCAACTTACAAATGAAGCGATTGATGTTTTAAAGAAAATTATCCCTAATTTCTCGGTAGGTGCTACAGAATTATCCTTTAGCCCTTACACCTCTAAATTTGGTACTCTTGAGAGAGTGAGCTTACGTGGTAGCATTAATTATGATGGATTCATGTTGCCAGGTGCGTTGAATCTGTATATATTACCACAAAATGAAGGTATTTCTATACAAGTATTGGCGACAGAAGATACGAGCAGAGATTACTGGTTAGGACAACTAGAATCTATGTATAGTTTAAAAACCCTAAAGGGAGGACATAAATAATGAAACCATTAAAAACGCTTGTGTTAGCAGCCTGTTTAGTTGGTGCTGTTACTAGCTTGGCTGGTGCAAAGAATGTAAAAACGTTGGCTGGCACAATGACTGTTCCAAATACAGTGACTGTCACATCTGCAGCTAACACAAATACAGTAGGTATTATAAAAGATATCCTTATCAAAGATAATGCAAAGCCTAATATCAATAAACTTACACGGCAAAGTAATGATGAGGCGTTGGCTGTTTTAGACCAAATGGGTATTTCCTACGATGTATATCAAATCCAAGGTGAAGATAAAACAGGACAAAAGGATGCGTTGTTAGCCGCTGTAGATTTAAAAACAGCAGCTAATGCATTGTTTGAAAATCCTAAAGGTAATGCTCCTATTCTTCCTGTATTAGCAATACTTAATACGGGTAAGATGGATCCTATTACAGAACAACTTATGTTGACTACTGTTAATAATGCACTGCCAAAAGAAACTAAAACGTTCACATTGGCAGATAAGAATATACCTGGTTCTGTATATGTAAAAGCCGGTAATGATTACAGTGCTGCTGTTGGTGTAGTGGGAGAGCGTAAAGCGCCGACAACTGTTACTGTGGAAAATACAGAAATGATGGAAAAAATGAATAATACAAAGTATCCAACATACACTGTTGGTACTCGTGTATTGCTTGATACAGAAGGTCTTAAATTCCCTTACTATGCAAAAGCAGCTCTTGTAATGACCCCAGAAAAACCAACACTGTTTTTGGCATTAACAAGTGATGTACAACGTCAATATTTTATGCCAATCTTTACAGAAGCTTTCAAATCCATTAAATAATTAATTGAAATACATCGTGTTGTGATGTTTGATTTAACTATATATTTGTAACAAAGGAGAGTTATTATGAAGACGATTCACACAGACAAAGCACCTGCAGCAGTAGGTCCTTATTCTCAAGCTAAGATAGCGGGCGGTTTTTTATTTGCGTCTGGACAAGTGCCAATTAATCCTGAAACAGCTACAGTTATTGAAGGTGGTATTGAGGCGCAAACAGAACAAGTATGCAAAAATATCGAGGCTGTATTGACTGAAGCGGGGACAGATTTTTCTAAAGTTGTTAAAACAACATGTTTCTTAGCAGACATCAATGATTTTAAAGCATTTAACGAAGTATATGCTAACTATTTTACTTCTAAACCAGCACGTTCTTGCGTAGCTGTAAAAGATCTTCCATTAGGCGTATCCGTAGAAGTGGAAATCATTGCGGAAGTGTAATATGGATTATATTTCTTTATTACAGTCAGAGATGCGTCCTGCCTTTGGTTGTACTGAGCCCATTGCTTTGGCGTATGCGGCTGCGAAGGCAGTCTCTGTTTTAGATGAGTTTCCCAATCATATTCATGCGCGATGCAGTGCGAATATTATTAAAAATGTAAAATCTGTAGTCATTCCTAACTCTGGTGGTCGTAAAGGCCTCATAGCTGCAACGACTCTTGGTGCCATCGTAGGTCATCCGGAACGTGAGTTAGAGGTATTGGAATCTGCTACAGATGAAGATCGCAAATGGCTTGGTACATTGCTTGATGCTAATTTCTGTACCGTTTCATTAGCGGAAGGCGTAGATAATCTTTATATTGAAATTACGGCTGAAACAGATGCACATACGGCCGTTGTTCGTATTGAAAATGACCATACGAATATAACTTATGTATCTGTGGATGATGAGATTATCTTTGAATCTGTCAATGAGATCAAAAAAGCAGCTAAAACTGAATGTGCCATGACCTTTGATAGCATTTACGAATTTGCTAAGAACGCTGATATTTCTGGCATTTTGCCTCAAATTAAACAACAAGTCGAGTATAATACTGCGATTTCGAAGGAAGGTTTATCTAACGATTATGGCTCTAATATTGGTCAATTGCTATTGTTGGATGATGAGAATCCTTCCCTTGAAATGAAATGTAAGGCTCGTGCAGCGGCTGGATCTGATGCTCGTATGAGTGGATGCCCATTGCCTGTAGTCATTTGCTCAGGTTCTGGTAACCAAGGCTTAACCGTGTCTGTGCCTATCATTACATCTGCTGAGGAACTTGGTAAAAGTAATGATGAACTGTATCGAGCGCTAGTCTTTGCAAACTTGTTAACCCTTTATGTTAAATCTGGCATTGGTAAACTATCCGCCTATTGCGGCGTTGTATCTGCTGGCGTTGTAAGCGTAGCAGGTATTGCCTTCTTGAAAGGCGATAGCAAAGAAATTATCGAGAATACCCTTGTAAATGGACTTGCAAGTCTATCTGGCATTGTATGTGATGGAGCAAAGCCGTCTTGTGCAGGTAAAATCGCAATCTCTTTAGATGGTGCCTTTATGGGCTATAAACAAGCCCGACTAAACAAGAACTACCAAAAAGGCGATGGCCTTGTAGCATACTCCGTTGATGATACCATCCGCAGTATTGGTACCGTGGCTCAAGGCATGAAAGAAACGGATATCGTTATTTTGAATGAGATGTTAAAACATTAAGTCTTACACTTAAATATGTGATTGCATAGAAAAAGAACCCTCGTTGAAAGGGTTCTTTTTGTTTACTGTAATTTTTTAGGATCTTTAAGTAGCAATGATGCCCCTAGGCCCATTACGAGGAATGGTACTAGCGTCATCATTGCAGTTGGGAGTGAGTAGGTGTCGGCTAGGTTACCCACCACTGGTGCGATGATACCGCCAATAGTTTGGCTCACGCCGAGGGTGATGCCGGAGGCAAAGCCGATGCTTTTTGCTAGGTAAGTTTGTCCTAATACGATGACAGGGCTGTAGCTAATAGCTTTGGCTGCGCCAATCATAAGTAAAAGTAGATAGCCTACAGGTAACATGATTGCTGGAGTGAAGGTTGGTACTTCGGTTAATAAGAACATCGCTGGTAACCAAATTAATAGAGATAATCTAATGATTTTGATAGGACCATATTTATCGCCCAATAGACCACCGATATAGGTCATGAAGATCCCGATACTAAAGAAGACGGTTAATGCGAAACTGCCTTGCTCAGGACTAGTACCGAGTTCGCGAGTCCAGAAAATAGGAATGAAAGCATTGATAACGCGGAAGTTAACCGATTGACTGAGGATGATAATAAACAATATACCAAAGTATTTCCAATAGTTTTTTAGTGGTTTAGCAGCTATTGTAGGATTTTCAGTAGCTACAGCTTGGTCGATTGTACGTGCATGAGCTACGATGCGCGGCATAAGCACGAATAAAACTGTTGAAATAAGTATGCCTGCTACTGTGAAAGCCGCCAACCCATGTGGACCGACCGTATAGGCAATGGCACCTGCAAATAGAGGCCCAATGGCAAAGCCTGAACTACCACCGATGGCAAAGGTTCCCATAGCTTTCCCTTTTTTGCCGCCGCCAAGGCGATTCATAATTTTCGCACCTTCTGGATGGAAAATAGAAGAACCTACACCGGCGAGTGTAGCACAAATTAAGAGGCTTTCATAAGAGGTAACAAAACCCATCATACCCGTACTACAGGCGGATAATAAGACCCCCATTGCAATGAGGCGTGGTTGATTGATTTTGTCTGAAATATAACCGAGTAAAGGTTGTAGTAATGACGATAAGGCCGTATTGGCTAAGATAAGAAAACCTGCTTGCTCTAAGGATAGCCCATAGGTATAGATGAACAATGGCAATAGTGCAGGCAATACACTTTGGCATGAGTCATTGATCATGTGGCTCAGCGTGATGAGATAGGGATAATATTTTTGCATAGTAGTATCCTCTTTGATTGATGATGTAGTGTACAATATATTTCTATTATATACTATATTTGTATTAAAATATAAAATTGCATGACAGATATTGGAAATATAAAAATCTTTACAGAGTCGTTGACTAGATGTAATATTATGAATAATTAAAGCATAAAACTTATTTAGAAAAACAAGAAAACCTAGATAACATCTGGATTATGTGTATCTAGGTTTATTTATTATATCTCTATCATTATCATTTAAAAGAATGGCAGAGGAGGAGGGATTTGAACCCCCGCGCCGGTTGCCCGACCTACCGCATTTCGAGTGCGGACCCTTCAGCCTCTTGGGTACTCCTCCGTGCTTTACGACGCTCTTTAAAGAAATCTTTCATCAATTGGCTACATTCATCGGCTAGGATGCCTGCTTGTAATTGAGGCTCATGATTTAATCCAGGGTGGGATAGCACATTAAACAAAGATTCAACAGCGCCTCCTTTGTAGTCGCTAGCACCATATACAACGCGATCAATACGGCTGTTAATAATGGCTCCTGCGCACATCGGACACGGCTCTATCGTAACATACAGGGTGCATCCAGTCAACCGCCAGCGATTTAGGTTATCACAGGCTTCGCGAATGACGAGAATCTCTGCGTGCGCCGTTGCATCATGATCGAGCTCACGTCGATTATGGTGGCGCGAAATGATTTTGTTGTTATAGACTAAAATAGCACCAATAGGGATTTCACCAAGGGCATAAGCTTTTTGTCCCTCCTCGATAGCAAGGCTCATAAAATATTCGTCGCGACTACGTTCGTCCATATGATTCAGTTCATTTTGTGGTATAAGGTCTTTTGTCATTATAGTACCTCTTCATGTATAATATCTTACATAAAGTCTATCATATTATATGAGTTTTTTGCGAATAGATTTAATCGTTGTGTATGTAAATCGTGTGAGGCAATTATGGATATTATTTGGTATATGTTTGATATGATTGGCACCGTTGCTTTTGCCGTATCAGGGGCGCTTGTGGGCGTGTCGCGTAAAATGGATATTTTCGGTATGGCTGTACTCGCTTTGGCTACCGCTATTGGAGGCGGAGTTATTCGAGACGTATTGTTAGGCTATTTTCCACCGAACTCATTGAGGAATGTCGTATATGTTACGGTAGTTCTGGCAGTGACATTCATCGTTTTTGTGATCTATAGCAGTCGTTATCATCGCAATATGATGGGGCCTCGCAGCCGTGCTAGCTATTTGTTTGCCGATGCATTGGGGTTGGCATCCTTTACCGTAACAGGTGCTTCTGCGGGGTATACATTATATCCTGAACTTCCTATCTTTATTGTGTTACTAGGCACAATTACTGCTGTGGGCGGAGGTATTTTGCGTGACATGTTAGCACAACGGGTGCCATCTGTACTAAAAGAAGATGTATATGCACTACCTAGTATTATTGGTGGGATTGCATATTATTTATTTGTTATTTACGGTTGGTCTGATCAGGCCGTATATGGTGCTTTCAGCATTGTACTAGTCATTCGATTGCTGGCTATTAAATATCAGTGGAGCTTGCCGCGCGTTAGATAGTAGCGGAGCTTATGGCTAGATTTGCGAAAATATGACTAAGTGATATAATTGTAATATTAGTTATTTTTAAAATGATTGTATCCCTTACAATAGTTGTGAAATGTACGCGCATGCGTGCTTAATGAAGGAGTTTAATGTATGTCTAAGAAATGGTTGAAAGTAGCATTAATGGTTACCGCTATTGCTACTAGTACATCCATCCAAGTTGATGCGGAAACTGTACTGTTTGTTCCGCAAGATGATCGACCTGTCAGTCTTCAGTATACCGTTGATACTGCAAAAGCTGCGGGTATGACGGTATTGACACCACCACAAAATTTAATATCTGGTAAAACCTATAAGGGGCAAGCTGACCAAATTTGGAATTGGGTAGAGCAAAATGCGGGGCGTGCCGATGTTATGGTATTGAGTACGGATACATTGATTTATGGTGGTCTTGTAGATTCTCGTAAGCATAATTTGCCTCTAAGTACATTGGAATATCGCTTAAAACGTATTGAAGCGTTAAAGGCAAATTATAAGAATACTCGCATTTATGGTTTTGGTACTGTAATGCGTTCTCCACGCGCTAGTGGGGGTGGCACAGAACCGTCCTACTATGCAGATTATGGTCCAACCATATTCCAAATTGCTGCATTGCAAGATAAACTAGACGCTGGTACATTGACTCAAGCAGAAACACAAAAATTGATGAGTTTACAAGCCTCTGTTCCTGTAGAATACTTGCAAGACTGGTTCTCCCGTCGTCAAAAGAATATGCAAATCAACAAGGGGTTGATTGATGAAGCTCGTAAGGGTGTATTTGAATACTTTGCCCTCGGTCACGATGATACGTCTCAATTATCTCAATCCGCTTTGGAAGGGCGTTATTTGAGCCAATACTCTAAAGGAATTCCACGCACTCAATACGGTAGTTTTCCAGGTGCCGACCAACTGGGCTTGTTATTGATGGCTCGTTCTCGGACTGATGAAAGTGTAGAGAAACCAACATTCTCCATCATCTATCCCCTTGGTGGAGCGGGTAAAACATTACCAGGCTATGAAGATCAAACCATTGATAAAACCATTGCAGAACACGTAGAGGCTGTAGGTGGTACGATGACAACAGCTGGTAAACCAACGGTTCTTCTTGCTGTTAATACGCCACTATCTACGAGCACATCTGAATCTGAAGCATTTGGCAATTTGCCAATGGTGTCTCAAGCAACTAATGCCTTTGTAGACCGTATTCAACAAGCTACTGAGCAAGGTGTAACTGTTAGCGTTGCAGATATTGCTTATAATAATGGCTCCGATAATACCTTGGTAGGTGCGATGTATAAACGTGACATACTGTATAAAATAGGTGCCTATAATGGTTGGAATACAGCAAGTAATACAGTAGGTTATGCTATCGCGCAAGGTTTGTTGCTCAAATCCATGAGCCCTGAAGGCCATCGCGATATGTTAACCCAGCAATATCTAGATAACTGGGCGTACCAAGCTAATATCCGCAAGGATATTTATCGCATGCAGGATTCTATCCGTACCGATAATGTACGTTACTCTGGCGATTTAAATTCAAAACTAGAAGAGTACTTACAAGAACGAATTCAAGATTTTGGTAAAACCTATTTAAAGGTAGACCCTCGCACAATCAAGGCTACATTCCCATGGGGCCGTCTATTTGAAACAGATATTACCGTATACAATAAACCGGTCGTACCATTGCAAAAAGACATTCGTTTGCAACGTGAAGCAGAAGCAAAAAGAAAAGCTGAAGCAGAGGCTGCAGCGGCAGCCGCATTAGCAAACGGTCAAACAGTACCAGCTGCTCAACCAGTAGCAACTCAACCAGTAGCAACTCAACCTGCTACACCTGTTGTTGCGGTACCAACAACTCAGCCGGCAACGACTCCTACTATTATTCCTACACCTGCAGCGGTGTCACAATAATAATTGCGTATGAAAAAAGCATTTTTACCTGAAATAACCTATATGCGGGGACTTTGCATGCTCGGCGTTATCGGCATTCATGTAGGTTCCTATGCATTACAAAATCCATTCGTTAATTTACAACTCATTAGCGTATTGGAAATCTTATCGCGATTCGCGGTACCCGCATTTTTCTTCCTTTCAGCGTTTGGACTGTTTTATCACACGTCGGTAAACGATCCATTTAGCTACAAGGACTTTATGAAACGGCGTATTCAAGTGGTCCTGTACCCTTATATCGTGTGGTCCTTATTCTATCTCCTCTATACAGGAGTAACGGTGCACAATTTAGGTAATCTGCATCCAGGCCCATTAATAGTGAACCTCCTATTTGGAACCGGTATGTACCATTTGTATTTTATGGTCATCTTGGTATGGTTCTATGTGCTTATGCCGTTATGGCGTGTCCTGGTGCGGTGGATTTTGAAAGCCCCCATTCCATGGCTCGTTATCTTATTTGCCTTACAATTAGGATTTGATTTTATATCGTCCTATCGACTAGGTGCGTGGGTGACACAGCAATTTAGTGATTTACCAAGCATTAAATATCTCTTTGATATGCGTCTCAATTATTGGGTGATTCATTATGTATGGATATTCCTCTTTGGTGCTGTTGTAGCAGAAAAATATGAACAGGCATCAGAGTATATGTGGCGATACAGATATATTTTGGCGATTTGTGCTGTTGTATCTGTGCTCTCCATGTTAGGGGCTTATTACTACGTGATGGATGTATGGCATTACACTGTTCTTGAAGCAATTTACACGGTCCATCAGTTGAGTCCGATGGGTGTATTCTATACGGCGTTAGGGACATTGTTTAGTCTATTCCTATTCCAAGTAATGCCTCTCAACAATACGATGGAAGCATTTTGGTCGCAAATTGGTGACACATCCTATGGCATATACTTAGTACATCCATTCTGGTTGTTGATTATGACGGGCGTGATGGTAAAATATAATCTTTTGTTTACGGTGGTTCATGTTGTTTTACTCTATGTGATGGCCGTAGGTTTATCCTACTTAACCACAATCGCTTTAAAACAATTGCCTAAATCGGCTCGTAAATATATTCTTGGTAATTAAATCTTAGGTTATATCGTGTGCATTATACGTACGATATAGCTCTTTATAAGAAAAACCGCTCTGGCCATAACTTATAGTTATCGGGAAGAGGCGGTTTTTTTCATAACTAAAAAGAAAACTTTCACAATGTAAAGTGTGAAAATTAGTTAGTAATTGTGCTATAATACAATCATACTGATTAGAGTTACAACAAGGAAAATGAGGTGCTCTTATGCAAGAATTAACATATTTTAACGGTGAATTCGTCGAATCAGGCGCAAAGGTTATCAGCATTAATGACCGAGGCTATTTATTCGGCGATTCTGTATATGAAGTTGTACGTGTTACAAAAGGTCGTTGTTTTGCGTTGTCCTATCATCAAGATCGTTTATATCGATCCATGCGTGAAATGGATATACCTGTAAAAATGACACCTGATGATTTAACGGAACTTCACGAAATTTTGATTGAACAAAGTGAAATCAAAGAAGGTTATATTTACTTACAAATTTCTCGTGGTGTAGCGCCACGTCATCATGCATATGATCGTTCTAAATTGGAACCACAAATGCTCATGTCTATCCACAATCTCGATATGGATGAGGTGAATAAGGTGGCAGCTGGTGTAAAAGCGATTGCTTTGCCTGATGAACGTTGGAGCCATGTAGATATTAAAACAACTAATTTGATTCCTAACATTTTGGCACAAACAAAGGCAGAAAAGAAATTTGCTTATACAGCGATGTTATTCCGTGACGGCATTTGCACAGAAGGGGCAACATCCAATGTGTTTGCCGTAAAAGATGGCATTCTTTACACACATCCAGCAGATAATTTCATCTTAAAGGGCATTACTCGTCAAATGATTATTACTCGTGTAGCACCATCATTAGGGGTTACTGTCATTGAAAAAGAATTCGACCGCGCATTTGTAGATGATGCGGATGAATTATTCTTTACCGATACTATTGGTGGCGTAATTCCAATTACAAAACTCGATCGTAATCCAGTAGCTGATGGTAAACCAGGTACTGTGACCATGAAATTACGACATGGTCTGGAAAAATTAATGGAAGAAGGCTTAGCTTAACCTTACTATAGCTTTGATATTGTTAGCTAAGTGGCTAGTAAGGTGCTTCGTAACGATAGATGTATCTACGATACGCCTAATAGCTTTGATATTGTTAGCTAAGTGGCTAGTAAGGGGCGCTTTCACAGAGAAAGGAACTATTTTGATTACATTAGAACACATTAGTAAGGTTTACGAAGGTGCTCATCGCGTAGAGGCTCTAAAGGATATAAGCCTCACCATTGAAAAAGGGCAAATCTATGGTATTATCGGTCAATCAGGGGCCGGTAAATCTACATTGATTCGCTGCATTAACATGCTTGAAGCACCTACATCGGGTTCTGTTATCGTAGACGGCACCGATTTGACGAAATTGAGTGCTAATGAATTGCGTAAGGCGCGCAAAAATATTGGTATGATTTTCCAACATTTTAACCTCTTATCATCTCGTACCGTGTATGATAATGTAGCATTTCCATTGGAAATACAAGGGATGAGCAAAGCTGAGATTAAGGAACGTATCACACCGATTCTTGATATCGTAGGCTTGTCTGACCGTGTAAATAACTATCCATCCCAATTGTCGGGTGGTCAAAAGCAACGTGTTGGTATTGCACGTGCATTGGCATCTAATCCGAAGGTATTGTTATGCGACGAAGCAACATCCGCCTTGGATCCACAAACTACACAATCTATCTTGAAATTATTGAAAGATATCAATGAACGCATGGGGCTTACTATCGTTCTTATCACTCATGAGATGCAGGTTATTCGTGAAATCTGTGACCGCGTAGCTGTTATCGAAGGGGGCATGATTTTAGAGGAAGGTAGTACCGTTGATGTATTTACTAATCCGAAGAAACCAACTACAAAGGACTTCGTTGGTTCTGTAGTAAGTGATAACCTACCACAAGAGGCTCTTGAACACTTTGAACTTCACCAAGATTGGATTGCTGGTACGGCACCACTTGTAAGATTGAAATTTACAGGTCAAGCTACAGATGAACCGGTTGTGGCGGGGTTAGTTCGCCGTTTTGATCTTGATGTAAGCATCTTGTTCGGAGGTATCGATTACATCCAAAATACTAGCGTTGGTCGCCTCATTGTCATCTTAAATGGCGATTCTATGAAGGCTAAAGAAGGGCTAGACTATATTAGAACATTACCAATTGAAAGCGAGGTGATCGGTTATGTCAGAGCAAGTCGTTAAATTGTTACTAACCGGTACCTTGGATACATTGCAAATGACTGTGATTTCTACAGTTATGGCAATGCTTATTGGTATTCCGCTTGGCGTAGTATTGGTTATTACGTCTAAAGGTCATATCTTAGAAAATACAGCGCTTAATAAAATTTTAGGTGCTATCATTAATGCTACACGCTCTATTCCGTTTATTATTTTGATGGTTGCTATCATTCCATTTACTCGTATGGTAGTAGGTACATCCATTGGTACAACTGCAGCCTGTGTGCCGTTGACATTGGCGGCAATTCCGTTTTTAGCACGCTTGGTGGAAACATCCATTAAGGATATTCAGTTTGGCGTTATTGAAGCGGCTCAATCCATGGGGGCCAGTCCATTCCAAATCATCCGTAAAGTATTATTGCCTGAGGCTTTGCCTACGATTATCGATAATGTAACCGTGCTTATCGTCAATTTAATCGGTTACTCTGCGATGGCGGGTGCTATTGGTGGCGGCGGTCTTGGTGATATTGCAATTCGCTATGGTTACCAACGTTTCCAAGGGGATATCATGCTCGCTACAATCATCATTCTTATCATCATGGTACAAGTAATCCAAATGGTTGGTGATGCTTTATCCAAGGCGATGAATAAGAAATAGGAGGCGTTATGAGCGTCAATGAAAAATTGAGAAGTGCTCAACATGACGAGCTCTTTTCAGGTATATTACAACTTCAAACTGTGGAAGAGTGTTATGCATTCTTTGAGGATATTTGTACTGTAAATGAATTGAAAGCTTTATCACAGCGTTTACAAGTAGCAAAAATGTTGCGTGCTGGTGATAGTTATGAAACAATCGTAGAAGAAACCGGTGCTAGTACAGCAACCATTAGTCGCGTAAAACGATGTCTCGTTTATGGTGCTGATGGATATACCTTGGTATTAGATCGATTGGCAGAAACAAAAGATTCATAGAGTGTTTTCATAAAATCACAATTATACAACGGTGACCGATGGTCACCGTTGTTTTGCATATAAGGCTATTATTTTTCTATCTGTGAATGGTAAAATAATATTATGAATCTGATAAGTGAGATTTTGGAGGTCATATATGGACTGGATTCTTTCGATAACTGGATTGCCGTATGACTTGGCAATCCTCATACTGCTTGCTATAGCTGGGGCCTTTGCGGGCTTTGTAGATTCCATCGTCGGTGGTGGCGGTCTTATTTCTGTACCGGCTATGTTGCTGACAAATTTACCGCCTAGCGTCGCATTAGGTAGTAATAAACTATCTAGTATCTTTGGCGCTGGTAGTGCGTCTATTACTTTTTTGCGAAATCACATGGTTGACTTTAACCTAGTTCGTAAATTACTACCTTTTACCTTTATTGGCTCTATGCTGGGCACATTAGCAGTTGTATCGTTACCGCCATTATATGTTAAGCCCATTATTATTGTATTACTCGTAGCAGTAACCTTATTTGTGGTCTTTAAAAAGAATTGGGGCGAAGTAAATCGAACATCCCAAGTAATGGGACGGGCCTTATATATTTGCATGGCCTTTGCTCTTGGTATTGGTATTTATGATGGATTTATTGGACCTGGTACGGGTACATTTCTCATCATGGGATTTATCTTTACGGGCTTTGATTTCTTGCATGCATCAGCAAATGCAAAAATATTAAACTTTACCAGTAATTTAGCATCTTTACTGGTATTCCTATATTTAGGTCATGTCAATATTATGTATGGTTTGGCCGCTGCTGTAGGTCAAGTTGTTGGCGCTTATTTAGGTTCTCATCTAGCGATTGCGAAGGGGTCCTCCTTGGTGCGCGTAGTATTCTTGTCGGTAACGACCATTATGTTATTAAAATTAGTATTTGATTATATTTCTACCTTATAGGAGGTGTGAGTATGCCTCATAAAAGTGATGTTCAAGTGGTATTGATTAGTGGCGGTACATCCGGTATCGGATTTGCTACGGCCAAGCTTTTACTGCAAGAGGGCTGGTGCGTGGTTATCAACGGTCGCGACGAACAAGCAGGACAAAAGGCGAAGATGAAATTACGTCGTTATTCGTCAAAGGTTCACTATATTAAGGGTGATGTATCTGTCGTAAGCGAATGTCAACGCATCGTAAATGAAACGGTAGATTTCTATGGTGGTATTTCGGCTCTAGTAACGGCGGCAGGGTATTATGAAGAAGAATTGTTGTCAGATGTGTCTGAGGCCGCTTTTGATGAAATGTTTGGAACGAATGTGAAAGGTACAGTATTTTTGTGCCAAGCAGCATTACCCTATTTACGTAAAACAAAGGGCAGTATCGTAACTGTATCTAGTGATGCGGGACTGCAAGGCAATGTAGCTTGCTCTGTATATGGTGCATCAAAAGGGGCTATCGTAAGTTTTACAAAATCTTTATCCCTCGAAATGGCACCACATGGGGTGCGCGTAAATTGTGTATGCCCTGGTGATGTAGATACTTCTCTTGTAGATAAACAGATTGCTCAATCCCATCAGGATGCAGTGCAAGCAAAGGAGGAAATGGGACAGCATTATCCATTAGGCCGTATCGCAAAGCCTCATGAAATTGGTGAAGTTATTGCATTTTTGATCAGTTCCAAGGCTTCTTTTGTAACGGGTGCAGCTTGGACTATTGATGGTGGTCTTACAAGTTGGTAATGCATTGATGTTTATCTATTACTAATAGTCATAATACACCCATTTATACAGGTAAAAATATATATTATTCATTTCAATTCTACATTGAGAATGGTATAATAATACTAATGAATAAAACATACATTCACAAGTGGAATCCGGAGAAAAAGGAGAACGATTATGGCAGAATATAATGGCGTTACAATTGAACCGCTTAGCGATGGTGGTCAAGATTTAAATTATCAAGTTGAACAGTTTATTTTCTGGGGCGCTGGTCGTGCTGCTGTGTTAGCTTTATCCCCTAAATTTAGCAATGTTGCTTTATGCACAAATGCAACATACATGGTGACTCGCATTGCACATTTGTATGATGTAGAATTACAAACAGGTGCTGTTGTAGGTTTAGTAGGTGGTTTGAGCACAGCTATTGCTACAGCTGCAATTTCCCTATTAGTTCCTATGAAAGCAGTTCGCGTACCTGTAGCTGTTGGTTTAACATATGCTATCGGTAAAGTAGCACATATTTGGATTGAAGATGGTATGCCATCCGATATTGAACGCTACAAACCTATGATCGCTGAATTCTATGAAAACGGTAAAGCTATTGCTGGTGAAATTGCTCGCGATGCAGCTGCAAGCATTCCTTTCACTCAATGTCAACGCGACGTATGGGCTGGTATTGCCAATGAAACAGGTCTTGCTAAAGAACAATTAGAGCAAGTATATGCCGACAAAGTGGCACCTGCTATCGAAAAATGGAACACAGAAACAAAATACCAACTTCATGACCATGCAGCAGAAGCAGTTGCTAAAGTTACTGATGCAGCGAAAGAAAAGATCGATGTAGCAAAAGAAACTTTGGATACAGCAAAAGAATTGGCTAAAGGTGGCGTAGAAGTAGCAAAAGCAACAACTCAAGTAGCTGTTGAAAACGCAAAAACTACGGCAGCTCAAGCTGTTGAAACTGCAAAAGATACGGCTTTCCAAGCTGTTGAAACTGTTAAAGAAACAACAAAATCCACAATTAACGGTTTCCGTAAATAATTGGAAGGATTGTTATGAATCCATTAAAAATTATCAAATATGGCAAGTATTTTAGTGAATCACGCTTTTTAGCGTTTGTAACACGATATGGTAAAAAACTTGCCTTTGTACAAAGAGCAGTGGTGTTATTCTTGTGCTTACGAGATCAAGATACACCGAAATATGTAAAGGCTATTTTAGCCGGCGCCTTAGGGTATCTCATCCTACCAATTGATGTCATTCCCGACACGATTGCGGGCCTTGGCTGGGTGGATGATGTAGCTATTCTTGGCATTGCTTTCAAAGTGGCCAATCGCTATATCAAAACAACCCATGAAGAACAAGCGAAAAAGTTATTCCCTTTTGGTCGTTAACAAGTACATAGAAAAGGCAGTTTAATCATTTTTATTGGTTGGACTGCCTTTGTTTATTTGACACCCTTTGTTAATAGATATACAATTAAATTTATATTGTAATAAGAAGGATGAATAAATGTATACAGCGACAATTAACGTCCGTTTTTATGAAACCGATATGATGGGGATTGCGCACCACAGTAATCATTTTCGGTGGTTTGAAATGGCGCGTATTGAATTTCTTCGTCACATCGGCGTAACCCTATGGGACATGATGGACGAGGACATAGTATTTCCAATCATGAATGTATCGTGTAACTATAAGGAACCAGCTCGGTTTGATGACACGATTAATATAGAAACGTATTTAGTCAAAATGACTCGAGCTCAAATGGTATTCAAATACCGTATGAGACGCGCCAGTGATGGTGCTCTATTGGCAACGGGGGAGACCAAGAACGCATTTATGTCTAAATCGTCTGGAAAAATCATACGATTAGAGGATAAATTTTATCAACCTATTGTAAATGCTGCTGAGGAGATGCCTCATGACTAATATAGATACACAACGACTGCCCATCGGTGTCTTTGACTCCGGTGTAGGAGGTCTATCCGTTTTGAAGGTCCTTCAAGAACAATTTCCCAATGAAGACTTCATCTATATAGGAGATAATGCTAATAACCCCGTTGGCAATCGACCGACTGAGGAAATTACAGAAATCGCATGTCGTATAGCAGAAACACTGCATCAACTTCCGGTGAAACTGATGGTTATTGCTTGTAATACCTTTACCGTAGTAGCCCTTGATGAGGTTCGTAGCCGTGTAACTGTGCCGGTTATCGGCGTGTCGCAAGGTGTTAAGACGGCTATTCGTGAAAGTAATAGTAATACCATCGGTATTATGGCGACGGTTGCCACCGTGAATAGTCATATTCATAAGCATGTGGCCATGGAAATTGACCATGAAGTATTTGTGTGGGAACAACCGTGTCCAGAACTAGCAGGTTTAATTGAACAAGGCCATTTACAGGATGATGCTGTGCGTGAGGCGGCTAAAGAATATTTAGCACCTATGCTAGAACGCGATATTGATGTTGTTGTATTGGGGTGTACTCATTTCCCATTCGTCAAATCAGTGCTCCAAGAATTATCGGGCGATAGCATCCGCTATATCGACCCTGCTTATGAGACCAGCGATCTTGTTAAACGAACGATGGATAGCAATAATTTGCATAATCCGTCTACGAAGCAAGGTCATAGTACCTTGTATTTTACAAAGGATATCGTTCTCGGTGCTGATTTAGGGGCCCAATTCTTAGATACGGATAATTTTTCTGTGGAATTGATTACACTATAAAGGAGAATTCTCATGTGGTTTTATAACATATTGAATGTGATAGTTGCCATTGCAGTTATCATAGCTGTTTTGTATTTATTGTTCCGTTTATTCGTATTCAAACAAGGTAATGAACGTGTTATTTTGTTAGCGAAACGAAAAACAAACTTTCAGTTGGCAGACATGAACATGAGCTCTATGACATTGTTCTGCGATGTACCATTTGTAAATAAAGGTCGCCAACTTGGCACCATTATGGATTTGTTCCCTCGTACATTGTTACCAGAAGAACATTTTGACGCAGTGAAGGTAGATGCTTGGGCGATGGATATCGACCGTCCGCGTCACGATGGGTATTTTGAAGCCATTATTATTAAACCTCGCAAAGGTGGCACGGTTCGTATTTACGTTACATTGACTGGCCAAAATGGCAATATCCGTGAAGATATTAAGGGATTCCCTTACATGGATATCGATATTTACTACCAAATCGTAGGTCGTACGGACTATCATATTGATAAACAACGTATTCGTTTAACTGCTGAAGAAGTACAAGCAGCATTAGTTCACTAAGGAGGCATAACAATGGCAGAATTAGAATTAGTATGTGTTCCCACACGTATTCTTACAGATAATGATGACATCGTTGATGCTATCGTTGAATTTGGTGGTCACAACATTGGACCAGAAGACATCGTATGTGTAGCAGAATCCGTTGTAGCGATTACACAAGGTCGCTTTACACGTCCAGAAGAACTCGATGTATGTTGGCAAGCACGCATGATTAACCGCTTTATTCATCCGGATGGATCTATGGCATCCATTTATGGTATGCAATCTGCAATGAACCTAGATGGTAAATGGAAGGTGTTAGGTGCATTCTTCTTAGGCGCTATAGCTAAAGCGTTCCGTAAACCGGGCGTGTTCTATGCAATTGCTCGTGCTGCATCCTTAACCGATGACGTAACTGGCACAATGCCTCCGTTCGATAAACATATCGTATTTGGTCCTAAAGATCCAGATAAGGTAGCTGAAAAAATCGTTCAACGTACTGGTTGCTACGGCGCTGTTGTGGCGGACGTGAATGATTTGAAACGCTCTGCAATTCTCGGTACAAGCCGCGGCATTGATGCAAATAAGATTGCTCAATTGTTGATTGATAATCCGTTTGGTAATGATAGCCAAATGACACCAATCGTTATCATTAA
This sequence comes from Veillonella tobetsuensis, assembly GCF_002959935.1. Lineage (NCBI taxonomy): Bacteria > Bacillati > Bacillota > Negativicutes > Veillonellales > Veillonellaceae > Veillonella > Veillonella tobetsuensis. The sequence continues at coordinate 94,356 of NZ_PPDF01000001.1, forward strand.
AAACTATGCTTCCGTTTCGGCAGCAAAATAAGAAATTCTCGATGTTTCCGGTGCAGAAACTGGTAAGTCTAGATATGTAGCAACAAGAGACTGTTCCGGCGGTCTCTTTTGTTGTATATGAGATAATAAACGTTATGAGCACGCTATATATTGTGAAAGTCTGGTCCCGTGCTTACAATGTGAAAGCATAGTTAGGAGGATAGTATGTTATTAGGCATAGATGTAGGTGGTACCTTTACAGATGCCGTTATCATAGACGGTGCAAACGTCGTTTCTTGGGCAAAGAGACGTACCACAAAAGATAATCTCATGAACGGTATTACAGAGGCCTTAGGTGCTGTATTAGTCGATATAGACTCGGCGCAGATTGAACAGGTTACATTATCTACTACAGTTGTTACGAATACGATTGTAGAACATAAGGAACAACCGGTAGACCTTTATGTTATAGCGGGGCCAGGCCGAAATGTGGACGATATATTTCCCGTAAGGCCCGTGTATCTAAAGGGCTATACAGATCATAGAGGGATTGTAGTAGAATCGACGAAATGTGAGGCTATTAATCATATTGCTCATACGGTGCAATCTCGGAGTGGCACCAATTTAGCGGCCGTATCTGCTAAATTTGGCGTTCGAAACCCTAAGGAAGAACTAGATGTTACAAATGCTCTGAGCGCTATGTATGACACTATTTCGACAGGTAGCTCTCTAAGTGGCAATCTTAATTTTCCTCGACGCACAATTAGTGCCTATTTTAATAGTGCTGTAACGGACGTGTTTAATCGCTTCAGACAAGCTGTGCGTGATGCATTGGTTGCACATAATATTACAGCCCCAGTGTATATATTAAAGGCTGATGGTGGTTCATTACCTATCGATACGATTGCTTCGGTTCCTGTAGAAACCGTATTTACAGGCCCTGCTGCGACAGTACTAGGCCTAGAAGCATTGCGTAGCGCTACATTAGGTCATACAGTGGCCCTAGATATAGGTGGTACTACAACAGATATATCCTTATGGAAACAAGGGAAGCCCCTTATGACAAAAGAGGGGGTATCCATTCGTAATTATCCAAGTGCGGTGCGTTCCTTTGCAGTGACATCCGTCGGTATTGGTGGCGAATCAGTGGTGCGTTATAATAACGGAAATCTTACAGTAGGTCCAGAACGTGTAGGTCCATCTGTTGCACTTGGTGGCATAGAACCAACATTAGGGGATGCCCTTATTGTTCTTGGAAAAGCCCAGTATGGTAACGGACAAAAGGCCTATGATGGGATTGCTCAAATTGATAGCACTATAGATGCTACTACTATGGCCCAACGTATCGTAAATGTAGCGGTACAGGTGATTCAAGAGGGTATTGATACGGTAGTAGCGAACGAAAATAAACGACCTATTTATGTAGTGGCTGATATTGTGCATCCAGATCCATTTGTGCCAGCACAGCTTGTCATCGTTGGCGGTACAGCCGCAAGTCTAGGTCCTATCATCGGAGACCAATTAGGATTGCCTATTCGCATTCCGTCTGATGCGGCTGTGGCAAATGCTATTGGTGCAGGTGTGGCTAATCATACTATGGCCATTACGATTCATGTCGATACAAAACGACGCACCATGGTGGTTCCTGAATTAGGTATTCAAGATACATCTAGTCATCTACGCTCAGCCCAAGCCGTAGAAGAGGTTGCATATGGTCTATTGCGTGAGGCTGCCAAAGAACAAGGCTTAGTTACTTCAGATGTATTACCTGACATAGAAACTATTAGTGTAGAAGATTTTCCGGTAGTAGATGGATGGCAATCAATGGAACGCATTATAACTGTGAAAGTTCAATTACAAGCGGGGGTGAGTAGTTATGTGGAATCATAAGGACAGTTACCGTGTACGAAATGGAATCGTGCCGGCAAGTGCAATAGAACATTCTTCATTAGGCCTCGTATTTTTTCCTGCCTTTGATTGGAAAATTTCCGCCACTCATCCCGAACGACAAGAGCGCTTGCTGTATACGCGGGATCAAATCGTAGAAGAAGGGTTACTAGATGTACCCAATATTCGAGAATACAATCCTATCGTAGCAGATTGGGATGTAATAGAACGTGTTCACGTTGGGGCCCCTGATTTACAATCGTGGGTGACCGATGCGCATCGCGTATCTGCTGGTGGTGCCATTGCTGCAGCTGATGCAGTATTACAAGGTGAAGTAGATAGAGCCTTTGCTCTCGTTAGACCGCCAGGGCATCATGCGATGGCTATGGTTCATGGCATCCGTGGATTCTGTACCATCAATATCGAGGCCGTCATGGTCCAACACATACGCCAAACCTATGGTGTGAAACGCGTAGCTATCGTAGATACAGATGTACATCATGGTGATGGCTCACAAGACGTGTTCTACCATGACCCAGATACATTGTATATAAGCTTTCACCAAGATGGACGGACCTTATATCCGGGCACAGGTTTTATGGATGAATTCGGAGGCCCTCAAGCCATTGGGGCTAATATAGATATTCCATTACCACCGGGCACGGGTGATGAAGGTCTATTAAAGGTGATGCGTGAACTTGTATTGCCAATTCTACATGAATTTAAACCGGATATTGTCATTAATTCGGCAGGACAGGATAATCACTTCTCAGATCCATTAGCGAATATGAATGTGACCGCTAAGGGATATGCAGAATTAGTGGATTTATTGCAAGCAGATGTCGCTGTACTTGAAGGTGGCTATTCTGTACAGGAGGCCTTGCCCTATGTAAATACAGGGATAATCTTATCCATGTCTGGCCTAGATTATAGTCGTGTTATTGAACCAAATTATGTAGAGCAACATCAATCGGCTAATGTAACGAAATATATAGATGATCTCATTGTTAAATGGAAACAGCAATGGGCACGTCGTGATGAAATAGCACGAGAGGCTCTTGTTGGTCATACAGATAGATGGGTACATGATTATTCTGTCTATTATGATGAGTCCGGCGTACAAGAACAACGACGTGAAACGGTACGTCTCTATGAGGATAAGATAGGATGGCACAGCATAGAGTCCTATGGTAACTATGGTCCGTATGCAAAACAAAGTGTGTACGCCATGTTCATTCCTTGGCAAGCTGATGATGCGACGAGAGAAGAGGCTTTCACAGAAGCCCGAAAGGCACAACAGCGAGGTGGGCTGCAACGCTATGTTGTGGTAGATCCATTAGGTAGTGGACAAATAGAACTAAAAGGGAAATGATGTCGTCATATATCGAATATAATCGTCATTTCGTGCTATAATAGAATAAATAATAAGACGCCCCTTTGTATAAGGGGCGTTACTAATGTCGTAATTCGGTTATATGCATCGTGCTAAAGAATATATAATATGGTTACAAGGGAGGCATTGTGATGCGCAGCGATAATAGAACAGCTGGTCAATTGAGACCAATTAAGATAACGAGACATTTCACGGAATATGCAGAAGGTTCTGTACTTATTGAATGTGGTAAAACAAAGGTCATTTGTACAGCTACTATCGAGGAAAATGTACCGCGCTGGCTAAAAGGTTCCGGTCAAGGCTGGGTGACTGCAGAATATTCCTTGTTGCCTCGTTCTACTAAAACACGTGTAAGTCGTGAAGCAGCTCGTGGTAAACAAACGGGTCGTACTGTTGAAATTCAACGTTTAATCGGTCGAGCATTGCGTGCCGTTGTTGATTTAAAAGCTCTTGGTGAACGGTCGATTACTGTAGATTGTGATGTTATCCAAGCAGATGGTGGTACGCGTACTGCATCGATTACAGGCGCTTTCGTGGCGCTTGTTGATGCAATTGACTATACTTTTGGAGGCTTTGGAAAATTTCCAATTACCGATTTCTGTGCAGCCATTTCTGTAGGTATCGGCCCTGATGGTCCGATTACGGATTTATGCTACGAAGAGGATAGCGCTGCCGTTGTGGATATGAATGTGGTACGCACTGGTGCAGGTAATCTCATCGAGGTACAAGGTACAGGTGAACATGGCACATTTAGCCGCGACGAACTCAATGCACTATTAGACCTTGCAGAAGCGGCAACCGATGAATTGATGGCAAACCAACGAGACGTATTAGGCTCTGTAGCGGATAAAATCGGTAAGGTGTATCCTGATGCACCAGCTATGGCGTTTGAAGGAGATAAGTAATATGGAACGTATTGTGCTAGCAACAGGTAACAAGGGAAAAATCCGCGAGTTTGAACGGGCTTTTTCTCACATGAATATTACTTGTGTGCCTGTAAAAGAGGTTGCCACAGTTCCAGAACCTGAGGAAACAGGCACAACCTTTATGGAAAATGCTATTCTCAAGGCTAAATATTATAGCGAAAAAATAGGGTTACCTTGTTTAGCGGATGATTCAGGATTAACTGTTGATGCTCTAGAAGGTGAACCTGGCGTATATTCTGCACGTTATGCTGGTTCGCATGGTGATGATGAAGCAAATAATCAAAAGTTGATTCGAGAACTACAAGGCAAAGCTAACCGGACGGCTCATTATGTGTGTGCACTAGCACTAGTCTATCCAGATGGCTCTAGTTTAACCTCAGAAGCCTCTTGCGATGGTGAAATTCAAGATACGCCAATCGGTACAAATGGTTTTGGTTATGATCCATATTTTTATGTACCTCAATTTGGAAAAACGATGGCGGAACTCGATATCGATACGAAGGAATCCATTAGCCATCGCGGTAAAGCATTACAACAATTGGTAGCAAAGGTGAATGGATGAAACGGATAGGTATTATTAGTGACACCCATGGGTACCTTGAAGATATCGACCTTGTGTTAGCAGCAACGGCTGAACAAGATATCGATATGTGGCTTCATGCAGGAGATTTGGGCGATGATGCACGGTATATGCAGGAACATACAGATGTACCGGTATATGCTGTTCGCGGCAATAATGACCGCGTGCAGCCGCTCGAGCCTAGGGAACAGTTGATTCCCTTAGAGGATACCTATATTTACATGACCCACGGTCATGATGTATCTTATTCTAATCAATCGGGGGACCTCATCCACCTTGGACGAGCGATGGGGGCTCACCTTATTGTGGCAGGGCATACACATCGTCAGTATAAGGTACGCGTGGGTAAAATTCTTTTTGTAAATCCCGGCAGCCTATCGCTACCTCGCGATAAATCGGGTGGTTCCTTTGCCGTAGTTACCTATGATGAAGGACAATTTGATGTAGAATTTATATATAAACAAGAAATTATTTAGTATAATGGTGAAAGAAGGAAAGATAACTTTCACAAATAATAGTAAGTCTATGCATGGAAAGGGTTATGGCATATCATGGATACACCAGTTAAAGCAAAGCCTAAAATGAAATTATATGGTTTTAATAATCTCACAAAGACGTTGAGTTTTAATATTTATGATATTTGTTATACTCGTACAGAGGAAGAGAAAAAACAATATATTCAATATATTGATGAAGTATACAATGCAGAGCGTTTAACATCCATTTTGACGGAGGTTAGCCATATCATTGGCGCTAATATTTTGAACGTGGCGAAGCAAGACTATGATCCACAAGGTGCATCCGTTACAATTTTGATTTCCGAAGAAGAAATCGAAAAAGAAGATGTAGTTATGCACTTGGATAAATCCCATTTGACTGTTCATACCTATCCTGAAAGTCATCCGCACAAAGGGGTGAGTACGTTCCGTGCAGATATTGAAGTATCTACATGTGGTCAAATTTCTCCGCTTAATGCGCTTAATTATTTGATTAAGAGTTTTGACTCGGATATCCTTACCTTGGACTATCATGTTCGTGGCTTTACGCGTGATGTATCAGGGAAGAAAATTTATATCGATCACCGCATCAATTCGATTCAAAACTACATCAATGCAAAAACTCGTAATTTGTACAATATGATTGATGTTAACGTATACCAAGAGAATATTTTCCATACGAAGATGATGCTTAAAGAATTTGACTTAGATAACTACCTATTTGGTATTACTGAATCCGAATTGAGCGCTCGTGAAATCAAGGAAATCAAGCATCAATTAAAACAAGAAATGACAGAAATTTTCTATGGCCGTAACTTGCCATCTGTGAAAGCGTAATCAATTCTAAAATTTTCGGAAAACTATATCGAAAAATATTGTAATGTTTGTATAGATTCTGTATAATGAAGATGTAAGGGGTATTAATAATTAATACCAAATACGAAATAGATAATGTGTGCGTTGTGATTCAAAAGGAGAATTATTATGGACGTACGTGAATTAGCAGTACAAAAAAAACGTGAATTAAAAGGCTTCCTCACAGTAGGAACTAAATATGAATTAAAAGATGCTCATGACTTGTCCGTTGCTTACACACCAGGTGTAGCAGAGCCATGCTTGCGCATTAAAGATAACGAAGCAGAATCCTTCGAATTAACTTGTCGTTCCAACATGGTTGCTGTTGTATCCGACGGTACTCGTGTACTTGGCCTTGGTGATATTGGCGCTGCTGCTGCATTGCCTGTAATGGAAGGTAAATCCTTGTTGTTCAAAAAATTTGGCGATGTAGACTGCATTCCATTAGTTGTAGATACAAAAGATGCTGATACTTTGATCAACACTGTAAAATTATTGCAAAAAAACTTTGCTGGTATCAACTTGGAAGACATTTCCTCTCCTAAATGCTACGAAATCGAAAATCGTTTAAAAGAAGAATTGGAAATTCCTGTATTCCATGATGACCAACATGGTACAGCTATTGCATGTTTGGCTGGTGTAAAAGGTGCTCTTCGTTTAGTTAAAAAAGATTTAGCTACTGCTAAAATCGTTGTAAACGGTGCTGGTGCTGCTGGTGCAAACATTGCTCGTTTGTTATACCTTGCAGGCGCTCGTGATATTACATTATTAGTATCTTCTGGCGTATTGCACAAAGACTACAAACGTCTTGACTCCTTGCAAGCTGAATTGATCGACTTGCTTAAACTTGAAGAAAAACATGGCAACTTGGCTGAAAATGCTAAAGGTGCTGATATTCTTCTTGGTGTATCTGCAGCAGGTGTATTCACAAAAGAAATTTTGGAAAACTTGGCTGACGATGCAATCGTATTCGCAATGGCTAACCCTAACCCAGAAGCAACATACGCTGATATGAAAGCAGCTGGTATTCGCATCGCTGGTACTGGTCGTTCCGACGCTCCTAACCAAATCAACAACGTAGCGGTATTCCCAGGCGTATTCCGTGGTGCTATCGATGTTCGCGCATCCCAAATCACTGACGAAATGAAATTGGCTGCTGCTGAGGCATTGGCTCACTTGATTCCAGATGACGAATTGAACGAAGAAAACGTAATGCCATCCGTATTCGATCCTCGCGTAGCTCCAGCTGTTGCAAAAGCAGTTGCTGAAGTTGCTGTAAAACAAGGTATCGCAAGAAACCCTCAAGTAGTTGAAGATGGTAGCTACGAAGGCTAATAATTAACATATAGAAATAGGCTGCTTAGGCAGCCTATTTTTGTATAATAAAGATAAATTTTTGATGAAAATATAAAAATTTACTTGTCAGATTTTTCGTCTAATGATATAATAAATTTCGTTGCAGAGAGGTGCTCAAAGACGAGTAAAACTCAGCAAAAGTAGTGGTTGACATCAACTACCGGGTTTGCTATAATGGCAAAGTAATGAATGACGGGGCATAGCGCAGTTTGGTAGCGCACCTGGCTTGGGACCAGGGGGTCGCAGGTTCGAATCCTGCTGCTCCGACCATTTTTTATTTGCGGGTGTAGCTCAATGGTAGAGCCCCAGCCTTCCAAGCTGGTCGCGAGGGTTCGATTCCCTTCACCCGCTCCATTTTTTTTTGCCTTTTTTAGGGTAAACTCATATAAAGTACAGTTGACGATACATAGTACATAATTTATACTATAATAGATAATTACATATATAGGTAATCCACATGGTTCAGTAGCTCAGTTGGATAGAGCAACGGCCTTCTAAGCCGTGGGTCGGGGGTTCGAATCCCTCCTGGATCACCAAAGAAATTAAGCGGATAGTTCGTAATGAGCTATCCGCTTTTTATTATAACAAATAACTCAAAAGTTCAAATTTCATAACCTTCCATAAACCCAGTGTTTATCTATATTTTTACTCTTAAAATACATTATTCAAATAAAAAGTCAAAATAATCAAAAATTTTCTTTTTGACTTATTGACTTTTTGACTTATTAGGATTATTATAATGACATAAGGTTAAGAAAACCTAGTAATTATAATATTAGTCAAATAGTTAAATGTAGTGATACATAAGTGAGGTAATATATATGAACAACAATTTCAATAACTTTGGTAATGAATTTGCTAGCATGAATGATTTGTTTAATCAATTGATGGGGAACATGGGTGGTTATTCTACAGAGAACCGTAGATATCAAATTAATGGTCGTGAAGTAACTCCTGAGGAGTTTGCTTATTATCGTCAAACTGGTCGCTTGCCATCTAACGAAGAAATGCAAGCTGCTCAAGCTGCAAAACAAGGTAAAATTAAACAAGATGGTATCCTCGGTCGTTTAGGTACTAACTTGACTGACCAAGCTCGTGACGGCAAACTCGATCCTGTAATTGGTCGTAATAAAGAAATTCAAGAAACAGCAGAAATCTTAGCACGTCGTACTAAAAACAATCCAGTACTCGTAGGTGATGCTGGTGTAGGTAAAACAGCTGTAGTAGAAGGTTTAGCACAAGCTATCGTCAATGGCGATGTTCCTGCAGCTATTAAAAATAAAGAAATCATTTCCATCGATATTTCCGGTTTGGAAGCTGGTACTCAATATCGTGGTTCCTTCGAAGAAAACATTCAAAACCTTATTAAAGAGGTAAAAGCCGCTGGCAATATCATCTTGTTCTTTGACGAAATCCACCAAATCTTAGGTGCTGGTTCCACTGGTGACGGTCAAGGCTCCAAAGGTTTAGCAGATATCTTGAAACCAGCTCTTTCTCGTGGTGAATTATCCGTAATCGGTGCTACAACACAAGATGAATACCGCAATACAATTATGAAAAACGCTGCTTTGGCTCGTCGTTTCAATGAAGTAAAAGTAAACGCACCATCTGCAGAAGATACTTTCAAAATCTTGCAAGGTATTCGTCCATTATACGAAGCGCATCATAACATTGAATTACCTGATGCTGTGTTGAAAGCAGCGGTAGATTATTCCGTACAATACATTCCTCAACGCAGTTTACCAGATAAAGCAATCGACTTGATCGACGTAACTGCAGCGCACTTGGCATCCCAACATCCTGTAACTGATATTAAAACATTAGAAGCAGATATTGCAGATGCTAAAGCAAAACAAGAGGAATATGCTCAAAAAGAAGATTATGAATCTGCTATCAATGAAAAAATGCGTATTCAAAAATTACAAGCAGAGCTTGATAATCATACAGAAAATCAAAAAGTAGTGGCTCAAGTAAACGACGTAGCAGAAGCTGTTGAAAGAATGACAGGTATCCCTGTATCTCAAATGGGCGCGTCTGATATTGAACGCTTGAAAGACATGAAATCTCGTTTGGAAGCAAATGTTATCGGTCAAGATAAAGCTGTAGAGGCTGTATCTTGCGCTATCCGTCGTAACCGCGCGGGCTTTGACGAAGGCAACCGTCCAATTGGTAGCTTCTTGTTCGTAGGTCCTACTGGTGTAGGCAAAACTGAATTGGCTAAACAATTAGCTATTGATATGTTCGGTAATAAAGATGCTATCATCCGCCTCGACATGTCCGAGTACAGCGACCGCACAGCTGTATCCAAATTGATTGGTGCTACAGCAGGTTATGTAGGCTACGAAGATAATTCTAATACATTGACTGAACGTGTTCGTCGTAATCCATATTCCATCGTTCTTTTCGATGAAATTGAAAAAGCAGATCCTCAAGTTATTACATTGCTTTTACAAGTATTGGATGACGGTCGCTTAACAGATGGCCAAGGCAACACAGTAAACTTCAAAAATACTGTTATTATTGCTACATCTAATGCAGGCTTTGGTTTTGGCAGCGATGCTCAAGATGAAAGCAAAGCTGACATCATGGAACGTATTGCACCTTACTTCCGTCCAGAATTCTTGAACCGCTTCAACGGTGTTATTGAATTCAATCATTTGAGCAAAGATGATTTGAAGAAAATCGTAGACTTGATGTTGAACCAAGTAAATAAAACATTAGCTAAAAAAGGTATCACCTTAGATGTTACAGATGATGCTAAAGCTTTATTGATGGAACAAGGTTACGATAAAGCAATGGGCGCTCGTCCATTACGTCGTGTTATCGAAACCGAAATTCGCGATAATGTAACAGATTTCTACTTAGACCACATCGATGTAAAACACTTGTTTGCAGATGTGAAAGATGGTCATATTGTGATCAGCGACAAGGATGCTGCTAACATATCCGATGCTAAATCCGGTGATGATACATCTGCAGATGACAGCAAACAAGCTGATGATGCTGCATCCAAGGATAATAAATAATCGGTAGGCTATTGACCCTTTCATTGAATCCCTTACAACTCTCTCCATATACACATATATAACAATAGTCCTATTGATGGTGAAAGCACTCGACATTGTGTCGAGTGCTTTTTTGCGTGTATATGGCATTTTATACTTTATCGTATGCCAATAAATGTAGGAAAAATTACATTTTGCATAGATATTTATATAAGTTGGATTATGTATACATGAATACATGCTAAGAATTTTGTATACATGAGAAAATTACTTGAATTGTGAACCTCATAATTTGTATAATCTTACTACAAGCTATATTCTATAGAATTTAAAAGAAAGATGAGTATCTATATGAGTTCCATGAGATATACATTTGAGTTCAATGGGAAATACTCCGCATTGAATGAACTATTGATAGAAAATGAATAAGCAAGAATATAGATATCTGAGAGGTATAGAATATGAAACAATACATAGATTTAAATAGCGATTTAGGTGAAAGTTTTGGCAATTATTCATTGGGCATGGATAGTGAGGTGTTAAATCACGTCACTAGTGCCAATGTGGCTTGTGGTTGGCATGCCGGCGATCCTCTCATCATGGAGGCCACTGTTAAGATGTGCAAGGAGAAGGGCGTAGCTGTAGGGGCCCATCCGGGATATCCTGATTTGATGGGCTTTGGACGCCGTAGGATGGCGGTGAGTCCTGATGAGGCACGGGCGTATATGATCTACCAACTCGGTGCGTTGCAAGGATTTTGCAATCAGTACGATGTAGAGTTGCAGCATATGAAATTACATGGTGCTTTTTATAACATGGCGTGTGTAACGCCGGAATTAGCTGATGCGGTATTAGATGGTTTACAAGCGGTGAATCCCAATGTTCAAGCCATGGTGCTCAGCGGTAGTTATATAGCCAAAGAGGCGGAGCGACGAGGTATTCCAGTGATACAAGAGGTCTTTGCAGACCGAGGCTATACAGAGGAAGGCACCTTGGTGCCTCGTACGGAAGAGGGGGCTTTCATAAAAGACCCGCAAGAGGCATTAGAACGAGTGCTCATGATGGTGCAAGAAGGCAAGGTCGTAACGAATACGGATAAAACAATCGATATTGCAGCCGATTCCGTATGCGTTCATGGCGATAATCCGAAAGCGATAGCTTTCACAAGCTATATACATGAAGGGCTCGTTAAGGCGGGTGTCATTGTAGCAAATTTTCAGAATCGATAGTTCAACATAGATAGTTCTAGAATGGATAGTTCTAGCAGAGGTATAAGGAGTTAGTATGAAACCCATTACAGGTAAAGCGAGTTTGTCGGTCCTCTTAGGGGCGGCGTTTTTGATGGCCACGTCATCCATCGGGCCAGGATTTATATTACAAACGGCGGCGTTTACAGGTGAGCTGAAGGCGGATTTCGCGTTCGCTATCGTGGTATCCGTTATTTTCTCCATCATTGCACAGCTCAATGTGTGGACCATTATCGGCGTTTCTAAAATGCGGGGCCAAGATATTGCGAATAAGGTATTGCCAGGGCTTGGTTATGCAGTAGCGTTCTTGATCTCCCTTGGGGGTCTTGCGTTTAACATCGGCAATATTGGCGGTGCATCCATGGGCCTTAACATCGTATTCGGTATCGATACGACGACGGCAGCGGCCATCAGTGGTATCTTGGGTATTTTATTATTTGCGTCTCCTAAAATGGGCGGGGTCCTCGATAATACAGCGAAGGTTTTGGGCACAGTAATGCTAGCCCTCATCGGCTATGTAGCGTTTTCTACGAACCCTCCTGTAGCAGAAGCTGTAACGCATGCCATCGTGCCGACACATTACGCTTGGCTGGCTACGATCACCCTTATCGGTGGTACCGTAGGCGGGTACATTACATTCTCCGGCGGCCATCGCTTGATTGATGCGGGCATTACAGGTCGTGAACATTTAAACGATGTACGTCGTGCTGCCTTTATGGGCATGTCCGTAGATGCCATTGTTCGTATATTGCTATTCTTGGCCGTACTTGGTGTCGTATCCATGGGCTTTACATTAGATCCAAAGGACCCAGCAGGTTCTGCGTTCTTACTTGGTGCTGGTGAAATCGGTCATAAATTATTCGGTATCGTATTCTTCTGCGCTGCGTTGACATCTGTTGTAGGCGCTGCCTATACATCCGTATCCTTCCTTAAAACCTTGTTCAAGGTGGTGGAACGGTATGAAAAATTGACCATCATGGCATTCATCTTTGTGTCCACATGCATTCTTATCTTTATCGGTAAACCGGCTACACTATTAATTGTGGCGGGCTCTGTGAATGGTTTGATCTTACCTGTTACATTAGCTGTTATGCTATTGGCAACGCGTAAGTCGAATATCGTAGGGGACTATAAGCACAATCCGATTTTATTCTACACCGGCTGGATTGTCGTGCTTGTGACCGCTTATATCGGTGTTACATCCTTGCAAGGTATTGCTAAATTATTAGGTTAGGGGGACATCATGCATCCCACAATTTCACCTGTTGGAGATAGTGCTATCTCTATCGAATTCGGTCAAGTTATTGACCCAAAGATTAATCAGCGTATCCGTCAGACTGTGGCGAGTATTGAAAGCCTCCATTTAGAGGGGATAATTGAGATGGTGCCTACCTATTGTGCACTTCTCATTCAGTATGATGCATTGCGCTACACCTATGCTGAGCTGTGCCGCATTCTTGAACCTATCTGTACGCAGCCTATCCAATCTGATGAAAGTGAACTAGTGACGGTCATAGAAATACCGACCATCTATGGTGGTGAATTTGGCTCAGACCTTGGATTTGTAGCCTCTTATAATCACCTTACAGAGGCCGACGTGGTGAGCATCCATAGCGGCACGGATTACCTCGTGTACATGATGGGCTTTATCCCCGGTTTTACCTATTTAGGTGGCATGGATCCGCGCATCGCTACACCTCGCTTGTCCTCGCCACGTACACATATTCCGGCAGGGTCCGTCGGTATCGCAGGGGAGCAGACCGGCACCTATCCATCGGATTCCCCTGGAGGATGGCAAATCATAGGACGTACACCTCTGTCCATGTACGATGAGTCGCGAGAACAGGCGGCCCTTCTTAAGGCGGGCGATTATGTGCGCTATGTTCCCATTGATGAAAGTGCGTTCCACTATATTAAGAAATTGGGCACTTCTTTTAAGCCCGTTGTGCATCATGTAAAGGTAGGTGACCTCCGTGGCGGTAAGTGAATATATGAATGCGTCATTTGAGGTAGTTGCGCCTGGTATGATGACCACCGTGCAAGACGGAGGACGCGTAGGCTTTCAACAATATGGCATGCCCGTGGCTGGTCCTATGGATGGTGAAAGCTATTCTATCGGACAAGCCCTTGTAGGAAATACGACACCAGTAGGTGCTTTGGAGTGTACCGTACTCAGCCCTACGCTCAAGGTGAAAGGTACGTGTATTGTTGCTTTTACAGGCGCCGACATGAGGCCTACCATTAATAATGTAGAGGTGCCGCGGTACATTCCTTTTGTCTGTCATGACGGCGATGTAATCTCTGGCAGCTTTAGCCAATGTGGGGTGCGCATGTATATTTCCTTCGCCGGAGGTATTGATGTGCCTGAAATCAACGGTAGCGTGGCGACACATACAAAAGCGAATATTGGCGGAGTTGAGGGACGTCCCTTAGCGGCGGGCGACGAAGTGCGTTTAAAGGACTGCATGCGTGATACTATTATCTGCGACTATACTAGAGAATCAAATCATTTATTTAATACGGTTTTGTTTAATCGGGGCGGCCGTGAATGCCATGAACCGCTGCGCGTTGTACTGGGCTCGCAAACTAAGTACTTTACAGAAACGGGTATTCGCAATTTTAGCAGAGAACTCTATACATTAACCATTCAATGCGACCGCATGGGATTTAGGTTAGATGGAGCCCCTGTTGAACACATCGACGGCGCCGATATAATCTCCGATGGCGCTATATTTGGATCGATTCAAGTTCCATCTGATGGGAATCCAATTATCCTCATGGCGGATCGGCAAACAACGGGAGGCTATACGAAAATCGGCACCGTTATTACCGCTGATTTGCCTAGATTGAGCCAATTGCCTATTGGGGATGGAATTACCTTTGATATTGTATCTGTGGAAGAGGCACAAGAGATGTATAGGGCATATATGCAAAATTTGCATAGCAAAATCAACTTGGCTTCCGCACAAAGTACATTTGTATTCTCTCTGAAAACAACAATATAATATGTAAAAAAGACTGATTTATAAGTTTACACATAATTTTGTATGTATATGTATTTTATGAAAGCCACTCCTTGTAGTAAGGAGTGGCTTTTTTGTGCATAAAGTATAAATCAATATTAAATAATTTATCTGATTACTTAAAAATATATCGATATATTTTCTTAAACGAAAATCTTCTATAAAAAATGAGAGTAAAATGAACCAATTTGGTATAGCTTAAGTTGTGTGAAATCAATAACGGATTGATAATGAGAATGACAGAAATACTACATATAATGAAAATACATACGATATGAATTAAAATACATAAAGAATTAATATAGAACATAGTAAATATAAGTAAAATACAAAAATAGACAAAATTCGAAATAGGAATTAAATATTCTTAATCCGTATAATTTACAATTGAGAAATATGAGGGGGATATGATAGAATAATGAAATCAAATTCATAGTTTTTTAGAAGTTAATGGGTTTTATCGCTCTAGAAAGAGCTAAACTTCATTATGTATTTGAAAATATATTTCATGTAGTTGAGAGGTTAGTTAGTGAAAAGGAAGCGAAAATGAATAAAATCTTTAAAGTTATTTGGTCTAAGTCGAAACAATGTTACGTTGTAGTATCTGAATTGGCTAAGAATACAACAGGGAAAAAGAAAATTGTTGTGGCTAGTATTTTGGCGGCTTTGATGGCTGGTCAGGCTATGCAGGTTGAGGCTACAAAGGGGGATTTTTATGACACTGGCTCTACAAAAGGAGCTATTGCCATTGGTAAATCTGGTAGTACAGCTCCGCAGGCTACTGATGAAAATGCTATTGCTATTGGGCAAGCTGCAAGAGCCAATGGTCGTGGTGGTGTCGCACTAGGAAATGATACTCGAAGTGCACAAAATGCGATTGCTGCAGCATGGGATTCTCAGGCAACAGGTAAAAATTCTGTTGCCGTTGGTACGGGTACACGGGCTACAGGTTTGAGTTCAACAGCTGTAGGGGATGGTGCTCAGGCAACGGCAAATGGTGCTGTCGCGTTAGGTCAGTCTACAGAAAGTGCTGGCAATTCAGTTGCCGCAGGTTTTAATGCCAAAGCAAGGTCTAATAATACTGTTGCAATTGGTGTCGAGGCTAATAATGATGGGGGGATTACCAATAATGCATCAAGCGTATCTGTGGGTGTTGCAACTCGTGCAAGAGCAGTGGGCTCTATGGCAATGGGCGTAAGTGCTGATGCGTCAGGTAAATATTCTTTAGCATTAGGGAGTGGTGATGTTAGTGGTGATTATACAGATGGAACTAATCACCCAAGTGCTAGTGGTGAGAAGTCTATTGCTATAGGGCATAACTCGAATGCTTCTGACGAAAGTGCTATTGCTATTGGTAGTAGCTCTATATCTGATAAAACTAGTGCGACAGCTCTTGGTCGTAACACTACTGCTACAGGTGTGAATTCCTCTGCTATTGGTGCATATTCTATTGCTAGTGATACTGATGCAACCGCATTAGGTAGAAATGCTAATGCAACTGCAGCTCAATCAACGGCACTTGGTACATATAGTAAGGCGTTCGGAACGTATAGTACAGGTGTTGGCTATCAAGCAAATGCATCAGGATCTAATTCTACCGCAGTAGGTGTATCAGCAAAAGCTAATAAAGAAGGTGCTTCAGCTATGGGACCTGGCGCACGTGCTTATGGTAATGGGGCCATTTCTTTTGGTTATCAAGCTCTATCCGGTGCGAATATTTTTAACAGTGCTGGTAATGGTAGCTTTAATGATGCTAGTCCAGATGTTACTAGTTACGCTAAATGGGGTGATTCGGCAATAGGTTTGCGTGCTATTGCTTCTGGTGGTAATGCTACAGCTCTTGGTCGCAGTGCAACAGCAACTGCTGCTAATGCTATTGCTATCGGTGGTGGTAATGGTAATTCTGCCACAGATAATACTGAAAAAACAGAGGCAACAGGTGAAAAAGCTACAGCTATTGGTTATAACGCTAAAGCGAAAACAGGAAATGATCTTGCTGTTGGTCGTGGTGTTACTTCTAGTGGTGGTGCTGCTACGTCCGTAGGTTACTATGCAACTGCATCTGGAAATCAAACTGTTGCGTTAGGTTCTACTATCAATTCCACTGCTCAATATGCAACTGGTATTGGTTATAGTGTGAATTCTCAAGGTGAAGGTTCTGTTGCTATTGGTGCTGGTACTGATGCTCTAGGAGTTATTCCTGCAAAACAAGTTAAAGCAACGGCCAAAAATGCTATTGCTATTGGTCGTGCTACACAAGCAACCTCACAAGATGCAACAGCAATTGGTACAGAGGCAACAGCGTCTAATACCGATGCTATTGCAATAGGTAGAAAATCTAATGCTTCTGGGTCTACATCTATTGGTTTTGGTTATAACACACAATCGACTGCAACTAATACTGTAGCAATTGGTACTGACGTGTCAGCCACAGCTGAAAGTGCCATTGCTCTTGGTCGTAAGACTAAGGCTAGCGACTTAAATGCAACTGCAGTTGGTCCAATTGCGAACGCCTCTGGAAAGTACTCTTCAGCGTTTGGTATGAACGCCGCTGCATCTAAAGAAAACTCGTTAGCGTTAGGCACGAATGCCAATGCATCTTTAGATAAGTCTGTAGCTCTTGGTAGTGATTCTACAACTGCTACAAATGCTACAAGTCAAGGTTCCGTTGTTATTGGCGGTAAAACAATAACTTGGAATGGTGCACCAACTGTGTCGGGTACAGGTATGCAAGTTTCTGTTGGCGCTGCTGGTGCTGAACGTCAAATTAAGAACGTAGCAGCAGGTGAAGTATCTGCTAATAGTACCGATGCAATTAATGGATCTCAATTGTATGCGGTAGCAGATGTTCTTAACCAGGCTAATGCGGATCAATCTATTAAATACAAAGCTAATGGTACAGGAAGTAATTCTGTTAAACTTTCTGATGGCTTGAACTTTACAAATGGTAATACTACTACGGCAACAGTAGGTGCAAATGGTCAAGTATCCTTTGATCTTAATACGGCAACAAAGCAATCAATTGCTGATTCTGCTACTGCTGTAGCTCGTACGGTTTCTCTTGGCGGTGATACAGGTACTACAACGGCTAAATCCTTATCCTCTGGTAATGTTAACTTTGGCATTAAGAGTGGCAGTCCTACGTATCTTACAACTAAAGCAACTGGTAACGATGTAACATTGACTATCAATGAGCAGGCCATTAAGAATGCCGCTAAGGATGCATCATCTTTCAAGGTGAAAGCAAATACTACTGCTGCAGAAGATGTTAAGGGTGGCGATACAGTTACTTTCAACAATGGCGATAATATCGCGATTACCCAAACTGGTAAGACCTTTAAAATTGCTACGGCTAAAAATGTAACATTTGATGCTGCAACTATTGGTGGTAATACAACTATCGGATCTACAGGTGTTACAACTAATAAGGTGACTGTAGGTGCTATTTCTATTGATGGAACTAACGGCATTAACGCAGGTAATAAGGCGATTACTCATGTAGGCACAGGTATTGTAGCGAATAGCAATGCAGATAATAGTAATGTAGCTAATATTGGCGATGTTAAGACTATCGCTAATGACGCTGTAGCTAATTTGTCTACAAGTCTTGGAGTTACGGATGGTACGAATAGTGGTACTGTTAACTTAAAGAACCAAAGTTTAAAAGTTGTTGGTACAGGTGTTGCAAAGGCAACTGTAAATGGCCAAACAATTACAGTTGATGTAGCAAAAGGTACATTGACAAATAATACGACAACTGGTGCTTTAACGGGTACTGCTGGTGTTGTTGATGCTAATGATATGGCAACTGCTGTTAACACAGCGATTACAAAAGCTGTAGATACTGCTACTGGTACGCAAAAACTTGATGTTTCTGCAGGTGGTACAGATAGCTCCGTTAACCTTAAAACTCAAAAATTAACGGTAGCAGGTGCAGGTGCTGCGACAGCGTCTTTGACTGGTCAAACGATTACTGTTAATGTGGCGGAAGGTACATTTACTAATAAGTCAGATGGTACAACGAGTGCTACAGCTGGAGTAGCTAAGGCTGTAGATGTAGCCGCAGCGATTAATAATACTAATGCTGTATTAGGTAATAAAATTACGGAAGCTACACAATCTTTATCTACATTAGGTGACAATAAATTTAAATTAACGGCAGATTCAACCTCAACAACAGGTCAAGCACTTAATAAGTCTGGTGGCTTATCCTTTAAGATTGCCGGTGATGGTGACTTAGTATCCACAAGTGCTACTACAGATACTGTAAATGTGACTGTTAAAAAAGGTACACTAACTAATGCTGCAGATGGATCGCTTAATGTAACTAATAGTGGGGTAGTAACTGCAGATAACATGAAATCTGTAGTCAATGATGCGATTACTAAAGCGGTTACATCTGCTAAAGATGGTTCTGCCTGGAATATTTCTACTAATGGTGGTACCGCTACCAAAGTATCTGGTGGTAATACGGTTGATCTCATTAATGGTGATAACATCGAGATTACACAAGATGGTACAGATGGTAAGAAGATTACGGTTAAGACGAAAAAAGACCTTACATTAGATTCTGTAACTGCAGCCAATGCTGTAAAAGTAGGCTCTGGTACTAACCTTATTACCTTAGATGGTACAACAGGTGGAGTGAGTGGTAATTCCTTCACAGCTGGTAATGCATCTATGAATACGACTGGATTCCGTGTAACAGGGGGCCCATCTGTTACTACTGTTGGTATTGATGCAGGCGGTAAACAAATTACTAATATGATAAGCGGTGGCACAGTTGCTACTAATGCCGCTACTATTGGTGATGTGAATACTAAGGTTACAACTGCTATTAATGATTTAACAACTAATTTAACTAAGAATACCAATATTGCTTACACAGCAAATACTGCTACTCCTGGTCAAACTGTGTCCTTAAAAGATGGTTTTAAGTTCACTAATGGCACATTAACAACTGCAGAAGTAGCAGCTGGTGGTGTTGTGAAGTTTAATGTTACTCAAGGTACATTGTCTACGGATACCAATGGTACTGTATCTGCTGGCACACCTGGCGTGGCAACAACGAGTGATGTGGCAAGTGCTGTTAATAGTGCGGTGACTACGGCTGTTACCAATGCGACAGGCAATCAAAAACTAGATATCTCCGCAGGTGGTACAGATAGTTCCGTTAACCTTAAAACTCAAAAATTAACAGTAGCAGGTACAGGTGCTGCGACAGCGTCTTTGAATGGTCAAACGATTACTGTTGATGTAGCACAAGGTACATTTACTAATAAGTCTGATGGTACAACCAGTGCTACAGCTGGTGTGGCTAAAGCTGCGGATGTAGCATCAGCAATTAATAATGCTAATACAGCATTAAGTCAAAAAATTACTGATGCAACTACCTCGTTGGGCACATTAGGTAATAATACATTCACATTAAAAGCAGATTCTACAGATACAACAGCGCAAGCACTCAATAAATCTGGTGGCTTAGCGTTCAAAGTAGCGGGTGATGGCGATTTAGTATCTACTAGCGCTACTACAGATACTGTAAAAGTAACTGTCAAAAAAGGTGAATTAAGTAATGCTGCAGATGGCTCTCTAAATGTAACTGATAGCGGTGTAGTAACTGCAGATAACATGAAAACTGTTGTGAATGATGCTATCACTAAAGCTGTCACATCTGCTAAAGATGGATCTGCATGGAACATTTCTACTAATGGTGGTACAGCTACAAAAGTGTCTGGTGGTAATACGGTTGATCTCATTAATGGTGACAACATCGAGATTACACAAGATGGTACAGATGGTAAGAAGATTACGGTTAAGACGAAAAAAGACCTTACTGTAGACTCTGTGACTGCAGGCAATACTGTAATTAATACATCTGGATTAACTAATGGTACAACTGCTATTACTGGAACTGGTATTACAACAGATAAGGTAACAGTAGGTGGCTTATCTATTGACAAAACTGCAGGTATTAATGCTGGTAATAAGGCGATTACTAATGTAGGCACAGGTATCGTGGCGAATAGCAACGCAGATAATAGTAATGTTGCTAACATTGGCGATGTTAAGACTATTGCTAATGATGCTGTAGCTAATTTATCTACAAATCTTGGTGTTACAGATGGCACGAATAATGGTACTGTTAACTTAAAGACTGAAAAATTAAAAGTTGTTGGCACAGGCGCTGCAACAGCGACTGTGAATGGTCAAACGGTTACCGTTGATGTAGCAAAAGGTACATTAGCAGCTAATGCGGTAACTGGGGCCTTAACAGGTACTGCTGGTGTAGTTGATGCTAATGATATGGCTACTGCTGTCAATACAGCGATTACAAAAGCTGTAGATAATGCGACAGGTACCCAAGCTCTTAAAATTGGTGGTGACACTACAGCTACTGGTTCTGTTAACCTTAAGAGTGATACATTATCTGTAAAAGGTGATAATAAATTTATTACAACAGCAGCGTCTGGCAATGACATTACCTTAACGGTTAACGAACAAGCAATCAAAACAGCAGCAAAAGATGCGGCAAGTTTCAAAGTAAAAGCTAATAGCGAAGCTGAACAAGAAGTAAAAGGTGGCGAAACTGTTGTATTTAACGATGGTGACAATATCGAGATTACCCAAACTGGTAAGACCTTTAAAATTGCTACATCTAAAAATGTAACATTTGATACGGCAACTATCGGTGGAAATACAACTATTGGATCCACTGGTATTACAACAAATAAAGTAACAGTAGGTGGTATCTCTATTGATGGCACTAACGGCATTAATGCAGGTAGTAAACAAATCACTAACGTAGCAAGTGGTGGTACTACAGCTACGAATGCTGCGAATATTGGTGATATCAATGCGGCTATTTCTAGTTTGACTACTAACCTAGGTAAAAATACGACAATTGCTTATAAAGCAAATAATGCAGGCGGTCAAACAGTATCCTTGGCAGATGGATTTAATTTCACTAATGGTACATTAACAACTGCAGAAGTAGGCGCTAGTGGCGTTGTGAAGTTTAATGTAACGCAAGGGGCATTATCTACGGATACCAATGGTACTGTATCTGCTGGTACAGCTGGTGTAGCAACAACTGCTGATGTAGCAAGTGCTGTGAATAGTGCGGTTAGCACAGCGGTGAATAATGCAACAGGCAATCAAAAACTTGATATTTCTGCAGGTGGTACAGATAGCTCCGTTAACCTTAAAACTCAAAAATTAACAGTAGCAGGTACAGGTGCTGCGACAGCGTCTTTGAATGGTCAAACGATTACTGTTGATGTAGCACAAGGTACATTTACTAATAAGTCTGATGGTACAACCAGTGCTACAGCTGGTGTGGCTAAAGCTGCGGATGTAGCATCAGCAATTAATAATGCTAATACAGCATTAAGTCAAAAAATTACTGATGCAACTACCTCGTTGGGCACATTAGGTAATAATACATTCACATTAAAAGCAGATTCTACAGATACATCGGCTCAAAATCTTAATAAATCTGGTGGTCTAGCATTTAAAGTTGCAGGTGATGGTGACTTAGTGTCCACAAGTGCCACTACGGATGCTGTAAAAGTAACTGTTAAAAAAGGTACATTATCTACAAATGCAGATGGTACGATTAATAAAGCTACAGATGGCGTAGTAACAACAGATAATATGACGACTGTTGTGAATGATGCGATTACTAAAGCTGTGACATCTGCTAAAGATGGTTCTGCATGGAACATTTCTACTAATGGTGGTACCGCTACAAAAGTATCTGGTGGTAATACAGTTGATCTCATTAATGGTGACAACATCGAGATTACACAAGATGGTACAGATGGTAAGAAGATTACGGTTAAGACGAAAAAAGACCTTACATTAGATTCTGTAACTGCAGCCAATACTGTAAAAGTAGGCTCTGGTACTAACCTTATTACATTGGATGGTACAACAGGTGGAGTGAGTGGTAATTCCTTCACAGCTGGTAATGCCTCTATGAATACAACTGGATTCCGTGTAACAGGGGGCCCATCTGTTACTACTGCTGGTATTGATGCAGGCGGTAAACAAATTACTAATATGATAAGCGGTGGCACAGTTGCTACTAATGCCGCTACTATTGGTGATGTGAATACTAAGGTTACAACTGCTATTAATGATTTAACAACTAATTTAACTAAGAATACTAATATTGCGTACACAGCAAATACTGCTACTCCTGGTCAAACTGTGTCCTTAAAAGATGGCTTTAACTTCTCTAATGGTACATTAACAACTGCAGAAGTAGCAGCTAATGGTGTTGTGAAGTTTAATGTGACACAAGGTTCTTTGTCTACTGATGGCAATGGTAATATTACAAATACAGCAGGTGTAGCTACAACAGACGATGTAAAAAATGCAGTTAATACAGCGATTACAAAAGCAGTAGATAATGCTACTGGTACTCAAAAACTTGATATTTCTGCAGGTGGTACAGATAGCTCTGTTAACCTTAAAACTCAAAAATTAACGGTAGCAGGTACAGGTGCTGCGACAGCGTCTTTGAATAATCAAACGATTACTGTTGATGTAGCACAAGGTACATTTACTAATAAGTCAGATGGTACAACTAGTGCTACAGCTGGTGTAGCTAAGGCGAGCGATGTAGCGGCTGCTATTAATAATGCAAACACCGTATTAAATCAAAAAATTAGTGATGCAACTACCTCGTTGGGCACATTAGGTAATAATACATTTACATTAAAAGCAGATTCTACAGATACAACAGCACAAGCACTCAATAAATCTGGTGGTTTAGCGTTCAAAGTAGCGGGTGATAGCGATTTAGTATCTACTAGTGCTACTGCAGACACTGTAAAAGTAACTGTTAAAAAAGGTACATTATCTACAAATACAGATGGTACAATTAATAAAGCTACAGATGGCGTAGTAACAGCAGATAACATGACGACTGTTGTGAATGATGCGATTACTAAAGCTGTTACATCTGCTAAAGATGGTTCTGCCTGGAATATTTCTACTAATGGTGGTACCGCTACAAAAGTATCTGGTGGTAATACGGTTGATCTCATTAATGGTGACAACATCGAGATTACACAAGATGGTACAGATGGTAAGAGGATTACAGTTAAGACGAAAAAAGACCTTACTGTAGATTCTGTAACGGCAGCAAATACCGTAAAAGTTGGTTCTGCTACTAACCTTATTACATTGGATGGTGCAACAGGTGGAGTGAGTGGTAATACATTTACAGCTGGCAATGCATCTATGAATACAACTGGATTCCGCTTAACAGGTGGTCCATCTGTTACAACGACAGGTATTGATGCAGGTAATACAGTGATTACCAATGTTGCTAGTGGTGGTACGACTTCTACAAACGCTGCAAATATTGGTGATATCACAAAGGCGATTAGTGATTTGACTACTAACTTGACTAAGAACACAAGTATTAGTTACACAGCAAACAACGATACTCCAGTTAAAACTGTATCCTTGAAAGATGGGTTCAAATTTACTGATGGTACATTAACAACTGCAGAAGTAGCAGCTGGTGGTGTTGTGAAGTTCAATGTAACGCAAGGTTCTTTGTCTACTGATGGCAATGGTAATATCACAAACACAGCAGGTGTAGCTACAACAGATGATGTAAAAAATGCTGTTAATACCGCAATTAACAAAGCAGTTACTAACTCTTCTACAGCGGTTAATACTCTAGGGGCGAATACTTTCACATTAACAGGTGATAATAGTACGTCTACAACAGGACAAGCACTCAATAAAAATGGTGGTTTATCCTTCAAAGTAGCAGGTGATGGCAACTTTATTACTACGTCTGCTGCTACTGATACGGTAACTGTGTCTATCAAACAAGGTACATTTGGTAGTAATACAGATGGTACAGCTAAATCCACTACTAATGGTGTAGCGACAACAAATGATGTAGCCAACATCGTTAATACAACCGTTACTAATGCTGTTACTAAAGCGACAGGTTCTCAAGTACTTAACATCACAGATGGCACTAATAATGACTCTATCAATTTGAAGAATGATACATTGAAGGTTGTAGGCTCAGATGGTGTTACTACTGAAGTGAGTGGTAAAACTATTACTGTAGGTTTAGATACGGCTACTAAGAATAAGATTAACAATGCTAGCGCTGCAACGAATAAAAATATTTCTCTTGCTGCAGATACAGGCACTACATCTAGCCAATCCTTAAAAGATGGTGATGTATCCTTCGCAGTGAAAGGTGCTACAGGGGATTATATCTCTACAAACATGAATGGTAGTACTGTAGAGATTTCCACTAAACGTGCAACCATCGATAGCAATGCCACAACAGGCCAAGCTTCCGTAACTGGAAATGATGGTCTTGCAACTGCGAAAAATGTAGCTGACGCTATTAATGCGGCGACTGCAAAAGCAGTATCTCAATCTGCATGGAAACTTGCTGCAGATGGTACGACCGGTACAGAAACGATTTCCGGTGGTGACACTGTTAACTTCAAAGCTGGTTCCAATATGGAAGTATCTCGTACTGGCAAGGATATTACCTATAAGACAAAAGACAATGTTGCTTTCACAACGGTAACAGCTGGTACAGGCGCTAATGAGGTTAAATTAGACGGCAATACTGGCACGGTAACTGCTAAGGATATCACTGCTACGGGCGATGTAACTGCTAAAAATGTAACTACATCTGGTAATGTGACTGCCGCTGGTACTCTGAAAGGTGACACTGTTCAAGGTAATACTGTGAAAGCTGGTAATGTAACAATTACAGGTGGTACAACAAATACCATTACAGGTCTATCTAATACAACATGGACTGGTTCTACAACTACACCAGACCGCGCAGCTACAGAAGGTCAATTACAACAAGCAATTAGTAGTGCCACATCCTCTGCAACATTTAAGTTTGATGGTGATAACAATAGCCAACAAACTATGAATCTACAAAATGGTACCTTCAAAGTTACTGGCGATACCATGATTACGACTAATGCTACAAGTGCAGGTATCGGATTATCATTAAATACGAACAATGTTAAAATTGCCTATGCTGCGAATGGTTTAAATGGTCAAACAACGAGCATTGCAAGTGGATTAAATTTCACTGATGGTGATCATACAAAAGCAACTGTAGCAGCTAGTGGCGTAGTGAAATACGATGCTAAAACATCGACTATTTCCGTTGCAAATGGACATGCTGCGGCTAGTGGCAATGATCTTGCAACTGCAGATAATGTGGCTGATGCGATTAATCAAATGACCCAAAACAATGCGGGGAATACAACGCAACTTCGTCAAGAAATTAGCAAGGTTGCTACCGAAACGCAACGTGTAGGTGCTCATGCGGCTGCGATGGCAGCGTTGAAACCAATTCAATACGATCCATTGGCTCCAACACAAATCATGGCTGGCGTAGGTAACTATCGTGGTGAAAGCGCAGCAGCTTTAGGTATTGCACACTATACAAATGACAATACTATGTTTAACGTAGGTGTATCTGTTGGTGGCAACCATAATATGATTAATGCGGGCGTAACACACAAATTTGGCATTAGTGCTGAAAAGAAAAATATTCCTGATCGTTATAAAGCGGGCCCTATTAGCTCCATTTATGTAATGCAAGATGAAATGACTCAATTACGTTCTGAAAATGAAGCGTACAAGGCTAAGCTTGATAAACAACAATCTGAAATCGATGCATTGAAAGCAGCTGTTGATCAATTGCTTGCTTCTAAAGCATAGTTTTAGGTGCATACACAATTTATATATTTGTATATCTTCACGTATGAATATGTATATGGTGAAAGCCACCACTCCTTATGAGTGGTGGCTTTTTTGTACTTAATATTATCTATCTTATTAAATATCTATCTTAAATATAAAATGAATTAGAAAGTATATAATAAAAATAAAATACCTTAATGAATAATAAATACGCGATGAAAAATACACATATTGGGATTAAATAAAAATATTTTTGAGAATGCAGGAAAATAATCTAACCGTATAATAATTCATAAATATTTATTCAAAAAGAAAAAATATACAATTGTAACAACTGATAAACATAGGTAAATACTGTAGAAATTGTATTTTTGAAAATATTTGATTTGCTATTAAATATTCTAATAATGCATAGTCTTTTATTGTTTAATGAGTGTAAAATATGATAAAATTATGAAATATGGTATGAAATATAATGTGTATATTTTAAGACGTAACGATAGAATAGAAATAGTAAATGATTCGTATAATATATGGTTTTGAGAGTTAGTAATTAAGAAGGAAAACGTATGAACAAGATTTTTAAAGTAATTTGGTCTAAGTCAAAACAGTGCTACGTTGTAGTATCTGAAATTGCAAAGAACAAAACAGGTAAAAAGAAAATTGTAGTGGCCGGGATATTTGCGGCGTTGGCGATGGTTAATGGCGTACAGGACAGTCAAGCTATAAATGGTAGTGGGGCTAGAACAGGCTGGAACTCTAATGGTGTAGGATTTAATCCTACACAAGGTTTAGTTGTAGGACCTAATATGAATGATAATACTACAATAGCGAATGGTAACGTAGCGACTGTTGCTATAGGTGCACATAGCCAAGCATCAGGTAGTTCTTCTGTTGCTATTGGTGGTGCAGAGGTTAATGGCGCTGGTGCGGTTGGTCTTGGTTGGGCTACAGCTAAAGGTGATAATTCCGTAGCTTTAGGTGGCACTGGATCAACAAATGCAAATGGTAATAATGCTTTTGCGGCTAGTGGTGGTAATGCTAATGGTGAAAGTGCTACTGCTATTGGTTCTAGTGCAATTGCCGATGGTCGTGGTGGCGTTGCTGTTGGCTGGAATGCAGAGAGCAAAGTAAACGCTGTAGGTATAGGTTTTAATGCTAAGGCGAAAGCTAATAATACTATTGCTATTGGCGTTGAAGCAAATAATGATAAGGCTAATGCTATTAGTAATAACTATTCTAGTGTATCTATCGGTGTTGCAACTCGAGCTAGAGCAGTAGGCTCTATGGCAATGGGGGTTAGTGCAGATGCATCTGGTAAATACTCTATTGCGTTAGGTAGTGGGAATGTTTCTGGAGATTACACAGCTACAGCTAATTATCCTAAAGCCACTGGAGAAAAGGCTATTGCTATTGGTTATGATGGCCAAGCATTGAATATAAATGCAACGGCTGTAGGTAGTGAAGCACATGCAACTGGTGAGCAGTCAGCCGCGTATGGCTTTAAATCTCAAGCATCTGAGCAAGATGCTACGGCTATAGGTAGTAATGCAATAGCTAGTGCTGTTAGAACGACTGCTTTAGGTGTAAATGCACAAGCATTAGGCAGTAATTCCGTAGCTATTGGAGGTGGTGCAGGGGGGGCTGGCGCAGCTGGTTTTGCAGAGGAGCTTAAAGCTGATGGTGGTGATATTACTCGTCTTAATCGGAATATTAATACTGCCACTACTGCAGAAGGTGATAATGCAGTAGCTCTTGGCTATTATGCTAATGCTGCAAATGGTGGTGTTGCTATTGGACAGACCTCTGTTGCTGCAACTGGTGGTGTAGCACTTGGTCAACGCGTATTAGAAGACACTGGGAATAAATATGCTAGTGCAGTCGTAATTGGTCAAGATTCTACTGCTAAAGGAACATATTCAGTCTCACTAGGTCGACAAACAATTACTAAAGGATCTACCTCTTTAGCTATGGGTAATGGAGCCTCTGCAAATGGTGATTACTCTGTTGCAATGGGGCGTAAGGTGGTTGCTGATGATACATCCACAGCGATAGGACATCATGCTTATGCATCAAAAGGCGGGTTGGCAATAGGTGCACAAGATAATGATATATCTGCTGATAGAACTACTGCTTCAGCAAAAGGTGCTTTGGCTATTGGTAAAAATACAAAGGCTAGTGCTGAGGATGCAGTAGCTATTGGTACAAATGCACAATCAACTTTGAAGGGCGCAGTTGCGTTAGGTAGTGGCTCTACAACTGCAACAACAGCTACAAAACAAACTTCAACTACGGTTAATGGTATTGCATATAATTTTGCGGGTGCTACTTCAGACCCTAACATGCAGGTTTCTGTTGGTGCAGCAGGTAAAGAGCGACAAATTAAGAATGTAGCGGCAGGGGAAGTATCTGCTAACAGTACAGATGCCATCAATGGCTCTCAATTATTTGCGGTGGCTAGTCAAATTAAACCTATCAACTATTTTTCTGTAAAATCATCAGCTGTTGGTAATAAAAATAATGATGGTGCTACAGGCACTGATGCTGTTGCAATTGGTCCAGGTGTTCAATCATCCGGTAATAATGGTGTTTCTTTAGGAAATGGCTCCCAAGCTAATGCTGAATCTGTAGTATCTATTGGTTATCAATCAAATTATGGAGCTCAAAATAATTCTAAATCAATAGGAATTGGCTGGGCTGCAGGCTATCAATCTATTGGAACAGATAATATTGGTATTGGTAGTGAAGCGGGACGTAAACTAACAGGTAGCAATAATGTCAGTATTGGTAAAAGTGCTGGTTTAGGCAATGTATACACTAGTGGGTCTGTATTACTAGGCCAAAGTGCTACTATTATTAATAGTACTACAGCAACACCTATTAATGATGTAGTGGCTATTGGTAATGGCGCACAAGGGGGCGCTGCCTCTTCTATTGCAATTGGTAAGGGTGCTAATGCATTAGGTTTTTCAACTATTGCCATTGGTGAAAATAGTAATGCTAAGACAACAACTGGTGCTGCACCTAGTCTTGCAATAGGTCGTAATACTAGTGCAAATGGTGATTATGCGGTTGCTCTTGGTGGTGGTGATAACTATGGTAATTTCCAAGGAGCTAAAGCCGCTGGTGTAGGTACTACTGCTATTGGCGCGGCAACGGTGACTAAGGATGATACTAACTTCCAAACCGCAGTTGGATTTGGGGCTAAAACTGATGCAGCTGAGGCGAGTGCATTTGGACATCAGGCATCTGCGGAGGCTAAAAATGCGACCGCATTAGGATATGCTGCCTCTGCAACAGCAGAAAATGCTACAGCTCTTGGAACTGGTGCAGTTGCTAAGGTAAAAGATGGTGTTGCAATAGGCTCTGGCTCTAAGGCCACTACTGATAAAGGTGTTAAAGGATACAATCCAAATGATGGTCGTACTAATAAGTATGGTGGATTAGCTAGTAATGTGCTTACCAGTACACATGCAGCGGTATCTGTTGGTGAAGGTGCTAGTGTAACTCGTCAAATTACTGGTGTAGCAGCAGGTACCGCCAATACAGATGCAGTCAATGTCGCTCAATTAAAGAGCGTAAACCTTGCTTTCAGTGGTAATAGTGGCAATAATGATGTGAACCTTGCTAATGGTACATTGGCTATTAAAGGGGATACTACCTACATTACAACGATAGCAAATACAAATGGTATTACTATTGCTGGTAAAACACAGGATATTAGTGTTAATGCTAATGGGGTGGCATCAGCCAATAAAGGTATGGCTGATGCAAAAAACGTAGCGCAGTCTATTAATGATGCCATTTCTAAAAATGCATATACATGGACGGTATCTGCTAATGGTGATGCTGGTGAAAGTGTAGCAAAAAGTAATAAGGTAGACTTCAATGGTGATTCTTCTAATATTACTGTTGAACGTGCAGGTAAGAAGATTACTACCAAATTAAATAAAGATATTACTGTAGACTCTGTGAAAGCTAAAAATAAGGTGTCTGTAGGTACAGCAGCTAAACAGCTTGTGCTAGATGGTACAACAGGTGCAATGACGGCTGGTATTGGTGCTAATGCAATTAAATTAGATGGGACCTCTGCAACTTTTACGGCTGGTTCTGGTAATAATGCCATTAGTTTAAATGGAACCAATGCACAGGCAGCATTCGGTAGTGGTACTAATGCGGTATCTATTAATGGTAAAACCGGTGCTGTGACAGGTCAAACGTTCACAGCAGGCAATACGACAATTAATACTACTGGTTTAACAAGTAGTACTGGTTCACGTACAGTTTCATTTGGCACAAATGGAATTAGTGCAGGTGATCAAGTTATTTCGAATGTGCGTACTGGTGGTAATACAAACAGTAATGCGGCGAATATTGGAGACGTTAAACGTTTTGTATCAGGTGCAACGCTTAATCTGACAGATGGATCCAATAACGGCACTGTAAAACTAGATGAACAAAATCTTAAAGTGTCCGGTTCAAATGGTGTTAGAACTTACGTAAATGGACAAACTGTGACCGTTAGTCTTGATACGAATACTTATAATGCGACTACTAAAGGAATTGGTATCAAAGGTGATAACGGGTTTGCAACACTAAAATATCTTAAAGATGGTGATGCCATCTTTAATGTATCCGGTGATGGATCTCTTGTTACCACAAAGAGTACTACCACCGGTGTACAGGTATCTGTTAACTCCGCTAAAGTTAAAGACTTAGCAGTAGATGCAGTAACCGTAAGTAAAGCTACTAATATTCCTGATAATCCTATTACTGTAACTCCAACAGCAGGTACTAACTCTAAAGATTATGCAATTGGCATTGATACTACAAAACTTTCAGCTAAAACGAATTTAGCCTATACAGCCAATGGTGCTACAGCAAAAACTGTATCTTTAGCTAAAGGTCTTAATTTTGTTAATGGTACAAATACGGTATCATCTGTAGATTCTGATGGCAAAGTATCTTTTGATTTAAATCAAGCCACAAAAGATTCTATTAATAAATCTGCTACAGCAGTAGGTCGCACTATTACGCTTAACGCAGATAGTGGTACCGGTTCTAGTCAGTCTTTAAGTAATGGTAATGTGTCCTTTGCGGTAAGTGGTGCAACTGGTGACTATATCTCCACTACAATGGATGGTAGTGCCGTAAAAGTATCTACAAAGCGTGCAACTATCAATAGTGATGCCAATACTGGTGCTGCTTCCGTAACAGGTGCTGATGGTTTAGCTACTGCTAAGAATGTAGCTAGTGCTATTAACTCTGCTGTTAATGGTTTGTCTCAAAACTTAAACATCAGCGATGGCACAAATAATAGTTCTGTAGCTCTTAAAAATCAAAAACTAACAGTAACAGGTACAGGTGCAGCGAAAGCCACTGTTAATGGTCAAAAGATTACTATTGATGTAGCAGAAGGTACATTAACACCAAATACAACGAATGGTACTGTAACGGGTGCTACCGGTGTAGCTAAAGCTACAGAGGTTGCTGCTGCAATTAACAATACAAATACTGTATTGGGGAATAAGATTACAAAAAATGCACAAGATATTGCTACGAATACGTCAAATATCACTGCGAATAAAAATCAAATTGCGACTAACACAACAAATATTGCAACCAACACAACCAACATCGCTAATACTATTGCTTTAGCGGATGATAAAGGTACATCTACGACTGCTAAGTCATTAAAGGATGGTAATGTATCTTTCAACATCAAAGGGGATAACAAGTATATCTCTACCGCTGCATCTGGTAATGATGTAACGTTAACGGTTAATGAACAAGCGATTAAGGATGCTGCTAAGAATGCATCGTCCTTCAAGGTGAAAGCTAATGCTACCGCCGCAGAAGATGTTAAAGGTGGAGATACAATTGCCTTTAACAATAGCGATAACATCGAAATCAGCCAAACTGGTAAGACTTTCACCATCGGAACGGCTAAGAATATAACTGTTGATTCCGTAACTGCAGGTAATACTGTTATCAATACGTCTGGTTTAACAAATGGTACAACTGCTATTACAGGCACAGGTATTACAACAGATAAAGTAACTGTAGGTGGTATCTCTATTGATAAAACTGCTGGTATCAATGCTGGTGGTAAGGTTATTTCTAATGTAGCCAGCGGTACGGTAAATAATAATGCTACCGATGATTCCAATGCAGCAAACATTGGGGATGTGAAACAAGCGGTTGCTAATTTGTCTCAAAATCTCAATATTACTGATGGCACAAACAATGGCACTGTAGACCTTAAAAACCAAAAACTTAACGTGGCTGGTGCTAATGGTGTAACGGCAACTGTTAATAATCAAACAATCACAGTTGGTTTGGACGCGAATACTGTTAATGCTACAACGAAGGGTATTGGCCTTACTGCTGATACTGGCTCCACTGGTAACAAATACCTTAAAGATGGTGATGTATCCTTTGCGGTAACTGGCGATGGCAATCTTGTAAGCACGTCTGCTACGGCAGCAGGTGTGAAAGTTGCTGTTGATGCGGCTAAGGTAAAAGATTTAGCGGTAGCTGCTGTAACAGTAAGTAAGGATACACAAGCTGATAATCCTATTACTGTAACCCCAACAGCGGGTACTAATTCTAAAGATTATGCCATCGGTATCGATACAACAAAACTTGCGGCTAAAACGGATTTAACATACCGTGCTAATAGTGCTGCAGATGCTAATGCGAAGAAGGTTTCTTTATCTAAAGGTCTTAACTTTGTAGATGGTGGATCCACAGTTGCTACTGTTGATAATGATGGCAAAGTATCCTTTGATCTTAATACGGCAACTAAGAATCAAATCAATACGAATACCACAGATATTGCTGCTAATACAGGTAAAATTGCGACTAATACAACTAATATCGCAGCCAATACAACTGCGTTAGCTAGAAATATCTCCCTTGGTGCAGATACTGGCACTGCGTCCAGCCAATCCTTGAGCACTGCTGATGTGGCATTTAATGTGAAAGGTGCAACAGGTGACTTTGTATCTACTAATATGAATGGTAATACAGTTGAGATTTCCACAAAGCGTGCGACTATTAACAGCAATGCTACGACAGGTGAAGCATCTGTAACTGGTAATGATGGCTTGGCAACTGCGCAAAATGTAGCTGATGCTATCAACAAAGCAGCTGATGCAGCAAAAGCAGGTGCGGCTTGGAATATTACAACTAATTCCAGCACCACCGATAAAACGGCTGTTAAAGGCGGCGATACAGTAGACCTTGTTAATGGCGATAATATCGAGATTACACAAGATGGTACAGATAAAAAGAAAATCACTGTTGCTACTAAAAAGGATATTACCGTTGATTCTGTAACAGCTAATAATAAAGTAACTGTTGGTTCTGGTGCGAATAAAATTACCTTGGATGGCACTGATGGTTCTGTAACGGGTAAAGCTTTCACAGGGACTACTTACACAGGCACATCATTTACAGGTACATCCTTCACGGCAGGCAATACGGTTATCAATACAAACGGTTTAACAAATGGTACAACAGCCATTACAGGTACTGGTGTTACAACAGATAAACTCACTGTTGGTGGTATTTCTGTCGATAAAACAGATGGTATCAATGCTGGTGGCAAGGTTATTTCTAATGTTACTAGTGGTGGCACAACAGATAGTAATGCAGCCAATATTGGTGATGTGAAACAAGCTGTAGCGAACTTGTCCCAAAACCTTAATATTACAGACGGCACAAATAATGGTACTATTGATCTTAAAAACCAAAAACTGAATGTAGCTGGTGTTAACGGTGTAACTACGACTGTTAAGGATCAAACAATTACAGTTGGTCTAGATGCTAATACTGTTAACGCTACAACTAAGGGCATTGGTCTTACTGGTGATACTGGTTCCACAGGGAATAAATACCTTAAAGATGGTGATGTATCCTTTGCGGTGACTGGTGATGGCAGTCTTGTGAGCACATCTGCTACAGCAGCGGGTGTGAAAGTTGCTGTTAATTCCGCATCTATTACTGCCGGTGCTGATGGCACAATTACAGGCCCTACCACTGATGGTGTAGCAACTGCTAAAAACGTAGTAGATGCTATCAATGCAGCTAAGAAAGCGTCTAAAACTGAAATCACAGCTAATACTGGTGAAGCGGCTAACGCAACGACTGGTAATGTAACCCTTACATCTACTACCGCTGCTGATGGTCATACAATCTATGATGTAAAACTCAACGATAAAGTGACGCTTGGTTCTGGTGCTAATGCTGTAACTGTTGATGGTACAACGGGGGCCATTACAGGTAAAACGGCTACTATTGGTGGCGTTACTGTAAACGGTACGGCTAATACTATTGGCGGCTTATCTAATACAACATGGAATGGCACAGCCGTATCTGGCCGAGCTGCAACAGAAGACCAATTGAAAGCAGCAACTGGTGCTACTACATTGAAGTTCACAGGTGATGTAGCAACTAATACTGGATCCGTAAATCTTAAAGATGATACATTCGGTATTAAAGGTGATAATAAATATATTTCTACTGACGTAAACGGTAAAAATGTAAATCTTACCGTATCTGAAGCAGAAGTTAAAAAATCTGCTGTAGCTGCTGTAACAGTCAGTACAGATACAACGGATGCTAATAACCCATTGACGGTAACACCGACAACTAGTGCAGATGGTACAACTAAGGATTACAAGGTAACTATCGATGGTACTAAGATTGCAAATAAGACAAACTTGTCCTACAAAGCAAATGGTGGTACTGCTAAACAAGTATCCTTAGCCGATGGCTTGAACTTCAAAAATGGTACGTTAACAACAGCCTCTATCGATGATAATGGCGTTGTGAAATACGATGTAAATACTGCTGCTATTACAGCTGGTACAGATGGTACAATCACGGGGCCAACTACGGATGGTGTAGCAACAGCTCAAAACGTAGCAGATGCTATCAATGCAGCTAAGAAAGCGTCTAAAACTGAAATCTCGGCTAATGCTGGTGAAGCAGCTAATGCAACAAAAGGTAATGTGACATTAACATCTACTACAGCTACTGATGGTCATACTATTTATGACGTGAAACTCAACGATAAGGTGACACTTGGTTCTGGTACTAATGCTGTAACTGTTGATGGTACAACGGGTACTATTACAGGTAAGACTGCTAATATCGGTGGTGTTACTGTTAACGGTACGGCTAATACTATTGGCGGCTTATCTAATACAACATGGAATGGTACTGCTACTACTGGCCGAGCTGCAACAGAAGATCAATTGAAAGCTGTTGCAGATGCGGCAGGTAGCCAAACTTGGGAAATTACAGCCGATAAGAAAACTGGCACATCTGGTGCTCAAACGGGTACAAAAGAAAATGCTAAGATTGGTAAGGACGATAAGGTGTCCTTAATTGCTGGTGAAAACTTAACTGTAGATCAAGCAAGTAAAAACTTTACATACTCCTTGAATAAGGATCTTGTGAAGATGAACTCTGCAACCTTTGAAGCAACAGGAGGTAAAACAACTGTTATCAAAGGCGATAGCATCGTTCAAACTGATGGTGTTAACGTAAATACATCTAATGCTACATCCAATACAATTACTGATGGTACAAATACAAGTACAATCACTGCTGGCAAAGCACAAATTGGTACAGTTGGTATCGATGGTGTAGCAAGCAAGATTAGTACTGGTGGTACAAATGCTGTAGTAGTTAATGGTACAGATGGCACAATTAAAACTGGTAATGTAACAGTAACTGGTGGTACAACCAACGATATCACTGGTTTGTCTAACACGACTTTAACTGCAACTGACTTTGCAACTAAGGGCCGTGCAGCTACAGAAGAGCAATTGAAAGCTGCCACTGGTGCTACTACATTGAAGTTCACAGGTGATGTAGCAACCAATACTGGATCTGTAAACCTTAAAGATGATACATTCGGTATTAAAGGAGATGGTAAATACATCTCTACTGACGTAAATGGTAAAAATGTAAATCTTACAGTCTCTGAAGCAGAAGTTAAAAAATCCGCTGTAGCTGCTGTAACAGTAAGTACAGATACAACTGATGCTAATAACCCATTGACGGTAACACCGACAACTAGTGCGGATGGTACAACTAAGGATTACAAGGTAACTATCGATGGTACTAAGATTGCGAACAAGACAAACTTGTCCTATAAAGCGAACGATGGTACACCGAAACAAGTTTCCTTAGCCGATGGTTTGAACTTTAAGAATGGTACCTTAACAACAGCCTCTATCGATGATAATGGCGTTGTGAAATACGATGTAAATACAGCATCTATCACTGCAGGTACAGATGGTACAATTACAGGCCCAACTACAGATGGTGTGGCTACAGCTAAAAATGTAGCTGATGCTATTAATGCGGCTAAAAAAGCGTCTAAAACTGAAATCACGGCTAACACAGGTGAAGCAGCTAATGCAACAACAGGTAATGTGACATTAACATCTACTACAGCTTCTGATGGTCATACTATTTATGACGTAAAACTCAATGATAAAGTGACACTTGGTTCTGGTACTAATGCTGTAACTGTTGATGGTACAACGGGTGCTATTACAGGTAAAACGGCTACTATTGGTAGCGTTACTGTTAACGGTACGGCTAATACTATTGGCGGCTTATCTAATACAACATGGAATGGCACAGCTACTACTGGCCGAGCTGCAACAGAAGATCAATTGAAAGCTGTCGCAGATGCTGCATCTAGTCAAACTTGGAATATTACGGCAGATAAAGCAGGTACAACTGGTGCGCAAACAGGTACTAAGAAAAATGCTACTGTTGGTAAGGATGAAACTGTCGAATTGGTTGCAGGGGATAACCTTACAATTAATCAAGATGAACGTAAGTTTACTTATTCCTTGAATAAAGATCTTGCTGGCTTAACGAGTGTATCTGTTGGTACTGGTACAACTGAAACCATTAAACTCGATGGTGCAATTGGTAAAATTACTGCTAAAAATGCCGCTATCGGTGGTGTGACTATCGATGGTGACAACAAGCATGTTACTGGCTTATCCAATACAACTTGGAATGGTACAGCTACAACTGGCCGAGCTGCGACGGAAGATCAATTGAAAGCCGTAGCTGAAACTGCTAAAACAACTACTGACGCGGTTAACTTAAAATTCGCAGGTGATACGAATACATCTCCTGGTGTAGTTAATCTGAAAGATGATACATTGGGCATTGTTGGTGATGGTAAATATGTATCTACTGATGCGAATGGCAAGAATTTGACTGTGAAAGTATCTGAAGCAGAGGTTAAAAAATCTGCCGTAGCTGCTGTAACGGTTAGCACAGATACAACAGATGCTAATAATCCAATTTCTGTTACACCGACAACAAGTGCGGATGGCACAACTAAGGATTACAAGGTAACTATCGATGGTACGAAGATTGCGAATAAGACAAACTTGTCCTATAAAGCGAACGATGGTACACCGAAACAAGTTTCCTTAGCCGATGGTCTAAACTTCAAGAATGGTACATTGACAACTGCATCTATCGATGATAATGGCGTTGTGAAATACGATGTAAATACAGCTACTATTACAGCTGGTGCAGATGGGACAATTACAAGTCCAACTACAGATGGTGTAGCAACAGCTCAAAACGTAGCTGATGCAATCAATGCAGCTAAAAAAGCGTCTAAAACTGAAATCACTGCTAACACTGGTGAAGTAGCTAATGCAACAACAGGTAATGTGACATTAACATCTACTACTGCAGCTGATGGACATACTATTTATGACGTAAAACTCAACGATAAGGTGACTCTTGGTACTGGTGCTAATGCAGTGACTATCGATGGTACAGCTGGTAAAGCTACGATTGGTACCTCTGTTATTGATGGTGTAAATAATACTTTCACTACTGGCGGTGTAAGTCCTGTAACATTAAATGGTGCTACAGGTACGATTACAGGTAAGACTGCTAATATCGGTGGTGTTACTGTTAACGGTACTGCTAATACTATTGGCGGTTTATCTAATACAACTTGGAATGGTACAGCCACTACTGGTCGTGCTGCAACAGAAGACCAATTGAAAGCAGTGGCAGATGCTGCAGGTAGCCAAACTTGGGAAATTACAGCCGATAAGAAAGCTGGCACATCTGGTGCTCAAACTGGCACAAAAGAAAATGCTAAGGTTGGTAAGGACGATAAGGTGTCCTTAATTGCTGGTGAAAACCTAACTGTAGACCAAGCAGGTAAAAACTTTACATACTCCTTGAATAAAGATCTTGTGAAGATGAATTCCGCAACCTTTGAAGCAACAGGCGGTAAAACAACTGTGATTAAAGGTGACAGCATTGTTCATACTGATGGTGCTAATGTAAATACATCTAATGCTACATCCAATACAATTACTGATGGTACAAATACAACTACCATCACTGCTGGTAAAGCACAAATCGGTACTGTTGATATCGATGGTGTAGCAAGCAAGATTACTACTGGTGGCACAAATGCTGTAGTCGTTAATGGTGCAGATGGCACTGTAAAAACTGGTAATGTAACAGTAACTGGTGGTACAACCAACGATATCACTGGTTTGTCTAACACTACTGTGACTGGTGCAGACTTTGCTACAAAAGGCCGTGCTGCTACAGAAGAACAATTGAAAGCTGCCACTGGGGCTACTACATTGAAGTTCGCTGGTGATGTAGCAACCAATACTGGATCCGTAAATCTTAAAGATGATACATTCGGTATTAAAGGCGATGGCAAATACATCTCTACCGACGTAAATGGTAAAAATGTAAATCTTACAGTGTCTGAAGCAGAGGTAAAAAAATCTGCTGTAGCTGCTGTAACAGTAAGCACAGATACAACTGATGCTAATAATCCATTGACTGTAACACCTACAACTAGTGCAGATGGTACAACTAAGGATTACAAGGTAACTATCGATGGTACTAAGATTGCGAATAAGACTAACTTGTCTTACAAAGCAAATGATGGTACCGCAAAACAAGTTTCCTTGGCAGATGGATTAAACTTCAAGAATGGTACGTTAACAACAGCCTCTATCGATGATGCTGGCGTTGTTAAATACGATGTAAATACAGCTGCTATCACAGCTAGTGCAGATGGCACAATTACAGGTCCAACTACAGATGGTGTAGCAACAGCTCAAAACGTAGCTGATGCAATCAATGCAGCTAAAAAAGCGTCTAAAACTGAAATCACTGCTAACACTGGTGAAGTAGCTAATGCAACAACAGGTAATGTGACATTAACATCTACTACTGCAGCTGATGGACATACTATTTATGACGTAAAACTCAACGATAAGGTGACTCTTGGTACTGGTGCTAATGCAGTGACTATCGATGGTACAGCTGGTAAAGCTAC
Source organism: Veillonella tobetsuensis (assembly GCF_002959935.1). Lineage (NCBI taxonomy): Bacteria > Bacillati > Bacillota > Negativicutes > Veillonellales > Veillonellaceae > Veillonella > Veillonella tobetsuensis. Next base: position 134,209 of record NZ_PPDF01000001.1, read on the forward strand.
GATTGGTACCTCTGTTATTGATGGTGTAAATAATACTTTCACTACTGGCGGTGTAAGTCCTGTAACATTAAATGGTGCTACAGGTACGATTACAGGTAAGACTGCTAATATCGGTGGTGTTACTGTTAACGGTACTGCTAATACTATTGGCGGTTTATCTAATACAACTTGGAATGGTACAGCCACTACTGGTCGTGCTGCAACAGAAGACCAATTGAAAGCAGTGGCAGATGCTGCAGGTAGCCAAACTTGGGAAATTACAGCAGATAAAAAATCTGGCACTTCTGGTGCTCAAACGGGTACAAAAGAAAATGCTAAGGTTGGTAAGGATGATAAGGTATCTTTAATTGCTGGTGAAAACCTAACTGTAGACCAAGCAGGTAAGAACTTCACATACTCATTGAATACAGACCTTGTGAAGATGAACTCTGCAACCTTTGAAGCAACAGGTGGTAAAACAACTGTCATTAAAGGCGATAGCATCGTTCAAACTGATGGCACAAAAGTGAATACATCTACAGCAGGTGGTAATACAGTTTTAGATGGTACTAAGTCCACAGAAACTACAGCTACTGGTCAAGTGATTAAAGACGGTACTAAGACAAATACATCTACTGTTGATGAAAATACATTAGTGGATGGTGCTAAATCTAATAAAACAACTGTAGATAGTAATGTTATTGATGATGGTAATGGCAATGTAAATACATCTATTGCTACATCTAATACGATTACAGATGGTACAAACACAAGTGCAATCACAGCTGGTAAAGGACAAATTGGTTCCGTTGGAATCGATGGTATTGCAAGCAAGATTACGACTGGTGGTGCCAATGCAGTAGTGATTAACGGTGCTGATGGCACAATTAAGACTGGTACAGTAACAGTAACTGGTGGTACTACAAACGATATCACTGGTTTGTCTAACACAACTGTAACTGCAACGGATTTCGCAACGAAAGGCCGTGCCGCTACAGAAGAACAATTAAAAGCAGTAGGGGAACAAACATGGCAAATCACGGCAGATAAAGCTGCTGCTACATCTGGTGCTCAAACAGGTACTAAGAAAGATGCTAAAGTTGGTAAAGACGATAAAGTTCAATTGATTGCTGGTGAAAATCTTACAGTGAACCAAAACGAACGAGACTTCACATACTCCTTGAATAAAGATCTTGTGAAGATGAATTCTGCCACATTCCTTGGTACAGGTACAAATAAAACTATTATTACTGGTGATTCCATTACACAAACTGCGGGTACTCAAACGAATACATCTACTGCAGGTGGCAACACTGTAGCTGATGGTACTAAGTCCACAGAAACTACAGCTGCTGGTCAAGTGATTAAAGATGGTGCTAAAACAAATACATCTACTGTTGATGAAAACACATTAGTTGATGGTACTAAATCTAATAAGACTACTGTAGATAGCAATGTAATTGATGATGGCAATGGTAATGTAAATACATCCAATGCTACATCGAATACCATTACAGATGGTACTAATACAAGTACTATTACTGCTGGTAAGGCTACGATTGGTTCTTCCATTGTGGATGGCGTAAACAACACATTTACTACTGGTGGCGCTAATGCTGTTAAGTTAGATGGTGTAGCCGGTACAATCAAAACTGGTACTGTAACAGTAACTGGTGGTACAACAAACGATATTACTGGTTTGTCTAACACAACGGTAACAGCAGCAGACTTTGCAACGAAAGGCCGTGCCGCTACTGAAGAACAATTAAAAGCCGTAGGGGAACAAACATGGCAAATCACAGCAGATAAAGATGCCACTACATCTGGTGCGCAAACAGGTACTAAGAAAAATGCTAAGGTTGGTAAAGACGACAAAGTTCAATTGATTGCTGGTGAAAATCTTACAGTGAACCAAAACGAACGAGACTTCACATACTCCTTGAATAAAGATCTTGTGAAGATGAACTCTGCCACATTCCTTGGTACTGGTACAAATAAAACTATTATTACTGGTGATTCCATTACGCAAACTGCTGGTACACAAACCAATACATCTACAGCAGCAGGTAATACTGTAGTCGATGGTACTAAGTCCACAGAAACTACAGCAGATGGTCAAGTGATTAAAGATGGTGCTAAAACAAATACATCTACTGTTGATGAAAACACATTAGTTGATGGTACTAAATCCAATAAATCTACTGTAAATAGTAATGTTATCGATGATGGTAATGGTAATGTAAATACATCCAATGCAACATCGAATACAATTACTGATGGTACTAATACAAGTACAATCACTGCTGGTAAGGCTACGATTGGTTCCTCCATTGTTGATGGTGTAAATAACACATTCACTACTGGTGGCGCTAATGCTGTTAAGTTAGATGGTGCAGCAGGCACAATCAAAACTGGTACAGTAACAGTAACTGGTGGTACTACAAACGATATTATTGGCTTGTCTAATACAACCGTAACGGCAGCCGATTTTGCAACGAAAGGCCGTGCCGCTACTGAAGAACAATTAAAAGCCGTAGGGGAACAAACATGGCAAATCACAGCAGATAAAGATGCCACTACATCTGGTGCGCAAACAGGTACTAAGAAAAATGCTAAGGTTGGTAAAGACGACAAAGTTCAATTGATTGCTGGCGAAAACATGACAGTAAATCAAAATGAACGAGACTTTACATTCACCCTTAACAAAGATCTTGTGAAGATGAATTCTGCAACCTTTGAAGCCACAGGTGGTAGAACTACTGTTATCAAAGGCGATAGCATCGTTCAAACAGATGGCACAAAAGTGAATACATCTACAGCAGGTGGTAATACAGTTGCAGATGGTACTAAGTCCACAGAAACTACAGCAGCTGGTCAAGTGATTAAAGACGGTGCTAAGACTAATACATCTACTGTTGATGAAAACACATTAGTTGATGGTGCTAAATCCAATAAGACTACTGTAGATAGCAATGTAATTGATGATGGCAATGGTAATGTAAACACATCTAATGCAACATCGAATACCATTACTGATGGTACTAATACAAGTACAATCACTGCAGGTAAGGCAACTATTGGTTCTTCCATTGTGGATGGTGTAAACAATACATTCACAACAGGTGGTGCTAATGCTGTTAAGTTAGATGGTGCAGCCGGTACAATCAAAACTGGTACAGTAACAGTAACTGGTGGTACAACAAACGACATCACTGGCTTGTCTAACACAACTGTAACTAGTGCAGACTTTGCAACAAAAGGCCGTGCAGCTACTGAAGAACAATTAAAAGCTATAGGCGAACAAACATGGCAAATTACGGCAGACAAAGATGCTACCACTTCTGGTGCTCAAACAGGTACTAAGAAGGATGCTAAGGTAGGTAAAAATGACAAAGTTCAATTGATTGCTGGTGAAAACCTCACAGTAAATCAAAATGAACGAGACTTTACATTCACCCTTAACAAAGATCTTGTGAAGATGAATTCTGCAACCTTTGAAGCAACAGGCGGTAAAACAACTGTTATCAAAGGCGATAGCATCGTTCAAACTGATGGCACAAAAGTGAATACAACTACAGCAGGTGGTAATACAGTAGCCGATGGTACTAAATCTACAGCTACTACAGCTGATGGCACAACTATTACAAACGGAGCTAATTCTACTGCAACAACTGCAATGGGTACTACTGTAACTTCTGCTAACGGAAATACTAAGTACGCAGCAGATGGTGTACGTATCAATACTACTGGTAAGAATCCTGTATCGTTAACGGATGCTGGCTTAGATAATGGTAATAATGTAATTAAAAATGTTGCTAGTGGTCATGTGAATAATGATGCTACAGACAACACAAATGCAGCTAATATTGCAGATGTGAAAAAAGCAACAACTACAGTTACTGCTAATGCTGGTGAGGCTGCTAATGCTACTAAAGGTAATGTAACCCTTACATCTACTACCGCTGCTGATGGTCATACTATTTATGATGTAAAACTCAACGATAAGGTGACACTTGGTACTGGTGCTAATGCGGTAACGATTGATGGTACGGCTGGTAATGCTACGATTGGTTCCTCTGTTATTGATGGTGTAAATAATACATTCACTACAGGTGGTGCTAATGCTGTTAAGTTAGATGGTGGTACAGGTACTGTTAAGACTGGTACTGTAACCGTAACTGGTGGTACAACAAACGATATCACTGGTTTGTCTAACACAACTGTAAATTCTGCAGACTTTGCAACGAAAGGCCGTGCCGCTACTGAAGAACAATTAAAAGCCGTAGGGGAACAAACATGGCAAATCACAGCAGATAAAGATGCCACTACATCTGGTGCGCAAACAGGTACTAAGAAAAATGCTAAGGTTGGTAAAAACGATAAAGTTCAATTGATTGCTGGTGAAAACCTCACAGTGAACCAAAATGAACGAGACTTCACATACTCCTTGAACAAAGACCTTGTGAAGATGAACTCGGCAACCTTTGAAGCGACAGGTGGTAAAACTACTGTTATTAAAGGCGATAGTATCGTTCAAACTGCTAGCACTCAAACGAATACATCTACAGCAGCTGGTAATACAGTTGCAGATGGTACTAAGTCCACAGAAACGACTGCCGCTGGTCAAGTGATTAAAGATGGTACTAAAACTAATACATCTACTGTTGATGAAAATACATTAGTAGATGGCACTAAGTCTAACAAGTCTACTGTAGACAGCAATGTGATTGATGATGGTAATGGCAATGTAAATACATCCAATGCTATATCTAATACAATTACAGATGGTACAAACGCAAGTACAATCACTGCTGGAAAAGCAACGATTGGCACAGCTGTTATCGATGGTGTGAATAACGCAATCACAACAGGTGGTACAAACTCTATTAAGCTTGATGGTGCAGCAGGCACTGTGACTGGTTTGACTAACAAAACTTGGACGCCTGGCGTAACGAAGGCTGTATCTGGTCGTGCTGCAACAGAAGACCAATTGCAAATTGTAGCCGATAAAGTTGGTGCTGGTTGGAATGTAAATTCTGGTAAGGTAACTGGTTCTACAGGCGAAGCAAATGGTTCCGCCAAAACAAATGTAGCAAGTGGTGAAGAGGTTCAACTCCAAGCGGGCAACAATCTTATTATTGATCAAAATGGTAAAACATTGGCCTACTCCTTAAATAAAAATCTTAAAGATATGGAATCAGCTACTTTCAATGCTACAGGTGGTAAAACAACTGTTATTAAAGGCGATAGCATCGTTCAAACTGACGGTGGCAAAACTAACACATCTAACGCAGCTGGCAATACTGTAATTGATGGTACGAAAACTACTGCAACTACGGCAGCAGGAACTACAATTACTGATGGTGCTAAGACAAATACATCTACAGCTGATAAAAATGTAATTGATGATGGTGCCGGTAATACGAATACATCGAATGCTACATCTAATACGATTACAGATGGTGCAAATACTAATACGTCTACCGCTACAAGCAATACATTGAAAAATGCAGCTGGTGATGAAACTAAGGTTGATGCTAAAGGTGCAACTGTTAAGGACGCAGCTGGTAATACAACAAACGTTGCTTCTACTGGCGCTACTGTAACAAATGCAGCGGGTGATACAACTAAGGTTGAGGCTACGGGTACTACTGTGACGGATACTGCTGGAAACAAGGCTACTTTCACTAAGGATGGTGTTACGATTACAAAACCAGGTAAAGACACAGTTTCCTTAACTGGTAACGGCCTAGATAATGGCAATAACAAAATTGTTAATGTTGCAGATGGTACAGCTGCGAAAGATGCTGTCAATGTTAGTCAATTGAATGCTAAAACTAAAGCAGCAACGACTGAGTTGACTGCAAATGGTGGTCAAGGTGCTAATAATACTACTGGCAATATTGTATTAACTAAGACAACTGCTGCAGATGGTCATACAATTTATGACAATAAGTTGAATGATAAGATTACATTAGGTGCCGCTGATCCAACTAAGGCGATTACTATAGATGGTATTGCTGGTACTATCACGGCTGGTAAGGATGGCAATGTTGTTGCTATTGATGGTACGAATGGTACTGTGAAAGCTGGCGATGGTAAAAATGCAGTTGCTATTGACGGTGTAAATGGATCTGTGAAAGTTGCAGATAAGATTACACTTAATGGCAAAGATGGTAAAGCAGGTATTGGTACTGTAGGTATTGATGGTAAAGATGGCATCATTACAACAGGTGGTACAAATCCTATAGCTGTAAATGGTAAAGATGGTGTTGTTACAGGTTTAACTAATAAAGCTTGGGATCCTAACAACATTACTTCTGGCCGTGCTGCTACTGAAGACCAAATAAAATCTGCTGTAGCAAATGCTGGTTGGGATGCAGCTGTTGGCTCAGAAGGTTCTGGTGTAAATAGCACACCTACTGCAACGGCTGAAAAAATTAAGCCAAATGAAACAGTAACTTTCAAAGCTGGCAATAATATGATGGTAAGCCAAGTAGGCAAAACTATTAGCTATGCAGTTAATCCTGAACTTACAGATATGAAGTCTGCCACATTTAAAGATGCAGCAGGTAACACAACTGTAACGAATGGTAATGGTATGACAATTACGCCAGGAAGTGCAAATCCTAATAATCCAAATGCGGGTCCTGTATCTTTAACTAAGGATGGATTACATAATGGTAACAACCAAATTAAAGGCGTAGCACCTGGTACGGATCCAACCGATGCAGTTAATGTATCACAATTGAATGCTTCCAATACAAATACAAGCCAAGCTATTAATCAAGTAGCAGGTGAAGTTCAACGTGTTGGTGCTCATGCAGCTGCGATGGCCGCATTGAAACCAATTCAATATGATCCATTAGAACCAACTCAAGTTATGGCAGGCGTAGGCAACTATCGTGGTGAAACTGCGGCAGCCCTTGGCCTAGCACATTACACAAATGAAAATACTATGTTCAACATAGGTGTTTCTGTTGGTGGCAATCATAATATGGTAAATGCTGGTGTAACTCATAAATTTGGTTACAGCCCAGAAAAGAAAAATATTCCTGATCGTTACAAAGCGGGCCCTATTAGCTCTGTATATGTAATGCAAGATGAAGTATCTGGCCTCAAAAAGGAAAATGCAGAACAAAAATACGTTATTGCAGATCAAGCGGCTCGTCTTAATAGCTTAGAGGCTGAAAACGAACGTCAACGTCGTGAGTTAGCTGAAACTAAACAAGGTTTAGATGATTTACGCGCTGCCGTAGATAAGCTGTTAGCATCTAAAGGATAACACTTAAGATTGCTGATAGACGCTACTTAGTTGAGCAGATACTCGAGTCTCTTATGTTTGATATATTTATTTATGAAATATGATAAATATTTTCAAATAAAATAGAGCTTAATTTAGGAATGAAATAAAGAAACCTCTTATATACAATACTAATACCCTGTTGGGTATAGAAAAGTGTATAAGGGGTTTCTTTGCATTTTTGATATACATTATTAATTAAAAAGCATGATATATGAATGACTTCTCATATGTTATATGATATAATACATAAGAAATGTGGGGAATAGCCCCCTTTTTGGGTTTGTTATAGGGAGTTATCATGATTAAAGCTTTACAACGATGGTTTTCAGTAGATACCATATTGCCTAGCAAGGATCGTTTGGGACCAGTAGAAACTACAAAAAATCTATATAATAAATATTTAAAGATTGCCTGGCCTGCTACATTGCAAGGGCTGATGATGCAGTTAATGACTGCTATCGATTTAGCGATGGTAGGTTCTTTAGGGGCTGCTGCACTTGCTTCGGTAGGTATTATGGGGCAGCCAGAAATGGTTATGCTCGTAATCTGTCGCGCCTTATCCATTGCGGTCACCGCTATTATTGCTCGTCGCCATGGTGAAGGTGATGTAGATGGTATGAATGCGGTGCTTAAGCAATCAATTTTGTTGAATATTCTGATTTATGTACCATTACTTGCTATTTGTTTGTTTAATCTAGAACATATATTGCGATTTACAGGTGCTCAGGATGGCTATATTGAAACTGCTGTCTGGTATGGACGATTCATCGTTCTTAGCCTTATCTTTCAGTCCTTTAGCCAAATTGTGGGGGGCGCTCTTATTGGTTATGGCAATACTAAGGTTATTTTCAAATCTAATGTGGTAGGCAATATCTTAAATACGATTTTGAACGTCTTCTTAATCTATGGTATTGCATTCTTCCCAGAATTTGGTGTTATGGGGGCAGGAATTTCTACCCTTATTAGTAGTGCTGTTATTGCAGCGCTTTTGCTACGTGCTATATCTCAGCATACTAAGACAGGACTAACCTTATTGCACCCATCGAAATGGCGCTTTGAGCGAACTGTATTACATACGATATTTCACGTTGGTGGTAGTTCCCTTGGAGAGCAGTTCTTTGAGCGTTTTGGTATGTACACATATACCATGATTATTGCATCCCTAGGTGCAGTACCTTTGGCGGCACACTATGTGTGTATGAACTTGATGGATATATTCTATTATTTTGCAATGGGCCTCGGTTTTGCAGGTGCATCACACACTGGTCAAAATTTAGGTCATAAACGTCCGGATTTAGCACGTGCCTTTGGCATCATTGGTGCACGGATGGGTCTCGTCGTAGGTTTCATTAGTGCCATGATTTTTATAAGCGCAGGACATTTGCTCGTTCAGTTATATACCCGTGAAAGTGATGTTGTTACAATGGCAGGTGCTTTAATGGGAATTATGGCTATTGCGGCTTTCCCACAAGCATTACAACAAGTGTATGCAGGGGTATTAAAAGGTGCTGGTGATACATTCTATATCATGAAATATTCATTAGTAAGTGTCGCTGTTATTAGACCTATTATTACCTATGTACTATGTATCACATTAGGCTTAGGTCTATATGGTGCTTGGATTTCCTTGTGTTTTGATCAATCCTTGCGATTAGTTTGTGCGTATATGCGATTCATCAGTGGTTCATGGCAACATAAAATCGTATAGGAATATTGAAATTTTTGAAATAATTTATGAAAGTTTTATGAAAAACAGCTTGCTTAGAATCCTAAGATAGTATACAATACAGATGTGGAATAAATGACACATTGGGGAATGTGTTATTTACTAAAAATCATCAATTTCACGTATATATGTAAGGGATATATATATGAATATAAAAAGGCATCGACCTAAAGGGCGGTGCCTTTTTTTATGCATGATAAAGTTGTTTTATACTAGTTTTTAATAAAAACTTTAAAGATTTTATAATTTATATTGAAATTTATCGTAAAGCTGTGTACAATATAATTATGTATTATACCCTTGTATATGTATCGAGGGAAAGATGGCGGTACTAATAATATTGCTCAAGTAGGTATTATTGGTAAGGCAGCTTTAGGTTCTAAAGTTGACATATATGGCAAAGCTGGTATTGGTACTAAAAAAACTACAACTTGGGAAGCTGGTTTAGGTTATAAAGCAACTGAAAATCTTGATATTAATGCGGGCTACCGTTATATCAATACTCAAGCTACGTGTAGATGTTTACATCCACCGTTAATTTTGAGCGTTCTCAATCTAATATAAACTAATATAAGTCCATCTTTTCGTCTCTCTTTATATTTGGGGTGCGATAAGATGGACTTTTGTGTTATACTAATTCTATTAGAAATACTACTGTACACGAGAAAGGACCTAGTGATTTTCTATCATATAGCGTTCATTTATATTGTGTACAATACTTACCAGTGTTTAGTAAAAGTGAGTTATTAGTATGGGAAAATTTAAATATTATAAGGAGCTTATCACCGCGATTATCCTGGCAGGTATCATGGTGTTAGTAGCCCTTCGTATCAGTGATATTGCTTCAGGTCTAGATGTACTGATAACAGCCTTTGTACCACTTATCGTGGGTGCCTGTATGGCATTTGTCCTCGATATTCTAGTGGTGCGTTACGAACGGTGGCTCTGGCCTAGCATCAAAACGGGGTGGAGGTACAAGATTCGGCGTCCCTTGAGTCTTATTTTGTCCTTCGTGACGATTAGTCTTATCGTGTACTTCATTGCACGAATGGCGGTGCCGCAACTGGTTCACTCCATTACACTTATCGTGGCTGCTGCCCCACAGTTGTACGTAGACTTTCAACAATGGATTCAGCATCTAAGTGATACGATGCCATTGGTTTCGAATCCAACTGTTGTGAATACGCTTAATGGTGAAAGTATCGTTAACTACACGCGTGAGTGGGGCACAAAAGGTGGTACCTATGTCGTGAATACGATGGGCACAGTTCTGTCTTGGACTGTGAATATTGGTCTAGGACTTATCTTTGCCATCTATATGCTGCTAGATAAAGAGCGTCTGATTATGCAAGGCAAACGCATCTTGCGTGCTTATGCACCTGATACTTGGGTAAATCGCGTTACTTATGTTAGTAAAGTAGCAGTTCAAACATTTAGTAGTTTCTTTGTGGGCCAGTTTATTGATGCCTTGATTTTAGGTATTATGGTAGGTATTACTTTGTGGTTATTTAATATCTCATATGCCACTACCATTGCATGTGTTATTGGCCTTACAGGATTGATTCCGTTAATCGGTATCTATGTTGGTGGTATCATGGGTGCAGTTATTTTACTGACTGTTAGTCCTATGGATGCATTAATCTATGTTATTATTTTAGAGATATTGCATCAAATTGAAAGTAATGTTATCTATCCTAAAATTGTTGGTAATTCTATTGGGTTACCAGGTTTATGGGTGTTTGCAGCCGTTATTATTGGCGGTAGCTTGATGGGCGTTACCGGTATGATTATAGGTGTGCCTTTGGTGGCCACTTGTTATAAACTATTGATGACCGATGTAGAAGAGCGATTAGCTTCAAATGAAGGTTTATAGAATCCGATTGATATGTGGGAGGATTATAATGAATAAAAAATTAGTATCTTGGGTTTTGACTGGTGTATTAGCGGTTGGTGTTTTCTCTGTTGCTACACCATATGAAGTACAAGCGCGTAAGACTAAGCCTGAAACAAGCACAGATATTACAATTAAGCGGGCTCCAGGCCAATCTGTAGTAATGACAATGAGCGAAATTGGTACAATCTTCCAAAATCGTTTCCCTAATGCTGCATTGCATTCTGTAGAATTGAATTCTAACGATCTAGCTTATGCATATAAAGTGACCGGCTATAGTAAATATCACGAATATAAGATGAAAATTGATATCGTAACAGGTCATCAATCCGACATGTCCGAAGGTGGAAAACCTAAACACGTAGTTGGTGAAATCTTTAATAAAGATAAGGTTATCGAACCATCTCAAGCTGAAGCGATTGCAAAAGGCCAACTCGGCGCAGATGCTGTTATGAAAGGCTGGAAAGTTGAAGCTCATAATGGTAAGGTTAACTACTATGTAACTATGCATCAAAATGGCAAGAAAACAGTTGTGACTGTTGATGGTAATACAGGCTCTTACATTTCTCAAAGTAAAGCAACTAAATTACCACCAGAACCAGATCAAGGTTTTGATAAACGTCGTACGAACCTAGTATGGGGCCATGATATTGTAATGGATAAAAAATAAAAGAAAGAACACATTGTTCTTTCAGTGAAATGAAAAAGACCGATACAACGTGTATCGGTCTTTTTCGTATTTTGTTTACCAACGATTTTCGTAATATGCTTGTGTCCACATGACGACCTCCACAAGGGATGGGTGAGGACTCATAGTTTCACCTACAGTGATAACGGATCTAGGGTCCATATCACGAGAAATTCCCTTTTCGCGCAATCGTTTTGTGCGTTCAGAAGCAATTTCTTCGTTGATAGTTGTTAGTGGAGTGATACCACTATTCATAAGGTTAACATACGGTTGGAATAGGATAGATGCTTGAGGTCCTACCACATGCATACCGAGGATATGATTTGTATCTTTGTCTACTACGATTTTGACAAAGCCATCATTTACATCACCAGGGTTGATGCCCATAGCATACCCTTTAGCGGTAGAGGAGTAGAAGTTTTTGCCTACCCCTACATTGTAGCCGGCTTTGATAGCTTCTGCCTCAGTAAGACCTACACTACCAATTTCAGGGTATGAGAAGGTAACCTTTGGCAATGTATCGTAGCGTGCCCAGCGGTAATCTTCTTCGCTAGTTGCATAGAAGAGGTTGTGTGCAATGATATCTGCTTCGTAGTTTGCACGATGACGGAAGGCTGGCTCGCCATTTACATCGCCTAGAGCATAGATACCCTCAACAGATGTTTCCAAAAACTCATTAGTTTTAATCCATCCTTTTGGCCATGTTTCGATGCCGGTATTTTCAAGGTGTAATTCTTCGACAGCTGGGCGAATTCCAGCGGCTACAAGAATTTCCTCAACCTTAGTTTCGATTACTTCACCTGTAGTGCGATCTTTAGTTACAACTACTTTAAGGCCCTCTTCTTGGCGAATCTCAACTGTATCTTGATTTAAAATTACGTTGATACCACGTTCTCTATAGTTGGTAAGTAAATGCTCAGACATATCCGCATCTTCTTTAGGTACTAAGCGGACATTGTGTTGAAGAATTGTTACATTTGTACCAGCAGAAGCAAATACGTGAGCGAATTCTACACCAATTGGACCTGCACCGAGAACAGCAAGGGATTTATATGGTTGTTTAGGGAATTTATCTCCAAAGAGACTTTCACTAGTAAGGAAACCAGCCTCCTGAAGACCAGGTACATTAGGTACATTACTGTAGCCACCAGTGCCAAGGATAATTGTAGGCGCAGTGATTTCTATTGTGCCAGAACCATCGTTAAGGTGGATGTCCATAACCTTATCAGATACAAAGCTAGCGGCACCGCGGTATACGTCTACATTATCAAACGCATTGTAATAGTCATAAATACCAGCAGATTTGTCGATCATATGCCATGTGCGTTTGGATACAATGTCCCAATCCATAGTGGCAGAATTCACATTAATACCGATTTTTTTGAATTCTTCTACCTCTTGGACAGCATTAGCTGCTGTTACCATAACCTTTGTGGGGATACAACCTCGTGTGAGACAGGTGCCACCGAATTTACCTTTCTCTATAATTGCTACGTTGAGGCCTTTTTTTTGTGCTGCATCAGCTACGATGGTTGCACCACCAGTGCCTACTACAATAATATCGTATTGTTTCATGGTATATCCTTTCTATGTAAAGTTAAGTTCTTAAGATTTATTATCATGTAATTATTATATCATATATTGAATAAAATCAATATAGTTATATTAAAAAAGAAATGATTTATAAAAGAAAAACTTTCACAAAAAGAAAAGACGACCCAATGGATCGTCTAATTCTATATAAGGGATTAATCCCAATTGTCGTTATAACCGCGTTTAGCATAATCAGCACTAGCAGTGAAGAGAATATCTGTACTGGAGTTAAGTGCTGTTTCGGTGGAGTCTTGTAACACACCGATAATGAAACCTACGCCTACAACTTGCATTGCTACATCGTTGGAGATACCGAAGAGGGAACATGCCAATGGAATGAGAAGCAAGGAACCGCCAGCTACACCAGAGGCACCACAGGCACCAATCGTAGCGATAACGGATAGAAGAATAGCTGTAGGAACATCTACGATGATACCCAATGTATTGGCAGCAGCCAATGTCATGATTGTAATGGTAATCGCTGCACCGCCCATGTTGATTGTTGCACCCAATGGGATGGATACAGAGTACATATCAGGGTTGAGTTTTAAACGTTTTGCCAAGTCAAGGTTTACAGGGATATTTGCAGCAGAACTACGTGTGAAGAATGCGTAGATTGCAGATTCGCGTAAACATTTAAATACCAATGGATATGGGTTACGACGAAGGTAGATGAAGGATAAGATTGGATTGATTACTAAAGCCACGAAAATCATAGAGCCTAAAAGTAATACTAGTAATTGGAAATAACCAATTAATGCTTCAATACCATTAGTAGCTATGGAGTCTGCTACAAGACCCATGATACCCAGAGGAGCAAAGCGGATAATCCAACCAACCACAGTAGTAATCGCTTGTGCGATTGATTCCATCACTTCTTTTGTATTCATTGGAGAATGGCGCAATGCACCACCAATGATAAGAGCCCAACCTAAAATACCGATATAGTTAGCATTCATTAAGGCTTTTACAGGGTTATCTACAACATTTTTTAGGAGTGTTTTCATAACCTCTGCGATACCTTGTGGCGGTGCTGCATCTGCTGCGCCTGCTACTAGGTGTAATGTAGTTGGGAAGAACCAGCTTACAATTACTGCCAGTGCTGCAGAGAGGAATGTACCTAATAAATATAAGGTAATAACAGAACCCATCCCCGTTTTTTGACCGGAGCGATGTTTACTGATCGCAGCAATTACAAGGAAGAATACGAGGACTGGTGCAATGCCTTTGAGGGCACCTACAAATAATATACCCAGTAAAGCAAGTTCGTTTGCAAGGTCGGGAACATAGAGAGCCGTCAAAATACCGATTATCATACCGATAAGTATTTGTTGAATAAGACTGACCCTATTGATGGATTTCATAAATCGATTCATAATAGACTCCAATACTTCATTAGACTACATAAAACAATAAAATTGGCTTTTGAGTATAGCCATAAATACAAATCCTTTTACAAAGGACATATGTCATTATACAACGAACATTTTATTATTTCAATAGATAAATACTATTTCTATGCATTTTGAGTATACTATAGTATATATATAAGAATAGTTCTTAGTTCTAGAATGTAATCGCTAGTTGTGGTATACTGTCAGCATGTGAAATTTTGATTGTGAAAGTGGGTACCATGAATACTAAAGAATTTAACACTTATGAAGACAAAGAACAGTTTGTGCAAGGTGTATTTTCTAATATTGCCAAGCATTATGATTTGATGAATACTATGCTCAGTTTTGGGCAAGATTATTTCTGGCGTAAGTTCGCTGTAAAAGAAATGAATATTGGACCTTATCAACATGTACTTGACGTAGCTTGTGGTACTTGTGTATTTACAAAGGAAGCGTTGCGTCAAGAACCTACTTTGACCGTTGAAGCATTAGACTTTAATGTGGAGATGCTGGATCAAGGGCGTGCACGCATGGAGCGAGCGGATCTTTTGGACCAAGTAAATTTGGTGCATGGAGATGCTATGGCTTTACCTTATGCAGATAATACCTTTGATGCAGCTATGAGCGGCTTTGCAATGCGTAATGTACCTGACATCAAGCAAGTGTTGTCAGAAATGCAACGCGTTGTAAAACCAGGCGGTAAGGTAGTGGTATTGGAATTAGCTAAACCAAGTGCATTTGGATTTAAGCAATTATACAACTTTTACTTCTCCTATATATTACCTATAATAGGGAAGTTGAGTAAGGATAATTCCTCTTATGCTTGGTTGCCAGAATCCTTGCGCCGCTATCCTCATCAAAGTGAAATCTTGGAAGTCTGGAAATCCTTAGGTTATGAACAAGCCACTTATCATGAATTAACAGGTGGTATCGTAGCTGTACATGAAGGTGTTGTACCAGAAACTACGACAAATAAATAATATGAAACATAAAGACCGTGTAACACTGTGTGGTGTTGCACGGTCTTTTCTTGCGTTTGTTGTTGTGTATAATTTATTGTTTTGTTTCTTATTGTTGATTACAAGAAACTATTTCTTTGTAACTTGTTGGTAGCTTGATGTTTATTGAAGATAATATACGATATCAGCATCTTGGGAAATAACTAAGGAACCTTTTTCCACAGGTGTTTCAGTACTAAGATTTGCAGCAAGTAATTTTGCATTACGATAGTAACCTTGGTCAAAAGTGCTTGTTTCAGTGTTGCTAATATTTACAGTTTTAACTGGACCCAATGTACGACCTAAAGCAGTAGCAATGATTTCTGCCTTATGACGACCGTTTTGAATTGCTTCTGTAGTCAAAGCGTCAGATAATTGTTGGGACGGGTCGTTTTGGAATGATAAATTGTTGATGTCATTAGCTCCAGCGTTAACAGCAGCATCTACAACTTTACCAACTGTATTTAGGTCGATAATTTTTACTGTTACATGGTTGGACACACTATAACCCGTATTAATGCGTTTACCATCTTGGTAATCGCTAGTAGGATTAATAGAAATATTAGATGTATAAATATCTTTCTTAGCAATACCTAAGTTTGAAAGTCTACTAACTAGCTCGCTCATAATGCGGTCATTGTTAGATTTTGCGGCATTGATATTAGTGTTCTCACTAGTGATGCCTAATGTAAGGATGGCATAGCTAGGTGCAACAGAGCGAGATGCTTGTCCTGTTACATGGATTTCAGATGTGTCGTAAGTTCCTTGTGGAGCTGCAAAGCTTGCAGTGGCAATTGAAGCACAAATAGCAGCTAGAGCAACTGTTTTGGTAAATAGTTTTTTTGAGAAGTACATAATTTTCTCCTTGTATATAGTATTAAAATAGGGCGTTTCTCTTATAATATATATGCCCATCTGATAACCATATTGTACCAAAATAGATTGTGTAAAATCAATATATATTTTGTTGAAATGAGAAGAAAATGAAATTTTGTGAAAGTAGAAATTAAGGGTTGCACAGGTATGTGTGTTGTACTATAATAGTCATACAGTCGTTACAGCGACTGTTTCTTAATGAGAGGCTATTAGATGATGCATCTTGTTTTGAATGTTTAGGTTTTGTATCGGCAAGGAAATGCGATTACAAAATTCTAAAAAAGATTATAAAAAGGTGTTGACATGAAAGTGACAACATGTTATTATAATTTAGTCGCCAGTTGACGAAACGCTTTAAATAAAAGTGCTTCCGAGCTAGATAATATCTGGTGTGACTGGTACAGATCTTTGAAAACTGAACAATGATAGGTAATCAATCAATATGATTGAACATATGCCAGAGTGCGGGTTTTGACAAAGTCAAAACCAACCATAATTCAAAGTTACATACATGTAACGACAACAAATAATGAGCTATTCAAATA
>NZ_PPDF01000002.1:0-37440 GCF_002959935.1 Veillonella tobetsuensis
ATTAAGGTATTAAAACGAATAAGCTATGGACTTCGCCACTTTGGTAGATTTAGAGTACGTATTCTACTTTTGAGCAAAAAGAATGGCACCAACCATACATATGATTGGTGCCAAAGAAGGCTCGTAGGGTGAACACCCCAACATTTGACAGAGAGCCAAAAAGGCTGTAGCAATGATATGTCATTACTACAGCCTCATATATTATATTAGGATTGATTATGCGTTAGCTAATGTTTTACCTAATTCTTGGCATTGTGCAATGCCATCATCATCAGGTTCACCTAAAATAGCCAAGCCATCAGCAACGAGTTCGCCACCAGCGTCTTTAATGCGAGTGCCCCAGTCTTCTAACCAAGTACCACCCCAACCATAAGAGCCAAAGATAGCCAATTTTTTGCCGCCTAATTTAGATTCTAATTCTGCGTAGAATGGTTCGAATTCGCCGTCTTCTAATTCTTCTGCACCCATGTCAGCACAACCAAGAGCTAATTTTTCGTAAGCTGCTGCATCATCAACAGATACTTCAGATACGGATTTAACTTCTACTTCTTGACCTGCAGCTTTGATACCTTCAGCTACTTCATAAGCCATTTTTTCTGTATTGCCTGTACCGGACCAAAAAATTACACCAATCATCTTGTACCTCCTAGGCCGTTCTTGCGACCAATGAACTAAATTTTTTTCCCAACATCAATTGAGTTTGACAAAATTTACGACATGCTTTGTAACATAAGAAAGAGCGTTGTGCATCTACTACATCGTGGTAAACCTTCCATTCGCCGCACATGGAATAACCATTGCCACGACGAGAAATGAAAGATTTCACATCTTTTAGCGGATATCCAAGGAACACACCGATTTCATGAGGGAAATCAACGCTTGCTTCCATACGGTATCGCAAATGCTCGAGCATTTCCATAATACTCATCGTATCTTGATAACCGTAAGCTTTCAAAAATTTCATTACCGCAGGTTGCCGTACATAGTCTCGTAATTGTGTCTCACGGAACACCAATAATAGTCTACGCGCCTTACAGCGACATAATTCAAAGAAGAATAAACCTTTTTCATTAAACTCTTTATTATATTCAGTCAAAACGAATTGGATTTGTTCATTCATGTCCCGTGGAATAGAAACCAAATTCGAGATCTTAATACCTCGAATTGCCGGTGCACAATGAAATCCAATGATATTGTCAATTGAATCCATCATAGTCGTACCTGCCTGTTGCATATCTACACAGAAATCTCTCAAGTTATTGAGATTAATTCCTATATACACATAGTACTCTTGATGAGAAATATTGTCAAGATAATTGATAATTTATTTCAATAATTATTTATTATTTGATGCTAAGTAAATGGCTAACACGAGGGAATACCTTGGCATCACTTTCTTCATCAATAGCGATAAAGCGTGCATTCAATCCGGTGTTTTTAGTTTCAGTAACAGCAACATGAAGAATCTCATTATAAGAATTATTATTATCTTTACTTGTATATTTCAATACACCTACATATACCTTATTATGTTTAGTTAGTGGTGTCACCACCTGGTATTGGCCTAATTCTGTAGCCTTACCACTATTGATAGAAGCAACAAAATTACCTACATCGCTAGCATCTGTACTCACATGTTTGGTACTGACAAGATTATGGTTTTCACTCACCATAGTGTTGGCGAAAACAGCATAATTCATTTCATTATTGTTTTTAATATTAAGTGTATATACATCTGCGCGGCTAATACCAGCTTGCATAAGAGCCGTTTTTACATCTGTTTTACCAGCACCTGCAAATAATGCTTTGGGAGCATTATCATAGATGGTAACGCCGTCATTTAATTTCACGCCATTATAAGTGCCATATGCAGCAGTATATTTACTAGCATTAATATTAGCGGCCTCAACAATTACGGGCGTGCTCATCGCTACAACACCAGCGAGAGCTAAAGCTATCATTGATTTCATACGATTCTCCTAAATAAAACCGCCCCTTATAGGGGCGGTATACATCACAACTATTTCTTTTGTTGTTTTGCCCATGTATCACGTAAACCTACGATACGGTTTACCACAATATGATCGGCAGTACTATCTTTATCAGTCACAAAATAACCTTGGCGCAAGAATTGGAATCTATCGCCAGGAACAGTATTAGCAAGGCTCGCTTCACCTTTACTATGCATAACTTGTAACGATTCATGATTAAAATCACCTAAGAAGTCTTTACCATCGGATTCTTCTTTAAGCAAGTAGTCATATAAACGAGTTTCAATATCTACAGCCGTAGAAGCTTCAACCCAATGCAATGTACCCTTTACCTTACGTGTGCAACCACTGCCGCTCTTCGTTTTAGGGTCATAGGTACAATGGATTTCGGTAATGGTACCGTTTTCATCCTTTACAACAGATTGGCAAGTAATGAAATAAGCGCCTTTTAAGCGTACTTCTTTCCCCGGAGCCAAGCGGAAGAATTTCTTAACTGGTTCCTCCATAAAGTCATTGCGTTCGATGTAGATTTCACGACCGAATACAACTTCACGGTTACCCAATTCTTCATTTTCTGGATTGTTTTCAACTGTACAAAGTTCAGTTTGACCTTCTGGATAGTTTGTAATAACAACCTTCACAGGGTCAATAACAACCATAGGACGCGTTGCTTTGAGTTTCAAATCTTCACGAATACAGAACTCGAGCAATGCAATATCTACAGTGCTATCCGCCTTAGCTACGCCAATGCGGTTGCAGAAATCACGGATGGCTTCTGGTGTATAGCCACGACGACGCAAGCCAGAAATGGTAGGCATACGAGGATCATCCCAACCGGATACGAGGCCAGCCTCTACAAGAGCACGTAATTTGCGTTTAGACATAACCATTTTTGTTACATTTAAACGAGCGAACTCGATTTGGCGAGGTTTTTCAGTGTCTTCCCAATCCTCTAATACCCAGTCATATAACGGACGGTGTACTTCAAACTCTAATGTACAAATAGAGTGCGTAATACGCTCAATAGCATCCTCAATGGGATGAGCAAAATCGTACATAGGATAGATTTTCCACTCACTACCTGTATTATGGTGTTCTGCATTTACAATACGGTAAAGAACTGGATCGCGCATGACGATATTAGGATCCGCCATATCAATTTTAGCGCGTAATACCTTTTCGCCATCCTTGTATTTACCTTCTTTCATTTCTTCAAAGAGTTTTAAATTTTCTTCTACAGAGCGATCGCGATATGGGCTATTCGTACCAGGTGTAGAGAAATCGCCACGCGTTTGACGGATTTCTTCTGCTGTTTGATCATCTACGTAAGCCTTACCCAAAGTGATAAGCTTTTTGGCATAATCATACATTTTGCCAAAATAATCAGATGCATAGCGTACGTCGCCATCCCAATGGAATCCAAGCCATTCCACGTCTTCCTTAATGGAATTTACATATTCCACATCTTCCTTTTCAGGGTTTGTGTCATCAAAGCGTAAATTTGTTAACCCCTTGTATTCTTCGCCTAACCCAAAGTTAAGGCAAATAGACTTAGCATGACCGATATGTAAATACCCATTTGGTTCTGGTGGGAATCGCGTATGTACACGGCCACCATATACGCCCTCTTCATTATCTTTATTTATTTCAGCTTCGATAAAGTTAATGGATACAACTTCTTCAGGAGCTACAGTTTGTTCAGTATCTTTATGTTCCAACGTTACAACCTCCATACGATAAATATTCTTCTATTTTACCATATTTTACATAGGACCGCACATTTTTTAAGGTCTTATCAAAGTTTAGTCGAAATCAGTTACATCAACACCTGCTTTTTTAAGTTCTGCCAAGGCGGATTCCACATCCATTTCAGGCTTTTTATAATTGATTTGTTCATTAACACATGTTGTTAGAGGTTTCTTATTAACACCAGCAATGAGATTATTCGCTGTTAACATAGACATATCATAACGTGTACGGTCTGTATAAGACCCAATATGCGGTACAATTAAGCAATTATCAATTTCCAACAATGGATGATCTGCAGGCAATGGTTCTGGATCAGTTACATCAAGAGCGGCATAATCAATTTCACCATTTTTAAGTGCATCAATAAGAGCATCTGTATCAACTATGGCACCACGACCCACATTGACAAATAATGCGGTCTTTTTCATTTTTTTGAAGAACTCTGCATCACACATATGATACGTTTCATCTGTTAATGGCGCCATAATACATACAACATCACTGGTAGCGAGCAGTTCATCTAATTCCATATACGTCGTTCTATACAATTGATCATCATTGCGTTGATGACGATTATGATAGACAACAGTCATGCCAAAGGCACGCGCACGACGAGAAATGGAAACACCTATAGCGCCCATACCAATAATGCCAAGCGTACGGCGGCTTAAATCAAAGCCCTTAATATTCGACGGGCGTTCAGCCCAACGACCATTTTTTACAAAGGCTGCATTTTCTATGATACGACGACTAGCCGCTGCAATGAGGGTGAAAGCCAATTCTGCCACAGTTTCGTTTAGCACCCCTGGCGTATTACCATAAGGGATACCAGCGGCCGTAAGGTCATCAATTTTTACATTATCATAACCTACAGATGCTTGTGCAATTACCTTTAAATTGGGAGCGTCTTTCACAAGATCAGCATCAACTGATATGGAATTAATAGACCACAAGCCATCGGCTTCACGCAACCATTCTTTTAAAACCTCTCTAGGCATTTTAGTTTTTTCTGTCCATTGACGTACATCAACGTATTCTTGTAAATAAGCGATTACATCGCGACGAACCAAGCCCGGTACTACCACTAAAGGTTTACGTTCCATAATCATTCCATCCCTTCTATCAAATATATTCCTAATGCTTTAATAGCACACATATGTTAACGAAAAATTTATGTATCTATATTGTATCCTATAATCAGAATTTTACCAAAAATTAGACCCAAAAGACAAAAAAGAGCTCCAAAGCAATATGCCTTTAGAGCTCTTTCATAGTATGTGATTATTTCAAATCAGAAGTACAGTTTGGACATTTAACTGCATCAATATTAATGTCTGTTTTACAGAATGGACATTCTTTTGTAGTCGCTGGTGCTTCTTCAGCTTCTTTTTTAGCACTTTGCATCAACTTCGTCAACGCACGAATCATCAAGAATACAACAAATGCTAAGATTAAGAATTGAATTAGATCAGTAATGAAAGTACCGTAAGGCAATACAGCACCGGCAGCGCGAGCTGTTGCAATATCAGCACCATTTACAAATGCCTCTTTAGATGCTTCACTTAATGGAATGTATAGATTGCTGAAATCAATACCACCAGTGAACACACTGATTAATGGCATGAACAAATTGCTAACTACAGAATTCACTAATGCCGTGAAAGCTGCACCAATAATCATACCTACAGCGAGGTCCATCATGTTCCCTTTAAAAGCGAACTCTTTAAACTCTTTAATAAATTCCTTCATGTTTAACTCCTACTCACACTTAAATCGTCCGGAAAAATTAACCTCATTAATCATAAAAGAAAACTTCATCCATGTCAATATTTTTCGATATAGTTCATTGAAAGTTTTTGATATGCTTATCGTCCTATTTTGATAATAGAGGACTCAAGCGATAAAACCTTGGCTCTTTCAATAACGGCAATAAATGCTGGTGGAATCATATGCTCAGGAATATAATGAGCAATTCTACGCCCTACAATGACACCTTTATTACTATAGAACCAGGAAAAATAATATAATAATAAAGTTTCTATATCCTTTGCTTTGATATTTTTTAAACATCGCTGTATAGCTTGACGATCATCGACACCTAATTTAGAAAAACCACGACGAGCCATATCCTTTGTTACCATACCACGACCTGTATCGATAATGTCTTGGACAATCATATCCAAAACATTACGATGGTGATGGTGAATTAGATGAGATACTACATCCATTTCAAAACAGATTTCATTCGTGTAAAACACATTGGCATGCGTTTTGCTATGCTTATCCATAACATCACGGTCATAGAGCGCAACTGTGGGAATGGAAAAGCTTTTAAATAGTTTATGGAGCTTGCTAATGGAGGATTCGCCACGGGCATTGATCAGACAAATGCCAAAATAATCGAAATCGACATTTAATTTCTTTGCCATTCCTGCAAAGCTACCGTATTCGGTTTCCCCTTCCACTAAAATGATACAACGCGCATAAAGTGCTTCCTTAGCCTCTGGGAAATGCATAATCAAATGCTTTTCCACTTCGCGCGCAAATTTAAAGGTCACGCCACAAGCTGTACGAACTAGCCCCTCCTCATTACGATACATACGAATGATATGACGATAATCATCTACTAAAGCATCTGTACTATGCGTAACAACGAATAATTGCCCTAACAATCCATCAATTTGGAACAGCTGCTTAATCAGTGCTAAAAACTCAGGGTTTTCATTGGTTGCAATTTGGCGATAATAACTGAGCACAGCCCGTTGCAAATAAGGGCTCAAATGAAGTTCAGGCTCATCAACGCTGATGAAGACTGGTAAATATCGACGTCCCTCACTATCATATACGAGCAATGATTCTAAGTTAGTAGAGGCACTATGCACCTTCATATATATTTGAGCTAAAATTTTCAGTGCCACCGCCATGATGAGGCGCACATTATCTATAGAGTACTTGCGAATCAAGGTAGCCTCTGTAGATGATGTTAATAGCTCCACAAGGCGCTGAATATTAAGAACACATTCTGGATCCAGCCCTTTTTTCACATTAATAAGTCGATCTAGAACAACTGTCTCATCTCCGGTCAATCCGCTTTGTGGCAAATACGAAACAAGTTGCTTTCCTAATTCCATGTATACCGAAGTAGGAATGGAATATAATTCAGCCTCCGATGTATCTCGATGGCACATGTATAAAGCGTGTCGCAACATGGACAAAGGAACGGGGCTCAACTGTTCTCCATCGATTTTATAGAGTCGAGGATATACCTCTTGTACCACTTGCTCAAGGCGCAAATAAATAGCAGCCTCCGGTCCTATAATATCTTGAAAGGACGTAGTCAATTCGGAAAACGATAATTTACACTCAATACGAATTGGTTTATTGACGTCCGCAAAATCACTTTCTTGAAAACCTCTAACGTTCATCATCTGTTCTAAAAGGTCTAGAAAATTAGATTTCCCTACTGCATTCTCGCCTACAAAATAGTTGATATCATTGTGAAAGTGTAATTCTACATCCACGAGGTTCCGATAATTTTCAATTTGAATCCATTCCATAAACATGTCTATCACACTCCTACAATATACAAAAAAGGTGCCACCATTCAACGATATCACTTATTGATGGTCACACCTTTGTATGCGCCAATACTACTATTATATAGTATACGACATTTATTTTGTTTTTTCCTCTATTATCTTGCCACCTTTAAAGAGTCCTTGTTCCTCTTTAAGACGACTAAGCATAACGGAAGATATGAACATTACAATACCTGCGATTACTGTAACGAGAGCTAAACTTTCACCAAAGAATAAGAATCCATAGAAGGAGCTAATAAATACGCCCACATATTGCAAGAACTGTGCCACAACTGCATTTGTTGTAACAAAGGCACCAGTCAAGAAGAATTGTGCCACTACAGAAATGCCACCTATAATAACGATAATAAACCAATCTGAGCCTTGAGGCATTACAAATTCATCAGTGGCTACAAGTCCTGCAAACATACTAGTAATCATGAAATATGCCATGATTTCAAAGTTACTATGTTTTCCACGTTTACTAATGGTTCGTATAGTTGTATAGGCCGCTGCAGCCAGTGCAGCGCCCAAGATAGCAACCAATGCATACCACGAGAAGGATTCATAGGTAAATGGGTTTACCATTATCATAACGGCAGCAAAAATCAGTGCAAGCCATTTTCCCGCACCTTTTGGCAACGACTCTTTTAAAAACAAAGCACTAAAAATAAAGACAAATATTCCTGTCATTTGAAATAAAATCGTTGCATCAGATAACTTCAAATGTACTAAGGCAATGAAATTGCAGACCATACCAAAGCCGCCATATAGGCCCCGCATAACAAGCAATCCTCTATCTTCTTTAGAAAAATGAATTCCCTTCATATACATGATAATAAGTACTGCTACGGTTCCAAAAAGCCCCCGAGCAAAAGCAATTTCACCAGCCGGTATACTTGTCCCCAATAGCTTAACAAATACATTCATCGTACTGAATAAAAGCGCAGACAATAAAGCGTATATAAGGCCTTTTTTAGCCATAACTCCTCCTCGAACTATTCCCCAAAAATAGTTCTCATCACTCAATCAAGCCACAATCTTTTATACAACCTTCAGTATAAATGTGTACAGATTATAGATATAGACATACCGCCCTTCCGAAGAAGAGCGGTATCGTATTAGTTAGAGAATGTATCGACAAAATCCAAAATTTCTTGTTTCATATTTTCTTTATCGATAGCTTTAGTAAAACGCAATGGTTTAGCTTGTAAATCAGCTAGTTGTTTAGGGAATCCTACACCTGTAACAGCAGAGATATTTTCTAAGCTTTCATAAGGAGTAGCCCCAATCTTGATATCAAGAGCTTCACAAATTGGTGTTGGGAATTTGAACGGATGAGCTGTAGATGCGATGATAGTATGACGAGCACCATCCTCTGGATGTGCTTCTAACTCTTTCATATACGCGCCCATCGCAACAGCTGTATGAGGATCCATCAAATAGCCATAGGAGTTATATACTTGCTCAATAATAGCCTTTGTTTCGTCATCATTTACATAAGCACCACTGAAATTAGCTTGTACTCGTTTAAATTCGTCTTCATTAACAGACAATTTACCTGTGGATTTCAAATCCTTCATCCATTGAGCGGTTCTTTCACTATTTTCACCAGAGATATAGTACAAGAAACGTTCAAAGTTAGAGGATTCTAAAATATCCATGGATGGAGAAATCGTCGTATAGAATGGGCGATTCATATCATATGTGCCCGTTTTAAAGAAATCCGTAAGTACATTATTTTGATTGGATGCACAGATTAATTTACCGATAGGAATCCCCATCTTTTTAGCATAATAAGCAGCCAAAATGTTACCAAAATTACCTGTTGGAACCACTACATTAAATGCTTCATCTTCATGGATAGCACCTTGTGCAACGAGTTCAGCATAGGCATTCACATAATACACCACTTGAGGCGCCAAACGACCAATGTTGATGGAGTTCGCACTGGAGAACATAACACCTTTTTCGGCTACTTCTTTAGCTGTATTGGCATCGACGAATAAACGTTTTAAGAATTGTTGCGCATCATCGAAATTGCCATGAATAGCAGTTACGTTAACATTAGCACCTTCTTGTTTTTGCATTTGTTCTGCTTGCATAGGGCTCACGCCATCGGTTGGATAGAATACCTGAATATGTGTACCCGGTACATCTTTAAAACCTTCAAGAGCAGCCTTCCCTGTATCGCCAGATGTAGCAGTTAAAATAAGAACCTCTTTGGTTTCACCTTCCGCTTCCTTTGCTGCTACCAACAAATATGGGAATAGTGAAAGTGCCATATCTTTAAAGGCTTGTGTGCGACCGTGGAACAATTCCAATACGGATACCTTTTCAAGCAAAGAATGTAAAGGCGCAATATCGCGAGTACTAAAGTTAGCATCACTGTACGCAGAATTAATCATTTCCTTTAAATGGGCTTCAGAGAAGCAAGGGAATAATTTCGCCAATACAACAGCCGCCACCTCTTGATACGTTTTATCTTTGATGTCGTCATACTTTAAACAATTCGTTGGAAACAAGGCAGGCACATATAAACCGCCATCTTCTGCCAAACCATGTAATAACGCATATGTTTCATTTACGGCAACAGTGCCACGTGTACTTGTATAATTCATGGGCAACCTCTACAAACTAAATTCTATGGAATCATAATATTCTTTAATTATAGCATAAAAGCACCCCAAACGGGGTGCTTTCTATAGATTTTATTGCATATTATTTTATCATTAATTATATCGTAAAATTACAACGATTATAATTCGCCTTCTGCAATAGCATCCAATGTATCAAGGGATGGAATAAAGAACAACATACCTGTAATAGGTTTAGAGTAATCGAGCAATTTATCGTTTTGTGTGAACATATTCGTAAGCATTGTTTTCGTTACATCCCAGTAACGAGCATAACCAATGAAATATGTGCCACGCACACCTTGGCCAGGTTGTGCAAATGCTACATTCATACGAACGATTTTATGTTCTTCGTCATCGCGATTATCTTGAGCTACTACATTGTGAGCTGCTGGATCTTTTTCATCATCTTCTAATTCAATATCGCTGAATTTACGACGGCCAATGAATTTTTCTTGCATTTCTGTAGGAAGTGCTCGCCAAGCATCAAGGTCGTGTTCATATTTTTGTGCAAATGCATAAGAACCATTAGTGAATTCAGGGTCTTCATCACCGATAACGCCCCACTCTACTGCTTCTTGGCCTACAGGATTTTCCGTACCATCAACGAAATCGATAATAGCACGACCTTGTTCATAATGGAAACCATGAGTTTCATCAACTACAGATGTAATAGGACGCAAGAATTCCATGATTTGATCCACTACAGTATATGTAACAGATTCATTATTGGAACGTACATGTAAGAACAAATCAGCCGCTACAGCTGGCACGTCTTGTTTATCACCTTTAATACCTTGGAAGTCTTCTAACTCTTTTGGTACAGGCGCATTAGGGAATAAATAATCCCATGCTTTACGGCTAAAGCCAAAAGCGATACCCAAGCCTTCGCCATTAGCACGAATACTAACAGAACGTTTAATGGCTTGAATACGATCAGCCATATCTTGAATAACTTCTAATTCTGCATCGCGATCTTTACGATTTAATAATAATGTTGTGAAATTGACACTTTGACCAGCATCTTTATATACATCTTGTATTCTAGCTACATCTACTGCCATTTGAAACCTCCTAATGAGAAATAGTATTATATACCAATCATAAGTGATTACTAATTTATTGTCTATGCAATATTTATCAGAATACATTTATAAAGACTTTATTTCTTTACCATATAGACGTTCCATACCTTGTCTAGTGACAAGCCACATTTTCCCTGATTTTCTAAATTCTCCTTCTAAAAATCCATTCTTTACACGACCCCTACAGTTTTGTTTAAGAGAATCAGCAGTAACATTCCAGCGTTCTGCCGCCTCTTGTGTGGTCATTACATCATCTAATTTCATTATAGAACTCCTAATATTACTAATAGATTATAAACGGATAACACAAAGGCAATAATACTAATTATTAAAGTTAATCTTGAAATCATATGCTCGCCATTGTTATAATAGTTAGGAAGATTGGGGCTCTTACGAGCCCCTGTGGTTACTGATTTAATAACTGTATTATTGCGATTGCAAGTTGGATAAACGCGGTTATTATTGGTAGCCACTTTTTTTGTTATCTTCCTTAACTTCTTCAATGGCATCACCTCCTTCCTTATGTCTGCCTTAACTATACTATATATTTTATCTGACATAAATCAAATAAATCTTTTTAACTAAAAGAGGACTTCCACATCTCTAAATGTAGAAGTCCCCATATCAAGTTAATGAATACATATAGTCAGCATATATACATCACTAACTTAATACCTCTAACATTAATTAGAGGATTTCTTCTTTGTATTGATGCTGCTTTTTCTGTGATTCCATAATGACTTGCTATGTCTATTATGCTCATGTCCTTAATATATTCATATAGTCCTAGTAATTCACCTGCAAATGCATTCGCTTGCCACTCAGGATCCTTATATGGTGGTATGTCACCATCTTCTCTCGCCAAAGTAATCGTCTCTACGCGATGTAATAATAGATGTCCTAATTCATGTGTCATAGTTAATCTGTCTTGACCATAACCATTGTTTTCTGGTCATGATTTACTCGAGATAAATCAATATCAATGTTATTTCTAACACTGTCCTCTGCAGCCTCTTGTGTAGTCATAATATCATCTAGTCCAAATTTCAATTTCATAATCTTCTAACAAAACATCCGATTACTAATATTAAAACAATAATAGTCGCTATATTAATCAGCCATTCTAAATATTGCATAATTCACCTCGTTGATTTACAATGATGTCGAGAAGGTGGCTGGGCTTTCACCCGCCTGCTTTTTAGTCTTTGCTAACAAGTTTAAAATTGCTAGTGCTAGTACCAGTAGCGTTAATGTATTTGCTAAACTTGTTAGCTATTTTATTATGTCCATACTTACACCGCTTTACAATACCGTTACACGCTCTAACATGTTTAACAGCAAGATTCTTTTAATAAAAAACTATCGACTTAGGTAAATAGTATGTATACAGAGAAATGGACACATATCATAATAGGAGGTGAAACTTATATGTTTTTCTTTTTTCTTGAGGAAGATACTAGTACAGGTTCGTATACATCGCCTTTTGATTCGATAAAACAACTTGATGACGAAGGTAATGAGTATTGGTATGCTAGGGATTTACAAGGGATACTTGAATACTCCGAATGGCGGAATTTTTATAAAATTATTGAAAAGGCAAAAAATGCTTGTGAAGCCAGTGGTCATGTGGTTCAATCCGAATTTGTTGACGTCAACAAATTGGTAGATGTTGGGGCTAACTTACAACGTAGTATACAAGATATAGTACTCTCTAGATACGCTTGTTACTTAATCGCTATGAATGGTAATCCGCGTAAAGAGGTAATCGCATTAGCTCAAACTTATTTTGCGGTAAAAACTCACAAGCAAGAGCAATTAGAATTGCAAAAAGAAGATAGCTTACGCTTGCAAATCCGACAAGATATTAAAGAGCATAATATTTCTTTAGCTGAAGCCGCTAACCAAGCAGGAATAAAAGAACCAAGAGATTATGCTATTTTTCAAAATGAAGGATATAAAGGTTTATATGGCGGTTTAGGAGTAAAACAAATTCATGCTAGAAAAGGTTTAAAAAAATCTCAGAAGATTTTAGATTATATGGGAAGTACTGAACTTGCTGCTAATCTATTCCGCGCTACACAAACTGATGAAAAATTACGCCGTGAGGGAATAAAAGGAAAACCACAAGCTAATAAGGTTCACCATGACGTTGGGGCAAAAGTGCGGCAAACCATTAAAGAATTAGGCGGTACTATGCCAGAAGATTTAGCTACACCGACTAAAAGTATCCAACAAATAAAAAAAGAAAAGCAAAAGAAGCTTTCAAAATAATACACATTGATTTGCACCCATTTTCTTGGACAGACAATAAGAAAAACCCGCACAACAGTGCGGGTTTATTTTGGTGGACCACCAGGGGTTCGAACCCTGGACACCCTGATTAAGAGTCAGGTGCTCTGCCAGCTGAGCTAGTGGTCCATGACACGACTTATTATATGCCTATTTTATAGGAATGTAAAGAATATTTATTACATTCCTATAAAATATATACACTAGAATTGTTGCATCCAATCCTTTATCGTTTCACAAGCCTCTGTAGGAGTAATATCAGTAGTCCCTACACATTCATCACCTTTATAAAACTGAATTACACTATGGGTACGGCTTACTGCTTTTACAATAATCTCCGTCAAATCTGCTTTAGCTATACTAAATTGTAAACCATAACGCCCCACATAAGTAAATAGCTGTTTTTGTGTGTCGTAATCCATATGAACCTGTAGCATCTTGCCCCCAGGCCAACAGGATTCAACATATTCTTTATTTCTTGGTTTTAGAAAATCAAAAAATCCCATGCTACCCTCCGATACGCCACATTGGTCGCTCTGGTTGATCCATAGCAATTCCATCATGACGTTCTTGTTTACGCTGTAAAGCCCATTCAATATAACTGGCAAGTTCGGTTTCACTTAGGCCTCTACGTACAAGAGATACTAAATCAGATTCATCATCACGCAAGAGACATAGACGCATTTGACCATCCGAGGTAAGGCGAACACGATTACAAGTATCACAATAACTATGGGACATGGAGAATATACATCCAATTTCCTTTCCACTCGGTAAATTATAATACGTTGCAGGTCCAAAACCATATACAGAGTGATTTTCTGTAAGTATCCCACCACTTACGCGTTCTAATTGAGCCTTCCATTCATCAAAGGTTGGTCCATGAAATGCATCGCCTTGAAATGGCATATATTCAATAAAGCGCCATATGACAGGCCAAGTCTCCACGTATTGCAACAAAGAACGAACTTCATCATCAGTCCAGTGACGCGATAGAACAGTATTGATTTTAACAGAGGTAAAGCCTGCATCAATAGCACTATGAATACCTTTGAGTACAGAATCCAGTTGATTGGCTTTGCCTACACAAAGAGCAAATGCATCGCTATCTAAAGAATCAAGACTGATATTTACACGGTTTAAACCTAGCTCTTTTAGTTTTGCCGCACGCTGTGCAAGCAAACTGCCATTTGTGGTCATAGAAAGGTCTTCAAACCAGCCTGTTTTCTTAATGCGAGCTAATAACTCTTCAAGATAAGGGTATAGCAAAGGCTCACCACCTGTAAGGCGTACGGCCTTCACCCCCACATGATGAAAAGCACCTAATACGGCCATCCATTCATCTACAGATAATAGCTGTGTTTGGCTTTGTGGCGTAATCTCTGCCGGTCTGCAATAAGGGCAGCAAAAGTTACACGCATCTGTCAAAGACAGACGTACATATTCAATTGTACGGCCCCATGCGTCCTTCATAGCACACCTCGTTTAACTCACTATTTAATAATCGATACTTCATCACCTACGTTAATTGTACCATTTTTTAGAACTTTTCCAAAAATTCCTTGAGTAGGCATAATACAGGATCCCACTTGTTTCATAATTTCACAACCGTGATGACATTCCTTACCAATTTGTGTCACCTCTAATAATACCTCAGAACCTAGCTGTAATCGAGTTCCTACGGGCAATTCGTATAATACGATGCCTTCAACGGTGATATTTTCAGCAAAGTCACCAGGTTTTACATCGGCCCCCTTATTGCGCATATGCTCAATACTTTTAATGCCGAGTAAACTAATTTGGCGATGCCAATTACCAGCGTGTGCATCGCCTTCCATGCCATGATCTACGATGAGATTGGCAGATTCAATATTATGTTTCTTTTGCCCTTTTTTCTCGCTAATAGAGATGGCAATAATCTTTCCTTCAGCCATACAGTCCTTCCCTTCTTATGGGAACAAATCATCTAAATTTATCAATTTATTATAACATAGTATATAGGTGTAATCCCTGTGAGTTTAGTCACTATTTGGGTGTATTACTTTCAAAAAAGAACCCTACCCATTATGAGTAGAGTTCTTAGTATTAATTATTGTGAAAGTCGATTAACGACGGCCCATTTCTTTAAATCCATCGCCCTTGTTCACGCCATTGAGCAATAGATTAAGCATGATAGCCATGATACTACCGAAGGTAATACCAGATTTTAATAAAATTTGAGCCCATGCTGGGAAATGCGCATAGAATGTTGGTGCAGCGATAGGAATCATGGAAACGCCGATACTAATCGCCACAAGCATCAAGTTTTGATTGCCATCAAAATTAACTTTACCAAGAGAACGGATACCGCTAGCAATAATCATACCAAACATGGCAATACCAGCACCACCGAGCACTGCATTTGGAATACTTGCTACAACAGCCGCCAATTTAGGGAATAAGCCTAATAGAATTAAGATTACACCAGATGCAGCTACTACAAAACGACTTTTAACGCGTGTTACAGCGATAAGACCAACGTTTTGAGCAAATGCTGTATACGGGAAGCTATTGAGAATACCACCAAAAATAGTGGAAAGACCATCTGCACGAATGATGGACGCCAATTCCTTGCGACCAATTTTTTTATCTACGATTTCACCGATTGCGATACTATCACCAGTTGTTTCAACCATAACAACGAGCATAACAATCATCATGGAAATCACAGAGGCCCAATCAAATGTTGGTAATCCAAAGTAGAATGGTTCAATAACAGCTACCCAATGAGCTTTACCAACCTCAGCAAAATTGGCTACCCCCATTGCAAAAGCGATGGCAGTACCTGCAATAAGACCAATTAATACGGAAAGATTACCAAGGAAACCTTTAGCAAATTTATAGGTAAATATAACGATTAAGAAGGTAAGAAAACCGAGGCCAATATTGGTAAGACTACCAAACTGTGGATTTCCTACGCCACCGCCCATCCAGTTGACAGCAACAGGCATAAGGTTAATACCAATAATTGTAATAATAGTACCTGTTACAACAGGTGGGAACAGACGAATCAAGCGACTAAAGAATGGTGCCACCAGGAATGTAAATAAACCTGCAACGATGATGGCACCGTAGATAGCGGTCATCCCGTGTTGCGCCCCAATCATGGCCATTGGGCCAACAGAGGCAAAGGTTACGCCTTGAATCATCGGGATTCGACCACCAATATTACCAAACCCTATTGTTTGAATAAGTGTGGCAATACCACAAGTAAATAAGTCCGCTGTAATAAGTCGGATTAAATCCTCTACAGGCAAATGCATAGCTTGCGCAATAATAATAGGTACCGCTACAGCACCTGCATACATTGCTAATACGTGTTGTAAGCCATAGGCAAACAGCTTGGGTACTGGCAACATAGAGTCAACAGTATTGTTTTGTTCTGACATAATGGTCTCCTGTTTTCTAAACTACAAACATTACTCTTATATTTTACGTTATTATTCGGATTTTAACAATAGAAAAAGAGAAACCTTAGATATTTTATTTTCTAAGGCTTCTCAACCCCATATTTTCCGAACATTAGATAGCATAACGTATATTATCGTCCATTATTTATATAAGGCCAAAATGGCTGCTTCCTTTTCATCTAGTTCAGATTCGATTCGATCCATTTGTTCTTTTAATTGAGCTACATAGGATTCATCTTTAATGCCAGAAATATTGATGCGCACATTTAAAAATGCAGCTTTAACAGCGGATCTTGCATTGATAGCTGCAATGATACCATCGGTAATGAGGTTTTGATTTCCCTTTGTAGCTGCAACATGCGCAAGCTCAAAAATTTCATAACTAATCAGGCCAATCTCTAATGGAACATTAGCGGCATCTTTATAGGCTTGTTGAATCGCTGCACTACGAACTGCCTTTTCATCAGCTGTATTTTTAGGCAATCCCAAAGCATCCATGAAGAGATTAAATACATTCGCATCTGCTTGTGCTAGTGAAAGTGCTTTTTCACGAATAGCCTCCGCCTTATGTTGCAACTCATGCATTTCATCTTGTACATCTTCATAGCCTTTTTTGCCAAAGGTTAAATTGGCTACCATCTCAGCCAATGCGGCCCCTGTAGCCGCCGTTAATGCCGCAATCGCACCACCACCCGGTGTAGGCTCCTTAGATGCAGTAGCGGCCACAAAATCTTTTATAGAACTCGTTAATAAATCCATATATACACCTCAATAATAAAGGGGGCCATCGCCCCCTCTATATTCTATGTCAATAAAAATACTATGTCGATTACAATACCATATTATTAAAATAAGCCTTTAATAGTGCCGTCCGCATCAATATCCATATTGAGTGCTGCCGGACGTTTAGGTAAACCAGGCATAACCATAACATCACCAGTACGGCATACGAGGAATCCTGCACCATTAGCCACGCGAATATCGGTTACATTAATTTTAAACCCTGTTGGCGCTCCTAACAACGCTGGATTATCCGATAAGGAATACTGTGTTTTCGCCATACAAACCGGTAGATTATCAAGACCCCACTCTTTTAATTGAGCGATTTGTTTCTTCGCCTTTCCATCAAATGTAACGCCATCGCCACCGTAAATAGTGCGAACGATTTTACCAATTTTATCTTCAACGCTATCTGTTAATTCATATACGAATTTAGGTGTTGGTTCGCTGTCTTCCACGAGTTCCACAACGCGTTTAGCCATATCGATACCGCCTTCGCCACCTTTTTCCCAACATTCATTGAGCTCTACAGGCACGCCATAGTCATTACACAAACGAGTTAATTCAGCAATTTCTGCATCCGTATCGGTAGCAAATTTATTGATGGCAACCATAACAGGTACATCGAAGAAGCGCATATTTTCAATAGCTTTACGCAAATTGCTGAAACCCTTTGTTACAGCCTCTACATTTTCTGTATTCAACTCTTGTTTTGGTACGCCGCCATGCATTTTAAGAGCGCGCAATGTAGCAACGATTACGATAGCATTTGGAAAAATATCACCGTAACGGCATTTGATGTCGAGGAATTTTTCTGCCCCTAGATCAGCACCGAATCCAGCTTCTGTTACTACAATATCACCGAGTTTTAGGCCTAATTTTGTAGCCACCACGGAGTTACAACCGTGCGCAATATTCGCAAATGGACCGCCATGAACAATGGCAGGCGTATGTTCCAATGTTTGTACAAGATTTGGCTTTATAGCGTCTTTCATAAGAAGCGCCATCGCACCTTCACATCCTAATTGATGTACATACACAGGTTCACCTTTTAGGTTAGGACCGATGACGATGCGACCAAAGCGTGCTTTCAAATCTTCTAAATCAGTAGCCAAACATAAAATGGCCATGATTTCAGAAGCAACGGTAATCATGAAGTGATCTTCGCGCGGAAAACCACACACCTTACCGCCCATGGCAACCGTTACATTGCGCAATGCACGGTCATTCATATCGAGAACACGAGTCCAAGAAATTTGACGCAAATCGATTTGGAGCTCATTACCTTGGTGGATATGGTTATCAATCATAGCGGACAATAGATTATTTGCCGCCGTAATAGCATGCATATCGCCCGTAAAATGTAGGTTAATATCATCCATCGGTACTACTTGGGCATAACCGCCACCAGCAGCGCCGCCCTTGATACCGAATACAGGTCCCAAGGATGGTTCGCGAAGTGCAGCAATAGCATTCTTGCCGATTTTATTCAAGGCTTGCACCAAACCGATGGTAGTTGTAGATTTCCCTTCCCCTGCAGGAGTTGGTGTAATAGCTGTAACGAGAACTAATTTCCCGTCCTTTTTACTGTCTAAACGCTTAATGGCATCAAAGGAAATCTTTGCCTTATAATGACCATATTGTTCAATATCATCAGGAGTAAGACCGCATGTATCAGCAATAACCTGAATTTTTTCCATCTTATTTTGTTGAGCTATTTCAATATCGCTAAGCATAATTCCTCCTCATACGCACCTGTTTTGTCTACTGTGAATGTATATTTGTACACTCGTCACCTTTTTATTATATGTGAAAGTGACGATTATGTCTAATTATTTCTTACTTATATGTATATTGGTTGCTCTAATCAATATACTAAGGCACACATAGACTAAGGAGTTCAACAAAACAAAACCGCCACCAACGGTGACGGTTTAATATCACTTACTATATAAAATTACTTTGTACATATTAGAACGGGAATAGGATTGGCAATAATACTAATGCTACAATACTAGACACGACAATGAGTGGTAAACCAGCTTTCACATAATCCATGAAGCTATAGCCAGCTATATTATATACCATAGTATTGGCAGGCATACCAATCGGTGTAGCATATGCTAAGGAACTAGCAATTACGATAGCTGCAAGCACCGCTTTTGGATCGAATCCCAATTGAGATGCTAAGCTAAGACCGATTGGTACTAATAATGCACAGGTAGCAGTATTAGACATGAAGTTCGTCATGAACACACCAAGCGCAAAGATTACTACTAGAACAACAATTGGAGATGGACTAGCACCAAGGCTATTTACGATAATATCTGCAATTACAGAACCAGTACCTGTTTTAACCATTGCGTCCCCAAGGGCCATAGAGCCAGCAAAGAGCATGATTGTTTTCATATCGATAGATTTAACAGCTGCACTTTCACTAATAACATTAGTAGCAACTAATACAAGAGCACCTACCCAAGCACTCACATAAAGTTTTACACCTAATTGTTTTTCAAAGATCATAGCACCAACTGTCAAAATCAATACAAGTGCTGCAGTCCATTTTTTCCAAGACGGTACATGGCTATAATCTTCATTGCCTTCAAAGGCGCCATCTGGTTGATGACTTGGAGCATCTGGTAAGAAGCGTTTACCAATTGTAGCATAGAATATAGTACCTACAATAAGAATTGGTAAACCTACTAGACCATAATCAAAGAAACCGAAAGAACCTAGCCCAGCTTGTTGCAAGCCAGCTTGCGCAATCATATTGCCAGGAGCGCCGATAAGTGAAATATTACCACCCATAGCTGCGGCAAATACAAGAGGCATCAATAATTTAGTTTGTTTAAAACCACTTTTTTTACAAATACCAATAATTACAGGAATCAGTACAGCAGCTGTACCAGTATTAGATAAGAAACCAGATAATATACCTGTAATCATCATAACAGCAACGAGCAAAGACGTTTCAGTTTTGGCAAACTTATGAACTACATTACCTACACCCACTGCTACACCAGTTGCAAAAAAGGCTTCACCAATAACAAACATGCCCATAAATAGTAAGACATTTGGATCTACAAAACCAGCGAATGCTTCTTTAGCGGATAAGACTCCACTTAAGTGCAAACCTACTGCTACAACCATAGCAGTAATAGATAATGGAATTTTCTCCCATGCAAACATGACGATGGCAAATACCAAGAAGCCAAGAGTTATCATTACACTCGTATCCATACATACCTCCCACTACGTGTAAAACCTAAAAATGGGTACAAAAAAGAGGATTGTACCAAAACCGTATAATCCTCTTATGTAGTTAAAACTCACAATGAGATTATTTAATGAAGCTTACGTGTTTATAAATCTCTTCTAACACTTCATCTTTTTTCGCATTGTATTCTACTTTTTTATTTTCAAAGTAGTTATTACCTTCCGCATCGATGGATACGATGAGCGGACCAAATTCTTTTACACGGCAAGTCCACAAGGTTTCAGGCATGCCTAGTTCACGCCAGTTCGCAGATTCGATTTCTTCTACTTCTGTAGCAGCAAGTACGGCATTACCTGCTGGGAATACACAGTGAAGAGCTCCAAAATCTTTACATGCACGAGTTGTTTCAGGACCCATGCCACCTTTACCAACGATAAGGCGTACACCAGTTTGTTTTACAAATTCGTACTCGAATTTTTCCATACGCATAGATGTAGTAGGACCTACGGAAATCATTTCAAATTTATCGTCACCATGATCGCGTACGATTGGACCTGCATGTAGGATAGCAC
This sequence comes from Veillonella tobetsuensis, assembly GCF_002959935.1. NCBI lineage: Bacteria > Bacillati > Bacillota > Negativicutes > Veillonellales > Veillonellaceae > Veillonella > Veillonella tobetsuensis. The sequence goes on from NZ_PPDF01000002.1 coordinate 21,347, forward strand.
CGTTGCGAACATCTACTGGTAACTCCCGTCCATATTCGACGAGACGACGATGAGCAACATCACGGCATGTTGTGATATGACCATTTAAGTAAATAATATCCCCTGCTTTAATTCCTTTAAGATCAGATGCTTGAATTGGTGTAGTCAAAATATGTTTAGCCATTAGAATGTCACTCCTTTGTGAGATAAAATTTCGTACTTACCGTCTTTATCAAATACTACATGACCGCGACGATGGTTCCAACAACCAACGTTTACAGCTACGGAAATTACAGATGGATGACGAGAACCATGTTCGATATTTACGCCCATTACGGATTTGTCACCACCCATACCTTGAGGTCCAAGGTGTAATGCATTAATACCGTCTTCAAGTAATTGTTCCATGTACGCTGCTTTTTCATTATCTGCTTTAGAGGATACAGGGCGCATCAACGCTTTTTTAGACATAGTTGCTGCTGTATCGATAGATGTAGCAATACCTACACCAACCAATAATGGAGGACATGCATTCAAACCATAACTTGTCATCAAGTCCAATACGAATTTAGCTACCCCTTCATAACCTTCGCCTGGCATCAATGTTTTACCAGATCCTGGCAAGGAGCAACCGCCACCAGCCATATATGGGAAAATTTCTACATCATCACGATCAGGTACGATATCCCATGTAATGTAAGGTGCAGTGCGACCAATATTTTTACCAGTATTGAATTCATCAAATGTTTCTACACAGTTATGACGAAGTGGCGCATCTTGCGTAGCTTGATATGTGGCATTGCGCAAGATTTCTTCCAATTCACCAATTAATGGATAATTAGAACCAACCTTCACCCAGAATTGCAATACGCCTGTATCTTGGCAAGAAGGACGATTCAATTCATACGCAAGGTCCATATTTTTATGCATCGTTTCATAAATTGTTTTAGCTAATGGATTCTTTTCATCGGCTGCCAATTCTTTAATTTTAGCTTCCACATCATCAGGTAATTTCTTTGCCATATAAGCAATGAACTTGGCAATGACATTCGTCATCTCTTGTACTTGTTGTTCTTTCGTACTCATCGTAAACCTCCAGCAGGACTTCATTATTTAAAACTTAGCATTTATTTTGTATCGGAACCTTAGCTCCTTTCGATGATTTCATTATACTCTTTTTTCAGAATATAACTATCCAATATACAAGTTGATTTTTGAGAGTGAAATCCCTATAAAATCATAATGAATCACCTATATAAGTAAATTTTAACGCATACAAAATATACAATTTAACCTATATACAAGCACAAAAAGAGCACTACCTATCAAAAAGTAGTGCTCTTTCAGGATCTAATGACCAATTACTTTAGAATATACAAAATCACCTATACCTAATGATTGTATATCTCCCTAAATTTAAAACGCAAAACCATAAAATTATAACAATTTACAATGGCTGTACTAATTAAGGCTAGGATTGTAATTTTTTAACAACAGATTCAAGCTGTTCTCTAACAACTTGTAATTTTTGATTCGCTTCCTCTAGCTTTAACTTATAACTAGAATCATGTTCATAAGGCAAACAAGATTGTAGTAGTTCTACAATATCTTCCTCTTGTGTAGATATAATTTCTTTCCAATCATGTAATTTGGTCTTACGCCCTAACTCTTTTGCTTGCTTACGATATTCTGATGGTGTCGTATGAAAGTGCTTTTTAAAGGCAACATTAAAGGCTTTAATATCTGCAAAGCCACAACTACTTGCAATATGAGCAACCCCATCATCAGAATTAGCTAAACGAACTGTAGCCTCCCTTAGCCTCATCCGCAAGAGATACTCTAAAAAGGAAACGCCTAATTGGCGTTTAAAGAACTGCGATGTATAGTTCACATTATAGCCACCAATTTGGGCAATATCTTCTAATTCAATCTTTTGCTGATAATTTTTATCTATATAGGCAATCATCTTATCAAAGGTAGCCACCGTCATATCAACAGGCTTAGAATGTACATGAATAGACTTAACCGCATCAATTTCATCATATACCTCACTGGCTAATGCTAAATAGTGATGTTCTAACCACATCTGATTAATGGGGCTTTCACCATTAGACTTAATCAACATCATCATGGCTGCGTGATGTCGTAAAGAAGTAAAGAACGGATTATGCCGATTAGACTTATCAGAGCGTATCACAAATTGATACATCCCAAAGTTCGGATCAAACTGTTGAAAGAAATCCTTACCTACATGAATAACTAGGGCCGTTGTATCCTCTTCAAGAGCTAGGGTAGCATGTCCCACTTGAGGTGAAATAATAATAGAATCTAGAGGCTCCATCGTGAAAACCTCACTATTACAACTCATCTCAATTTTCCCTTTTAGCAAAATAAGAATTTCCGTTTCCCCATGCCAATTGTAATGATAGGTACTAATCTTGTATATATGGCTACTGAAATCTATATGATTATGTTTGTATGTATAGTAAAAGTAATCCATAATTACCTCATCTTCTAACATAAAAATGCATCCCTAATAAATCCAAGGGATGCATTTATTATGATATATATACTTAACTACGGTCAACAGCAACTTACTTTTAATTAAATCTCGGAGTGTGATGCTCGTTTATGTAAAATTACATAAGAGCTGTAATAGCTGCTGCCAAGCCAAAGAAAATACCTGGTGCATTGGCTAATGCAACCGGAATATCTCTATGTTCTTTGAACAAGCCATATGCTACCCATAATGTGCAGTTAATAGCCGCTACAAGTGGTTGAATCCAATCGCCAGTTCCTGGGTGAGCTAGATTGTTCATAATTTGTGGGAAATAAGATACATACATTGCTACTGCTGTAACTGTTGCAACTTTACCTACGTTTTCCATGAATTTAATACGAGTCATTATATCCTCCAAAATTAGTAACTCAATACGTGTTTGTTATCTGATGAATCATATTCTACTCGTTTTGGTCGATATAACTATCCATATTAAAAGGTAATTTATTTAGGTAAAATCATAGAAAACATATGGAATCATTACTATTTTCTCATTTTGATCAATCTAAAATCTATAGATTTTCCTATAAAAAGAGCACTACTTATCAACAGTAATGCTCGTCTAAGAAATATATGATTTTTAAATATATAGAAAATCACCTAGGTCTAATTTTTCTATATGCTACAAAAAATATTTTGCATGAACAGCAAAAGTCCCATCATTGCCACACCATACTATAGATAGTAATCATAATTCGCTAACAACATCGGCAAGCTTCGCTTTCAATGATTCTAGCTTGTGGCTCATGTACTCTAACTCCGCCTTTGCTCTAGCATCATCTTCATAAGACAAGAATGATTGTAATAGGTCTAGTACATCTTGATTTTCAACCGAAATAATTTCCTTCGAATCTTGTACCATTGTTTTACGTCCAATTTCTTTCACTTGCTTACGATATTCTGTTGGCGTCATATGAAAATGCTTTTTGAAAGCTACATTAAAGGCCTTAATATCTGCAAATCCACAACTACTTGCAATCCTTGCGACAGCCTCATCCGTACTAGTTAATTGTGTCGTAGCATCTCGCAGTCTCAACCGCAACACATAGTCCACAAAAGAAATGCCCATTTGCCGTTTAAAGAATTGTGATGTATAGGCCACATTATAACCACCTATTCTCGCAATATCTTCAAGTTCTAACTTTTGTTGATAATGCTCGTCGATATACTCAATCATTTTATCAAAAGTAGCCGGTTTAATATCACCAGGTCTTGCATTTTCATGAACTTTTTTGACTGGATCAAATTCTCTAAATACATCCCCCGCTAAAGCCAAGTAATGATGCTCTATCCACATACGATGAATTGGGTTTTCACCTTTATTCATTAACAACATCGTCATGGCCGCATGATGGCGTAATGTCGTAAAAAATTCATTACGACGTGTGCTCGCATCCGAATGAATAACAAACTCATACATACCAAAATCCGAATCATACTGTTGATAAAATTCATTACCTACTTGAATAATAAAGGCAACCACATCCTCTTCAAGAGCGAGTGTTGAATGACCCACCTGAGGAGAAATAATAACAACATCGAGAGGTTCCATCGTAAAAACCTCATCATTACAACGCATCTCAACACGACCCTTTAAGAGAATAAAAATCTCTGTCCCTCCGTGCCAATTGTAAGTATAAGTACCAACCTTATATATACTGCTACTAAGCTCTATATAATTGTGCCTATAGGTATAATTGAAATAATCCATTACACTTTTACTCCCTAAGGTAATTTCGCTATTAATTCCTGCTCTTGTGATTTACTCACCGCTAACAAGGCCGATTCATCTTGAGTCCACGCACCAAATAAAATTTGTTCTACAACAGCTCCAACAGATTCAGTACATATTTTTGAATTATATACTTGTTCTAAATCACGTTTATACACTTGAACGCTTTCAAAAAGTCCACTCTGTTGAAGTTCATTGCTATTAAAGACCAAAGATTTTACAATTCCATCATGATGATCTTTAGGAGTGGCTCTCGCTTGTAGAGGATCCACTATCATCATTTCTAAATAGCGCAATTGTGTCGTCAAATAAGATAACTCTGGCTTAGTGGCAATCAAACAAAAGTCGACTGTATAGCCTTTAGATTTTAATAATGTAGCTGTATTAATTGGTACTTCGGCAGAACGCAATGTGCCTTCAATAATTAAATTGTATTGTAAAGAGCTTAATTTATCAATCACAGCCTCTACCATCTTTCCAGCAAAGACCTTTGTATAATCTACACTATTAGCACCATATTTCTTTTGTAACTCTCTAAAATATGGATGTTGAGCGCGATAAGTATCGCCATCAATAACAATATAGTCGCCCTTGTACTCCATCATTTTTACACGATGAATTGTGGTTTTTCCAGCCCCACTTTGACCACCTAAGATGACAGCATAAGGTGTACTAGATATATTTTTATTAAACGTTAACAAATCAATGGTACGTTCTAATGCCTTATCAAAGTCTTCGTGGCTATAGGACTCAATATCTTGTATATCACTATACGCTTTAACATCTTTAACATCACTAACGTCATGGGAAGCTTGTACCAATGAGGCCTTAATAGTATTCTCAAGTTTTACCATATCTGACTTTAGAACGTCCAACTCATATATAGACGTAGCTAAATATAGCTCTGTATTTACAATATGTGAATATGCTTATAATAATTCTACACAACTACTAGTGCTGCTTCTTGCTACTAACTTACAGAGACGCGCTAATGTTTCTGCACTTTGTTCTTTTAGAAGTTCAATTTGTAAGGTCAAATTATACTGTTCAACGACGTTCATACATTCGACCTCTCTCAACAAATATAAAAATGCATCCCTTATAATCCGAGGGATGCATTCATTATGATATATTTATTTAACTACAGTCAACATCATCTTAAAGTTTTCTTGAGCATCAAGGCTATGAGGTACTTCAGATGGCATGATCAAGGTTTCACCAGCTTTCACATTGTGTTCCACATCACCTACGACAATGTGCGCCTCACCATCGAGGATTTGCACAATCGCGTCACCTACAGTTACATGCGTAGAGATTTCTTCTCCCTTAGGTAACGCAAACAAGGTAATGCTAAGGCGTTCATTTTGGGCAATCGTAATACTAATCACTTGCCCCTCTTTATACTCTAAACGATCGCCTAGATTTAAAATTTCGTTGACTGGGATATTTTTTGTGAAAGTCTTACTCATAGAAATCACTCCTTTGATAACTATATAATGGTAAAAGTAATTAAAAGTAGATTGAAATAAATTTTGTCAAAACTCAATTGATGTAACTAAAAGGATTATCCTTTCGTTAACTTTATTATAAGTTAATTGAGATTCAATTTCAGTACCTATAGTAACAGAATTGAATTAATTTCATATAAAACGAAAAGACGAAGCCTCCGAACCGCATCCCGAAATTTATGTCCAATTTTTTTGGGTACAATTCAATAAAGACCTCGTCTTTTTTATATTTATATCTGTAATAAACAGAATATTTAATATATGTACGTCATACTTAAATGCTAAATATTTAGAGTATCTGAACTCACATAGTTTAAATTGCAGGTAGCAGCCCTAATAGATACACACCAAAGGTATCACCAGGCCGTACTTCGTGTGTGCCTTTCGGAATACACGCTAAGGCATTAACGGTATATAATCCAAGCATGCTGCTACTGTTAAAATGACGATTTGCCACAAAACGCGGTTGACCATCACCAAATATGACCTTGCCTTGCACGTAGCGATCAAAGGCATTACGTTTAGATAGATCGCAATCCATTACACAATTAAGTACTGGGGTGGACCAATTTTTAATACCTTTATATCTGCGCAATGTAGGAACCACTAATAGATGCCAACCATTAAAGGCTGCACCGGGATTACCCGATAAACCAAAGATAAGTTGACCTTTAGGCGTAACGGCCCCATAGGAGGCTGCACCTGGACGCATTTGGATGCGCTCATATAGTGTTTTAGCTCCTAATTTTTCATATATAAGCGGCATTGTATCAAACATGCCTACAGATACACCGCCAGAGCTGATAATGATATCTGCTTGTTCACTAAGTTCAAGTACTCTTGCAATTTCTACATCTAATCTATCTGGTGCATCGCTTACATGATACTGTGTGACATGACGAAAACCTAGGTCATCTAGTAAACTACAAATCATCATGCGATTTGAATTATAAATTTTACCAGTAGTCAAAGGTTCCCCTGGATCGATGATTTCATGGCCCGATGTAAGAACCAGAATACGAGGCATCGCATATACAGATACATCAATATAACCTAAGCCAGTTAGAATTGTTTGGACCGCAGAGGTTACTTCAGTACCCTTTGGAATAACAACAGTGCCCGCCAAACACTCTTCACCGCGTGGAATAATATGGCTGCCCTTTTGTTGCGTACCTTGAATAGTAATTCTAGAACCAATCTCACCAGCGCCTTGGATCTGTTCTTGCATGATAACGGTATCACAAGTTTCGGGCACAGGGGCCCCTGTCATGATTCGAACCGCATGACCAGTTGTTACAGGCGTATCCCATACAACGCCAGCGCCAATAATACCATCGATGATATATTCACCACAATTAGGATCATATGCTAAGGCATAGCCATCCATAGCAGATTTATGAAAAGCGGGCACATCGGTAGGTGCCAAAACATCTTCGGCCAACACACATCCTTTTGCGTCGCCGACGGCAACGGACTCCATTCTATGATGTTGTGTTTCTAAAACCTCATTCCACAAATGAAGAGCTTCATCAACAGTAACGGCTTTCATCTATATCCCTCATCATACCTTGTATACGACATACCAACTCTGGTATGCATTCATCTAATTTCGTAACGTCCACAGTCATTACCCGTTCTATCTCGCTCGATATGAGCGACTCGGTATATCCGTCTCGGATTATCTCAATAATTGGGAATACGCCTTGGGACCTAGTTTCTAGTATAACAAGGTCTACCGGTAATGTCTGTGTCAAATCATACAGATTAGACTGTTCTTTTGTACGAATCCGTACGGCAGTCTCCGTCGGCCCCGCAATGGCTACAGCTGTGGCACCGGCGTTCATAGCAAGGTCCGTATCAGTTCCTTCATAGTCCATGTGAAAGCCATGTTTATCGCTCTTCACAACACCTACAGAGACCCCTATTTTTTGTAACTCACTAACTAGACGTGTCATAACAGTGGTCTTACCTGTTTTACGCTTTTCAGAGACTACGCTAATAATCGGCACATGACGACATGCATTTACCGCCTCAGCCCGCGCCCATAGGTAATCCTCTATATGATTTACATTGCGGAGATTGTGACTGTAATCTACTGCATCTATAGTAATTACAGAACCAACAATATGTAGCGCATGTTGTAAAGATACATCTTCTCCGGCTAATGCAGTCTGTAAAAGAGGTGCAATGGATGGTTTATAAATACCAGCCATTGGTTCATAGCGACCACTTTCACCAGTAGGAACAATAACAGGCCAATCATCACCCTCCACTCGGTATAGCCAATCATAATATAAATTAAAATCCATAAATGGCATATCTACGGCCAGTACCGCATAGGCGTGACTTTTACCTACAGATAAAGCACTATACAGTCCACCTAGTGGACCACATCGCTCCACAGAATCCCGAACAATAGACACTTTATTTTTTTCTTCATTCGACAACGTGTCGATGATATTAGCCTGAATGGCTTGGCCTAGCGCTTCATCATCACCAATAGAAATGAGCACATCTTTTGCATCATGGTCTAAAGCGTTACGCAATGCATGAGAAATGAGACTTTCACCATTCACCCAAGGCAATAGAGCCTTGGGATATCCCATACGTGAACTGAGGCCACCAGCCAAAATTATTACGCCTAAATTAAGCACTGCGATTCAACCCTCTTTTTACCCCTTGGTAAACAAATAACAATACAATAATATTAAGAATTCCATCTGGCACCATGTAAGATGCGTTATAAATCATGGAGTAGATCCATGGATTTTGGCCTTGTGGTGCGTAGCTAGCAAATACAACGGCACCACTTGTAACAGAAGTAAACCAGCGCAATGCAATGGCTACAATAGAGCCACTAACAAGGCCTGTAATGTTGTCCTTGAAGTAACCACATACACCAATAGCACCATAGGCCACCAAGTAATCTAAGATGATACTGAGATAATGAATCGATGATTTAAAACCAAGCAAGAAGTGAAGTACGCCATATACGACGCCCGCCCAAATGCCGCGAGTACCTCCCCAACGATAGGCAAAAATCATGAGAGGCACCAGAGATGCCGCCTTAATGGAACCACCTTGAGGCATATGGAATAATGTAATAAAAGATAATACCTGTGCAATAGCAATCGCTACACCAGCCTCTGCTATCATACGTGTTTTTGACTGATCCATTGAAATAACCTCCTACGAATATAAGTATCTTTGATACGTAAAATTGGTACAGACAAGGCACCTATAAAATTGTATAATAACTATATGAGAGTTTTTAATATTCGGAACGTATTGAAAATTTAAATAAAATTCAGTATAATGGTACAGGTTCAATTTATTATACCTCAAAGGAGATATAGAAACTATGATTAATACAACTAACATCTTTGATTATGAAGACGTACAACTGATTCCTAATAAATGTATCGTAAACAGCCGTAGCGAATGTGATACACATGTTAAACTAGGTAATCGTACATTTAAATTGCCTGTAGTTCCTGCAAACATGCAAACTATCATCGATGAAGAGTTAGCTGAAAAACTAGCAGAAAAAGGCTATTTCTATATCATGCATCGTTTCCAACCTGAGCGCCGCCTTGATTTTGTAAAACGCATGCAAGAGAAAAACTTATATTCTTCTATTTCCATCGGCGTAAAAGAAGAAGAATTCGCATTAGTTGATAAATTAGCAAAAGCTAATCTTATTCCTGATTATATCACAATCGATATCGCACATGGTCATTCTAACGCTGTTATCGATATGATTCAATACATTAAAAAGAATTTACCTAATACCTTTGTTATCGCTGGTAACGTTGGTACTCCTGAAGCGGTTCGTGAGCTTGAAAATGCTGGTGCTGATGCTACAAAAGTAGGTATCGGTCCTGGTAAAGTATGTATCACTAAATTAAAAACCGGCTTTGGTACTGGTGGCTGGCAATTGGCTGCTGTTCGCTGGTGCGCAAAGGCAGCTACTAAACCTATCATCGCTGACGGCGGCATCCGTGATCATGGCGACATCGCTAAATCCATCCGCTTCGGTGCAACTATGGTTATGATTGGTTCCTTATTCGCTGGTCACGAAGAATCCCCAGGGGAAGAGAAAATCGTTGACGGCAAAGCAGTAAAAGAATACTTTGGTTCCGCTTCTGAGTTCCAAAAAGGGGAACGTAAAAACGTAGAAGGCAAAAAAATCTTCATCGATTCCAAAGGCTCTATCTTTGATACATTAATCGAAATGGAACAAGATTTACAATCTGCTATCTCCTACGCTGGTGGCACAACATTACAAGCTATCCGCAAGGTAGACTACGTACTTGTTAAAAACTCCATCTTCAACGGCGATCGTTAATCGCTCATACTAAAAGGGTATCCGATTCCTAGGAATCGGATACCCTTTTATATTATTCACGTATAAAACATGGTTACTATCGAGTCATCTCATCACATTTTACTCAGCAGCATCAGTATTTTTTTTCATCAAATAATAGGCATACTTACCAATACCTGCACTTATAACAAGTAATGCTGCAAGAAGTGCGAATGCCACCATTAAGCTAGTTCCGTGAGCGATGAAGCCAATTAAAGCCGGTCCCATCAAGATGCCCATGTAGCCAAGCATGGTAGATGTTGCCACAGCCTGTGTCATAGGGATAACATTTTGTTCCCCCATTGCGGAGAATAGATTCGGCACAACCATAGCAAGGGCGATACCTAATAATAAATAAGTGTACATGGAGCCATAACCTGGCAATACTACGATAAGTGCCATCGCTACAGCACCGAGTAAATAACCACCAACAACAACTTGTTTCGACGTCAAATGTCTACCAAGTGTATTACCGAGCAAACGGCCTGCACACATCGTACCATTAAAAAGCATAACCCCCATCACCGCTTCTTGAATGGCAATAGCCTTATCTTCATGAAGATACAAAGCACTCCAATCCCCTACAGCCCCTTCTACTAAATAGGATACAAAGGACAATAGACCAAAAATGATGGCAATGGGATGGAACGACAATGGGCTTTTAGATTTTTTTACAACCTTTGCATTTGGATCTGTGCCAAAGGTCAACATGAATTGACTAACTACAATTATGGCTAGCAATAATACGATGAGAAGTCCCCAGATACTTTCATTAACAGGAAAATTCAAAATCTTTAACAATACCAATAGTACACCGGCACCCGCGAAGCCGCCAAGGCTCCAGCCTCCATGATAGGCCCCCATTAAATGTTTTTTACTTATCTTTTCTGTGAGGATAGCCTGAAGATTGGCTGCAGCACCACTTAATCCGACACCGATACCAAAGAAAAATAAGGCTACCGTTGTTTCAAAGATGGTGGAACATATGAGTACGAGAGCCAGGGAAATCATGCCCACAAAACTACCGATGAGAACTGTTTTTTTACATCCCAAAGATTCAACTAATTTACCGGCTACAGCCATGGATAAACAAGAACCCACACCAAGTAACAAAATCATAGATCCCAATACATCCTCACCGATATTTAGTTTTGCTTTCAAATACGGTACAAAGCCAGCCCACAAGGCTGTATACATACCTGGGATAAAAAAGGCGCCAAAAGCACCACGAATATTAGATTTTGTTATGGAAACTTGTTCGTTCATTACATCCTTTCTGGTTTCTAGAACCGTTCGTCGAAGAAAGGCCCTTTTTGTATCCGCTAGGTCGCAATAACAAGCGTTCCTAGGGGAAACCATTTTAACTATAAGATTTATATGAAAGATATAATAACCCTCTTTACGCATGTTGTAAAGAGGGTTATGTAAAATTAAATTTAAATTAAAAATGTTAGCCCCATAGCTATAAAAATGGCAGGTAACAAATTGGCAATGCGAATCTTGCCAGGCCAAATAAGGTCAATACCAACGCAGAAAATCAAGATAGAACCTACATAGGATAGATTATCTATAGCGGTCTGCGTCATTAAAGGTGCTGCCACATGAGCCATCGCCGTTATGAGCCATTGGGTAATCCCGACAGGAATAAAGGAGAACAAGGCCCCCTTACCCATAGAGGAGCTCATCACCATGACGATGACACCATCAAGAATACCCTTGAGTAGCAAGGTCTGGTAATCACCAGTTAAACCATCTTGGATGGAGCCAAGAACGCCCATGGCACCAACTGTAAACGTGAGAGATGCGGTGATAAATGCATGAGTAAACGTTGGATCTCCGGTATTACCAGTGCGCGCTTTCACCCAATCACCAAAAACCGTAATCCACCGATTCAAATCGATGAGTTCCCCAATAATGGCACCTACTACCATACTAACAATCATCAATAGAGGCCCTGTAGTTTGCAAGGAACCATTGACGATGACCAGCATAAATTGCATGGCCCCACTCATCCCTAGTAGCAATACGATGATGCCACTCACCACCATCAAGGTTTGCTTTAAATTTTCCTTCATGAAACGACCAAAGGCAAGTCCCAGAAGGCTGCCACCTATAATCAAGGCCATATTAATGGCCGTCCCTAATCCAATCATAATCATATCCTTTCCCTTACTTATGAAAGTCATTATGAAAGTAGTATATCAACTACATCGACATCAATCAATATAAAATATCATAAAAAACCGCATCTAGCTGAGCTAAATGCGGTTACGTGCACAGTTATTCATCTGTTGGTAAATATACCACAGGATTAGCTTTATTAATCTCATTAAAACAAGGACAATCCTTACCATGATCATTAATGAGACCACTGGCCTGCAGATGAGAATATATGGTCACAGGACCTACAAATTTAAACCCTCGTTTCTTCAAATCTTTACTGATTTGTGTAGATAATTCATTTTTGACAGGTACCTGTCCCGCAGGATGACCTTTATAAATGATTGTTTTATGATTGGTAAAAGCCCATATATACTCACAAAAAGAGCCAAATTCCTCTTGAATGCATTGAAAAGCTTTCGCATTATTAATGATAGCCTCAATCTTTGGACGCGATTTTAACATCCCTTCCGTACTCATGATTCGTTCCACATCGGCTTCTGTATAGTGAGCCACCCGTTCAACATCAAAATCATCAAAACACTGACGAATGATATGACGCTTGTTTAATATGGTAAGCCAACTTAATCCGCATTGAAGACTTTCTAAACACAAATGTTCAAATTGATGTTGATCATCGTGAATAGGACGCCCCCATTCATCATCGTGGTAAGACTGGTAAAGTGGCGTTGTAGGCCACGTACAAATAACCTTCATAGGCCGTCCTTTCTTAACATACAATGTGCTAATTACAATAATTTTGAAGACATTTCATCATCAAAGTAAATACCGTAGGCCTGTTTATAGATTGCATTTAGCATTTTATATTGATTGCCTTTGAAGCTAAGCTCTGAGATATCTTTATAAACATTATCTATTTTATAAAGTTCTGCAATGCTATTACCAGAAAGAGTATACCCCTTAACACCAAGAATACGACATGTAATGCCTATGTTAGCTTGTTTATCACGCCATACAGAAATATATGGACTATCTTGCCCTTGAGATTTCAATACATCATGTTTGCTGAGAAGTTGACGCAAAGAGCGATCTAACTGGTAATCATATTCCATTTTCACAGCTGCGATATAATCCTCCCCATCTACTAGTGCATATACTGTAACTGTGATGCGTCTATGACCTTCAGTTGCTGTTATAGGAGTAATCGATTCCATATCTACATAGTACACTTTATAATCCGCTACAGACTTGAACTGCACATATCTAGAAGAACCTCTTAATTCAGATTGAGATATAGCTTGACTATATATTGGTAACATAATGAACGGCAGTAACCATAATAAAAGTAAATACATGCGTTTCATAGTCCACCTCACTGTATTAGAATATCATCAAAATGCTGAAGATATACGGCCTTAAACAGTGCATCCGCATTATCATAAATAACCTGATACCCTCGACTTCGATCAATGGAGCCCTTCCATTCCCTATCCAAATGATTGGATCTGTTCTCAGGATACCAGATATCGCCATTTAATTGATATGTATTAAGAGGTTTAGATTTTATAACAAGACCGGATTCTCGTTCAGCTGTCTCAATGACATCAACTAAGGATGCATTTGGTTGTTTCTCACGATTAGCATGAATTAAAGTAGCTAAAGAATAATTTAGATCATAATAGATGGTCATTTCTGACTCTTTAATCTCTGGTCCAGCTGTATAATCAAATACCATGTAATTAGTACACTGTAAAGTGTATTTAGGAGGATTATACTCAACAATACGAATAGAGTTTAAATCAATAAACGAATAAAATCTCTCTACATAACTACTCGTTTCTGAAGGGTATTCCTTATAAGATACTAACTTAAAATTAGGTGATGACTGTAGTTCTTGAAGGCTAATAGCCCCCGCAGTCATAGTAATAGACAACATCATAATAAATAAAATGAGAAAACGTTTAATCATACTATACGCCCCTTTCCATTCAACTTATTAGAGTATAATCACATCTACCTTTTATTTAGTTGTATCCTCCCCTTATTAAAATATGATTCTGTTCTCTGGTTTATCACCATAAGAATTTAGACCTTTATTACCTGGAATCAAGCATAAAATTATTTTAGACGCTAATACAAGCCAACCAATTTCACGGGACCATACGGCAAGAATCCCTAATACAATATAAATGAAAGCTAAAAATGTAGGACCATTAAGATCATGAATACGTCTTGCTGCAATGGCTATCTCACGCACCATAGCGATAAGTATAAACGGAGCACCAATTAAAATACTCAACATAGAATAACCAGAGAAGCCCATAATAAAGCCGCCCACAAAACCGATGGCAAATACAATAAACATATTGATAAAGAAAGATCGACGATTCATACGACCTGATAGAGAAAACATAGAGTGAAATTGTTCCATAATAGATCCTTTTAATTAAAAATAAAACACGGATATAAAAATAAGAAATAATACTATTGTTAAGCTTATTGTAACATAAAAAGGCTCTATCTTAACCATTCCAAGATAGAGTCTTTGTTAGGCCCTGATAGGGGGATTATTTAATTTAACGAATATGAGGTTGCTGAAGGCAACGGTGAGTTAAAGGCGTTATGGTTTCCGTCCCCATCAGGGGATTATTTAATTTAACGATAAACAATTTACAGATGAACTATTTAAACGCATGTATGAGTTTCCGTCCCCATCAGGGGATTATTTAATATAACAGTACAAAGCTCCTATGCTTATGAAATCGCCGAGGTTAACGGGGTTCCGTCCCCATCAGGGGATTGTTTAATTTAACCAATATGAATTCCGTAAACTTCGGTAACACTACAGATGCTGTACAGTTTCCGTCCCCATCAGGGGATTATTTAATTTAACAATCTGTATTTTCTACAACTATCGCAGTAGCAACTGGTACAGTGTTTCCGTCCCCATCAGGGGATTATTTAATTTAACAATTAGAAAGCGCTGGGTTGAATATCTTGATACTCATATGGAGTTTCCGTCCCCATCAGGGGATTATTTAGGCTCTATAATAAATGTTGGGGTGACACCACTACGGTGTCACTTCCAACATTATTTTTTTGCAAAAAATAAGCATATAAGGCTCACATGCTTTACAATAAAAGTGTCAAAGTCCTAAAGAAAGGATGTGAGCTTATATGCCTACTACTGATTATACTGAATTTTTACATAATGTAAAACAAGAATATATTACAAATAGCTACGAATTGGACGGAACATTTATTTTTGACATAGAAGTACCGGTAACACCACATATTTGCCCAAAATGCGGAGAAACTACAGAGCGTATTAAAGATTACCGCATACGTACGGTAAAATTTGGAAAAGTACAACGAGGACCATTAATTGGAAAATATAGACAACGTCGATATATTTGCCCTCATTGTAAGCACTCTTTTTCCGAGACCAATCCATTTGTACGAAAACATATGCAACTAAGTATAACCAATATTAATTTGTTATTTGACAAACTTACTGAAAGTGTAACCTATACTGCTATCGCTAACGAGTGTGATACATCTATTACTACAGTATTACGATATTGCTCTATGATTACTATACCTAAGCCTAAAACACTACCTACTGTTATTGGTATTGATGAATTCAAAGGAAATGCGGAAGGTCATCAATACCAAGTCAATTTAACCAATCCAGATACACACGAAATATTAGACATTTTACCGAAACGTGATACGCAAGCATTAATCCGCTATTTTGCATCATTTAAACATAAAGATCGCGTACAAGTTAAGTTTATTGTAATGGATATGTCCATACAGTTTAAACGC
>NZ_PPDF01000003.1:0-84507 GCF_002959935.1 Veillonella tobetsuensis
GTTGAAATGTTGTGGTTGCCAGACCAACTTCATTTTACCACTAGGAGGTTCTTTCCTTTTCTCTAAGAATTTTTTACCGACCCCCAGTTTAACTGGGGGTTTAGTCATGCCTATTCGGCGTACAAAAAGAATGGCACCAACCATACATATGATTGGTGCCAAAGAAGGCTCGTAGGGTGAACACCCCAACATTTGACAGAGAGCCATTATTTAATTTAACATGTAGCATATCGCAACGACCCTGAACTTCATCAAAAATAGATTCCGTCCCCATCAGGGGATTATTTAATTTAACTTACCAGAGTTTTTACAACACTTAAAATGTTTCGATGGCTGAAAGATTCCGTCCCCATCAGGGGATTATTTAATTTAACAGTTCCCTGAACGATTTCGATTCGTATTTAGGGGTTGCCCAGAGATTCCGTCCCCATCAGGAGATTATTTAATTTAACAATATGGATTTGAGCGAAGACTACAGCTCCTGCCGTTGTGCAATTCCGTCCCCATCAGGAGATTATTTAATTTAACAACCATTTCAAAAGATTATAGATATTATTGAGTATTAGTATTTCCGTCCCCATCAGGGGATTATTTAATTTAACAGTAGTTAAAAAAGATTATGAAGAGATTTTCCATGTTCCACAATTTCCGTCCCCATCAGGGGATTATTTAATTTAACCACAAGAAGAGTGAAATAGTAACCTAAACTGAGCAAGCTTGGGATTTCCGTCCCCATCAGGGGATTATTTAATTTAACTAGGCGAAAAAAACCCCCGCTTAGTATTCGCATCTGTATATTTCCGTCCCCATCAGGGGATTATTTAATTTAACACCACAAGCCGTTTTATTTTCTTTGTTTCTTATGAAACATTTAATTTCCGTCCCCATCAGGGGATTATTTAATTTAACATTCTTCATCATACAAACATTTATAAATACTGTCAATATCTTATTTCCGTCCCCATCAGGGGATTATTTAATTTAACATTGTTGTATGATGACTACGATATATGTTTATTTGTATTAAACTTATTTCCGTCCCCATCAGGGGATTATTTAATTTAACTTATTTTAGTATTGGTATTTAGGAGATAATATGAAAAATCTATTTCCGTCCCCATCAGGGGATTATTTAATTTAACTGTAAGCGGTCTAAAGAATTAAACGAAAGGAACATAAAAAATAATTTCCGTCCCCATCAGGGGATTATTTAATTTAACTACACGAGGGAACAAAATAGCTAACCAATTCAAACTATATTATATTTCCGTCCCCATCAGGGGATTATTTAATTTAACAAACCGCCAAAATGTCAGATGTTGCACTAGCCATTGATGAAATATTTCCGTCCCCATCAGGGGATTATTTAATTTAACGCTCTGATGAAATTGAAATGATGATAAGTCTACTTGATATATCATTTCCGTCCCCATCAGGGGATTATTTAATTTAACCATACGGCGTATCTGTTGACAAACAAACAGGCGATATTACGCCATTTCCGTCCCCATCAGGGGATTATTTAATTTAACGGAATAGCACCAGCTTGTTGTTGCTGTTGTTGATACCAAGCAATTTCCGTCCCCATCAGGGGATTATTTAATTTAACCTGTTTGTTCCTATGTGGCATTGGATCGCTCTGGTGGCACCAATTTCCGTCCCCATCAGGGGATTATTTAATTTAACAAAACATCAGCCAAAAGAATAGCTGTTCAATATCACAGCTAATTTCCGTCCCCATCAGGGGATTATTTAATTTAACAGGCTCTAATTTTGTAATTCCTATTGCAAATGCTACATCTGTAATTTCCGTCCCCATCAGGGGATTATTTAATTTAACTATTGAATTGGGGAACGATTTTATAAAGGTATCTGACAATGAATTTCCGTCCCCATCAGGGGATTATTTAATTTAACTAGAGATGAATACGGAACAAACGAACAAAAAGAAAAACAAAGATTTCCGTCCCCATCAGGGGATTATTTAATTTAACTTAATTATGGATGTTCTACATATACCTTGACTGACATTTTCATTTCCGTCCCCATCAGGGGATTATTTAATTTAACAAAACAGGCAAAACAAGATATGTATAGACAGCAAGATTTAGAATTTCCGTCCCCATCAGGGGATTATTTAATTTAACTCTATAAAAGCCTAAATCATGATAGATTGGCAAAATATGTATGGATTTCCGTCCCCATCAGGGGATTATTTAATTTAACACTATGGAACAGATAGACATAGTTATTTGAAAGGGGCAATAAATTTCCGTCCCCATCAGGGGATTATTTAATTTAACATTTTTAATCATGTTTAAAATATCAGGGATGACATAAGATATAAATTTCCGTCCCCATCAGGGGATTATTTAATTTAACGAATAAAAACAATGATTTTTATGATGTTAACAAACAAAATAAATTTCCGTCCCCATCAGGGGATTATTTAATTTAACCCTGTATCTGAAACAACCGATGTTATCTAGCCATAAATCACCATTAACGGCGGAGATCATAAATCGACCTCAAACAGTACTTTAGCACACTAAAATAACACCTATAAACCGCACCATTATCACAACGGCGGAGATTTTATTTCACAAGGTTATAATCTAGATATATTATAGCATAAAAAAACAAAGAAATTGCAATAGTAGAATCATCAAGGATATCAAATTAAAGATAGATAACTAATAAAAACAGATGATTCTACCATTGCTCAGTAAATAACAGCGCTAATAAATACATTAATTTTCATTACAATATAATACAATCTTGCTCTTTTCGTTCTCCAATTCCCCATGTATAGATATTAATTATATCGTCAAGTATATATACACGTAGAGAATCTTCTACGGGATTGATAATTCGACTGGCATGACGCATCATAGCATCATATTGCTTTCTATTTAGTAGTGCCTCAAATGCTGATTTTTGAACACGCACGCCATAACGTTCTAAGCATTTTACTAGATGGTTACGTGTTTTATTATCTACTACATCATAGATGACTAATACTATAAACTTTTTCATATCAGTGAATCTCCAAAGGTGTATACAAATCTACGTCTTCGTGCATAATGGCACTAGCAAATTGCTTACACTGCTTATAGATTGATTCCCTATAGCTTTTACGATCCTCAATATATTGATTTTCAGAACGAATTTTCTTATTATACGCGGTCAAAAGTCCTTTTCTACCTTCTGGAGTCATATAACAACCTTTATCTGAGTTATCAAAATCAGATAGGCCCACCATGTTACGACTCACCATAGAAAGAACTAAAGAATCTATAATGGGAGCTCTCCATTCCTCGATCAAATCTGATGCAAGTGCAGGGTGCCCCTTGCCAAGGCTATGCATAACACCAACAAAAGGATGTAAGCCCGCATTAATTAAACCTGCTAGAATTTCATTAAATAACATGCTATATCCTAAGCCTAGCATGGCGTTAAATTCATCTCGCGGAGGTTGTTTAGATCGCTTAGTAAAAGAAAATGTAGACGGAACAATTTTTCCGAGAGCCTCAAAGTATAGTCGACTAATTATACCTTCATAACCCATGAGTTCAGAAATACGAACACACTCACCAATATGACTACGAACGGATTTAATATTATCAATCTGTGTATCTATATTTATGTCTACATCTAAATTGCGAGCATACCGACGCAATATAGTTAGCTGATTACGAACCTTTGCACGAATAATTTTACGTGACATTGCCAGTCTAAACTCATGATTATCTAATAAATCAAATTGTTTCTTGTGTTTATTAATATCAATAGTATTGGTATTAATTAAGGTACCAAAATACTTACCATATCCAGATAACCAAGTTATAGGTACACCACGTTCAATAAAATCAGTAATGAGTGAACTAGATATAGATACTGTATCAAAAACTGTAATATCTTCAATACGTTCTAATGGAACTTCAAATAGAATTTCATTATTACGGCCTACTATAACATGACCGCCTTGTCGTTTAATAAATGAACCTGCTTCTGTAACATATAAGGATGACATAATGTCGCCTCCTTTACGCTAGTATATCTATTGTATTTGTTCTAACACATATTGATTAATAACATCATATATAAGTTTATTCTGTTTTGCTTGTCCAGTAATAATAAAGAATACTCCTTTAATCTGATGTAAGAAAGATTGTAATGATTGAATTTCTGCAGCCTTACAGATATCTTGTTCAGTAAAGACAACAACCTCATGAGCCATTTTATTACGAATTTTTTGCTCAATTCTACGTATCTCTTTTAACTGCTTCAGCAATAAGCTATCAACTATATCCTGCTCTTCTAGCATATGTAACATGTGATAAAAGGATAGCTGAAGTTCTTGTAGAAAAGGAGTATGAGTGTTAGCCTTCCATGATTTATATAGTTTAGGATATTGCTTTTCAAATGCTACCATATCAAGGCGTATTCCCTTGGATGTTTTTTTCTCAATTTGACGCCAGTTTACATGGAGCTCTTTAGTAAAATAATAACGCATTAACTCATACATAAATGGAGTGGTTTTTAAAATAAAGTCCTCAATTTGCCCTTGTTTTAACCGCACTTCCATAAGCATTAAAAACTCATGTAATTTGCGCACTTCCTTATCAGCAAATAAAGAGGACAAGGATATAGATCCCACTTTACGAGACTTTTGTAAAGCACCATCATAGTCTAAGCCCAAACGTAATTGAGCATGTTCTAATAATGGTAATACATCATTAGCAACACCATCTTCAAAGCTTCTTTTATAACTATGATAAGCGCTTATAGCCTCTTTATATTTATAGCTAGCGATAAGAGTATGAAGGGATTGCTTAATATTATTCCGTTTAATATATCCCATTTGAGGCTCATGGCATCGGTTTTCACTGTCGTCTTGATCATCAAAGTTATTTTCAATAACAATTTCAATATTTTCGTCATCGTTTACGGCAGGCTCAGAGCGATTAGAGCCACGTTGAGGACTATCAACTTGAATGCCTCGCACCGCATCATGTTCTACACTAAGATAAGACATAATCAACTTCATTTGAGGTGTTCCAGAGCTTAAGTTAATTAATATCTCTGCATCAGGGTAGTTTGAAAGCATTTCATAGAAATGGTCAACAAACGGTTGTAAAGTGTCGATACGGTGTACGTCTTCAAGGCCTGTATGTATGAGCGTAATATCTAAGTCAGCTTTCACATGTTTTAAAGCTTTGGTAAATCTATGATTAGCAGCTTCCTTTTTCTCCATATCCTTACTTAATACTAGAATTGCTATATCAGGATTGTAATGCCTCACAATATGAAGCATGCCCCCATCATAGCACCCGCGAATAGGATCTGTATCCCCTACAGGGGTATAAAGAATTCTCATTGTACTACCTCACTTTGTACGCCACCCATACCTAATGCAGTCTTAATACCGAGCCCTGTGAATTGGCTATAGTAGGTTAATAAAGATAGGATACGTTGCATCACTAGGTTCCGCTTAAATTGCATAACAATCTCTCCACGGAAACCACGAATTTTAACCCCTTCTAATCCATACATGCTCATACGCAAATTATAGTCGCGAATAAAAGTTGCTGATTCAAGAGCAGCTAATAAATCATCAGAGTCCATCATTTCAAACGTTGTAAATTGGTTCCATTGACGTAGCAAGTATCGATAAATACGGAACGCTTCAGGGAAAATCGTATACTGTTGATCTACCTTAAAGCTTGTTGTTGTCACACACCGCAATTTAGCCTGCGTGTATTCCGCTTCACCACTCCAGAACTTAGCCATTAAATCTTCATAGGAGGTTTCCTGCAAAATAGTTCTATCTTTGATATAAATATGTCCTCGCTTTTGTTTCAAAAAAATCTTTTCGGGCATATCTAATGCAGGTCGTAATATACGCTCAACAGCCTCTGCGGTTACAGCAGAAAGACGCCAAATATATTGATCTTTTTCTTTATCAAAATAGATATATTGGCTATAAGGGCGCAGGCCTGTTTCATGCAACTGACCTGCGTATTCTGTCCCTACTAACTCCATTAGCACACCATGCAATAAGCTGCCTATAGACTGCACAATTTTAATCGATGGATCTGCTTTTATTTCTAACTCTATGGCCATAATTTCTACATTATCTGCCAATATGAATGCCCCCCATCTCATAATAATGACCATTCCACTTTACTAATTTGATTGCACGAGGTGCCATAAAATGATCCTTGCTAGCATGCTTAGCCTTTTGGAAATTAACATCTAAAATAGCTCTAATAATATCAATTCCTGTTTCTTCATTATCCGTGAAAGCAGCCATAATAATAGTCTTCTGAACAAATCCAGTATTACTGCCAATATAGGCATTAGCTGGTTCTAAAACTTTAAAGATAGACGGACTAACTTTCTTAAATTTAGAAGATAATAACTCATGAGTAGCATCAAAATCCTCTTGTAAGATTTCTAATACTTGATTAACACTAGTAATCCCGATTTCCTTTGTTATTGCCGTATCAAGAGTTAATGTAAAGAAGAACTTCTGATTTGGTAAAATGCACTCACGATGTACTGAAATTTCATGCGTTCCATCTTCATCCACACAAGAATCTTCTTTCTTTAATACCTCTGTTTGAATCGCACTCACAGGCAAAGCATCAGAAACAGAAATACCTCGAAAAGTACTTGCTAAAATACCTTTTAATGGTTTGCCTTCATTGTTCGTAAGGACATGAATATGCTTAATAATAGCTTGATTAACCATCTTAAATATATCTTTAAAAAGGCTTCTAGCATTCTTTCTTTTATATACATCTAAAACTTTTCTTAACTCTCTTTGGACATTACTTCTAAATGCTTTATTATTACGAAGCATATGTGAAATAATAGCACTGTCAATAACACCTTTAATAGAGCTACCAGGAATATAAACTTCTCCATTTGCCCCACGAATCTGAGGTGTAATATCATTTAATGAGTTTTTACGTCCTTCATTATATATCGATGATTTCATAATTGAGCCAATAGCAGGGCCTAATACATCTTTTGTTAGCTGAGATGCTCCAATAGTATTTTTAGCCCAATCATACATAGTTCGACCATTTGGTCTTACCATCTCATTCTGCATATATATTTCAAACTCTGCTAATTTATTATGACGAGCTAAAAAGCGAAACCATTCATAGTTATTAAGGAGATATACTTCACCGGCATCATAATTGTACATATAGTCTTTAGTTGTTAGTTTCTCAGGGCCACCAATATTGGTAGGACTCACAATAGTGAGTGATAATTGTGCATGATCAATACGATTACTCATAATCCACCCCAATCCATAAGCCCATACCATTACGATATACAGGGTGAGGCAAAGTATCCCCGGTAATGGTAAGCATTTGTCCTTCTAACGCTTTTGGACAAACAGAGCCTTCTTTAACAACATAATAGGAATTACGCTTTACTTGAGTCTCACTTCCAGTAGAGCCTACAAAGCCACCACGCTTTTGCAATTTATAAGAACCTTGTTTTAAAGTAGCAACTTCCTCACTAGTCGGAACACAAGCACTAATACACATCATCTTTCCGTGCTTATTATGAAGCAATGCATATAAAGCAGAATCATCTTCATAAACACCTTCAGATTCCAATTCAATTGGATCATCGGCTAATTCAAATTTCCCATAGCCACCACTACGCTTACCACCAATCCCAGAAAGACCTAACAGTTCAAGAATGGATTCAAATAAATCACGACTAGAATCATCACTAAAACCAGCAATAATATATAGCCCTGTATGTGACATGAATTGATAGTTTCCCACATAATATGGTCGACTCTTCTCTCCACGCATATTTACTTGTGTCACAGCTTGCTTAGTTCCAAATATAGGCATATGCTTCTGTGAAACATCAGATTGAATATATTGTTTATAGTTCTGTAACTGAGATGTACGAATATATTCGATTTTTTTAATTTTCTTTTGTTCCGTAGCCACCCGTTTTGTTTCCTCAAAACTTGTAATTGGCATCTCTTTTGAATCGATTTGCATAATAGGTGAAGGTACATATAATTGATACTCACCATTATCTATGCAGTACGGGAACAAACTAGATAATACAATATGCTGTTCTTTTACAGAGTCGATAAAAGATTGTAATAAACCTGTATCATGACTGATTTCATGACAGCATGCGCCAAATAATGCATCAGAGCCGAGTGTAAGGGAAATAGTTTCTAAATTACCGCCTTCTGAGGTATCTCCAAAGTGCACCGGTGTAAGAAAACGCAGTGGATATAGATAGTAGTTCATAGTAACAACCTACTTTCTTAATATATCTAATAAATCCTGCGTATTAATAGCACTATTACCTACTGACTTTACCTCATCAATAGAAATGTTCACACGACCATAGCCGCGAGAACCATGACCTCCAAGATAATCTATACCTAATAAATCAAGACCATCTTTTAATATATTCATATCCTCAGCCACTTCAGCTTCGCTTTCAATATTATAGGCTACTTTAAATGTAAATACGGTACCTGCTGGAACACGTTCAATTTGACGAGGATTAGCACTGCCATCAACACGATTAATAGTGTTTTCAAACTTGATTTCACCCATATACGTATCAGTCTCTATATTAGCAAACAATTGACGAGTTTCATCTGTGATAAATAAATCATAAAACTGTAACCGAGCTGGCTTTACAGGATTTACGGAACCAAATAAACGTTTAATTTCTTCTTTATCATCTTTAATATCACTCATTATATAAGCGTCACAATGACTTTTAGCTAGTAAGGTACGCAATTTACCTTTAATAGAACTACCTGGGATAATCGGCTCTTGAGTAACTACATCGCGAATGAATGGTGTATCAACGGATCCAATAGGAGCAAAATCATTACTAGCACCAATATGCATACCAGTTTCTAGTTTAATAGTACCTGTAATTAGTAATTTACCACGTAAGGATTTTAATTTATCATTGTTCTCCATCTTGTGCCCCTCCTATCGACGGTTTCCATTTACTTGATTGTAATTTTGATAACTAGACTGTTTATTTTTGTTCCACGCTTCATTAGATGCGGCTATAACACTAACCGCTCTATATTTATAAAAAGCTACTAATGCTTCTACATATTTACAGAACATTTCAAATTTATTAACATCAGTACCAATGCAATCAACCATCTCTACCAATTGACTATCTTCAATAAAGTTTTTTACTGGATATTTATTATCTTTATCTCGACCAGCTTGATATAAGAATGTAGTTTTTAAAAAACGAACCTCTAACGCTATATTTTCAGGTAGCTTATCAAAGGATTTGCTTTTACGTTGTTCTACACCCAATTTATTTTTAATAGCCACTACGCTAGATAAAATTTTACGTACTTGTGCATACTTTACGTCAAATACTTCATCTGTTTTTCTGCATTTTGGATTATATCTTAAACGACCGATAGTTTCTTCTGCCTTAGTGACAATATCTATATCCCAATTAAATTTACCTTGTGTCATATACTATTCCTCACTTTGTATCACGCATATAGTAAACAATGAGGTTGCAAGCTGTTAACAAAGCTTTGCAATCTTCTTCTGATTGAATCCATCTATGAATAGCTGTAACAAAGTTTTTATATGATTCATAGGTAGGATTATTTTTCTTAGGTTCTAATCTGGCTAATAAATAGAGTATACGAGCCACATTAATATGTTTACCTAAAGCTCTATCATTTAATATACCTTGTAACAATTCTATCAACTTATAAATTAGGCCTTTACCTAATTTCATTTTTGAGTCTTGCACCTCATTAATGCCTGGAATAACAAA
Source organism: Veillonella tobetsuensis (assembly GCF_002959935.1). Lineage (NCBI taxonomy): Bacteria > Bacillati > Bacillota > Negativicutes > Veillonellales > Veillonellaceae > Veillonella > Veillonella tobetsuensis. Next base: position 9,835 of record NZ_PPDF01000003.1, read on the forward strand.
TAATTGATCCAGTGTATAGAGCTTATCTTCAATAATATTATTAATGAGGTCATCCCATTTATATACATGTCGGCATATACGCTCTTCACCGTTTGAGTTTGTTTCAAATCCAAATAAAGCGATACTATCTTTGCCGTCATTATCTTTAGCTACACTTTCAAGTAAGCCTGTAATCGTTGCCATTTGACTAATTGGATAGGATGGAGAGAATAAAGCTAAGCCAGCAGACATAGTGATTTTATTATCTGTAACCTCAGCTAATTTCTCACGAATATCGATGGCTAATTCTAATAATTCATCCCATGCACCAACAAGGAATACATCATCACCACCAGAATAAATAACGTGTATTTTTCTAGTTGTAACTTGTTTATTGGCCCAAATAGTAAATGGCATAACAGATGTACCAAAACCTTGTACATCACCTTGAGCCATCTTATTAACAGCAACCTTAAAGAACATAGCTAAATCACGAGATAGATCAGCATAACGTGATAGAGTGCCGTATTTAAATCGATCTGATCCTTCAGAAATAAAACCCCCAATAAATGCTGCCCCAAGGTTATCCACGTCAGCGCGTAATACACCAAGACGTTTAATCCCCTTGTTCTCACCTAAACCACTTGATGTAGCTAGCTCTTCAAACTCATAGACTTGACCATTGTCCTTACGTGCTACATAATCTGCTAACCAGATACGATTGAATACATTATGTCCCGTTTTAGCTGTATTCTTAGAATAAATTCTTAGAATCTCATGATTAGCTTCAAACTTTTGTAGTGATGCTTCAGTAACTACATAGAGATAGAGTCTCAAATTATCTACATCATCATTCCAGTTGTTAACATATACTTCAACCTTTGGAATACTTTCACAAGTATCACTATTATTTGGTCGAGCTAATACAAAAACAGTATCTCGACTATCAACAATCTGTTCCCCTAGTCGATACAAGCCATTACATATAGGACATGCCTCCGCCTCTGTATCCTTACCATAAGGAGACAGTGTTGCTGTTGATGTGTGGCAAATGGAACATTCACGTTCACCATGAAGAACCGTATTATACAAACTATTTGGATTAAATAAAGCTGTTAAGTGCTGTTTAGAATATCGTTTAGACTTAGCCTCACCAACAGATTGGCTTACCTTGCGGAATAATGTACGTTGCGATTGAATTAACTCATCGGCTGTTGCTGTTGCGGAGCCAAGAGCTAAATACAATTTAGTACCAAATACGGTTAAGAACCATTCATTTATAGATTTCTCCATGGAGTCAATAGCAGTACTAGTTTTAGTGGTATTAGGCGCCAATACATAAAAATGACCGCCACCATTGTAAATAAGATTTGCCCGAGTTAACTGCAATGCATCTAACAACTCATCTACAATTTGTTCCATCAAAATTTCTAAATAGAATGAACGACCACGCAATGATTTCAATGCACCTTTAGACGGAATCGTATAAATAAAATTCTGGATACCAGAAATATCTCCAGATATGAGTCTAAAAGCTGGCATGTTACGGAACTTTTTGGAATTCTGATAACAGTATTCTTTATAATCAGCAATTCCCTGCTCCTCAAAATAATGCACCATACTATGTGCCACCGCAGCTGTTATCTTTGAGTGCATGTACAAAGAAATATCATTAGTCTGATCTGTTGCCGTACTAGATGGCATATAAGAAACAGTATCTTCATAAACTCTCAACAACTCATTAACGGACATCTTATCTATTGGTTGTTGCTGAAAGTTTTGCACTAATACATCATATAGTGCCTTATATTTATCACTTGATGCACATATCGTTTTATCACTTTCAGGATAATTAAAGTGGTCAGATACATCAATGCCACGCAAATAATACTGTAAGGGTTGAGTGCTAGTTTTACCACCAAATACACGGAAGATTGATTGGAGTGGTAACTCTTTATCAAATTTCTGTGTAGGAGATATATCACCTTCATCAAGATTTCGACGGTCTACAGCAGCCGCAATATTATCTGCTTCATACACAATGTATGCATAATCATCATTTTTTAGTTGAGCTGCACTAAGCTCTTTCCCATGATGATACTTCAAACAATGCGTAATACTTTGCTTCAATTCCTTATCAAAAAAATAAGGATCAATGAAATCAGCGCCACGCTTAGAATGTGCATCGGTTCCCTGATTAGCCCGATACACAACTTTGCCGATATCATGCAGCAATGCACCCTTTACCAGTGCATCCCATTTACCCATCACATCGCCTCCAAACTCTAATTAAGGAATGTAAATTCGATTAACTTCATTATATATTCATTTGTGATTAAAACCAATAAAAAATCCTTGGTATTTATACAAAAAGGCCAGTACATTCACAAAAAGAATATACTGGCTATATTTTTGTCCTTATATGAGTTTTTGAGATAGATAACCGCCCCCATCAGGGGATTATTTAATTTAACCGTTACGCCCTAAGAATACGCCAAACGCAAAGCACAGAATGTTTCCGTCCCCATCAGGGGATTATTTAATTTAACACTATGAAACAAATTAAAATGTATGAAGAAATTATTGAAGTAAATGTTTCCGTCCCCATTAGGGGATTATTTAATTTAACAGACCTAATGAACGTATCATGTTAGGCTTTGGTGCTACTTTGGGGTTTCAGTCCCCATTAGGGGATTATTTAATTTAACATACGAGATTGTTGAGGTCAATGGTGAGCTTAAAGCTCTTAGGTTTCCGTCCCCATCTGGGGATTATTTAATTTAACCCCTTTATTTTTAGTTAATTAAGGAGGAGCAAATGGCTCAATTGTTTCCGTCCCCATCAGGGGATTATTTAATTTAACTTGAAGAAATTGATCGTATTGTTAAAGGTGTTGCTCGTAAATACGTTTCCGTCCCCATCAGGGGATTATTTAATTTAACAGGTATATCATGGAATTACAAGTATGGAATAATGTTTTAGTAAGTTTCCGTCCCCATTAGGGGATTATTTAATTTAACTGGTACAGGAACTCAAGTAAATCGGATACAAGAGAGCTTAGAGTTTCCGTCCCCATCAGAGGATTATTTAATTTAACAATGGTAAATGTATTTAAACCAACTGAAGAAGAATGGAATATGGGGTTTCCGTCCCCATCAGGGGATTATTTAATTTAACGTATATTATCATGTTACAAAAACAATTTATGTCTTGGCTGTTTCCGTCCCCATCTGGGGATTATTTAATTTAACTATTCACCACCTTGTATTATATAGGTGAAGAGTAGTCTAGTTATTTCCGTCCCCATCAGGGGATTATTTAATTTAACATTTCAGTGAGTTAATATGTATGTATATTATAACACAAATTATATAAAAGAAATGTCACTATTTATCTAACAGAAATATAGATACTATAAAAATAGATGCCACAGCATTAATTAAAAGATGTGGCATCATTTAAAATGTCTAATAAACTAATTTTATTTATGTACCTTCAACCACTGTACAGCATATTCTGCATACACCGCTGATGCAGCAGATAGTACGCTATCGTCCATGGTGAATCGATTGTTATGGTGATCAAAGGTAGCGCCTACCTCTGAATTTTGGATACCTATAAAGGCGAAGCATCCTGGCTTTTCTTGCAAATACCACGCAAAGTCTTCGCCCGGCATTACTTGACGCATCTTGGATAGCTTCTCTTTACCAAGGGTATCAATCACAACCCGTTCTGCTAATTCACTAGCTGCTGCATCATTAATCGTAGCTGGCACTTTTCGTTCGTAAATTAATTCAGCAGTAGCACCATAGGCCAAGGCCGTATGTTCCACCACACGACGTATAGATTCTACATAGTATTCTTCTTGTTCAGGATTAAAAAAGCGAATGGTACCACCCATTTGGGCTTCTCCAGGAATAACATTCCACTCGGACCCAGAGTGGATATTACCAATGGTAATCACAAGAGAATCAAGAGCACTAATATTGCGAGAGACTACGGTTTGCAGGTTCATCACGATGGCACTGGCTACTACAATGGCATCAACCGCTTGATGCGGTTGTGCACCGTGGCCTTGTTTACCTTTCACATTGATCGTAATTTTACTACTAGCCGCCATGCGAGGACCAGCCTCAACGGAAACGAGACCTGCTGGTAAATCAATCCACACATGACCTCCAAAGATAGCATCCACCTTTTCAAACCAATCACCAAACTTCATAAATGCAGGTGCACCTGCGCCTGTTTCTTCGGCCGGTTGAAATGCAAGATATACATCGCCTTCAATGCGGTCTTTCATAGAGGTAAGCATCTTAGCTGCACCCAGCAAAATAGCCATGTGACCATCATGTCCGCACGCATGCATCTTGCCATCTACATCAGATTTAAAATCGAATGTATTGTGTTCCTGTACAGGTAATGCATCAATATCCGCACGAAGTGCAATGGCTTTGCCGGTTTTCTCGCCATGGATAATGCCGATGAGACCAGTTCCACGTTCTTCGTCTACATGAACCTCTACGCCCATGGACTCTAATTCTTTGGCTAGTGTTTTTGTTGTTTCAAATTCTTCATTACTGAGTTCTGGATGTTTATGAAAATACCTACGCCAATCTTGTACATAGGTTTTATATTGTTCTATTAAATCGCGGCTATGCATTGTGTCGCCTCCTTAGCTGTAAACACAGGGTAATCAAACAAATGGAAATCCCCATATTTTAGGGAATAACAGGGTAAATGTAAAAGAAAACGACAGGCAACGCCATGTCGTTTTCTTTATGTTTCTTATCGATTGCGCAAGAATGCTTGTACCCCTAAGGATACAACAGCTGTTACTACTGCTACAGCTGCTGTAATTTTTGCAGTTGTGCAGAGTTCATCTTTTGTCGGTTTAGCCTTTGCTGCAATGTCTAATGTTTTAGCAACTGCTGGCACCAATACATCATTACGTAAGGATTCTGTATTCATAATTACTCCTCCAATATAGACTATTTATTCTAGGTTATCACGAATAAAGTATAAAGTCTATATATTCATCGGACTTTTTCTATATATTTACAAATTTTCATGGTTGACTAAATTGATTTTATATATTGTAAAATCGATAGCTACTAACCGCTTTATTCACTAGCTAATTCCCCAATCACATCCGCCAAGATGGTAATTGCTTTTTCTAGTTGTTCTTGTGGAATATTAAGGGCTGGCAATAAACGAACCTTGTTTTTAGCAGATAAGCATACTACGCCTTTTTCTAAACATTTAGCGATAACCTCTTTTGGATCAACTGTCGTTTCAATACCAATCATGAGGCCCATACCGCTCACACTAACTACGCCTGTTTTACCTTCTAAGGCATGTTTTACATAATCACCTTTAGCTTTCACAGTCGCCAAGAATTCTGGTGTCAACCGTTCGATGATAGTACATCCTGCAGCAGCACAGATTGGGTTCCCACCGAATGTGGTCGCATGAGCACCAGCAGTTAGAACGTATTGTGTTTTTTCATTGAACAAGGTTGCCCCCATAGGTAAACCACCAGCTAAGCCCTTAGCGGTAGATACGATATCTGGTTCGATACCAAATTGTTCGTATGCATACAGGCTACCAGTCCGGCCATTACCTGTTTGTACTTCGTCAATAAGCACGAGTTGATCGTGTTCATGTGCATATTTGGTAACGGCTTGAACGAATTCCTTATCTAGAGGCATAACGCCACCTTCACCTTGGATGGGTTCCATCATGATAGCGCATACCGCAGGATTAGCAAGGACTTTCAAAGCCGCATCAATATCATTAGCAGGCGTGTGAATAAAGCCTTCTGTGAACGGGAAGAAATGTTGATGGAATACGTCCTGCCCCGTAGCGGACAAGGTTGTTACCGTACGGCCATGAAAGCTGTTAACAAGGGTCACGATGACATTACGGCCCTCGCCATATTTGTCATGGCTATACTTCCGCGCTGCCTTGATAGAGCATTCGTTAGATTCTGCACCAGAATTACAGAAAAACACCTTTTTCATGCCTGTTTTTTTACATAATAATTCTGCCAATTTAATTTGTGGTACCGAATAATAGAGATTAGAAATATGGTTCAACGCATGGGTTTGTTCGATAACCGCTTTGGACCATTCATCGTCATCTACACCAAAGGCAGTAACGCCAATACCAGAACCAAGGTCAATATATTCCTTGCCCTCTACATCCCACAATAAGGAGCCTTTACCTTTTTCAAAGCAAACATTAAAACGGCCATACGTATTGGCTATATATTCTTTATCTTGTTTTTCAAAATCTTGTGTCTTACTCATCATATCCTCCAAACGTACGGCCTATTGCCGTATATATATCTACAATATAACGATAGGAATTGATGATTACATCATTATATTCACTATATTACTTTACAAACATTGTGCCCAGGCCTTCATCGGTTAATAATTCGATAAGGATTGCATGAGGTATTTCACCATTGATGATAAATACCTTTTGAGCCCCTGCGTTGATTGCCTCTAAACAACAATCTACCTTTGGTATCATACCACCGGCGATGATACCCTCAGCCTTTAATTGCTCTGCTTCAGCCATGGTGATTTTAGGAATCAGAGAATTTGGATCATGTACATCTCGCAATACGCCATCTATATTAGTCATAGTTACCATCGTTTCAGCCTGGAGAGCACCCGCAATTTTAGCGGCTGCCGTATCGGCATTGACATTATATACATTGCCCTCCGCATCACAACCGATGGATGAAATAACCGGAATATAGCCTTTGCTGATGACATCATCAATTACCTTTGGATCGATTGTATCCACTTCACCAACATAGCCAAGTTCCTCATTTTTCTTGTGTACTTGAATCATTTCACCGTCAACGCCACATAGGCCAACGGCACGGCCACCAAAGCCGATGAGGTCTGCCACAAGGCCTTTATTGACCTTACCAGCTAGCACCATTTGTACTACATTCATCGTTTCTTTATCAGTAACGCGCAATCCATTGTTGAATTTCGATTCAATGTTCATGGCCGCCAAGGTGCTATTAATATCTGGGCCGCCACCGTGGACAAGGACTACTTTCACCCCTACTAATTGTAATAGAAGCAAATCGTTCATAACGGATTTTTTGAGTTCCGGATCCGTCATAGCATTACCGCCATATTTTACGACTACATATTTATCTGTATATTGTTTGATATACGGTACGGCCGCCGTTAAAATATGCGCCCGCATCGCATTTGTTACAGTATTCATAGTGAAAGCCCCGTTTCTTCTGGCAATCCAAGTGCAATATTCATACATTGTACAGCTGCACCAGAAGCGCCTTTACCTAAATTATCAAAAATGGCGTGAACCACCATGCGTTCATTATTGCCAGTAACAGATATGACCATGCCATCCGTATTGCTAAGTTTGTTAGCATTTAAAAATGCTGCATTATCTTCTTTTACATTAAGAGGTGCTACCGTAACGACAGTGCTATCCTTGTAAAACTCTACTAAGGCCGCATGTACATCTTCGATGGTAACTGGTTTAGATAATAAACGTGTATGTAATCCAACGCTCACCTCCATGCCGCTATAGTAATCATCTACGATAGGCATGAATATTGGCGCTTCTGTAAGGCCACATACATGGGTTACTTCTGGCAAATGTTTATGCTGTTGACTAAGGCCATATTGACGTGGTGCGTAAAGGAAATAATCCTTTGGCTCCGATTCGTATTGACCGATCATCTTTTTACCACCTCCGCTATAACCGGTAAGGGATGTAATGGTAAAAGGATAATCTACTGGAGTAATGCCAGCTTTCACAAGAGGGGCAATACAAGCAATCATACCGCTTGCATGACAGCCAGGATTTGCGATATGTTGTTTCGTTTTAATATCGTTTTTATAGCTTTCACCAAGCTCAGGAAATCCATAAGCCCAATCATCAGCCGTTCTAAATGCTGTGGATGTATCGATGATTTTGCAAGGATAATTACCGATGGCAGCAACCACCTCTTTGGATGCCGCATCAGGCAAGCACAAGAACACGATATCCGCGTCCTTTGCGATGCTAGCGATAACATCTATATTCTTACGGTCCTCATCGGAAATGGATAATAATGTAATATCCTTCCTATCCAACAGCCGTTCGTGAATTCTAAGCCCCGTAGTGCCCTCATGGCCTACGATAAATACTTTATAGGGATTCATATTATACCTTCTTTACTTCTAACTGATGCAACCATTCATCGTGCATCATGATTTATCATTTTAGTCTCATCTGTTAGCAAATATGGTTCACTATAGATTACAGCCTATTACTCCATTGGATAGTCGCCAAAGGTAGCAACCATAACTGCTTTTATAGTATGCAAACGATTTTCTGCTTCCTCAAATGCTAAGGAATTAGGACCTTCAAATACGTCCTCTGTTACTTCGATACCATTCATGCCAAACCGTTCAAAAATATCTTTACCAACTTGTGTTTCTGTATTGTGGAATGCTGGTAAGCAGTGGCAGAATTTAGTATTCGGATTGCCTGTTAAAGCTATCATGTCCGCATTCACTTGGAAAGGTTTAAATGTATTAATCCGTTCCTCCCACATATCGTAGGTATCACCCATCGTTACCCATACGCCGGTGTAAATTACATCAAGACCTTTCACACCGTCTGCTACATTATCTGTGCATGCAATGGTAGCGCCTGTTTCCTTCGCTACCTTTAAACATTCTTCGTAGAATGGACCTGCTGGCCAGTATTGTTTAGGACCAATGAGACGGAAATCCATGCCCATTTTTACGGCACCACTCATTAAGGCATTACACATATTGGATTGACCATGGCCTACATAGGCATAGGAAATTTCGTTCAATGGTTTGTCGATATTTTCTTGTAATGTAAGGAAGTTTGCCAATGTTTGTGTAGGATGATCCATATCTGTTAGGCCGTTCCATACAGGCACGCCGGAATATTGTTCCAATGTGTCCACATCTTCTTGGTCAAAGCCACGGAATTCGATGGCATCATACATGGAACCAAGAACACGAGCTGTGTCCTTTAAGGATTCTTTTTTATTCATTTGAGAACCTGTAGGACCAAGGTATGTTGTATGAGCCCCTTGGTCGGCCGCACCGACTTCAAAGGCACAACGCGTTCTCGTAGAATCCTTTTCAAAGATAAGCACAAAATTTTTGCCTAACATGGTCTTAATTTCTTTACCAGCTTTCTTATCCGCTTTTAATTTGGCTGCTAACTCTAAGTAGTATTTAATTTCTTCTGGTGTATAATCTAGCATGGTTTTAAATGATTTATTATGTAAACTTTTCATGATAACTCCTTCAATCTATACGGTGTATACGTAGGTATTTCTAATTTTAGTGATAATTTCTATATGTATTGCTATTTCAAATTTTATTATTCTCTGTGAAAGTTATTATTTCGGTTGTAAATATTCGGCAGCAATGGCAGCCATCATGGTAATACCTGATTCTAAGATACTTTCATCGATGGTAAAGCATGCATTATGAAGTGCAGGATTCCCCTCAAAGCCAGTGCCCAACCAAAGGAATGCACCTTTTATATGTTGTAGGTATGCAGAAAAATCTTCTGCCGCCATAGACGGATGTTCTGGATGTACTACTGCGTCTTTACCGAGATATTTTTCTACAATAGATGTGGCATAATCGATAGCCTCTGGATTATTTGTAGTTGCCCCATGACCACGTTTATAGTCTAAGGAACTCTTTGTTTTAAACATTAGGTCTAAGGCTTGTAAGCTTTCACCTAAACGGCGTTCAATATAATCCCGTTTTTCTGGTTCATAGGTACGGCAAGTCCCCTCTAGGTACACGTCGCCACAGCCCACATTGTATCGGTCGCCACCGTTGATAACACCGATGGTGCACACGAGGTTTTCCATCGGATTCGTTTCACGAGCCACCATAGATTCTACATTTACAATCCAATTAGCAGCTGCCACGATGGCATCGATACCATTGTGAGGCTCTGCGCCATGGGTAGATTTGCCTTGAATATGAACAAGAAAATGATCTGATGCCGCCATGAGATGACCTTTTTTGAGTCCTACCGTTCCTACAGGTAGTTGTGGCCATACATGGAGTCCATAGATTTCATCAACATCATTGAGGATACCACTATCTACAATGCCTTGAGCACCGGGAAATAAAGCCTCCTCTTCAGAGGGTTGAAATACGAGCTTTACTGTGCCGTGCAATTGGTCCTTTATTGATTGCAAAATAGCAGCAGTACCAAGTAAAATCGCTATATGACTATCATGACCACAGGCGTGCATAACACCTTCATTTTGAGAGGCGAATGGTAAGCCCGTAGCTTCATGGATTGGCAATGCATCAATATCGGCCCGTAACGCAATAACAGGGCCTGTATGAGCGCCCTGTATTTCACCGATAACTGCATAATCTGAAACATCATTCACATAGGGAATTCCCAATTCTCCAAGAATCTTTTGAATGTATAAAGATGTTTCTTGTTCCTCTCCTGATAATTCTGGATGACTATGAATATGTCGACGCCATGCCACAACTTGTTCTAAATATTGTGAAGCATATTGTTTTATTAAGCTTTCTAATGTGTGCATGGCCATATCTCCTTTATGCTTTATGCATTTTATATGCATGTTTTGTGTATATTTATAATCTATGTGCGTATTATAATACTATCTACCATTATATTCAAGTATTTATACATATTATTTGTATTTTTATTTATCATGTTAAGCATTATTTTTTATCATACAAAAAAGACACCTCTAAATTATCTCTATCCAAGAAATTCTTGGCAGATTAATCAAAGGTGTCTTTTCTTTATTTTTCTAACACAGACTCATCTAATTGTGTACCATCCGATTGCCACATAATGGTACGACTCGTACTGTTATCTTGTGCTACAATTTATCGTATATAGCGGCTTTATATACATAGCCCCCTGTAACTAATGCAGCCAAAGCTACAATAGCTACAGTTGTTTTTAATAGTTTACTTTTATTCATATAGTTCCTTTATGTAAATATGTATTAAGTACTAATATGAATATATTATAAAACTTAAACTTAACTTTAAGTCAAATCAGAGTTTTCTATACTTCTTGAATATCTACTTTTCTATATCTAGCAGAAATACATCCCAACATATTTAATTGCGGTATGTTCCATTCATTAGGTAAATAGATATCACAAGTAATCTCATCACCTATAGAATTATTTGCTATAAATCGATAGCGCCCTAATTCCTCATTGCTATATACTCTTTCAAGCTGATTTAAAGTAGTAGCACCCCAGAATCGACTAAATTCCGTCCAAATAGTTTCTGCATCAACTTGAGATAGCTCAACCTGTAGTCTATATGCTACCCCAACTTTGCAGCGTTTCTTCAAACCCTTTTCATCAGCACTACAAACCTTAGTAGAACCTTTATCAAAAGACCATTCTAGACCATCTAAGGATTGAACTTGGGTGGAAATGAGATTTTTAAAATTTGAAAAGTCTCCGAGAAAATGCTTACATGCTACTTCAAACGTATCTAATTTATCTATATGGCTCAATTCACAATACCTCTATTAAAGAATTTACCTACTATTTTTCGTAATATTGTTTCATTTGTGTATAGCCGTTAACGATGACTTCGATTTCACCTGTTCTAGGGTGGAAAATAAGGCCATGAACAGGCACGTCTTTTGGAATCAACGGATTCATACGCAATTCGTCCACGGTTTCCTCTACATTTTCAGCAGGATGTGTAAAACCATCTGCCCAGCGTTCCATTTCTTTTCTCACCATGTGAATCGCTTCTGGTGCAATACCACGAGCTAACATTTTTTCTGTTAAATTTTTAGCCGTTGTTTTCGCCATGCCACATTCGTGGTGACCAATGATAAAGATTTCATTAACCCCTAGTTCATAAATACATACGAGCAAACTACGTACGATACCATCAAAAGGACCTGTAATACAGTTACCTGCAGTCTTAACAATTTTCGCCTCACCGCGGCCAATATCCATAGAGTCTTCTAAGAAATTAACAAGACGCGTATCCATACATGTAACGATAGCCATCTCACGACTCGGCATCTTACTGCATTTAGTATCCGTCTCTACATAACCCGTATTCTGATCCTCTACATACTCACGATTGTGGGCTAAAATGTCATCTAATAAACTCATAGTTCCTCCTATTAGCTATTTTCTACGTTGCCAAAAGAGAGTACATACTTGCTCGCTCCAGCTAGCTTAACGGTCTTCGGCCTAGGTCCTCGACCTACTAAAGTCGCTGTGCTAGTATGTACTCTCTTTTTACATCTACTAAAACTATCTATCCGGAGTCGCCAATGCCTCAATTGCGACACTGCCACCACGGACAACTTCGATGCGATTAACGAACATATCTTTAAATAAAGCAATCATGTCATTGTTCTTAGATACTGTTTTTACGCATTGCACGAGTACGGATTTACGATTGTAATCAATCACTTCAAGATTAAAGGTTTCCGCAATGCGAAAGATTTCTTGTTTATCTGCTTCTTTGCAGCTATTAATCTTGATGAATAGTAATTCTTTTTTTTGTAATGGGCATATCTGTAAAGTCGATAACCTTAATGACCTCAACACTACGGTTAAGTTGCTTGATGATTTGCTCGTATGTTAAATCATCGCAGGTAAGTTCAATGGTCATACGCGACATGGTAGGGTCTTCTGTTTCCCCTACAGTTAAGGTGTCAAGGTTATAGTTTTTACCAGCGAAGAGGCCGGAAATCTTTGCCAATACGCCGATTTGGTTTTCTACATATGCTGAAATACAACGTTTTTCTAAATGTAATTCCATAGCCCCTCCTATTTTTTATCCTTTAATAACATATCGCTCAATGATTTGCCTGTCGGTACCATCGGCAAAACATTTACCTCAGTTGGAATGATACATTCAATGAGTGTAGGGCCTTTTTTGAAAGCATCTGCTTTTGTAAAGGCAGCTCTTAATTCTTCGTCCTTTGTAACACGAACACCTTGTGCACCATAAGCTTCTGCTAATTTTACAAAATCTGGTACATATTCAAATTCGCCCTTGTCAATCAAATCACGTGTGACGATGGCGCTTTCATCCATCAACAGATTCGTACATGCATAGCGTTTGTCATAAAAGAGTTGTTGCCACTGACGGACATTGCCAAGATAGCCATTATTAATGACAACCAAGGTCACCGGCAAGTGATAGTGCATAGCTGTTGCAAATTCTTGAATATTCATTTGCACCCCACCATCGCCACAGATAGCAAAAACAGGCGTATGAGGATTGCCAAATTTAGCACCAATAGCGGCTGGGAATCCATAGCCCATCGTACCCAATCCTCCAGAGGTCAACAATTGATGGTTACCTTCAATTTCTAAGAATTGTGTGGTCCACAATTGGTTTTGCCCCACATCGGTTGTCACGATAGGTCGCTCATAGTGGTCATTGATATATTGAATGATGGCTTCTGGTGTTAAACCATCTTCATCAGCTTGCGTAATAGGATGATCGACTTTCAATTGTTGCAATTGAGTAGGCCATTCTCCTAAATCATGAGGCTCCATGTATTCTAATAAAGCCTCAATTGCCAACTTTGCATCTGCTACGATTGGAATATCTACCTTAATATTTTTAGAAATAGATGCTGCATCTACATCGATATGTACAATTTTACAGTTTTGTGCAAAGGTGCTCAGTTTACCGGTAATGCGGTCATTAAAACGAGTGCCGATAGAAATCATAACATCGCAATCGGTAAGCGCTACATTTGGAGCATAGCCACCATGAATGCCTACATTGCCTAAGTACAATGGATGACACGAGCTAATGGCGCCTTTACCCATCAAGGTGGTTACCACGGGAATCCCCGTTTTATCCACCAGTTGAGTCATAAGATCATTGGCACCACTAATGCTAATGCCCCCACCAAGTAAAAACAAAGGTCGTTTTGCCTTAGAAATAATAGAGCACGCCTTTTTGACTTGCCCAATATGTACGGTTGTGTTTGGCTTATATCCGCGAATATTTACCTCTGTTGGATATACCTCTATGCCCATCGCTTTTTGAATATTCTTTGGAATATCTACTATAACAGGACCTGGACGGCCTGTGCGAGCAATGTAAAAGGCTTCTTTCAGAATTCGTCCTAAATCCTTGCGATCACGAACGGTAATGGCATATTTACAAACGTTGCGAACGATACCAACAGTGTCCACCTCTTGAAACGCATCATTGCCCATCAAAGATAAATCCACTTGTCCTGTAATACACACCATAGGCACACTATCTGAATAAGCCGTAGCAATACCTGTAACAAGATTCGTCGCACCTGGTCCAGACGTAACCATGCAAACACCGACCTTGCCTGTACTACGTGCATATCCATCGGCAGCATGTGCCAATGCTTGTTCGTGACGAGGCAAAATAACCTTCACCTGATCTTGTTTATATAACTCATCCATAATATCGATGGTAGCTGCCCCTGGATAGTTGAATAAAAACTCAACCTTCTCCTCTTGCAATGCTTTCACCACATATGCGGCACCTGAAATCATAGTCAACCTCCTATATACGTCTATAACAACCTAACGATAATATAATAGGTCTTATATCTAAAAAATTGAATATTATTATTGTTTGTGATATACTTTTAAATATATCATATCTTACATAATGTGAGTATGAAATAATACCATAAATTACTAAGTTTATACATATTTCTGAAAGGACTGAATACTATGAAAGAAATTTTAGGTTTCCATTTAAATGGCTGCCCATACTGCCACAATGCATTCCGTGCTATTGAAGAATTACAAGCTGAAAACCCAGCTTACGCGGATATCAAAATCAACTGGGTTGAGGATCAAGATGCGGCTGAATTATTCAAAACACATCCATATGAATATTATCCAAATCTTTGGTTCGACCTTGATAAACAATATGAGGCTCAACCTGGTGAAAGCTACGACCAAACAAAAGCATACATCAAAGCTGTATTTGACAAAGCAATTGCATAAAAGTAGGCACGCAGAGATATTTTTATCTCTGCGTGCCTTTTTTAGCTCTACAAAAACAATTTTATTGTATAAAATTCAGGGGATAATTTTATGGAAACTTCAGTCGAAAAAATCAAATATTATGATAGTTCTGATTTAGCATATGGATACATGATTGAAAGAGCTATAAAGTTCGTTGAACAGTATGGAGAAAGCCCTAACTTTAACAATATAAATTTAGTATTAGCAGCATATAATGTATATTTACTCTTAACAAAAGCAAAACTCAAAGCACCATATCATCACTATTCCTATATTGCCAAAACATATATTAAACTTTGTAATATATACTTTTCAAATTTAACTAATGATAATATTATATGCTCTCATAACATTCCACTGCAAGAATACCAAGAGGACTTTTGGCAACTTTTTAATAATACAAAATTATATTACTCAATCAATAATAAAATAATAAAGCTCCTTTTGAATAAGCTTACACCAAGTTTAATAACAATTTTAAAGCATCCACAAATAGTAAGTACATATTCGAGAGAGATTACATGCTATATTGTAAAAAATAATTATAGTATTTTATTTATTTTAGATTACTACTTTACCTATAATAAAGAATCAACTAAAAAATTTAGTTTACCAAAAGAGCTTACAGCAAAAATGATATTATGGTTTATTAATAAACAGTTATCGAGCAATAATATCAGTCCACAATATCTAAGGCTAATAGAAAATTCAACTAATAACAATCTTATAATTCCAGATAAAATGAAAGTAAAAGCAAAAAGGTGTCGAAAACAAATCGAGTCAAAAATATTATCCATAAACTCCTCAATAATTAGTAATATGAAAATAGTATTTAAAAATACAAACAAACTAATTGAAATAAATTTTCAGCCGCCTAATCTAACAATTATACTCGACAAAAGTTGGATTGATGAAAACAATCAGAATAATTACTTATTTGCAAACTTATTTATTTTTCACTTTATATGTGATATAAACTATCGAGCTAAATTTATAGCACATAAAACTCACGCTACAACACTTGAAGAAATTTTTGAGAAACCTTTAGGTATCAATGATTATTTTCAATCTTTAAATTCAAGAATTCAAGAAGACCTTGTACATCTATTTATAACTAATTATAATCGAGCCCTCCTAGTACAAAATAAGAGAATTGAAGATTTATTAGAATGGTTTTATACAAAATATCTTGCAGAAGAATTCAATATTTATAATTTTACCTTTAATTCTAGTACAAATAATAGTACTTTTTTAGAAAAATGTAGAAATCTCTGTAGTGAAATTGACAGCATTCTAAAACAGTACAAATTATATTTTGAAAACAATGAAATTGATAGAGATTTATTAGAAATTAACTCTAAACCCTTACTTTTTTCAGAACTTAAATCATATGATAAAAACAAATATGCTTATATAACAGATACAAAGTATTGCAATTCTATGCATTGGCTCTTTTCTGATCAAAGTGAATTAAACCTAATCCCCAAATTAATAAATATTAATGAAACCTTTATAATAAAACTTCTCGATAAAAACTCGGACTTATTTTTATCAGATTTTGATGACATACAACAAAATATAATAAAAAAATTACATCATCAACAAATAATAATATTAAATTCAAAAAATCAACTTATACCAAATAGATTAATTATAAAAGCATTAAATGACTTTTATGAAAACGATTGTATTTGTAATAAAGTTTATCAAAAGTATCTTAATAGTCTTAATGTACATCTTGATTATAAAAATAGTTTATTTTCCGATTCTGAAGTTGATTACTTAAACTTCATAATGAATAAAAAACAATTCTCTAATGGCTATGACTTAAGAAATAAATACATCCATGGAACACAATCTATAAATAAGGACATGCACTCATATGATTATTACTTATTATTAATGATTCATTGTTTTATCGCATTAAAAATATATGATGAATTTGCAAATAAAAAATCATACCATACTACTAATTAGTTTCCTAGATTTTTTATAAGTAATTTATAGCTTTATAAATAAAAAGGACTCTACGGAGTCCCTTTTTTATCTTTCCATTCTAAATACATATGACGAATAACCTGAATTGGAGAATGTAGTAGCATCCGCGGACCACCATAGCGCATGATTTCTCGAACTTTTTCACGGTATATAGGTGCATAGCAATGCGTTTTGCACACACTACAAAATGTCTTATGCGCCATATGTGGGCATACATCGATGCGATGTTGCGCATACTGCCATACCTGTTCACAATCTTCACAGAGTTTTCCTTTGGGCGTATGATGCTTGTCATGACAATAGATGCCAACAATTTGGTACATAGTTTTTAATTCTAACTTGCGCTTTTCATCAACTGTCATATATGTCTCCTATTGTACACACCACGTAACCCAAGCTACTTTATCTACCGTACAATTTGTAATTTCACCATTCACAGCTAATGGCTCAATTAGGTTTCTAATTTCTTCTTTCATCGCATCCATAGTACCCCATCCATTATTATGGAGACGCATTGTAAAGTACTCAACAGCCTTATCGAGGCTCATCACCTCAGTTTCAGGCACTATTTTATAAGTGACTTTCACATTATGCCCCATCTCGTGAATAGCGGCTAAGGATTCCTCCATTTTATCATGCCAAGGGAATGCATCTCGACCAAAAAAATGATCTGACAGCATATCAACGATTTCATCGTGTCGCTCGCTGAAAGCTACCCACAAACAAGTATTTCGACTCGTGTCATGCATAGCACGAATATTGTCTACATCATACATGACAGGGCAGAAAAAGCTATATGCAAAATCAAAGGTTTTATCCCATTTTAGTTTGATTCTTGTTTCATCAGACCAAGGAGCAATATATAGGCTCACATCTAGCCCTTCTCTATCAGCTAATTGTTTAGCTCCTCGAATCATGCCATCAGACAAATCAATGCCTGTCGCCTTATAACCCTCTCGTGCTAAACCAAGCGCATAATCACATACGCCACAGCCCACATCAAGGACACTAGCCCCTGCGAGTGGTAATAGATTTTCTTCCTTTACAAATGAAATAAAATTAGTTACTTGGGCCTTACGATCCTCGCGGTTATGTAATTCCACAAAAAATGTAGACCGATTGTTCCACGCATCCTGTTCATCACGCCAATCCTCGAGATCAACAGATACTTCTCGTATTGTATTGTTCATTATATATCCTCTACTATGATAATTTGTATACTAAAATAAATATAGTTAACACAATATCCATATAGCCTCATTATTTCAAAATGGGCCGGTTTAGATTATGATATGGATACTATATATTTTTATTGTATATTATTCTCAATAAATTTTGTGTTACTATAGTCACATTTACATATATTATCTAAAGTATCGAATATCCTATTCTATATATTTACATTATATCTGATAAAATATATCGTATAGAACGTCCCTTGCCAATCTGTTTAAGTCGCCCCTTCTCCACTAATCGTCGTAATACTCTACCGCTCGTGGCCTGTGCTACTTTTAATTCTGTATCAACATCACTCCGTTTGATGCTTCCACAATCACGAACTAGATTAATGATCTGCTCTTCTTGCTGATAGCTAATTTTAGGTACATTATGTTCAGATATAGGCTCATCGATATTGCAATTTGGTAATATTAATTTAAATGCATTAGTAGTCACAATAATTTGAGGTTTAACTGTTTTATTTTTATAGGCATCCATAATTTTTTGTAAGCCTGTCCCATAGGCTTCAATTAATTCTAACCGATAAAATACATTAGCTAATTTGGGATTCCGGCACAATGAAAACCCATCTAATAAAATATCGTCTAAACTAGTTCTAGGTGGCAAACCACCAAGCGATGTAAACTCAATACGATTATCATATATGCCTATGGTTGGACTAGCCATATACGAATAATCTCTATGAACTAGCATATTTAATAATGCTTCACGAATAGCAATCTGTGGATAGTCTCGTTTATCCTTTCTATGAAGCCCTTCAATAGTGGCTTTAACTGCATTTCGATTATCTATATACTCGTACGCTTCATATAATTGATCTAATAAGGCCCCTCTGATTTCACGCCTATCTCTAAAAATATATCCATCGGCTCCCTGAAATACTGCAATTTTCAACTCATGAGGACATTGATCAGACAATAGTAACCCCAGATTGGTATAAATATCATCAAATTCAGTAATGCCTAAGGTTCTTTTTTGCGGATCATTAAAAGCTATTGATTTACCATCAAATTCACGTTTTAACCGTTTAAATGTTAATTTTTGTTGTAAGGATCTAATGCTTTCGTAACTATCTCCGTCAGTATCGCGAATCATATCCTTAATTAACATGTCACTAGCTGGCACAGAAGCGAAACCTTGTCGCACATATACACCACTAGGCTTTAAACCCTTACTATGAATGTAATACGGTCTTAATGTACCACGTTGAACTGTAATTTTTAATATATTTCTATCATGTTCTACTAAATTGTCATAGTGAATAAACGCAGTAATATCTGGCTTAATAGAGTCTCGTAGTGAATTACCTATTTTTAACATAAGTGCATCACAATCCTCTACGCCTATAACATCGCCATTATCATCAACACCTACATAAATAGTACCGCCATTAGTATTGGCAAAGGCGATGATTTCCTTTCGAATATCCTCTGTATATTCTCTTTTCAACTCTATTATTTCCGATTCTTTATACATATAAACCTCCTTTCTAATCTAATCTAATCTAATCTAATCTAATCTAATCTAATCTAATCTAATCATATTATACTATTTTAATGATTAGAAAACAATATATTTCATTATTTTCCAATAATCATTAAAAGGGACTATACCCACATGCAATATATTTGCATAAGGTATAGTCCCTTATAGTTAGATAATTTATTTTTTATCATCTTGCTTAGTTTCTTCTGTATCTACAGATTTACTAAGCTCATTTTGTTTTAAAACTTGTTGTTCTAATTCTTCCACGCTAGCTGGTTTTTCTGGTTGTTCAGCTGGTTCTTGTTGTTTAGGAGCGTTAGTTTTCTTATCAAATGTATCTCTAAGTTTATCAGTACCTTCTTTCGCTAAATTTTTAATAGCTTCTGGATCTGCACCGCTGAATTCAGCAAGGGCTGCTTCATTCTTAGGATCAAAGAAAGGAGCTTGTTTAAAGCCTAACATAGCTGCTACAAACACCATTGGAATTTGAGCGATAGCACTATTGTACTCTTTAACTTGGAAGTTATAGATTTCCCGTTTATTAGAAATGAAAGTTTCATTTTCACTAATCGCTTCTAAAAATTTACCATATTGAGTATCTGCTTTTAACTCTGGGAATTGATTGGCTAAAGCCGTAATGTTCTGAACTGCTTTTGCTGTTTCACGAGCCATTTCCACGAAATTATCAGATACTTTCAATTGAATATTTTTTTCATAATCACCGTATTTATCAACTAAACCGGCAAATTGATTTACAATGGCTACCTTTTTCTCGTAAGCTACGATAATATTGGCGCGTGCTTCTTTAATTTCCACAGTTAAGCTTTGTAAAGAATTATATTGCTTAATAAAGAACACTGCGAGGGCCAATATTAGTATAAATATTAATGAACTCATTTAATACTCTCTCCATTCTTATAAAACTATAATGAATAAATTTTACAATATTATACCACATCAAATATATGACTGATATGAAGTTTCATTCATGAAGTGCAAACTATAGAATACATTTTATGAACCTGTCATAAGCCGATATACTAAAGTTCCGCCATCAGTATCAACATATTCTAAGCCCTCAAAAGATTCATTATTACCTAAATCTTTATAAGCGAGTTGATTGTGAATCTTCCTTAATAACTCTACATTGGTAAAGTATTTTCCATTATCTGCAGTTAGATACGCTTTAATATCAGTTTGAAATACACCATCAATACGGTTTTCTTCATCTAAATCAGTTATATCAACAATATGCTCATTACTTCGTACCTGTTCAGAACCTGTAATAAAAGCTTCATAAACGATGCATACCTTACGACTATTAATAGCGATGCCCTTCGGATTCCAATTAGCTTTATTATCCTCGATATAATTAATGATATCCAAGGTGAAAGCATCATTACTCACATACTCTTGATTAGAAAAAGCCCAATACACCGAGGTCAGTACATCATAAGTACTAGGAGTATCCGCTAATTTCTTTTCTACTAATTTTCTGGTTTCCCTTTTAAGCAAAGGCTTTTTAATAATATAGAACACCACCATTGTAGGGATCAACATAGCCGCTAATACTGGTATCATGCGGGGCAAACTAGCCATTGTACCACCTGCTCGCCCTGCTTGCGAATGAGCAGTACTTAGATTTTGATTTATTGTATTCGCCGTATCCGTCATATAATCTAAAAGCCATGGACTTTCAAACATACCAGCTATAATAGCAATCAGTATTAAAGTAACTACAGTAACACAGATAGCGAATAATTGTTTAGCCACCTTATTACAAACCATTTCCTGCTCCGCCAAGGACAATACATCCATCTCAGGTATGCCTTTGCTCCATTTTGCGGTTCGTGCATGTGTGTCCATTTATATCTCTCCTATTAATAAATGTAAATAATACATCAACGTTGACTTACTATAATAATTATTTCATACATTACTTATATTTATTATAATATAGAGAAGGAGGACTTAAAAGTATGGAAAAATATATGATAATCCTAATGTTTGTATTAGTCGCTATTGCTGTCACATTTGCGACTTATAATCTATCTATTATTAGAGCTATGCCTCCTGAAGAACGTTATAAACTTCTTTATTTTACAGATGATCAAGTCTCTATAGGCATTGGATTAGTAAGAAGAACCTATAAATTAAAAGATATTCGAGAGGTGCGTTTCTCTAAAGGGAAAAAATTCCGCAGCATGGGTAGCTGGGCCGGAAGAATGAAGATTTGCAAAATAAATGGTAAAACAAGTCGTTGGATAGAATTTGATGGTACTGTCTATTACAAAAAAATGGTATATATAACTAATGAAGAAACCATTGATAAATCAATAGACCTACTCATGAAGGAATTTAGATCTAGAGGAATTCAATGTAATAAATATAGATAGTAACATATAAAAACGGCTTCTCAAAATTTCGAGAAGCCGTTTTCTATTGGTGCGCCTAGCAGGATTCGAACCTGCGCACCCGGTTCCGGAGACCGGCGCTCTATCCCCTGAGCTATAGGCGCATGTGTACTAAAGAATTATACCATATTACAGCATGCTTCGATAGTACAAAGTATATAAGCATATAGAATGCGCCTCTAGTATTAGCTAATCATAAACTAATACTAGAGGCGTATTATACTATATATTCTTTTGAATGACCTGTAGGAGTGCATCACAGCTACGACTGACATCATCATAGGTTTCGTCAAAGTTTCCCGTATACCAAGGATCCTTTACATCTCGGCTTTCACCAACAAAGGTCATAGCCTTATGCACCTTATGATCCACATCATCACCGATAATACGACGTAAGTTTCGTGCATTATTTTCATCCATGATGATGAGGTAATCAAATGTATGGTAATCATCTACAGTCACTTGGCGAGCCTTACGACGAGTATAAGGAATACCCATTTCATCTAATTTTTGTTTAGTCCCATAATGGGTATCATTTCCTATCTCCTCACGAGATGTAGCAGCAGATTCGATATAAATAGAATCAGTCAAACCTGCCTCGTTAACGATATGCTTCATATAAAACTCTGCCATCGTAGAACGACAAATATTACCATGACAAATGAATAAAATTTTAACCATCATAACTCCTATAGTATCTAACCAATCACTGAGGTATTAACGTACAAAGTTCGTAGATACGTTTTTCTCTGTGTCTGGATATGGTACACCTTGCTCTTTAGCTACAGCAAAGCTACGCATCATCCAAATCATATTTCTTGCCAAGTTACGCATGGTTTGCATGCCTTCTTCATCTTGCTTCGCATCCTCTGCTACTAGGCCGTGGCTAATATTCCAATACGTAGAGCCTGCAATTGGCATTTGAGAAATACCAAAATATTTATTAAGCACATCAAAGGATGCGGTTGTACCACCACGACGAGCTACAGCAATAGATGCACCAGGTTTAAAGGCAAATGGATTTGGCTTTACGCTTTCTGCACTATAGAATACGCGATCTAAGAAGGATAAAACACGTCCACTAGGATGTGCATAGTATACAGGTGTGGCAAAGATAAAACCATCTGCATCTTTCGCTTTTTCTACGAAGGCATTTACATCATCATCCTTAAATACACATTCGCCATGCTCAAAACAATAGCCACATTGAATACAGTCTCGAATTGGCTTATTACCAAGTTGAATGACCTCTGTATCTACATTAGCATCACTAAATACCTTTTGTACCTCTTGTATAGCTTGCATTGTTGTACCGTTTACATGGCTACTACCATTTACAATCAAAACTTTCATATTCTATTCTCCTCATTCTTACTTAAGAAGTTGTATAAGCTCTAGTTTTTATATATTAGCATAGAAAAATGAATTTGTTAAATTAATAGATTTTCTTGCTGTAACATACTAATTATGACATAATAACGGAAAAGATGCCCGAACCCTCTTTTCAGAATTAAAGAAGGAATAACAAAAGCTATTAGTTAATGATATAAAATCAACTGATAGCTTTTTAGTATTAAGAGGCTGTTTTGTTACAGCCTCTGGCTTTAAACTACAAAATAATTAAGTAATGTATTATTCAATTAGAAATTATGTCGTACCCCCGCATCGATACGCCATGTATTATCTATAGTAGCACCAAAGTTTTTAGTGAATGTACCATATAAATATGTGCTAGGACGAACGCTCCAGGAACCGCCAATTTCGGCATCTAGCCAAGTATCTTTCAAATCTAGTTCAGTTTTTACTGTTGGATTACCTGGTGCAGAATAGGTTGTATTCATCTTACCAGAGAATTCATGAGCCAATGCAAGTTTTGCAAAGATATTGGATTTTTCTGTTTCTTTACCAATGCCAAAGCCTAATCGACCAACGGCGGAGTTAATGCCGTCTGCATTCACATGCATAGAGCCACCTCCAGCAATATTGGCATCATAGGATACGCCATTCAAACGACCTACGATGAATTCTACGCTAGGGTCGATGTAGAAGCCATTTTGTTTCTTAATGCGCTTACCGTATTCGGCGCTCAAGGATGTACCAAATGTGTGGTAATCACCGTTCACACGTTGACCGCCTACCGAATAAAGTTTGTAATTATTGGACAAACGGTTTCCACGAGCGATGATGTCTAGATAGCGACCATCATCATGTTGTTTTGTGCCATATAACGCAAGGCCTCCAATTTTACCATCACCACTGCCAACGGCGTAAGAATTGCTAGATGTACTGTAATCTAGAGCACCACCAAAGATCCAGCCATTCGATACCTTATGGTCATAACCAACTTGAACGCCATTATAGGTCATACGAGCATCAGCACCATCTGTAATCTTTGATTTACCACCAATATATTTAGCCCATACACCTTGATCTGTATTAGCTAAACGAAGGTCGCCTAAGCGGCGTTGTAAATCATTTGTATTATTACGCCAAGCCATGGCAGTAGATGCTAGCGCGGATTTTGTACCACTTACCAACGAAGATTCACCATTATGTTTAACAATCGCTGTATTACCTACAACAAGATTACCTTGTGCATCAAATGCATCTGTACCAAGTTCTGCAACAGCTGCAGGGCGTGTCACGCCTTCATTGATTTGAACTGCGGTGGCTAGTTTCTTATCATTGCCAGTATATTGTAATTTGTTGGCCAATGATTGCATTTCAGCGCGGTAACTTGCATCATCAGTCAAGTTCTTAGCACTATCCCCTTGTACAGTTACATGGCTGTTATCTGCCGCGTGTTGTATAATGATTTGCCCCTTGCCTTCTTCACTAGCTGGCACACCAGCCTTGTAGTCCGCTTTCACAAAACCGCTATAATTTTGAATCGTAATAGGACGTGCATCAATAGGATGGATAATACCTGCCGCAGTTGGATTTGCACCACCTACGAGATTACGCACCTTACTCCCCTTATATAGATACGCCGCATTATCCCCAGAAGGACGTTCTTTTTTAGGAGTAGGTCGTTCCATGCCAAGCCATTCATTATTCCAAGTAGCCCCATTTTGTAGGTAAATATCAGCACCGGAATTATGCGGATTTTTATTACTTTCAGCATATTCATTCAAAATAGCACCACTAAGGCTAGAGTTAGATGTTGTGAAAGCTAACGCTATATTAGTAGGGCTTTCATTATGATTTGGATCGCGCCCATAATCCTTGTCGATTAAGCCCACATTACCAACGGCAACTAAGTCCTTAGAACCAGGCTGTTTACCATCAGAACCTGCATTCACGTATACATCACCTTCTTCGGCTACTACAGAATAGGTATCAGATGTTTCTACAGGATGAGTGATAATCTTACCGCCTCCATCAACAAGGATATGACCTCGTTGATTGACTTGTAAACCAGAGCCGATAGCATCGATATCTACATTACCTTTAACGTGAATATTGGTATCCCCAAAATCTCGATCAGGATTATCCTTGCTAAGACGTGGCACCTTACCGCCGTAACCAGCATAAACAGCACTCATATAATAGTGACCAAGATCTCTTTTGGCTGCTGGTGCATCATTCTTTAACCGTACAACAAGATCTTTATCTACCGTTAGTTGTGAACCAAATCCATTATAGATACCTGTTACATTTTTACTTTTACCTGCATCGGTTAAGCTTTTTCCATGTACATTAACCGTTAACGTATCCGTAATATGTTTAACTTCAGGTGTTGTTTGTACAGGTGAGCCCATTGTTAAACCGAGCAGTTCTTCTGCTTTATCACTAGACACATTGATTTCAGTAGCCGATGCAGAATAGGACATTCCAGTTAATACTAATACAGCCATCACTGCAGCTATATGACGTGGTAGTTTCATAAAAATCTCTCTTCTTTCTTATCTATAAACACGGTTCTCTCACGAAACGCGTTCAAACCATTATACACAAAAACCTAGAAAGACCCCCTAAGTCCAACTTAGGAGGTCTTTTTTATTCACATACACTGTGAATTTATAAATCAATGATTATTCAGGATCAATAATAAAGGACAATGCGCTGAAGTATTTATTTTGTTCACCTTTAGTTTGAGTTGGGAAGCCTACTTCAACACCTACTACGTTAAGGCCATTAGCACTTACTGTAACAGTTGCTTTACCGTTTGCATCAGCTTGGCTTTCATTAGTAAGATCGTTGATTACGTCCTTAATAAGTGGAGCATTAGCATATGGTTTGCCTTCTTTTAATACTTGGATTTCATAAGTATCACCTTTTCTGAGGGTCAACGGATTAACAGAAGGGATGATTTGAATAAAAGCTTCTTTATTGTTTAATGGTTTTGCATCAGCGTTCCAGTAGTGAACATCGTATTTGATAGCATGTGTACTTTTTGTAGCGCCTGGAACTTCTGTAATTGGTTTATGTACAGTTTTGCCATCTTTATCTTTGGTCCAATAACCATAGTCAAAGTCAGTTACTGTAATACCCAATTTATCATTTGGTACAACTACTACATTTTTTTCATGTTTAATAACTTGTACAGGAATTACCATGCCATTGTTATCTAAACCAATGATGCTTTTTACCATTTCTGGGCTATAAGCATCATCTACAGGGCCTTCGCCAAGTACTAGCGCTTTTTCATCTAAACGGTTAGCAAAGAACACGCCATGTGCATCAACAGAAGAGCATACACAGCCTGCAGCTAAACCTACAGCAAATAAGGATGCTAATAATTTCTTATTCATAAGAACCTCCATAATCAATAATTTATATCAACAAACTTGACATTATTATACAGCGTTCTAGATGATTCGTATATACCGATACCCCTATAACCACGAGTATTATGCGAATTTTATATATTCGGCTATTACTATATCAATCATACATAACTGATAATTTTATCATCTTATTTTCATATGGATATAATAAATAGGAATATCTTATGTAGAATTTATATGTATATATACATAACAAAAACGACGCCCTACTTAAGAGCGTCGTCATATTTATCTTGTATACATATTATTTTTTATTTTTTGCAGCTTTCGCACGTGCAGTACGATCAAGGATTGTTTTACGCATACGAATGCTTTCAGGTGTTACTTCAACAAGTTCGTCATCGTTGATCCACTCAAGAGCTTGTTCCAAGGAGAAGATACGAGGTGGCGTCAAGCGAACTGCTTCATCAGAGGAGCTAGAACGCATGTTAGTAACATGTTTTTTCTTACATGGGTTAACATCCATATCAAGTTCACGAGTATTTTCACCGATAACTTGACCTGCATACACATCTTGGTTAGGACCAACGAACAATGTACCACGGTCTTGCACAGAGTTCAAACCATATGGAGTAGTTTCGCCATTTTCAAAGGCTACCAAGGCACCGCGCGTACGGGAAGGAATTTCTCCTTTGTATGGTGCATAGCCATGGAATACATGGTTCATAATACCATTACCTTTTGTAGCTGTTAAGAATTGTGCGCGGAAACCGATCAAACCACGTGCAGGAATTACGAATTCCATACGAAGGTAACCAGCTAATTCAACCATGTTAGTCAATTCAGCTTTACGTTGACCAAGGTTTTCCATTACTGTACCCATGAATTCTTGTGGTACGTCGATAGTCAATGCTTCTAATGGTTCACACAATTTATCGTTAATAGTTTTAAAGATTACGCGAGGTTTACCTACTTGTAATTCATAACCTTCACGACGCATTGTTTCAATCAACACCGCCAAGTGCAATTCGCCACGACCAGATACTTTGAAAGCATCTGCAGAATCAGTTTCTTCTACCTTCATAGAAACGTTAGTTTCAACTTCGCGGAACAAACGATCACGTAAGTGACGGGATGTAACGAATTCACCTTCGCGACCTGCGAATGGAGAGTTGTTTACAGAGAATACCATGGACAATGTTGGTTCGTCGATGGAGATGGATGGTAATGCTTCAGGATTTTCAGCATCTGCTACAGTTTCGCCGATATTGATATCGTCGATACCAGCGAACGCAATGATATCACCCATTTCAGCTTCCTCAGTTTCAACACGGTTCAAGCCATTGTATGTATATACACGACCGATTTTCGCTTTACGAGTGCTTTCACCAGTCATGATAGCTACTTGTTGGTTAGGTTTCATTTTACCGCGAACGATACGGCCTACTGCGATTTTACCTATGAAGTTATCGTAATCAAGTGTAGTGATCATGAATTGAAGAGGACCTTCCATATCACCTTGTGGTGCAGGAATTTCGTCAATCAATGTTTGGAACAATGGTTCCATGTTCACCGCTTCGTCATCCCAGTTAGTTTTAGCCACACCAGCACGAGCAGATGCGTATACTACAGGGAAATCGAGTTGGTCATCATCAGCTTCAAGTTCCATGAACAATTCAAGAACTTCGTCTTCAACCTCTTTAACACGTTGGTCAGGACGGTCAATTTTGTTGATAACAACGATTGGTTTCAATTTTTGTTCTAATGCTTTACGCAAAACATATTTAGTTTGAGGCATTGGACCTTCGTAAGCGTCTACGAGAAGCAATACGCCGTCAACCATGTTAAGTACACGTTCTACTTCACCGCCGAAGTCAGCATGGCCTGGTGTATCAACGATGTTGATTTTGATGCCATCATGCATAACTGCAGTGTTTTTAGACAAGATAGTAATACCACGTTCACGTTCCAAATCATTGGAGTCCATTACGCGTTCTGCTACCTTTTCATTTTCACGAAACACATGGCTTTGTTTTAATAATGCGTCCACCAAAGTAGTTTTACCATGGTCAACGTGGGCGATAATCGCTACATTACGAAGATTTTCGCGAATCATAAGATCCTCCCTTTAATTCCTTTAGTATATTCTATATCATATAACGCTTGTGAAAGTCGCTATATAGGTATATTCCCAAAATTGGCAACACTTAATTATAACGTAACTAATTCAATCATGTCAAAGAAAACACTATAAAAAAAGATTTCTTATGAATTCATCATACCTAAAAAAGGATAATGGTTCATAAGAAATCTTGTATGAGTATTTAGTTTGTATTAATCTTCGCCAATCATACGTACTTCTGGTTCAAGATGCACACCATGTTGGTCATACACGCGACGTTGTACTTCAGCAATTAAATCGAGTACATCCTTCGCACTAGCACTGCCTGTATTGATAACAAATCCCGCATGCTTATGGGATACTTGCGCATCTCCTACGGATAAGCCCTTAAGGCCTGTTTGTTCAATCAAGGTTCCTGCAAAATACCCTGGTGGGCGTTTAAAGGTGGATCCTGCACTAGCAAATTCTAAAGGTTGTTTGGACTCGCGTTTCTCTGTAAGCTCATCCATTCTAGCCTTGATAACATTTTTATCGCCTGGTTTAAGCGTCATAATCACTTCGCCAATAACCTCATGATTATCATGGAATACACTATGACGATACCCAAAATCTAAATGCGATGCATCGTATTCTTTGATATTGCCTTGAAAATCTACAGCTCGAACAGCTGTAACGACATGGCTCATTTCCCCATCATAAGCACCGGCATTCATAAATACGGCACCCCCTAATGTGCCTGGAATACCAATGGCAAACTCTAGGCCAGTCAAGCCATTTTCCCATGCAAATTCAGATGCATCCTTTAACATATACCCAGAACCGATACACAATGTATTATCATTGCAATCCATAACTTGAGTCATATGTCGAACCGATACAACAGCACCACGAATACCACCATCTTTTACTAAAATGTTAGAACCGCAGCCGATTATGGTAACAGGCACTTGAAATTCATGGATGGTGCAAAGTACAAAGCTCAACTCAGCCATCGTGGTCGGTTCAATAAATAAATCGGCAGGCCCGCCAATTTTAAATGTCGTATGATGACATAAACGTTCCTGTTCACGTACACGTGTACTTGGTAAGATTTCTAATAAAGCAGTTTGTAATGCCTTAATGTTGTGGTTGTTGTTTGTCCCCATGATCTAAAACTTTCATCCCCTCAGTGATTGGCTCGCTAATGATTTTGTAAATATCATTAGACACTTGGCTCCAACGCATTTGTGCTTGCAAATAAGTAGCTGCTGCTGTATTTGCTTGAATTTGAGGCATCAACTCCTCTTGTTTTTTTTGCAATTCATCAGCTTCTGGTGCACCGGACAATCTAGCATATTCCCATTGCATTTGTTGCGCCATAAATGTGCGCACCAACGCAGTTGCTTCCGCGTCAGCTTTCACAGCCTCTTGCGCTTGCATCAACTCTTTATACTCTTCAGATTCACGCATTGCCTTTGCCAAATCATGGGCTTTATCGTAATTCATATTCATTCCTCCTCTTTCTTATACCAATTTTTGTGAAAGCCAGTTCAGCTTTCATAAACATACATAATTATTTTATTTGTGGCGTAATCCAATTGCCCACTTCTTTCAAATCTGGATAATCCAATTGACGCATAGCCTCATAGGCAATAATAGCCACAGAATTAGAAAGGTTTAAAGACCGCGCCTCTTCCACCATAGGAATGCGAATGCACGTTTCTTCATTACCTTCTAATAAACTTTCAGGTAAACCTCTAGTTTCGGGACCAAACACGAGCATATCACCGATTTCAAACTTCACATCAGAATGCACATGTTTTGCCTTCGTTGTGGCATAAAAATAACGACGATCAGGATATTTCGCATATAGTTCTTCTATATTTTCATGAACCTGCACATCTACCAAATGCCAATAATCAAGGCCTGCCCGTTTAACGTGCTTATCGTCAATGGAAAAGCCCAATGGTTTGATTAAATGCAAGGTCATATGGTTTGCCGCACAAAGGCGTGCAATATTACCGGTATTACCAGGAATCTCCGGTTCGTATAATACAATTTCCATACTATTCCCTCTATTCTTATGTCTATATTATTCTACCTAATCTATAGTGTGTATTCAAGTAGTGAATTCTATTTTTCCTAGGTGGGACAAAAATAGTGCCACCCTAACGTTCTCATTTACTGCTACTACGAATAAAATGACCGCTCTTACCACCATCTTTTTCGACAAGATAGGTAGGTCCTATAATCATGCCCTTATCGATAGCTTTACACATATCGTACACCGTGAGAAGTCCCACTTGAACCGCCATAAGAGCCTCCATTTCGACACCCGTTTGCCCTGTGGTTTTAACAGTAGCCGTAATCTTTACCGCTTTATTATGTGTATCTGTTGTAAAAGCTAAACTTTCACCATCAACGAGATGACAATGCACCTCTACCTTGGTGAGCATCAAAGGATGACATAGAGGGATGAGATTACTCGTTTGTTTTGCCCCCATAATAGCAGCCAGTTGAGCCACGGACAAAACATCACCCTTTTTCATCGTTCCACTTTGGATACGATCAAAAATAGCATCATTAATGGCGATAAAACCTTCCGCCACCGCGATACGGTGCGTATGGTCCTTTTCAGATACATCCACCATCCACGCATTACCTTGTTCATCAAAATGTGTTAAATCCATATTATCCCCTTATTTCATGTATAAATGTACATCAATAGTTTTACTTTTTTCATTTCTATTATACAATATAATTAAATTAGTATATATGAGGAAGGAAGTGTCCCTATGAAAACAAAATTAACTTATTTCGGTCATGCTTGCTTTATGCTAACAAACGGTGATGTATCCATGATTTTTGACCCATTCTTAACGGGTAATACATGGGACGTAGCAAAAAAAGAAGATATTAAATGCCAATATATCTTTGTTAGTCACGGTCATGATGATCACTATGGAGATACTGATTTCATCGCCAAAGCTAACGATGCACTTGTAATCTCTACTGCAGAGGTAGCAGGCAAAGCAGCCGAAGCAGGTTGCCGCACACACGCAATGCACCTTGGGGGCAAATATGATTTTGAATTTGGCTCCATCCGTTTAGTGCCTGCATTCCACGGCGCGGGCGTACCAGGTGGTCACGCAGCAGGTTGCCTCATTAATTTCTTTGGTGACATCCTTTACTTTGCTGGCGATACAGCACTCTTTAGCGACATGAAACTATTGAGCCGCTTTGGTGATATCGACTATGCACTTCTCCCTATCGGTGACAATTACACAATGGGCGTTGAAGATGCAGCCCTTGCAGCTAGCTATGTAAAAGCTCGTATCTCTATCCCAATCCACT
Source organism: Veillonella tobetsuensis (assembly GCF_002959935.1). Lineage (NCBI taxonomy): Bacteria > Bacillati > Bacillota > Negativicutes > Veillonellales > Veillonellaceae > Veillonella > Veillonella tobetsuensis. The sequence goes on from NZ_PPDF01000003.1 coordinate 42,202, forward strand.
ACAAAACATGGCCTGTCATCGACCGCGAACCAGCTGTATTCACAAGCCTAGTAGAAGGCAAATACAACCAAACTGCAGTTATTATCGATCCAGGTTCTTCTATTGAATTAAATAGCTAATCAAGCATAATTAACCGAGGAGACACCAACTTCCGAGATCTTTCACCGGCTTTTGCTTCGCCCCTTCAGGGCTCAGGCCAAAGTCAGATTTCGAAAGTTGGTGTCTCCTTTCTGCTTATCACTATAGAACAAAAAAGAATGGCACCAACCATACATATGATTGGTGCCAAAGAAGACTCGTAGGATGAACGCCCATATATTAATTGTAAATAATCTTGTTGCTGACTAAATATATCGTTTATACGTACTTCCTTTCAGATTATAAACCTAATTTTTCCATAACCATTGCCAATTTAGCTTTAGTTTCTTCATTTTCTTGTTTAATTCTTGCATTTTCTTCTTTCAATGCAGTAATTTCATCATTCATTACGTATATAGAGCTGATTGGACCACCTTTATAACGTTCAGGAATTTCTTTTTTAGCGGTGGAGGAACCCACTTTTTTAGTTACTCCAACATTGAACATGTTATTTTCATCATCAAGAGTTACACCAGCGTGGAACATAGTGCTTTCATCAGTGAAGTGAGCCACACCAACTGCTACAGCAGATTTATTATGATAATGACCATATGCAGCCATGATTTGAGTTGGTTCCAATGGATCGTATTGAAGTGGTTTCAAACCAGCCAATGCTGCCGCATTTGCACCAGTTGTATTTATTTTGCTATCCAAACCATTAAATGCACTATTTACACCACTCAAAGTAGCTTGTACTTGACCTACAGTTGCTGCATCAGTAGCAGATGTACCAGGTGCTACATTATGGATTTGGTTACCTCCATTATTCAAGCCATCCGTAGTCAAGGATACAATCTTACCAGGGTTTGTAGGACTAGAAGCACCAGTGATAGTTATACCATTACCATTAGTTACAGTTGTGTTACCAGCTGCATCTGTAGTTGTTACATTTGTAACAGAGATTGAATCTTTAAGTGCAACATTAAATACTTTACCATTTGTAGCTGTATCTAATGATTCCGTAACTTTAATATTATTACCTGCGGTAACTTTACTATGTGCACCACCACCGATACCAGAGATCATATTTCGTACTTGAGTCAAGTTAACTGCATCAGTACCATTAACGGCTGTAGCTACATTGCTAATCGTTTTATTACCAGCATTGATACCGTCTTTTGTAATGCTAGGACCAGTAGCAGCACCCGTGCTATCGGTGAAAGATAGACCAGAACCATTTACTACAGTTGTATTACCAGCTGCATCTTTAGATGTGAGACCAGCATTGCTGATTTTAGTCTTACCAGTTGTAACAGAACCATTAGTGCCTAGATCAATATTTTCAGCTAATTTAACAGTTAATGTATCTGTACCATTTGCAGTTACCACAACATTGTTAGTTGTGCCATTACCAGTTGTACCACCAACTACATTAACAGTCGTACCTAATGCACGGTTGAATTGTGTGCCAGTATCTCCTTTAAAAGTCAATCCACCATTAACAGTATTAGTCAAATTAGTAATATTTTGCTTTACATCAAATAATTGACCACCATTGACTGCATCTTTACTATTAGCAGCAACTGTGCCATCAGCAACGTTAGTTAGTTTAGTTGTAGCACCAGTCGTTGTACCATCTGGATTTACAAGGCTGGCTACTGGGTTAGTTACAGCCGTTGCACCTACTACAGTTGTGCCGTCTGCATTTACCTCAGCCGCTTTGTAGTATTTCCCATCATTGGCTTTTACTAAACGCTCACCAGCATCATTCGTGTACACGATAATACCAGCTTCGCCATTACGAATAGCATTTGTTTTATCCGTTAAATCTTTACCATTTAATCCATCTTTGCCTGTTGGTCCAGTGATAGAGGCTCCAGCTGTACCATTAGAACCATCTCGACCATCTTTACCATTGCCAGCTACAGTAGCGGCTGTATTAATTTTATCTTTGATAGATTGTGCTAAATCAACGGTAATGGCATTACCATTTGCAGTCGTTGTTACATAATTAGCAGTACCATTAACAGCAAGAGATTGGGTTGCTAATGCTACGGTTCCTGTCGTACTGTTATCTGCTGCAGTCTTAAGTGTAGTCGCTCCTCCCGTTGTAGGGATTGCTGCAATAGCCGCGTCTAATTGCGCTTTATTAACTGCATCTGTACCATTAACGGCTGTGGCTACATTGCTAATCCTTTTATTCCCCGCATTGATACCGTCTTTTGTAATGCTAGGACCCGTTGCAGCATCAGTACTATCTTTGAAAGATACACCAGAACTATTTACAATTGTTGTATTGCCTGCAGCGTCTTTTGAGGTTACACCAGCGTTACTAATGGCAGTATTGCCCATTGTAACAGAACCAGCTGTACCAAGATTAATCTTTTGTGCTAATTTTACTAACAATGTATCTGTACCATCAGAAACTACACCAATGTTACCATCTGTTAATACAGCACTAGTTGCTGTATTCCCTTTAATATTTAGTGTTTCATCTAGTTTGCGAGTGATAGTTGTACCTGTATCACCATCGAATTTGATCCCTTTTGTAGTAACTGCAGTATTGGCAGCGTCTGCTGTTGTTTTTACGTCAAATAATTGACCACCATTGACTGCATCTTTACTATTAGCAGCAACTGTGCCATTAGCAACGTTAGTTAGTTTAGTTGTAGCACCAGTCGTTGTACCATCTGGATTTACGAGGCTGGCTACTGGGTTAGTTACAGCCGTTGCACCTGCTACAGTTGTGCCGTCTGCATTTACCTCAGCCGCTTTGTAGTATTTCCCATCATTGGCTTTTACTAAACGCTCACCAGCATCATTCGTGTACACGATAATGCCAGCTTCACCATTACGAATAGCATTCGTTTTATCCGTTAAATCTTTACCATTTAATCCATCTTTACCTGTTGGCCCAGTGATAGAGGCTCCTGCTGTACCATTAGAACCATCTCGACCATCTTTACCATTGCCAGCTACAGTAGCAGCTGTATTAATTTTATCTTTTATAGATTGTGCTAAATCAACGGTAATGGCATTACCATTTGCAGTTGTTGTTACATAATTAGCAGTACCATTAACAGCAAGAGATTGAGTTGCTAATGCTACGGTTCCTGTCGTACTGTTATCTGCAGCTGTCTTAAGTGTAGTCGCTCCTCCAGTTGTAGGGATTGCTGCAATCGCCGCATCTAATTGCGCTTTATTAACGGCCTCTGTACCATTAACGGCTGTAGCTACATTACTAATTGTTTTATTACCCGCATTGATACCGTCTTTTGTAATGCTAGGACCCGTTGCAGCATCAGTACTATCTTTGAAAGATACACCAGAACTATTTACAATTGTTGTATTGCCTGCAGCGTCTTTTGAGGTTACACCAGCGTTACTAATGGCAGTATTGCCCATTGTAACAGAACCAGCTGTACCAAGATTAATCTTTTGTGCTAATTTTACTAACAATGTATCTGTACCATCAGAAACTACACCAATGTTACCATCTGTTAATACAGCACTAGTTGCTGTATTCCCTTTGATATTTAATGTTTCGTCTAGTTTGCGAGTGATAGTTGTACCTGTATCACCATCGAATTTGATCCCTTTGGTAGTAACTGCAGTATTGGCAGCTTCTGCTGTCGTTTTCACATCAAATAATTGACCACCATTGACTGCATCTTTACTATTAGCAGCAACTGTGCCATTAGCAACGTTAGTTAGTTTAGTTGTAGCACCAGTCGTTGTACCATCTGGATTTACGAGGCTGGCTACTGGGTTAGTTACAGCCGTTGCACCTGCTACAGTTGTGCCGTCTGCATTTACCTCAGCCGCTTTGTAGTATTTCCCATCATTGGCTTTTACTAAACGCTCACCAGCATCATTCGTGTACACGATAATGCCAGCTTCGCCATTACGAATAGCATTCGTTTTATCCGTTAAATCTTTACCATTTAATCCATCTTTACCTGTTGGCCCAGTGGTAGAGGCTCCAGTTGTACCATTAGAACCATCTCGACCATCTTTACCATTGCCAGCTACAGTAGCGGCTGTATTAATTTTATCTTTGATAGATTGTGCTAAATCAACGGTAATGGCATTACCATTTGCAGTCGTTGTTACATAATTAGCAGTACCATTAACAGCAAGAGATTGAGTTGCTAATGCTACAGTTCCTGTCGTACTGTTATCTGCTGCAGTCTTAAGTGTAGTCGCTCCTCCAGTTGTAGGGATTGCTGCAATCGCCGCATCTAATTGCGCTTTATTAACGGCCTCTGTACCATTAACGGCTGTAGCTACATTGCTAATTGTTTTATTACCCGCATTGATACCGTCTTTTGTAATGCTAGGACCCATTGCAGTATCAGTACTATCTTTGAAAGATACACCAGAACCATTGACAATTGTTGTATTGCCTGCAGCGTCTTTTGAGGTTACACCAGCATTACTAATGGCAGTATTACCCATTGTAACAGAACCAGCTGTACCAAGATTAATCTTTTGTGCTAATTTAACTAACAGTGTATCTGTACCATCAGAAACTACACCAATATTACCATCTGTTAATACAGCACTAGTTGCTGTATTCCCTTTGATATTTAATGTTTCGTCTAGTTTGCGAGTGATAGTTGTACCTGTATCACCATCGAATTTGATCCCTTTTGTAGTAACTGCAGTATTGGCAGCTTCTGCTGTTGTTTTCACATCAAATAATTGACCACCATTGACTGCATCTTTACTATTAGCAGCAACTGTGCCATCAGCAACGTTACTCAATTTTGTAGGAGTAGTCGTAGATCCAGATGCATCTAATAGACTTACATGAATATCGGAGTGAGCAACTGTACTGGCACCAACTTTAGCCTTGCCTGTAGTGGAATCAATATCACTTTCTAAATAATACCCCTCTGTTGTACCAGTAGAGTCCGTTGTTTTTACAACTTTATTACCATTAGCATCTACAAAAGCTGTTTGCTTATCATTTTGAGCATCTACTGCAAGCTCTGTTAAAGTGTTGATGGCTTTTGCATGTTCATTTAATGCAGCTTGCGTGATATCATCAAGCATTAAATCATAAGATGCCATAGTACTTGCACCAGCTTCAGCAAGGCCTCCAATATTTGCAAATGCTAAATTGTCTGACAATTTACTAATAGTTACAGTTTTACCCGTAGTCGTAGTAGTTTTGGTGCCAAGGACTTCTGTCTTGATTGTACCTTTCTGGGCTTTACCAGGTGAGGAAATTACGGTTTGTTTAGTTTCTACTGGAGAAATTTGAGCAGCTTTTTTAACTGGACTTGTAGCATGAATATAGTTTCCATTACTATCAACAGTGCCACTATCATTCCACATTTTAGTAATATTACGAGTAGATGTTGCTTGCTCTGTACCATTTGCCACAAAGGATGTTTCTGGAATTAACTGACCATTTGCATATATATAAGCAGTCGTATTCGTATTCCCATTAAATGCCATACTTGTAGGATTTGCAATTTTACCAGAAATTGAATATGTACTAGAATCCATAGCTGTTAAACTTGTACCAGGCAGTAAAATACCACCGACATATGTAAGATTATTTGAGGTCTTAACTTCAATTGTACCAACTGTAGTAGTCGCCCCTTCTGCACTAGCTGTATTCACACCACTAGTGATTACAGTTAACCCTAATATAGCCATTGCCGCTAATCTAGCAGATCCTCGAAAACGACATGTACTTTTCCCCTTCTCAGATGTAACTACATTGCATCCTTTTTTTTCATTCCAAACCACTTTAAAAATTTTGTTCATAACATTCCCCTAAATAAACTTAAAATAATCCATTAAAAACACTTATAGTTAATACATGCATCAATCTTATCAATTCTGAATATCAAAATCAAGAACAACATCTACTAAATAAAGGAAACTCATCGCAATTTTGAGTAAAATGTTAAGATTACATTATATTATAATTTTGATAAGATTTACTTATACTTTTATTATAAAATCCTCTTCGTAAATCAGCTGCTTAACAATCCTAATGGAGCAAATATCATCTACATTCAAAAGGGAGGTGTGGGTGTCTAAAATCTGACTTTGGCCCGTTCTCTTTTTACCCGATGTAATCAATGACTTACCAATCTTAATAAGCTTGGTAGCATCTACGTCCAGAAAGGGGACGAGGGTGACTAAAATCTGACTTTGGCCTCAATCCATAAAAAGGACGCAATCGCGTCCTTTTTCTTCTCCCTATATAACACGGGAGAAAGGAATCAATAGCCTCTATCAGCCGACTTTGGCCCTTTCTTTACTATACCCCCAATAATCAGCTGCTTAACAATCTTAATGGAGCAAATATCATCTACATTCAAAAGGGAGGTGTGGGTGTCTAAAATCTGACTTTGGCCTGAGCCCTTTAGGGCGAAGAAAAAGCCGGTGGAAGATTTTAGACACCCACACCTCCCTCTGCCGTAAATAATATGGTCTAGTTAAGATTGTTAAGCAATGATTACTCCTGATTCGCCATGGAAAACCCCGACCTACTGCTCATTCTCACGAATTCGTCGATATCTTGTGTTTCATCAACACCAACATAGCCCATTTCTCGAACTATACCATGTGGGTTAAGCAAGGATAGTTGAGGTTCTGGTCCGGTGAGAACCCATAGCACCTTATACCCTTTTGGTATATCACGTAGACGTTCTTCCCCTTTACCATCCGTAAAGTATACTAATAAATCTACATGTTGTTGATTGGCTAAGGCAAATACTGGTGAAAAAGCAGTAGCCCCTCGTACATCAAGGCGCGGTTTCACATCCTTTACAGATTCCATTGTATAGGTGCGGCGTACCTCATTATCACATTCTATAATAGTAATGCGATGGTTATACGCATGTACTATTTGTAGCACTTGCTCTAGTGCATTGGTAAATTCCACATCCGTAATACTACCACTCATATCGAGGGCTACCCACACATTCGCCTTATGTTCGCGCAATGTACCAGACAATTCCAAACGCTCAGGCTGACGACGATTGCGACGCACTGTCGTTTTTTTATGTCCACTAGCCACCTTGCCCATCAATTTTTTTAGATAAAAATACCAAGGCAATGAACGCCGCGTCTTTTGGAATGTATCGATTAAGCTTTTTATGTACCCCTCCATAGTACCTTTAGAGGCTTCATTAATATAGCGTTCTGTAATCTTATCCATTGTTTCTGTATCGATAGAGTCGGACTCGTCCCAGATGTCATGACTCGTATCCGCATTATACTCCATAGCCACGACTTGATCCGAATCCTCAACGGCGATAAAAAGGTCTGGTTTTTCTTGCAATGCTTTATCGATAGCCTTTGCATAATATTCTAATGTGCGGAATCGCTTTAATAATAGTCCAAACCGTGCATTTACATTAGCCACCGTAATAGCATCACGGTCTACATATTCTAAATAGTCATTTACAACCATATCCATCGCCATATGGACGGCTTTTTTGTGAAAGCGTTGCCCCAATTCTTTCACACGCATCAAATGGGCCGAGATAACATGTAATATTTCTCGTTTAATGCCATCTTTCATTACATCTGGCGGCTGACGCAGCATGATGAATGGATTTACATATAACACATAGCCACCACGCTTGAGATTAATACCAAAAGCGCTCGTCATATCTAAACGTATACGATGTGTCATTTGCAAATAAAAGTATCCAAAAAACTGGTCTTCATCAAGAAGCAAACTGTTTACAGTATGTAGTATATGCCACAAACGTTGCTCAAAACCATCTGACAACACATGTTGCGTCAATACAGCTAAATCAGTTCCCGCTGCATCATAAAGATCAGTAAGTCCCCGACCAATTGTACCAATATGGCTATCTGACATATTGTGATTTACCATATCAACAGCCACAGATTCTGCGCTCTGCTCATGTAGCGGATGTGCATCAACATAGGATTGGTAACGAGCGTAAAGTTGTTCATACAAAGCATCTGCATCACGAGCGATTTGATTGCGCTTTCTATGCCATCGATTTAGCTCCTCGATAGCCTCTTCATCATAACGCCCTGTCTTTTCCCATCCATCTATATGAGTGAGCAGGTCTGACGCATCGCGGATGTCGTCTTTATCTAAATTTCGATTCATAGTTCCTACCTATCATACACTCTTTTATGAATTAACGATTTGCTTCAAAAAAAGTGTCAATAAATAACTCATCTTCGATAGCATAGTTATAAACATGTTCATAGGTGTTGCGTAGATCCTTCATAACAGCAATGCGCAAATCCCCTGGGTAAAGTGTGAGGAACTCAATAAAATGATGTACTTCTTCGGCATTACTATTGCGGTTCAATCGATATAGCATATTTTTCGCCGATACGTATAGGCGAGTGGGACTTTCACCATTCACAGTTTCCTGTAAGGACATAACAGCACCTGGTTTATGGACAGCTGCTAAAATATCATCAAACGATAACAATGGTTGTTGCTCAGTTTCAACGAAATTAACAAAAGCTTCTGCAATGAGTTTTCCCACATTGCCTCGAATGACATTTTGGAATACGTCACGACTATAATTTCCTTGTTTATAGATACCATAAATTTGAGACACCCGTTCAAAAGAACGCGGCGTTGCATCAATATCGTCTTCGTGGCGTTGGTTCAAATAATCTGGATAGGAGGAAATAAATTCAACCACCTTATCTTCAATGTCCGCAGAGATAGCCCAGTCAATCCATTGCATGTAATCTGCTTCCATATAAAGCCATACGAAACGATTTTGTTGAGCTGGATCCATATCAATCGTTTGGTAGTCAAAGGAATCCTCTGGGTTCATAGCCGCAATGATGCGCACATCATCGCTCAAAGCAAATCCATTGATTTCTCGGTTCAAAATCAAATTCATTAATTCTTGTTGTACCGCATGCTCTGCACGATTAATCTCATCGATAAATAGCAATACATGACGACCTGCATTAACAGCTCGTGACACATGTTCCAAGGTATGATGCACGGCATACACGGTTGTTTTAATCTCTTTAACTGTACCGTCACTATCTTTATGTGAAACCGTTTCTACCGTTGGCAATCCCCCTATTTCCCCTTCTTTTAAAAGATTGCCATCAATGGTGACGAGTTCCCAATCATGAACCTCTGCTACACGCGCTGCTAGCGATGTTTTACCAATCCCCGTTTCACCAACGAGCAAAGGTACTTGATTAGCAGCTAGCACTAATTCCACACTAGCCATTGTATCTGTAAAATTCATTATGACTCCTTCTTAATTAATATAGTAAATACTGGTCGATAGCAATTTTCTTTGCCTCTATAGATCCGTATACATCAACTAATGACAATATATCGATGGGCCATGTTGATTGACGTCCGCCTATTGCCGGATTAGTTACGAGTTCTCGCACATAGCGATCTTCTACAGCAGGATTTGCAATCATTTCAGTTATAATTTGTCGAACCATGTCGACAGTTAAGCCTAGTTGTTTTGGCACATACCCAAGTATCAATGTAGAAACCTTCAATAACTCTACCACTGTTTCTAAATCTAGATTCGTAATTTGACGCATAGCCTGCGGGTCTTGTAACACGGCGGCTTTCAAAATGTCCAATGTAGGATTCTGGATATAACGCAATGCTAAATAATTAGATTTTACAGCTGCCATTTGAACCTGTTCTGATGGATTGGCAATATATTGCAATGCATCATATTGTGTTTCTACAGCCCTTAACTGTAATTCCTCTGATGGATTTGTAATATATCGAATGGCCCAGCCCGATTGGTCTAAGGCAATGCGAACCACTTCATCTGACGGATGTTGAATATACTCAAGTACCGCCCAATCTTGTTTGACTAATGAAATCAATAATTCGTCACTTGGATTGTCCACATATTGAATGGCCCGTGGCGACTGTGCTAACGCAGTTTCAATCACTCGATCAGTAGGATTTTTAATGTACTGTAATAACATCCCATTCTGTTCCACACAGACTAACTGCATTTCCTCTGTAGGATTAGGGATATTGCGTACGCCATGGGGATTGTTTTTGAGAGCCGTTATATATTGTTCCTCTGTCATACTATCCTTCTTTTCTATCTAAAAAGGCCATACGAATACGTACGGCCTATACTGAATTCTATTCCTATTGTATCATAATTTTTCGATATAATTATATCTGTTTCGTATACTTACTACACTGTTAATGCATCTAAATCAGAATTATTCCCAATAACTAATAATTTATCATCTTCACCGAGGATGGTAATTGGGTTTGGTGGAACTTCTAAATCCTCACCGCGTCTTATGCCTACTGCATTAAGATTATATTTCTCACGCAAATTGGAATCTTTCAAACATGTGCCAACCATAAATGAAGGCATTTTTATTTCTATAAGACTGATATTTTTGGATAGTTGTAAATAATCCATCACATGGTCTCTAGTTAAAAATTGTACAAGACGTAATGCCATATCATATTCAGGGTAAATCACTTGATCTACACCTATTTTATGAAGCATTTTACCTTGTATATTATTTTCAGCCTTGGCCACAATTTTAGGTGCGTCTAACTCTTTAAGAAGCATAGCTGTCATTAGATTGGCTTGAAGATTTCCACCTATAGCCACAATAACCATATCAAACTGGCTTAGCGCCAATGCTTTGATTGCCTCTTCATCGGTTGTATCTGCAACTATAGCATGTGTTATAAATGGTGAAATTTTCTGTACAACTTCTGGATCAATATCTACACCTAATACCTCATGATCCATGGAAGCTAACATCTTGGCAACAGTGCCACCAAATTGACCAAGACCTATTACTGCTATCGTTTTATGTTTCATATATGCCCCCTTTTATATTCAATCTAATCTGTTTTTATAACAATACACGCTCTTCTGCATAGCTAATTGGTTTAGTCGGTGCCGTTCTTAACGCCCAAGTACCAATAACAGTCATAACCCCAACACGGCCCGTAAACATGACAAGCATCAACACCCATTTACTACTTTCAGATAAATCAGGTGTAATCCCCGTCGAAAGACCTACGGTCCCAAAGGCAGAGGTTACCTCAAAAAGTATTCGAATAAAGTTATACGGCTCATCCCAAGCTAAATAGCAAGTAGCAAGCAAAACAAGAAGGATGGATAAAAAGATTATCCCATTTGCCTTAAGGACAGTAACCAACGAAATACGACGTTCAAAAACCTCTGTATCAGAACGATTATTAAATAATGTATGCGATGCTAGAAAAGCGACAGCAATAGTACTAATTTTAACACCGCCTCCTGTGGAGTTAGGACCTGCCCCGATAAACATAAAAATGATGGTAATAAACAGAGTTATGGGATGTAAATCATTATAATCTACAGTTGCAAGACCTGCCGTACGAGGGGTAATCGATTGAAATAGAGCAGCCATGACCTTATTCCATATAGGTAAAGGACCAAAAGTTTTGGGATTCGCCCACTCAACTCCCAAGAAAATAATAGTCCCTAAAAGGATGAGCACCGTTGTGCCAACTAACATTATTTTTGTGTGTAGTTTTAAATCTACAAAACGTCGTAGCTTGCGATGCGACCAAATATCAAAGGTTGCGAGATATCCGAAACCACCTATTACAATAAGGGCCATTGTATTTATATTAAATAATACATCGCCCACCATGGCATAAGGTAGATCATTATCAAAGAATATAAACCCTGCATTACAAAAGGTCGAGATGGATTGCATGATTCCCGTATATAATGCAGCATCACCAATATAAGGATATAGCTGAATGGTATAGAGAATACCACCAATAATTTCGGCACAAAAGGTATAAATAGTTAGCTTTTTCGTAATGTGTAAAAGCCCTTTCATTCCATCTTGCCCTACATCCTCAGATAAAAGCACGCGATTTTTTAGACCTACCCGTCGCCCTAATACTAGAGCGATAATAGTGGTAAAGGAAACAATCCCCAAACCACCTAATTGGATAAGGATTACCATGACGATTTTGCCAAACAAGGACCAATGATAATAGGTATCTACTGTCGCCAATCCTGTTACAGAAACGCAAGATACTGCGGTAAAAGCTGCATCTACAAGCGCTGTACTATGGCCTTGAGCATTTGATAGGGGCAACATGAGCAATATCGTCCCTATAGTCATAACAGCCAAAAAGCTAAGAGCTAATAGACGATAAGGATTATGTTGCATATATTGCTGAACTTGATTTTTTGAAGTATTTTTCCACATAACCATAATCCTATCCTATAAGCGCCTTGATATCTTCTAAACTCGGCAATGGACTGCGGCCGCCAATTCCTTGCGTATTAAGAGCTGCTACAGCAGAAGCAAAAGTAGCCGCTTTTTCTAAGTCCTCGTGCGCACAACTATGGAGTAAATCGATAGCATTTAAGGACTGGCTCGTTTCATTCATAGTTGATGTGTTAGTACCATCTGCTATTTTGCAAAGTGTTTTTGTAAGCATATACAAAAAAGCACCATGGAAGCTATCTCCAGCCCCCGTTGTATCTACTACAGTAGCTTGAGAAAATGGTTCACATCGATAAGATGTTCCATCAGGCCATACAAAATAACTACCATTAGCACCATCGGTAACACCTGCTATGAAGGCTCCTCGTTCATGAATGATACGACAAGCATCTTCTAAATTAGTTGTGCCTGTATATTTTTCAGCATAGTCTCGAGCTACGATAACGATGTGACTGGCTTCTGTAATAGGCTTCATATCTTCATCGTAGCGTTGAGCACCACCATCTAAAGAAATAATAGTGCCTACCTCTTTTGCAACGGCCATAGCAGAGCGCATGAGTTTGCGATGTCTACCATTGATATGCAAAATATAGGCAGATTCTATGAGTTGTTTATGAGCCTCTAAGAACTCAGGCTCAGTTGCAGTAGCTCGTTCAAAAAATACAGCTCGCTCCCCTGTCTTCTGTTTCACAAGAATCGTTGCAGTTCCACTCTTAGCATCCGCATCAACTTGGATGCCCTCTGTATTGACATTATATTTATGAAAGTCTTCTAGAATATAGCGTCCAACCATATCATCCCCAATACGGTCAATCATAATAGTACAAGATCCATATTTACCAGCCGTGGCTAGTGCAGTCGCTACCGGCCCGCCGCCATCTGTAGTAGACGAGATGGCCTGTTGCACCTCACGCCCCGTTGGAAAATGATCAACCACGATGAATCGATCTAAGGTACTAGCCCCAATACCAACTATATCTATCACTTCGTTAGGAAATGCATTCATACTAACCTCCTAATACCTTGTATAACTATATGTACAGAATACATTCCGAAACATAAAAAGTAAACCCTAGACCACGATATATTCTCGTTAAACTGAATAGTCCAGTTTAAAGAATAGATTGTAATCTAGGGTTTTAATACTAAGATAAAACGTACCTGTCAATGTTTGTAGTTATTTATATGAGAGGTTGTTAGTGATAATTAGGACATCATACGTTCCATCATGTATTCAATTTCATCAGCGCTCAAATTCGACATAGCTTGAACCATGCGATTTGCTGCTTCACCAGAGGCACCACTCTTAGCGATTTCTTCTTTTGCTTTTGCCATGAGTGCTTCTTTACGTTGCGCTTCTGTCTGTTCATCGGTTGGTACCGAAATATTCGCCTTTCCTTGGCCGATACCACGTACCTCTTGATTAGGATTTTCTTTAGATGTGGTCTTCGTATCTTGAGCCGCTACGGATTCTAAGGCAAAGGAATTTTTACCAGTTAAAATATATTCCATAGCCTCCAATGTACTTTGCGTGATATTAACAGTCCAGAATTCACCGGCTGCTGTTAATTTATAGAGCAAGCCATTGTAGGAGACTAAACCACGTTCTTCCCAAAGTTTATACAACCAATTCAATTCGCCTAGCTGCGGATCCATATCTATTAAAGTATTGATATTTAAGTAACCTTGTTCAAGTTGGCTCACAACTTGATTAACAAATGGTTGCAAATCACTTTGCTTCATAAGTGCCATAAATGGTTTTTCACCACGGCTTACCATATCTTCATACGGTTTTAGTGCGCGATGTAGCATCATGCCATATCCATCAACATTACCCCCTGCACCACTGCCGAATGGGAACATTGGTACACCTGCTTTAGCTAAGATATTGTACAAGCTACGTTCACGGTTATTAGCACTCCAATGAGCAGCGCTTAATCTACGGTACGCACGGGCATCTAAGTATTTACGACCAAATTCGAACATATCACCTTGCATAGCTGTTGTTGCAGCTGGTGGTACCTTACCGCTCGCAATATCCCGGTTTAGATCACTTCCATCGAATACATTCAATTGATATAGGTCAGCACCATCTACACCAGAACTTACTAAGTCGGCTAAGTCTTGTTCCCAAACCTCCATTGTTTGACCAGGCAATCCGTAAATCAAGTCGATAACAACAGAACATTGACCATACGCCTTTAGGGCCGCTAGCCGTTCTAGTACGGTTTCTTTTGTATCCAAACGACCTACCATTTGGCGCACTTCAGTATTAAAGGATTGGATGCCAATAGACATACGGTTAACGCCATTATTCATCCATACTTCAAGATTTTCAGGAATCAAATCATGAATGCGACCTTCTAGGGTAAGCTCATAATCATTAGCTAGTGGTAAGTATTCTTTAATCGCTTTTAACAAGCGCTCAGAGTTTGCTGGAGATAAGGATGTCGGTGTGCCACCGCCAATGAATACAGCGTGGATAAGACCATCCTTTAAGCGCGGGCTTTCACTAGCCAGCTTAAGTTCCCCAATAAGGCCATCAATATATTGGTCTTCAATACTTTGGCTCGTACCATTTTGAAAGAAACCACAGTATGTACATTTCGTTTTACAAAACGGAATGTGAATATAGGCACATTGCATTTGACCTTTTTTAGGGGCCCCCTTCATAACAGCATCCCATACATTTTGTGATTCCTTAGGTGAAATCAAAGTCCCATTAAGCCCTGCATGAACAACGCGTTTATGAGGAAAAGCGCCGCTCATAGGATTATCACAGGCTAAACCGAGTTGCAGATTCCGTTGTTTCTCCGGAATGGATTCAAAAAAGCTTGCTAAACTCATACGTTTCCCCTTTCACTCGTTAGCCTTGCAACTTTGCAAGCACAGATTTAGCAAATTCTTTCGCATTTGCAAAATCTTGTTCATCAGGATGCGTTTCTGCCGCCTTATGCAATGCATCACGTTCAGGGCTTTGTCCATGAGCAGATCCTGGTGGGAACATTTTGTACATCATCTCGATTACTTTAGGATCAATTTTACCTTGACATACAAAACCATCCACCAAAGATTCTTTATTAGGCAATAATGTAGATGCTTTTTCAATACTTTCACGAGCATGATCAGAATCAGCATACATCCCCAATGTAGCAAAGAATACGACATGTTTATTGTTCAATGTTTCAATCAATTTAGCAGCTTCTTTATTCGCTGTGCCGCGGTCTACCCAAAACCCTACAAATACGGTATCGTAATCTGCAAGGTTTGCAGGCGCTTCTTTAACAGGCACACAAGGTGTACCTTCTGGCATTACAGAAGCCATCGCTTCTGCTACACTTTTTGTATTTCCCGTGAGTGATGAATATAAAATAATAGTACTCATTAATATCTCCTTTTATAAATTATAATTAATCTTCGTCATCTGTACCTTCTGCCATGTCAAATCGTACAGGAACATGGACCGGTTGTACATCACCTGAGTTATTTGGGTATGGTAAGGAGCGATACACAGCGTCCATAGCCGATTCTTTCAATAGTGGATCATCACCAGATTCCACATATTGCTCTATGCCATTACCATTTGTATCAATACGTACAAAGACTACGATTGTTTCATGAACTTCTTTATGTTGTCGAATGTATTGCTGTGGCATTACTTTTCGACTATTAACAGTGTTATAAAAACCTTGTGTATTAAAGGCTGCACGTGCTGTACCATGACCATCACCACTACCTGGTCCATCACCTGTACCTGTGCCAGAGCCTCTACCATCGCCAACACCTGTACCTTCGCCGGTACCATGACCGCCGCCTTTGCCGCCGCCAGAACCGGCACCTTCACCACCACTTTCACCAGCAGTTCCAGTAGATTTACTATCACTATTCTTAGATGGAACATCGACAGCATCTGGAATATCTGTTGCTGGAGAAGGATCCATATTTGCTACAACAGCCTGCGTTCTTGCCGCCACTTCATCTGCAGACAATGGTTTTGGGAATAGAGATGATCTATCACCGCCACCACCGCCAGCATGACCACTACCGCCATCATCGAGCACACTTTGGGTGAGATCAATTTCATAGGTTTCCATTTCTTGAATAGCTGGAACGACTACAAAAAAGATAACGGCAATAAAGAGAGCAACTAGATGAACTACGGCGGATATAATGGCTGCTTTTTTCCATGATATGCCTAGACCCATAGTTATCCTTTCTGTTCTGCTGCAATAGCTAAGCGTTTAACGCCAGATTGTTTGAGCATATCCATGATGGCTACTACTTGGCCATGAGCTGCTCGTTTATCTGCTTGTAAAATAACGCTAGCATTAGGATTTTCTTGAATACGTTGTTTAATCATAACTTCTGCTTGATCAATACTCATTGGGTTATTATC
Organism: Veillonella tobetsuensis; assembly: GCF_002959935.1. Taxonomy (NCBI): domain Bacteria; kingdom Bacillati; phylum Bacillota; class Negativicutes; order Veillonellales; family Veillonellaceae; genus Veillonella; species Veillonella tobetsuensis. The sequence continues at coordinate 58,922 of NZ_PPDF01000003.1, forward strand.
AATTGTAATATGCCCTTCTGCATCTAATGTAAATACAACTGGCAACTGAGCAGGTGCAGAAGCACTTGTCGCTTGTGGTAATTGTACAGATAATGCTTTTTGAGCAACTGTTTGTAAGCTGTTCATCATGAAGAATACCAACAAGAAGAAGATGATATCAATCATTGGAATGATCATGAATTCCGGCTTAGTTTTCATGCGAAAGCTTTGCAAGTTCATAATTATTTCCACCCTTCTCGTTTAGCTGTAACAATGTTTACACACATATTTTCAATTTGGTTAATAATGGAATCCAAACGATGGCTAAAAACTGTGTACACTATAAAGGCCATAATCGCAACGCATAAACCAGATGCTGTGGCGATGAGGGCTTCGCCTACACCACCTGTAATGGCGGAAGCACCGGCACCAGAGTCAAGGATACTAAAGGAACCAATCATACCTGTTACAGTACCAAGCAAACCTAACAATGGGGAGATTGTAACCGTTGCACTGAGGTAATCCATATATTTACGGAAACCTACTGCATCAACGCCCATTTGATCAGCAAAGGCTGTCTTCATCGCTTCTTCGCTAGAAGCATTATGTAAACCTGCTTGAGCAATACGACTTGCAATGGACGGGTTTTCTTGAATTACTTTATCAATTTCATCCCATTTTTGCAGTTTTGCTAATTCATTAACTGCATGAGTCACCACATAGGTTTTACCTGCATATTTACGGTAAAAGAAAGCACGTTCTACAGCGATAGCGATAACCATAAAGGACAAAAGTAATAATGGATACATTACATACCCGCCACTATGAAACAAGTGAATGACATAATTTAGATTTTCCATACTAATAAACCTTTCTGTCTATTTACAGACTGCATACTAGAACCTGTAGGTTCCTTGAATTCTTGCATAATCGCCTAACTTAAAGCTTTCATTACCATATAAGGTATCTCGTTTATTTGTGCCCTTTGCATCGAATGTATAGAATGCTTCAAGGAGTAAATCCTTGCGTGGAACATAGCCTGCACCAAATGTGAAGCTGCGAATACCATCGAGATAACGATCAGGAACAGCACCTGTGCCATTACCACCGAGGAATGAACCATGAGCAAAGTATTTATAGTCGATGAACGCATTCCAAGATTTTGGAATATCTAGATCAGAACGGCCAATATCGAGTCGTGCCATCCAGAAGTGCGGTGTACCACCCATTTGATGTCCCTTAATAGTGAAGTCCGCTGTACCACGTTCATGATCATATACGGTGTTACCATTCATATAGCGACCAAATTTTGAGCGGTTTTGACCATAATCTACAGTAATTGCTGTGCTTTCACCGATTTGATATTTAGCACCGATGCCAAATACATTTGCAATATTGGAGAAGCTTTGTTCATCATTACCGTTGCCATTGGCATTTAAGAAGGTACGTTTGCTACCATTAAAGGATCGTAAATACCATGCTTGTAAGCCAAGACGATCGCCAATTTGTTTCTTAACTTGAACAAAGGCCGCTGTTTCAATTGGTGGAATTGTATCTTTTTCAAGAACAACACCTTCTGTTTGAATGATGTTACCAATGATTTTACCAATTGCTTCACGTGGTAATTTGTTTTCAGACTCTGCATCATGTACAACCTTTTCAAGATTATACATATAGTTGAACAATGCATTTGGCATGCCCCAACCATAGTCAGAACTACCTTCACCCCAATCATTGGAGGACATTGTAAAGTTCTTTTTGTAAATCGCATCTTTAGCATCATAATCACTAAATACATAACTACCACTATCGTATTTATATGTTTTAGCACCTAAGTAACCAGTGAACTCATAATCACTAGCTGGTTGTCCATAGTAATCATAAGATTGTTTGAACGTGCCATCTGGCTGTTTAACCCAAACCACATCAAGCTCACTATTGTTATAATTCTTCCAGTTATCTGTAGCATTATATTTAGCAATTTCTGCTACGGATTGATTAATTTCGTCACCATGTTTTTCAACATAGGCTTTAGGATTTACTAAAGCCTCCTTATTATCAGTAGATACGATAAGACCTTTAGCCTTTTCTTTTAAGTATTCAGGGTATAAAGAAGAGTTCACATTATACATAATGTCCCCGGTCTTATAGAGTTTTTCCCCTGTATTCTTATTAGTGATTTCATACATTGTATAACCACCAGATGGAATATCGAGAGAGAATTTCTTCTCAGCCATATCTGTAGGGTATGCCTTTGTAAGAATATCTTGTAAGCGGCTCATGATTTGAGCTTGTTTTTGTTGAGTCTCTGCTAATTTAGCATTAGCTTTTTCAATTTCTTGATCCTTATTTGGGTTGCTCCAACTTAGATTCAACGTAGCTTTATACGCATCATATTCATCTTGTAATCCTTTTAGCTGTTGATAGAAGTAAATCGTATCTACCTTACCTTTATAAGTAGATTCATAAATACCTGTTGGGCTATCTGGTGCTGGTGCATCCTCAGTGGATTTGCTTTCACCATCAGACCCCGTTTTTGTAGCATTATTAATATCATAAGGATAATCATCACGATTAATACCAATCAACTCTGCTGCTGTTGGAGGTCTAGTAATCACTTCATGTACCACATGGGTATACGCAGAATCACTAATACCCGTGCTATGTTTAAAGTTACCTACACCAACGCGAACTTGTGTATCGTTACCGGTCCATACGCCGCGAATCCCATCATAGGACTGACCAAACCAATAGCCACTTGCTCCCATAGGTTCAGTTAAACGACCTACGGAAACATCCCATTTCTTAACGCGTCTTGTCAAATCAACAGTATCGAGACGTTGGTGGTTAAAGCCTTTTGAATCTGATTGAGTCCAGCTTGTATCTACGCCACTCATGCCGGACATGCTACCGATAACCGATAGGTTTGTAAACGGATTAAGACGTGCATCAAATCCAAGACGAATGCGTTGTTCAAAGCTATGTCGACTCGCATCATACATATTAGCCTTCGCAGAGCCAACATAAGAATTGGCTCTATATGGAGATTGTGGACGATTCGAACCATCGTGAGCCATCCAGCGAGCACGATAGTCACCAACAAAGGTAACGCCGCGTTCTTTAGTTGTATCAAAATCAGAACGGATAAAATCAGTTAATTTAACAACTTCGGATAGGTTTTGTACTGTAGACGCTGTACCATTAGTAGATACGCCATTTACTACATCACCAGCTGCATTAGCTGATTTATTAACATCTTTACCGATTGGCGTAGTCTTAGAATCACCACCGCCAAACTTGAGGTTTACACCAATGCGATATACACGTTCTTGTGTAGCACGGTCATCATCACGATGATTAAAGATATTATTGATACCAAAATACATCATGGCGTTCTTATTGAATCGTTTTTGAACCATTAGGTTCCAAATACCAAATGTTTTCTTTTGGTAAACTTGCTTTTTATATACCCCGGCATCACCAGATAAAATATCTGGCCAGTAGTTACCACCATTATTTAATGTATTACTATCGAGCATATCAATGTAGTAATCACCCCAAATGGAACCGTTCCAACCTGTTTTTGGATTATCATAGGATACGCCAATATCAATTTTATGCACAGGTTTATCGAGCAATTGCTTTGGCATTGAAGGATCACTCTTATTGATGGCATGTAAATAAGTGTATCCTAATTTACCGGACCAGTATCTGCCGAATTTTTGTTGCACTTCCGCTTGAAGGCCTGTGATTTCAGCCATACCGATGTTTTTAAAGCTGTAAATCATATCTGGGGCACGTTGGTATTTTGCATCCCCTTTCAAATATGGTGCAAAATCTTGGAATTCTCCCGTAAAGTATACAGACATGTAGTTCTTAATACGGTTGTGGAATACGCCAACACGGGCATAGGTGTTTTTATTTTCACCTTCTAAACTCATATCAAAGTTCAGAGATTTTTCAGGCTTCAAATTGGGATTACCAGCCCAATACCAACCGAGTTTAGCTACACCAATACCTACTGGATTAGATGCATACATTTCCCAGTTATACCACAATTCGCCCATACCTGGTTCTGTATAACCAGTGCCAATATTAGCTTTAAATCGGCGTTGAGGATTACCATTCACATTGTAGGTCATCCCCATGGATGCCGATAAATTTGAACCAAACAAGCTGCTATTATCAAGGCGAATAATTGGTACAAAGGTTAAATTTTTATTCACCTGCCAAGTGTCAGAAATATAAGCATTCATCTTGCGAATCGTGCCTTGACCTGTAGTCAATCGTTGGTCCCGATTACGATACTCTTCTAAGAAGGCTTTGCCATTCAACTTAGGCGCTTTTTTACGCATTTCTGGATCACTGGACTCACCATATTTAAAGTAATCGCCTACGATATTAGAACGCGTAGCTGCCATTGATGGATTTTCAGCCTCTAGTCGAGATTTTAATGCATTATAACGTGATCTAAATTCATCTGATATTGGCTGATTATTAGGTGATGTACTGGACCAAGAACTGATAGCACCTTCAGATAATCCATAATTTACGTAATCATCATAGGTGATACCCGGTTTTTGAGCATCTGTTTCAGCACCATAATATTCATAGTCCATATCCCATTGTGGCATGCCGCTACTGGATTTAATGAACTTATAATCATGAATATGGGAATATACCTTAACGCTGTTATCACCTTTACGTCTTACAAGACGGTCTAATTTATCTACGAGGAGACTCTTATCATATTCCCAAGGGTCAATGTACATTGTACTTGTATTAGGAGAGCTCTTTAATCGGCTACCAGAGCCTTCTTCACGAGCATAGCTGACACCATAGCTAAGGCGATGCTTGTTATTAAGTTGAGTATTCGCATTAAGACGAACATCTAGTTGTTTATGGTCGATATTATCGATATAACGAAGTTCGTTGGAGCCTTCATAAGAGGAACGCCCTGTGTAATTGATTAGAGCCACATCATCCTCTTTAATACGAGAATAGTTTGTCTCTACCGTCCAATCACTTTTACCAGCTTTTGAATTCCACGCTAAATTGATAGTATTACGACCAGCTGTACGTTTAAAGTGTTGTTGTGGTTCTAAATCGGAATCAGAGTGTTTAATATCTCGCACAAGATCCTCTGTATATCGGTTGAGACGCATCTCAATTTTATTATTCTTGTTAGCTTCATATGTTGCTACGAGACCAATATCCGAAGCATCCCCGTAGTAGCGAAGCACATTCGGCTTAAAGTTATGTTTTGAGTAATCAAAGGCCATGCCAGATGCGCGACGTTTAACAGATGCTAGAACCGGCATTAAATCACGTTTACTACCAGATAGGCCAACCTTTAATTTCCCCATCTGACCAGAATCGGCACGAATGTAAAAATTTTGGAATGGGAATACATCTCCATCACTTTTACGACGCATACCTTCTGCGTTCAATTGCAATGTTGGTTTTTAAGCGCTTTTTTAGTGATGATATTAACAACACCACCAATGGCATCGGAACCATACTTAGCACTGGCAGCACCTTGAATAACCTCGATACGCTCAACGTTTTCCGCACCTAATCGTTGCACCTCATCAGCAGCACCTGAATATTTATCAAAATCCCCCAATACTGGTTGTCCATCTACAAGAATCAGTGTATGACGTGCTTCTGCACCGCGAATGGATACACCGACACGCCCCATGGCATCAACGGTTCTGGATACACCCGTTTGGGTAAAAATAATATCTTCGACTGACTTCGCCTGCTTCTTCTCAATTTCTTTCTTAGTAATGATTTGCACTTGCTGTGGATTTAATTTCGCTTCTTCCTCTGCCCATGTACCTCGTACATGTACCACATCAGTTGTGACAGATGCATTATCTGCCATAACCATGAGAGGTGCATTTAGCCATAGTGCAACCGCACTAGATAGGACTAAATAGCGTTTCGTGCGTTCCCATCGGTTCACTGTTGCCTCCTAAAATACTCTTTCTTTCTCAACTATAGTTTAATTACACAACCATATATCTCTTATTTTTATAAAATAAAAAATACACTTTACTAACAATATAATGACATTGAAAATCATTTACATTTTATATGTTAGCAAAGTGTATTCTGCATATCTACTCCGAAAAGACCAAAACTATACGTTTTTGGTATTTTTAGTGAGATATGTAGTATGTAATTATATCTTGCGGAAGTCACTAGGAGTCATTCCAATGGAGTCTTTAAACGTACTTGTAAATTTACTACCATTTTCATAGCCTACAGCATTGGCAATTTGCAAAATAGAGTCATCTGTATCTTGAAGCAATCGTTTTGCCTCATTCATACGACATTCTTTTATAAATTGATGAATCGTTACCCCATATACCCCTTTAAAGCAACGCTTCAAGGTAGAGGCTGGAACATCAAAATCATTTGATAGATCATCAAGGGTAATGCGTTTTGCAAAATTCTTAGATAAATATTTACTTACCTTCTTTACAGTATCTACCTGGTGTTTTCTGTAACTAACGCGCCTTTCATGGGACTCGGTAGAAATCACTGAGAGTAATAAGAAGATTTCAATAACCTTCAATTTAAAATAATGTGCCTTAATTTGATCTGGCACCGCATATAAGCTAGAAAAAATGTGGCGAACCGAGTCAGTTTCTTCCATCATCATACCAAAATCTGCATTTTCACAAAATCGATTAGCGAGCTCTGCTAAATCAATATGAGTATCTGTTACAAGGGTATCCAAAACCGGTTGCGCTCGTTCTACATCTACTAATAACACAATTCCTTTAAAGGATTTAGTAGGAAAATAATTTTCATGTTGATAATCGGACCGTATATGCCAACCTAATGACATATCGCCTGGTCCCATATATAAATACTCTCCAGATGAGAATTTACATTCTATGCGACCTTCTTCACAGTGATTGATGGCAAAGGTCTTTGTATGTGATTGGGCATAAAATTGAATCGTTTCACGCTTTACATCAAGGAATATCAAGTCGATACCATCAAACACGGTATATCTCAACATGGACATCCCTGACTGAGATTTCATATGTGCATGTGGATTCATAGTATCACCATCTATATAAATATTATAAATAATATATTAATAATAATCATTTTGAGATTAATTGTCAAATTTATTTTTGTTATTATTCATGTAATATTTATTAAAATCCATTTTATGCATTCATTTTCTATATGATTATTTTATGATTATTCTGTCTAGTAAAAAAATTCCTCCCATAAAAAAAGTTTTAATAGGAGGAATTTCATATGATTATTTATTTTTTGGTTTTAACTATAAAGGCTAATGCTATTATATGAGCAATCCATACGATTGACATGATAATAAGTGCTATTGGAATATTTCTTGAAAAATAGGCCCCTATCATCATAATGGCCGTAACAGAAGTTAAGATAGACAACTTTGTCCGTAACGTTAACGCTTTATCACGTTCATAAGCACCAACAGTCTTTTGATATAAACTGGATTCCAAAAACATTCTATGAAAACGTTCAGAACCTCGTGCTAAACAAAATAATGTAAGCATATAAAAGGGAACTGTTGGCAATACGGGTAATACGATACCTGCTGTACCAAGACAAAAACTGATAGCACCAATGGTCAGGAATATATATCGAACTACTACATTACTATGTTGCTCAGTTGTTTTCATCAATCCTCTTCTACGTAATTAATAACTTTGCCCTTTGTTTTGATAAAGTTAGGAATAATAAGTACCAATGCTGCAATAACAACGATACCATAAATGCCAGCCATACCAATCCATTCAAATGCGTTACCTAGTACAAGGCCCATTACAGCAAAGTCCGCATCACCGAAGGTTGTATTTTGGAAACCAAGTTGACCAAGAACTGGTAGTGCCAATGCTGGTAAGAATGTGATAGCCAAACCATTAAGGAATGCACCAACAGCAGCACCGCGACGACCGCCAGTAGCATTACCATAAATACCTGCTGTAGCACCACAGAAGAAATGAGGTACAAGGCCAGGAATGATAAGTACGCCACCTACAGCACCGAGGATAAGCATACCGATGATACCACCGATAAAGGAGCTAATAAAGCCTAATACTACCGCTGTTGGAGCATATGTAAAGAACACCGCACAGTCTACTGCTGGAATTGCATTAGGAATAATTTTTGTAGCAATCCCTTGGAATGCAGGAATCAAATCGCCTAAGATCATACGTACACCGGAGTATACGATTGCTACGCCAACAGCAAAGTTCATAGCACTCATGATAGCAAATAAATATGGACTCATAGAACCAGACAAGGTAGCTACAAATTCAGAACCGGCTGCAATGGCAGCGATCAAATAGAATACAATCATAGTCAATGCAGTAGATAGTGTAGAGTCACGCAAGAAGCCCCATTTTTCAGGAATTTCAATATCTTCTGTGCTTTCTTCTGCCTTACCTATATATTTAGCAACCCAAGCAGATAAATAATAACCAAGGCTACCAAAATGGCCTAACGCAATTTCATCACCATCAGTAACTTTAGATGTATAACTTTGACCAATTGCTGGAGAAATAGCAGACCAAGCGCCCATCAAGAAACCACCAACAAGAATGAGTTCAATACCAGATAATCCAGCTGTGCCAAGTACGGCAGACATCAAGCAGGCCATAAACAAGCTGTGATGACCTGTAAGGAATACATATTTAAACTTAGTAAAACGAGCAATACATAAGTTCATCAATAAGCCTACAACGAGAATAGACATCGTTTCAACACCAAGTACCTTTTGTGCAACCGCCACAATAGCTTCGTTATTTGGTACTACGCCAGTAATATGGAAACCGTGTTCAATCATCTTGCCCAATGGATCTAGATTACTAACGATAACACCAGCACCAGCTGCGAGCATTAAATAACCGAGAATAGGTTTTAATGTACCGGTCATCACCTTGTGAAATGGTCTTTTTAAAGCGATTAGACCTACACAGGACATAATACCAATCAATAATGCTGGTTGACTCAATACATCTCGTAAGAATTCTAATATCATTTCCATAGAATTATCTCCCTAGCGAATTACTTAGCGATTTGTTGTAATCGTTCTAAAATATCTTCTTTAATTTTCTTTTTATTAATATAGCTGCGAACAATAGCTACTTCTTTGCCTTCAAATTGCTCTGCTAATTCTTTTACAGTCACAATCAAATCAGCCTTACGGCCTTGAGCCGCATTAAAATCAATAGATTCTACTTGCGCTTCAATATTATTTTCAGCACAGATTTCTTCGATTTTCATTTTTAACATCAAACTAGACCCGATGCCATTACCGCATACAGTTAAGATGGAAATCATAGTCTACCTCCTCAATTACGCATCTTCTAAATGTTCAGATAAAAATTCTTGTACATCTTCAATACTTTCAAAATTAGCAGCCGCATCAAGGAATTCTTCGTCTTCAAATAATGTTGCAATATCTGAAAGCAATTGAATATGTTCATCCTTATTGGGGGCACATAGAAAAAGAGCTACTGAAACAGGATCATTTTCAGGACTACCAAAATCGACAGGTTTTTCTAATGTAACAAGTGCAGTACCGACCTGTTTAACGCCCATTTCAGGGCGTGCATGTGGCATCGCCAGACCTGGTGCCAAAACAATGTACGGCCCCATTTCTCGAACAACTTCAACCATGGCCTCTATATATGTAGGTTCTGTAAAACCAGCATCGACCATGAGTTGACCACCATGACAAATCACATCTTCCCAGGTCTCTGCAGGATAATGAAATGACACATTATCCTCGGATAGCAAATCTTGTAACAAGCTAACACCTCCTATACTACTTGTATATTCATATTATAACGAGGGAACACTAAAATGCCTATACCCCAATGTATTTTATTACAAAAAAATTAGACCCCGAAGGGTCTAATTTCACTTATTCACATAGCATATATTAAATTGAAGATTTGCTATTATTAGATGAGTACAAAAGAATGTTCTTAAAATGTACATATATATGCCATGTCAATATTTAACTTTTCTAATCCACTAGATGCGCCGTTTTGTTATTTAAATCAGTGCGCATTCTAATAGCCTCTATTAATGGTTTCAGTACTTGATATTCCTCATCGGTTAAACGGAATGAACGACATACACGTTTATACACACGAGGTCTACGACCAGAACCAGCTCTCTGTCCGCCCCATGTCATTTACATATACCTCTCTCAACAGACCATTATCTATTACAGTTATTAGTATATGCTATTTTATGCGGAATTTCAAGATTTTTATTCAAATTTATTTTTAATTTAATTATCGGCTTCTGCCGCCGCTTTAGCTGCTTCTGCTGCTTTTTTCAAATTAGGCACAGATGTTGGGCATGTAGCCGGTGTACATGCACCATTAGGGCCCAAGTCTTCAGAGCGATTTACAAATGTTGTATGTAACATATGATGTGCTTTGTGGCTCATAGGTTTACCATCAAAGAACTCAGCATATAGTTTTTGGATATCTGGATTATCGCAAGCTGCTTTCACTTGTACCTCTGCATCGCGAGTATACAAGGACGCAATACGAGCTTCACGAGCTTTATCAGCCATCGGTAATTTAACGCGTGGTTGACCACCACCACCGATACAGCCGCCACGGCAAGCCATTACTTCAATGAAATCATAATGGATATTTTCTGCACGCATGCGTTCGATAAACTTACGCAAGTTACCTGTACCATGAACAGCCGCTACATGTAATGTTTTATCCCCAATGACTACATCTGCTTCACGAGCACCATCCATACCGCGAATGGCTTCGAATGGGATCAATGTTTGAGGTGCATCTTCACCAGTTGCTAATTTGTAAGCCGCACGCATAGCCGCTTCCATAACACCACCAGTGTTACCGAAGATGATACCACCACCAGAAGCTTCACCCATCAACGGATCGAATGCGGAATCTTCAAGGTCATCAAAGTTGATTTCTTCTGCACGTAACCATTTTGCAAGTTCACGTGTAGTAATACAGTAGTCTGTATCTCGCATTTCTGGTACGTCCCAGTATTCAGCAGAAGAATTCATTTCGTCACGACGAATCTCGAATTTCTTAGCTGTACAAGGTGTTACTGCAACAGCAACAATTTGTTTTGCATCAAGGCCCATTTTTTCAGCAAAATATGTTTTTTGCGTAGGCGCTTGCATTGCAATTGGACTCTTAGCAGTAGACAAGTTTGGCAAGAATTCTGGATAGAATGTTTCAGCAAACTTAACCCAAGCAGGACAGCAAGATGTGAACTGAGGCAATACCGCATCACTATTGATAACGCGTTCCAACAATTCAGATGCTTCCTCCATGATAGTCATGTCAGCACCGAAGTTTGTATCTAAAATATAGTCGCCACCCAATTTACGAAGAGCCGCTACCATTTTACCTTCTACGAATGTACCTGCATCAAGACCGAACTCTTCACCTAAGCCAACGCGAACAGCAGGTGCAGTTTGGAAAACGACGATTTTATTAGGGTCAGCAATAGCTGCTTTTACTTCATCAATTTCAGAGCGTTCATTGATGGAGTCGAATGGACAAATCGATGCACATTGACCACAATGAATACAAATTGGATGATCTCCATTAGTTGTTAAATCATAATAATCAAATACACCCATATCTACAGCACAAGCTTTACGACATAAGGAGCAGTTTTTACATTTGGATAAATCCTGTACTAACGCAATGTTGCCGTCTTCAATCGGTACACGGCGATCTAAAAATTCGTACTTACTCATAGTTCCTCCTACTTAGGTAACGTTGTTATCGTTAATCTCTGAAATTATACTACAAATCGTAATTTTTATCAATGATTATGAAAGTAATTCCTATGCATAACAGGTATTAGAAAACTGCATAAAATACAGGTTTACAAGCGTTCCTCTAATTCCATCCACCGCTCGGTTAGCGTATCGATTTGAGATTGTGCACCCTCTCGTTCAGCCATTAATGTTTGCATTTTTTCATAATCCGTAGCCGCTTGGCTAATCATAACATCTAAGCCTTTTATAAGATGTTCTAATTTTGGTAGCTCCTCCATGATAGACGCATATTCCGCCTCTTCCGCCTTATTGAGACCTTTTTTTGTGGGCAAATCAACAGGTGTAGATTTATCAGCAGACCCCTTAACCGCTGTATTTGTATTTGTATTTGTATTTGTATTTGCATTTGTATCTGTATCTGCGTCACTAACCTCAACGGGACCTACTGTTGATGCCGAACTCTTATTCGTTACAGTAGATGACTGATGTTCTGGTATATAAAATGGAGAATTAGTGCTTTCACCATGTTCTTCCTTATAATCCGAATAGGATCCATGCACAATATCAATATGCCCATTACCGGTAAAGACAAATAATTTATCTACAACACGATCAAGGAAATATCGATCATGGCAAACAGTGATAATAACCCCACTGAAAGAATCAAGAAAATCTTCCAATACCTCTAATGTAGGGATATCCAAATCATTGGTCGGTTCATCAAGCAATAAAACATTAGGTGCACTCATAAGTAATTTTAAAAGATATAGTCTACGACGCTCACCACCAGAGAGTTTGCGGATAGGCACGCCATGTAATTCTGGGGTAAACAAAAAACGTTCCAGAATTTGTCCTGCACTCAATGTAGTACCATCACCAAGGGCCATATAGGAATGGTCTTCTTTGATATAGTCGAGAACGCGCATATCCTCATCAAATTCAGGCAATTCCTGTTTAAAATGAGCGATACGAACGGTTTCCCCTTTACCAATAGTACCCGTCGTTGGCTCATAGGTGCCATCTAGAATATTCATGAACGTGGATTTGCCAACTCCATTAGGACCTACAATACCAATGCGATCATGACGCACCACATGATATGTAAAATCATCTATCATAGGGCGCCCATCAAAATCAAATGATAAATGCTCTATGTCAAAAATAGTTTTTCCTAAACGCGTTTTTAAGGCAATAGGATCCATTTGATCAGGACGGCGCGTCTTTTCCATATTTTTAAGTGTTTCATACCGTTGTAAACGGGCCTTTTGCTTTGTAGTACGAGCAAGCGCACCACGGCGAACCCATTCAATTTCACGCTTTAAAAATTGACGACGTTTTTCCTCTGTAGCGGCCTGACGAGCCTCACGATTGGCTTTCAACTCAATAAATTTTTCGTAATTTCCTTCGTATTCATACATATGGCGATTCGACAACTCTAAAATACCATTACATACAGAGTCTAGAAAATAGCGATCATGAGTACTAATCAATAAACCACCTTGTCGATTACTCAAGTACGTTTCAAGCCATTCAATGCTATCTTCATCTAAATGGTTTGTCGGTTCATCTAATAAAAGCAAGTCACAAGGGTATAACAAAGCCTGACCAAGGGCCAATCGACGCTTTTGCCCCCCTGATAATAGGCTAACAGACATATTTACATCGTAAAAACCAAGCTTACTTAGAATAATGCGAGCCTCTTGCTCTACTTGCCAACCGTCTTGTCTATCCATTTCTTCTAAACATTGCATATAGCGACGCTCAATACGATCATCGCTTACACCTTGCTCTTGTATGTAGTGATAGTCACGACTAGCTTTGTCAAAGCGCTTTACCAATTGCAATCGTGGGTGATCACCATCCAGAATCGCCTCTAGTAAGGTATCCCCTTCATCAAAGTTTGGGGACTGTGCTAAATAATGGATGCTGGCTTTACCATTCCGTTCTATACTTCCCTTATCGGCCTCCATCTGCCCCGTTAGGATTTTTAAAAAGGTAGACTTGCCCGTTCCATTAATACCTACAAGCCCTAGACGCTTTTGATTTGTAAATGTAATAGACACATCTGTAAATAGCAGGCGTGTTCCATAGGATTTCTCTATATTTTGTAAACTAATTACGTTCATTACCGTACTCCTCTGATTTCTTATGTTATTTATTATACTACAGATTTCCATTGACAGGCATACACCGCATCAGTAGAATACAGGTATATACGAAGATAATTTATAACATGATGATAGGTACATTCTATTAGGAGGTTCTCATGGCAACAGATGCAGTATTAGACTTTTATGACTCCCTCGACTTTGAAATTATCGACTTTGACGGATATGATACACTCCTTATCGAGTTATTAGACGACGGTACCTATGCAACTGTGTCCGATGATGATGGTCATATGCCAGATACACTAGATACTCCAATCGTATTCAATGTATATGATGATACCGATTCCTTCCAATGGAGTGTAAGCCTTGATGACTCGCATCAACTGCAAGCATTACTAGAGGAAAACAGCAATACAGAAGATTTTTTAGACGCTTTACAAGCAATCCGTACTAAAAATATTGAACATTACCAATAATAAGAAATTTTAACATAAAAGGTCATCTAAAAATCAACCTAGCTTCGACAGATATGTCATTATAAGCGAGGAAGGTTTTTAGATGACCTTTTATATTTATAAAGTTTCCAACTCACACGTAGGTGCAATTGTTTCCGATTTTGCATCAAGAATATGTATGAGTTCATTTACGATATTAGCTGCACCATCTACATGCCATGCACGAGCTTGTTCAGACATTTGTTGTAATCGTGGCGGATTAATCAATAATGCCGCTACTACGTCTTCTAGATTATGTATATCTCTAGCCCAACGAGCACAGCCACGTTCTTCTAATAACTCCGCATTCGCTTCTTCTTGGCCTGGAATAGCATTAAAGAATACCATTGGCAGTCCAATCGTTACAGCCTCCATACAGGTTAAGGCCCCAGGCTTTGTAACCAACATAGTAGCAGAACTCATTAACTCTGAAATATTAGATGTATATCCATATACAGTAGTTTTTGTTTTCATCCGTACACTAAGACTTACTAACGACTCATAGAGCGATGTATTTTGACCTGCTACAACGGTAATTTCATCTATACCACTAACTGCATCTAAATGTTGCAATGCAATCTCTAATGAGCCTAAACCGAGACCGCCCCCCATGACGAGAACCTTCACCGGTGATTTCAGTTCATAATGATCAATGGCATCCTTAAAAAATGATCTTCGCACAGGAATACCAGATACATAAATCTTATCTCGTTCAATGCCAACGGACGTCATTTCCCCTACCATATCTTCAGTAGCAACAAAATAGGTATCCACTTGGGGATAAATCCAAAATTGATGACTGCTAAAGTCTGTTAGAATTGCCACTAATGGAACATCAATAAGACCTTGGCGTTTCAATATGCTTGCAGCCCCACAAGGAAATGGATGGGTAAACACGATCACGTCCGGTTCTTCTTGTTGGATTAACTTCAACATACGACTCTTCAATATATAAGAGAGCACCGTCTGTAGAATAGTTCCTTTCTTTTCCCCTTTTGATACACGATAAATCATATCATATAGCATGGGAAATACGTCAATCATCTTAATATAAGTGCCCTTAATCAGATGCTCTACGGATAGTGTTTCCGTATCAAGAAAGTCCACATGAGAAATTACTGCTTGTGGTTCTTTTAATTGCCAATATTCTTCTATAGCCCGTGCGGCCTGCATGTGCCCTGTACCAATAGAGGCAGACACAATGAGGACCTTGCGTGATTGTTCTGTAGTCATAATCTATCCTTTCCATGTGATTATACCACATAAGCACGCAAAAATAATATAAATGCAAAAAGAGACCTCTTAGAGGTCTCTTTTAATCTTATTCAAATTTAGATTATTTTTTGCGTTTTTTTGCAGGAGCTGCGTTAACTTTTTCTTTCAAACCTTTACCAGCTTTGAATGCAGGAGATTTGGAAGCTTTGATTGTGATAGTTTTACCGTTTTGAGGGTTGCGGCCTTCACGAGCAGCGCGTTCACGAACTTCGAAAGTACCGAAGCCGATAACTTGAACTTTACCACCAGCAGCTAATTCTTCAGCAACTGTGTCGAATACAGCTTTAACAGCTTTTTCAGCGTCTTTTTTAGTTAATTCAGTTTTGAGTGCAACACTTGCGATTAATTCTGTTTTGTTCATGACAGAACCTCCTTAAAAATACAATACCCGAGGTTACTAACACACCTCTAGGTTACTTTTCCTGCACCTTAGCCTCCTCCCAAAAAGCATCCAGCTCAGCTAATGAAAAGTCTTCCCATGAGCGATCGCTTTGGTTAACACAAGCCTCTACATGTGAAAAACGCTGTCGGAACTTCGTGTTTGTGCGATTCAGTGCATTTTCACCGCTTATTTTATACCATCTAAATAGATTAATCAAGGAAAAAAGCACATCTCCCGCCTCTTTTTCCATATTTTCTCTATCTTTTTTGGCAACAGCCTCCTTAAATTCACCTATTTCCTCACTTACTTTGGCCCAAACTGGCTCCAGTTCATCCCAGTCAAAACCTACCTTTCCAGCCTTTTCTTGTAGCTTTTGAGCAGCCACCAATGCAGGTAAACCCTTGGATATTCCATCTAATACATTTTTTCGTATATTTCCCTTTTCTTGTGCTTTTAATTCATCCCAGGTGTATATTTTCCCTTCCTTCTCAGGATTATCTTGAGGAAATACATTAGGATGTCGGTGAATCATCTTTTCCGTTACATCATTTATTACATCCTGTAATGAAAATGAACCAGATTCTTCAGCTAAACTACTATGAAAAACAACTTGTAATAATACATCCCCTAGCTCTTCTCTGAGATTATGCATATCCTTGTTATCTATGGCATCTACTACTTCATAGGTTTCTTCAATAAAATATCGACGTAGCGATTCATGCGTTTGCACCTTATCCCAAGGGCAGCCATCAGGGGCACGTAATTTAGCCACTACATCTACGAGCGGTTGTATATCAATATTCTTCTTCATAGATCCTATTCTCCTCTGCTTGTCGTTTCCGTAATCGCTTACCGATAACAGGCATTTGATAGATATCATCCTTTACAATAGCCTTTGTGATCCATAGTGAAAGTACATAAACGGCTAAGGCAACGATAATAGCAACTGCTACAGATGCACCATTACCAATCATATCAATAAGGAACATATACGTAACTTGTGTAGCCCCACCCATGGCCATCGCGGAAATGATGATTTTTAATAGGTTCATACAGCAAATCACGCTGCCCACATGACGTTTTACAAATATAATATTAATCAATGCAGCAATGGCAAAGTTTAAATTGGTTGCCCAAGCAGCCCCGTTAATACCAAGCTCACTTGTACCAGTTAATTGATAGTCTAAAACGGCTTTCACCAAAAGCCCTACAAAAATCGACATCATAGGAATTACTGTACGCCCTAAACCTTGCAAAATACCTGCTGTAATTTGTTGCCATCCTAAAAAGATGATACTAAGACTGATAACGGCAATAACAGGCCCCGCATTTGGTGTTGCATAAATCAACTGAGAAATAGGCGTAGCCAGCACACACAGACCAATACAGGCAGGTATAGCAAAGAGATTTGCGATTTTCATGGCTGTACTAGCACGCTCGATAATACGTCTATTATTTCCCATCGCATAGGCTTCGGATACGGCTGGTACAAGACTAGATGCCAGTGCAGTCGTCAAAATAATAGGTAATCCAATGAGTGAAGTAGCCATCCCCGTTAAATATCCAAATTGTGTAGTCGCCTCATGTAAGTAATAACCGATATCCATCAAACGTTTAGGAACGATGAATGTATCTATTAAGGATACCATCGGCAACATAATATTTGCCATGGATACTGGTATGGCTAATGCAAATAACCGTTTAATGACAGTACCATTCGTCTCTATAGGAGCTGTTTCGTTTTGTTCAGTCAACATCTGCTGACGCAAATTACGTTGAGAGCGATAGAAATAAATGAGTACGATTAAGCCAGCTAGAACACCTGGGAATGTGGCAAATGTAGCCCCGCCTGCAGCGAGGTGCAATCCAGAATCAATGAAATAATAAGCTAGCCCCACCATGGAGCCTACTCGGAATATTTGCTCAAACACCTGGCTTGTTCCGGTTGGCACCATGTATTGAAAGCCTTGGAAATAGCCTCTAAAGCAGCTTAAAATCGTTACGACGATAATGGCTGGTGACAATAATTGGATGGGAATTAGAGCCCGTGGGTCCGTAATAATATGCCACTTAATAAGCCATTCCGCGCTAGCATAAAGGCCTACGCTAAATACAATGCCCACGAGTGTAAGTACACGCAAGGATACATTAAATACTTGTTGCACGCCGCGTATATCGCGATTGGCTAGTTTTTCGGCAATCATAATAGAAATGGCAACGGGAATTCCTGCAGCTGAGATACTAACGATAATTTGATAGATTGGATAGGCCATCATATAGAGACCTATGCCCTCGCCACCGAGAATACGAGCGATGAGTACTTTACTGAAAGCACCAATAATCTTAACGATAATACCGGCTATCGTTAAAATCATGGCACCCTTTAAAAATCGATTCATAGGCCCCCCTTAGACTTTTTCGACAATTCTTTCATCACCGCTTCTGTAATGGTTAAAATAGAACCCTTTAATCCATTCAAACTGATGTATAATGACGCTGGTTTTGTATCCATGAATTTAATCTTTTTCCATAAATCTTCACGAACACTCCCCATATCCCAATCCGCCATTTTAGAATCGTCATACCAATGGATAATAAGCTTATTATCGCGACGGGCTATACTCTTAATGCCGAGAAGGCGCGCTTGTTCCTTAATTTGAGCTACTCGCAATAAACGATCTACTGGGTCTGTTGGCGTACCAAAACGATCGATTAACTCATCAGTCATATCATCAAGCTGTTCCTTATTCTTGATGTGTAACATCCGTTGATATACAGAAATCTTACGAGCACTATCCTTGATGTACGCATCATCAATAAAAGCATCAATTTCAAGATCTATAGCAGGGTCTGGTATAACCTCTTTTACGACCTCTCTATTCTGCGCTTTTGCAATGGCCTCCTCTAACATGGTTACATACATACCAAAACCTACGGAAGCGATATTGCCATGTTGTTGTGATCCTAATAAGTTGCCTGCTCCACGAATTTCTAAGTCACGCATAGCCAATTTAAAACCTGCCCCTAACTCGGTAAACTCTTCAATGGCTTTTAATCGTTTTTCTGCCGCTTCTGAAAGCATCTTATCAGGCCGATACATGAAATATGCATAGGCACGACGTCTAGAACGCCCTACGCGACCACGCATTTGATATAACTGAGATAAGCCTAAACGATCTGCATCATAAATAATAATCGTATTAGCATTTGGTATATCAAGGCCCGTTTCAATGATACTCGTACTGAGTAGTACATCATACTGACCTTCATAGAAATCAGTCATAATTTCTTCGATTTGACGACCCGTCATTTGCCCATGAGCAATAGCATATCGCAATTCAGGCAGAGCAGCCTCTAACAATTCCCCCATATGTTTAATGGAGGCTACTCGGTTATATACGAAATACACTTGGCCCCCTCGTGCCAATTCACGCTTAATTGCATCCGCAATGAGGTTCATGTCGTATTCCACCACATAGGTTTGAACAGGCAATCTATCTTCTGGTGGTGTATTAATAACAGACATTTCACGTACCCCAACGAGAGACATGTGAAGTGTTCGTGGAATAGGTGTGGCACTCAATGTTAGCACGTCAATATTATTGGCCCATTCCTTCCACTTTTCCTTTTGTGCCACACCAAACCGTTGCTCCTCATCCACAACGAGAAATCCTAAATCTTTAAATTTCACCTTTTTATTTAAAAGTGAATGAGTTCCGATTAGTACATCAATAGAACCATTTTCTACGCCCTTTAAGATTTCCCTCTTCTCCGCTGTAGAACGGAATCGGTTGAGTACATCCACCTTAACACCAAATGGATTAAATCGATTTAAAAAGGTTTGGTAATGTTGTTGTGCTAACACAGTGGTCGGAACCAATACAGCTACTTGTTTACCGCTTATAACAGCCTTAAAAATAGCACGCATAGCGACTTCGGTTTTACCAAAGCCAACATCACCAGCTAACAATCGATCCATTGGAGTAGGTCGTTCCATTGACTCCTTGATTTCTCGCGTAGCTTGTAATTGGTCTTCCGTTTCCTCATAGGGAAATGCATCTTCAAATTCAACCTGCCAAGGTTGATCTGGTAAAAAGGCAAAGCCTTCTGTTATCTCACGTTTCGCATAGAGCTCAACCAACTTATCAGCTAAGTCATCGATAGATTTTTGAGCCTTAGTAACGGCCTTACGCCAATCACTACCACCCATCTTATGAATCCGTGGTACATCGCCTTCATTCCCGATGTATTTTTGCAATTGGTCTAAATTACTAGCCGGCAAGAATAGTCGATCGGTACCAGCATAAGCAATTTCAATATAATCACGATGAATGCCTTCTGTTTCAATCGTTTTTAAGCCAATATACTTACCGATACCATGCATATTATGAACTACATAATCACCGATGGATAAGTCTGTAAAGTAGTTAATTTCTTGGCCTTTTTTAGGCTTATTGCGCAGCTTCCGTTTTTGTTGACCGTAAATATTGCCTTCTACAACAACGACTAAGCGGCTATGAGGTAATTCAAAACCGTCGGTCAACAAACCTTGCATAATATGAACAGTAGTAGGCTCAAAATCCCAGCTTTCACAGTAACGATACGAAATACCATCACCATATAAAGCCTTTTCAATACCCTCTCGACGTTGCTGATTGTTAATAATTAACACAACCTGGTTGCCTAACTTTTGCCACTGTTTAATTTCATCCATCAAAAGCGGAATTTGGCGCTCAAAGCTCGTCATGGTCTTACCTTGAATACCAATAGGATTAACTCCAGGCAAGCCAATAGAGCGTTGTTGCATAAACGTAAAGGCCACTTGTATCTTAGCCTCTACAGTACGCTGTAATTCAGACCAATCGCAGTGTTGCTTACGATGGGTTGCATCTTCTTTTAAATACTTCTTTAACGCCTCTTGAATACGCCCTGGCTCATCATAGATAATGAGACCTTCTTTAGCATAGGATAACAATGTGCTATCAGCATCATCACTAGTCAAATAGAATGGTGTGACTGTATAGGCATCAACATTTTCAATAGACCGTTGTGTATCTACAGAGAAATGACGCATCGTATCAATTTCATCGCCAAAGAATTCCATCCGAATCGGATCATCACTATTCACAGGGAATATATCAAAAATATCTCCGCGCACAGAAAAATGACCACGTTGTTCCACCTGGTCTACGCGTTCATATCCAATTGTAACTAATTTTTCTAATAGCTCATCACGCTCTATCGATTGTGAAACCTCTAGATGCACACTTTGAGAAACCACATATTGAGGACTCACCACATATTGAGTGACCTCTTCTACTGTGGCCAGAACCACAATAGGCTGATTCCAGGCCAGCATGCTGAGCGCACGCATTTGTGCCCCTTGTCCTTCTAAACTACGAGCTACAGTAGTAAATTCTACTCGTTCTGTAATGGGAAATGGCAACACCTGTACATTAGGCCAGAAAAATGCCAAATCTCGTTCCCATAATTCTTTATGTTCTTTATCGTGTACTACGATAATAATTGATTGTACTTGTTCCTCTGGAACAGCACGGCTTAAAAGGAATGACTTTTGTGATCCACTTAAACCATATATAACTGACTTTCCCTTTTGGCTAAACGCCTTTAGCCCATCTGCCATAGATGGGTTCTGTGAAAGCAGCGTATCAATTGAAGTATCCATATACTGCTCCATATATAATTAATTAGCTGTAACAAAGTTACTAATAATTTATTATAGCATATTTACTAATATACAAAAAAACATCTGTTCCATAGAACAGATGCAAATAGGTATAAAAAAAGCACCCTATAGGTGCAATATAGTTGGTGCGGGAGAAGGGACTTGAACCCCCACGCCGTAAGGCGCCAGATCCTAAGTCTGGTGCGTCTGCCAATTCCGCCACTCCCGCGTACCGACTGAAACTATAATACCACTTATTATATATGACGTCAATCATTTTTTATAATTTTTATGAGACTTCATCATCCCCATATAATCTTAACCCCTTTTAGGTATTTAAATTTCTCAGAGACAGCAGTATCCCGCCGGCGAAAAATCTCGTGAAAGTAAAAAAAGAGATGGTCCAAACACCTAACCTAGGTGCTAGGACCATCTCTCTTTTTAGGATGATGATGAATAAATGCATGCCCTACATTTACCAATAAATATATTAACAGACATAACAAAAGCCATGCTGATAATACCAAACGGTATATTCACCACGACTACACTTTCAATCAAGAGATTCCTAGTTTTGTGTAAAATTAGAATGCTTTTACACAAAAAAATCCTTTTTACGGGTACGTAAAAAGGGAGTCTCTAACTTCTCCTCCCTATCACTCGTAGGTCAAATGGTGAATGTTGAATAGGCAGTTCTCCTGACTCGGCGTCATCGCTCGTCTAGCCTTCCCAGTTTCCCAGTGACTTAATTTAGACTCGCTCAACCATACAGTGGCGGGACCGTGCTGGCATTTAACCAGCTTCTCTATTATGCTTTTCAGCACCTATTCCCAAATATGATGTTTTCTATGTGTTTATAGTATCACTATATATGATATTCGTCAAACCTTTTTTTACGATTTTATAAATAAATATTTAGAATACACTAATAAAAAAAGACTATATTTCAATGCACCTATTATCTCATTAAGCTTTCATGTATAATAGTAGAGTAATTAACTATATGGAGGTCACTATGTATATTGGCGATATAATCAAAACATTCCGTGAGAAACATCAACTTTCACAAGAAGCATTTGCAACAAAAGCAGGTTTAACAGTTGAGGAAATCAATACACTCGAATCTAACTTTCAAAATAGCTCATCTACACCTGTACCGGTTGCCATTCGTCAAATCAAAGGTATTGCACAAGCTATGGAACAACCAATGCCTCTTATTATGAGTCAATTACCATCTGACCAACAAGTGATGGTAAATGTCGTGGCTGAATCTGATCAACCACACGCTAAATAAGGAGTATAACCACATCATGAAAAAGTTAGCAATCCTAACCCTTACCTTCGTTACCTTAATGAGTAGTGCTCAAGCAGTCAATATTGGTGACCTAGAAAACGCTAGAGGCTATTCTTACATGTATCGAATGAATGGACAACAGTATTACGCAGATAACCACGTAATCGTCCGTGCAGGCGAAGGTAATAACTATGAAATTATCGCCAAAACATATAGCCATCAAGGCGCTATGTATTACATGACAGAATATATTAATCATTACTATTTTAATCAAGACGAAGATACGATTTATTGGACACAGGATGAAATTAATCTCATTGATGCACGTACTGGCCAAATCTTACGTCGAAACATCAAAAAAAATCCTAAGCTAAAAGAATTAAAACTAGATACCTATGGCTATATGCAAGCTATCTACTCTAAGAATATGGCTATTGCTGCAGGACAATTAAAAGAAGTATCCCACTAATACACTGAGTAGCCACTAGGGACTTAAGCGTCTTATAGAGTATAAGGCAAAAGGAGCTGTTAATATAAAACAGCTCCTCTTTTTATGTCCAAATAGTAGACAATATATACGGGCATCTAAACATTAGTACAGGCCTGTAGCATCTGAGAAGCGGCTCATCTATATATAAATCCCTATGAATTAGTACAGGCCTGTAATAATTTAAAAGAGACCATTATAATAGTTCCTATGATCAGTATCGGCCTAACAGAATCCATATAACCTTATTTAGATAAATAAAAAAACTCACACATTCGTGTGAGTTTTAGTTTGGTGACCCAGAAGGGATTCGAACCCCTGGCCTTTTGATTCGTAGTCAAACGCTCTATCCAGCTGAGCTACTGAGTCATGTACTTGGTACTTGATTATATTAACATAATGGCTAATTATTTGCAAGCATTATATTAATATTTTTCGAGTAATTTTACGGACATGCAGTCCAAAGACCGCAACCCATAAATTTGGCAGGGGCAGTAGGACTTGAACCCACAACCAACGGTTTTGGAGACCGCTACTCTACCAATTGAGCTATACCCCTATGCACATCAAGTATTCCTGATACTTCAATATAATACCAAGAATGAGCTCTTATGTCAAGGTAATTCTCTCTTAATTAGCAACTTCATTTTTCTTATATAAACTAAAAAAGATCATAATTAAAACGTTTCACTTAAATGTATATTTTCATATTTCTCTATAGATAATTATACGTTATACGTCTTATTTATACACACACTTTTATTGCCAAAAGGAAAAGAGCCCTTTCGGGCTCTTTTGTCTACCTAACTTTTACCTTTATATATACGGGAGATGGTATATATAATTAGAGAGTTTTGTATATGTATTGTTTTTTATACACAGGGAGAGTATTGTTGTGTATTTAAGTGTTGTTTTATGTGTTGTATTGTTTTGTGTTGTGTTGTTTGTATTATTTGTAAAAGGGACAGGTAAAAGTTATTAGTAGTAGACCTCCATTTCCTTAGTTGATCTCAATCAACTATTGTTAGTATAAAGATTCTATATGAATTATGAGTGAATAGAAATTAAACAGAGTATAAAATGAGTAGTTTTTTGTGCATATTATAATCAAATATATTGATAATTACTATATTATAACCTATTTTATATGTGTAAAAAATGCCACATATGAAATATAGTTATGTAATGATAGATGGAATTTTAACGTAGTAAATATAGTTCTATTACCTCTACTGAAGACGAATCTAACAGATTTAGCTTAATCAGCGACTTCCTATCACTCCTCACTGTGGATTTCCCATCGCAGCTCCGTCTAACACGGACACCTAGATAGATAGTACCTCTACAACCTTGGCTGGAGACGGCTCTAGTAGGTATGAAAGCTGTTTTACATAAATCTAAATTTCTCAGCTGCTATACGGTTCGATACCATAGGTGCTACGCACCGCGGTATCGTTTAGATGTAGTTGGCCTCCTACCATTAGACGCGGCTTCCTATCACACTCGCCCATGGCGACATATAATACAATGTTTTAATGTACAGCACATCCTTTAGGGCTTCGTCGAACCTGATGCAATGGACGTATGCGTCGCTGCGCTCCTTTACGCCCTATTGCCCTAGGTTTCCCATGTCCCCTGGTCGGATAGGAAGTCGCACATGCAAAAAAAAAGACACACCCTCAGGTGTGCCTTTAGCTTAATCAGCGACTTCCTATCCTCCCAGGCCGTCTCCAGCCAAGTACTTTCGGCGTTTATGAGCTTAACTACTGTGTTCGAGATGGGAACAGGTGGACCCTCATAGCTATCGCCACTGAATCTGTCAGAGTTTGTACTCTGAAAACCACATAGAAGTTATATATATTTGTTTGCACATTTCTGCTTAATGTTTTATTGTATGTTGCGTCCCATACTCAAGTTGCATTGCTCCTTCAAGTTGGTTACGCTGCTTAAGTAAAGCCCTCGATCTATTAGTACCAGTCAGCTCCAAACCTCACGGCTCTTCCACACCTGGCCTATCAACCATGTCGTCTACATGGGATCTTACTAGCTTATGCTATGAGAAACCTCATCTC
>NZ_PPDF01000004.1:0-135740 GCF_002959935.1 Veillonella tobetsuensis
TCTGACAGATTCAGTGGCGATAGCTATGAGGGTCCACCTGTTCCCATCTCGAACACAGTAGTTAAGCTCATAAACGCCGAAAGTACTTGGCTGGAGACGGCCTGGGAGGATAGGAAGTCGCTGATTGACTAAAAGAAAAGGTCTACCTAAAGGTAGGCCTTTTTCTTTTTGCTAGTCTTCGACTAGCTAAGCCTACATTACTCATGATGTGAGTGTTATTTCTCATATTGCTGATGAGGTTATCGTATTGAATAAGGGAAATGCCTCGGTATTCTCGGTGAGTCTGGTAGTGGTAAAAGTACATTGGGCCCTGTTATGTGCTCCTTGTTAAAGCCCTTTAAAGGTTCAATGGAGATTGATGGTCTTGATTTATATAATAGTAAAGACGCTTTAGAATCAGGTACTTTGGCCGTAGTATTCCAAGATTACACGACCTCTGTGAATACGCGTTTTACAGTACGCGATATTATCAATGAATCGTTTATTGTATTAAAACGTCGCACTGGTGAGACCATTGATGTTAATGCAGAATGCATTAAGCTACTTGAGCTAGTAGGGCTTAGCGAAGATTTCTTGAATACATAATTAATGAATCCCCTTATAGGCTATTTATATAAATTTTGAATGACCTATAAGGGGATTTTTATTGAAACAAAAGGTTGAGTATGTTATTCTCAAAGAGTATGAAATATAAATGTTAAATGAAGTAAGAAGGTTCTTAATTATGCTGTTAGTCGTATGTAAACGTATATTATATGTAATTATCGCTTGTATAGCGGTGCTATTTATTACGTTAGGAAGTATGTATTGTTTGTCATCAAATTACAAAATCTATGGTGTTCCTGTTTTAAATTATCACCAAGTAAATGACAAGTATCATTCTGCATTGACACTTGATGTTGCTGAATTTACTAAGCAAATGGAATATTTACATAAAGAAGGATATCATACGATTAGCTTAGATGATTTATATGCGTATATAACTGAAGGAAAAGAATTACCAGAAAAACCAATTGTTATTACCTTTGATGATGGTTATATAGACAATTATGAGGATGTGTTACCAATTTTACAGTCCTACAATATGCAAGCTACTATTTTTATGATTAGTGATGCTATTAATACAGACCGATTTGTATCTGCAAATCAATTACAAGTTATGAATGCCCATGGCTTTACTGTAGAAAGTCATACTAACCATCATCGGATGTTAACTTTTGTAGATCCATCCACCTGGGTAGATGAAATTAAAGGTGGTAAGGATACACTGGAAGGTTTTATGGGAAAACCTATTAAGTATTTGGCTTATCCAGGGGGCTTTAATAATGCTGAAATTCAACGTATAACTAGTGAAAGTGGATTTAAAATGGCTTTCACAGTGACACCGGGAACAGTAAAGCCAAGTGATAATCTCTATGCATTACCAAGATTAGCCATTTTTCAAGGTGATACACCATATTTATCATTTTGGTTACGCCTTCATTGCGCACCATTTATCGCCTATACATGGCAATTGCGCGATACATTACGCGATAATGGATTTACGACATTGGCTAATTTGATGCTATTATTCTAGGAGGATATATGTCTCAAGAAATTATAGAAAGACCACTGAACGTGGCGGTATTAACCGTTTCTGATACACGAACAATGGAAACTGACAAGGGTGGAAATAAGGTTCAAGAATTACTAGAAGCTGCAAATCATAATGTAGTAGTTCGTAAAATTGTAATTGATGATTATGATGAAATTCGTAAGGCTATTATTCCTTGGTGCAATGATGAAGAAATTGACGTAGTCATTTCAACAGGTGGCACAGGAATTGCGATGCGTGATGTAACTATTGAGGCCGTAAATTCTTTATTTGAAAAATCAATACCAGGTTTTGGCGAAATTTTTAGATACCTTTCTTTTACGGAGGATATTGGTACCAAAGCTATTGCATCTCGTGCAGAGGCAGGTGTAAATTCGAATACATTAATTTTTTCTATTCCTGGTTCGGTGGGAGCTGTTACTCTTGGCATGAGTAAATTAATTATTCCAGAAATGCCTCATTTGGTGCGAGAAATCAATAAATAGATAGGCACGCACTGATTTACTATGCTATAATTGTATTATAATTATAGAGGCTAACAGTACTGTATCAGGAGGATCTCCATGGCTTTTAAATTAAAAGGAAAAGAAGAAAAGTTTTTTAGTATTTTAGAAAATCATGCTGAACTTACCTATGAAAGTGCGGAAATGATGGAACGCGTTTTCAAAGGCGAAGTTTCTAAAGAAGAAGCATTCTTGGAAATTGATACAAAGGAAAAAGCTGCGGATGAATTAGTTAATGAAACGGTTGATCGTTTGCGTAAAACATTCATTACACCGATGGACCGTGAAGATATCCAATTGTTGATTGATCAATTAGATACAACACTTGATAATATCAAAGAAATCATGGATAAAATGGTTATGTATCATGTAGGTAAACCTAGTGATGGTGCCATTCGCATGAGTGAAATCGTTGTTAAATGCGTTAAGCATATTAATAAATCTATTGGTTATATGGGTAGCCTTAAAAAGGACCATGTAAAGGTAGAAGGCCGTGTACACCAAGTGTTGAAACTTGAGTCTGAAGCGGATAATATTTACCACGAAGAAATGGCTAAACTCTTTACTGAGTGTACAGATCCTATTGAAATTATCAAATGGAAGGAAATCCTTAGCGCCATGGAGGATGTAATCGATGGTTGCGAAGATTTGGTTGGTACATTCCGCCGGGTAGTATTGAAGTATGCTTGAGTCACATTACTTAGTTTGGCTAGTCGTATTTCTAGCCCTAGCATTTGACTACATCAATGGCTTCCACGATACGGCGAACGCCATTGCTACATCTGTTTCGACCCGTGCTATTGAGCCTAAAAAGGCAATTATGATGACTGCGGCACTCAATTTCTTGGGGGCCATGGTTAGTACTGGTGTTGCTAAGACTATCGGTGGTGACATCGTCATGTCTGCATCTCTAATCAATAGTGGTATCATTTCTGCAGCCCTTATAGGTGCTATAACGTGGAACCTTTTAACCTGGTATTGGGGAATTCCTAGTTCCTCATCCCATGCACTTATCGGTGGTATCATCGGTGCCGTAGGTTGGTCTGTAGGCTTTGATGCGTTAAATGAGGCTGGTATCTTAAAAATCTTCTTATCCCTCATTTTATCTCCCATTGTAGCCATGATTGGTGGCTATATTGTGATGAAAGTATTGTTGCTTATCTTTGGTAGATTTTCTCCAATTACATTGAATGATCGATTTAGATCCATGCAAATTGTATCTGCCATCATGATGGCCTTTTCTCATGGTTCTAATGATGCGCAAAAGGCGATGGGGATTATTACCTTAACATTACTTAGCGGTGGCTTTATCGATACATTAGATGTACCATTATGGGTTAAACTTTGTTGTGCTACGGCTATGGCCATGGGGACAGCAGTAGGCGGTTGGAAAATCATCTCTACTATGGGGACTAAAATTTTCAAATTGGAAACTATTAATGGTTTCGCTGCTGACTTAAACTCTGCCATCACTATTTTTACAGCTACATTCTTACATTTACCTGTAAGTACTACACACGTTGTAAGTGGTTCCTTGCTAGGCGTTGGTTCCTCTAAACGTTTGAAAGCTGTTAACTGGGGGGTAGCAAGATCTATGGTATTGGCGTGGTTTGTAACAATTCCATTATCTGGTATTGTTGCAGCAATTGCTTATGAAATAGGGCATCTACTTTTTGGATGATTTTATAAACTACATATATAAATGAGAAGGACTATTAGTAATATACTAATGGTCCTTTTTTGTGATAAAATTTACTTTTTTACAAAACAATACCATTGCAGTATTGTTTTGTATCGTATATACTAAAAGTGGTAATACGTAGACGTTGTTTTGGAAAAGGAGTGCTTATGAAACTAAATCAAGCCACGGACTATGCGTTTCGCATGATTTTACACATGGCAATGTTACCATCTGGACAGAAGGTGACAGGCGGTGTATTGGCTGAGCAAGAAATGATCCCAGAACGTTTTTTGCTTAAAATAATGCGCAGCCTAATTGCCGCAGGAATCATGAAATCATTCCGCGGGGTGGATGGTGGATTTGCATTAAATCGTGAGCCTAAAGATATTTCCATGCTCGATGTGATTAGAGCCGTTGAGGGGGATACGTATTTACAACGTTGTTTGTATGATGTTGGTTCTTGCTCTAAAGCATGTATGGGCCAGTGTGCAGTTAATGAAGCCATGTCTGTTATTCAAGCTGAACTTGTGAAACAGATGACAAGTGTAACTTTTGATAAATTAGCTGCACGAGAAAAAGAGATTTTAGAGACCATAAATCCTTATGTATCTCATGCGTAATGATGTAAGACATTCATCAAGTGTATATTTTTGAGTCAATTCTAAGGAGGAAAAGACATGTTTGAAGCACTGGATTTAGCACGATTACAGTTCGCGCTAACATCTATCTATCACTGGCTATTTGTACCGTTTACATTGGGGATGACGGTTATCGTAGCTATTTTAGAATGGACCTATGTAAGCACCGGTAAAGAAGTTTACAAAAAAATGGCAAAATTCTGGGGTAAATTATTCTTAATTAACTTTGCTATGGGTGTAGTAACAGGTATCGTTCAAGAGTTCCATTTTGGTATGAACTGGGCTGAATATTCTCGTTTTATGGGTGATATTTTTGGTGCCCCACTTGCCCTTGAAGCATTAATGGCATTTTTCTTGGAATCTACATTTATGGGCGTTTGGATTTTCGGTTGGGATCGTTTATCCAAAAAAACACATGCACTTGTGGCTACACTTGTTGCATTAGGTACTAATTTATCCGCATTCTGGATTCTTGTAGCAAATTCTTTTATGCAACATCCTGTAGGCTATGTAATCCGTAATGGCCGTGCAGAAATGGATAACTTCTTAGCTATCGTTTCTAATGGTTATGTACCTGGTCAATTTGCTCATATTGTATTAAATGGTTCCATGACAGCAGGTGTCATTATTATGGCTATCAGCGCATGGCACTTGATTCGTAAGAGCAATGTTGATTTCTATAAAACCTCTGTAAAATGGGGGATGGTAATTACCTTAATTGCTGGTACTTTAGGCGCTTTAGCCGGCCATCACCAAGGTCAATACATTACTAAAGAACAACCTATGAAGATGGCTGCTATGGAAGCACTTTGGGAAACTCAAGATCCAGCTCCATTCTCTTTAGTAGCGAATATTGATACAAAAGCACAAAAAAATACAGGTGCTATTGAAATTCCTGGTGGTTTATCCTTCTTAACACAAAATTCCTTTACATCTGGTAAGGTAGAAGGTATTAAAGATTTACAAGCTAAATCCGAAGCTCAATATGGTCCTGGTAATTATATTCCAGATGTACCTAGTATTTTCTGGACATTCCGCATCATGGTAGCAACTGGTTCTATTATGTTGTTAGTAGCATTCCTTGGCTTAGTGTTAAACGCTAAAGACAAACTTGTAGAAAATAAAACATTCTTAAAGGTTATTTTCTGGATGTTACCATTGCCTTATATCGCACAATCCACAGGTTGGTTTGTAGCTGAAGCCGGTCGTCAACCATGGCTTGTATATGGTTTACAATTGACTGCTTCTGGTGCTTCTAAATCTGTTACAGCACCTGAAATTTTGACCACTATCATTGGTTTCACAGTTATTTATATCTTAGCAGCGATTGCAGCGATTTATTTAGCTGTAGAACACATCAAAAAAGGTCCTGATGGTCAAACAATTTATCATGTAGAAGAAAAAGAGGAGGCAAGATTATGGAACTAATTATGAATAACCTTAATGTGATCTGGTTCATCTTGCTTTGTGTATTGTTCGCAGGTTTCTTCTTATTAGAAGGCTTTGACTATGGTACGGGTATTCTTCTACCAGTCATTGGTAAAACTGACGTTGAACGTCGTCAAATGATTAATGCATTAGGTCCTATTTGGGATGGTAATGAAGTATGGATGATTACTGCTGGTGGTGCATTATTTGCATCCTTCCCACATGTATATGCTACATTATTTAGTGGTTTCTACATGGCATTGTTCTTGATGCTTGCTGTACTTATTATGCGTGGCGTTGCCTTTGAATTCCGTTCTAAGAGCCCAAATCGCACATGGCGTAAAGTATTTGATTACTGTATTTTCATCGGTTCCATCGTACCTGCATTATTGTGGGGCGTAACAGTAGGTAACTTGATTCAAGGTACTCCTATTGA
Organism: Veillonella tobetsuensis; assembly: GCF_002959935.1. Lineage (NCBI taxonomy): Bacteria > Bacillati > Bacillota > Negativicutes > Veillonellales > Veillonellaceae > Veillonella > Veillonella tobetsuensis. The sequence continues at coordinate 6,281 of NZ_PPDF01000004.1, forward strand.
TGAAACAATGACTTATGTTGGTACATTCTGGGATTTGCTTAGCCCTTACACTGTATTATGTGGTGTAGCCTTCATTTTGGTATTTACATACCATGGTGGCTTGTTTACATCCTTGAAAACAGCTGGCCCTGTATCTGAACGTGCTCGTGCAGCAGCTCTTGTGACTGGTGTACCTACAGCAATTGGTGTGATTGCATTGATTATTACATCTTATGTATGCACTGATTTGTACAATTCTACTTTAGCCATTGTTTTCTGTGCACTTGCTGTTGTATGCTTCCTAATTTCTTGGGGCGCAACACGTACTCGTAATACAAAATGGGGTTTCCTATTTAGCTCCCTTTCCATTATCTTGATTACTGCAACATACTTCGCAGGGCTATTCCCACGTATCATGGTTTCTTCCTTGAACCCAGCTTGGAGCTTGACGATTACAAATACGTCTTCCTCTGAATATACATTAGCTTTGATGACTGCTGTTGCAGCTGTATTCGTGCCAATCGTTTTGGCATACCAAATCTGGGTATATTGGATTTTCCGTCACCGTGTAACGGAAAAAGACTTACATTATTAATACGAATACTTTTACAATTAGTGAAAGTATGACTCCTTTTATGAGGCGTGCTATAGCGGCACGCCTCATTTTTATGGTAAGATGAATGTAATATTGATAAAATTAGATTTAAAGGGGATAGACATGATACAAAAAACGGCACTTCGGGTCATTAAGGGAAAAAAGAGTGTATTGTTGGCACTTATTATCACTAGTATCTTACAAAGTCTCACCATAGTAGGACAAGCTTGGTTTTTTGCTATATTGATTAATAATTTTATATTTCTTGATCACTCGTTGGTGGATGAAACATATACCGTTATATGGCTTTCAATAATGATTGTATTACGATTAGTTTTTTCATATTTGCAGGAGTATTTATCTTCTAGTTTAGGACATACTGTAAAATCTATTTTGAGAAAAGAGGCGCTTAATCGTCTTTTTAAGCTAGGTACGCAGCGTGGTGAATCACAAGGGGATATGATTCACCTCATTACTGATGGTTTAGAGCAAATAGATGCATATGTATCTAACTATATTCCACAAATGTTATATGCAATTATTACGCCTCTCGTTATGGGGATTGCTATTATCGATACAATGCCTACTATTGGGGCCATCCTTGTTGGTACAGTACCATTAATTCCGCTGTTTATGATTCTTATTGGTAAACAAGCGGAGAAGATGAATCAAGAACAATGGGAACGGATGAGTTTATTATCAGGTCATTTTTTAGATGTGTTGAAAGGGATTACTACATTAAAAGTATTTGGTCGTGCCAAGGATCAAATACAGGTCATTAGTCGCTTATCCAATGAATTTAAAGACTCTACATTACGTGTATTACGGGTAGCGTTTTTATCTGCTCTTGTATTGGAATTAGTAAGTACCATCAGTACGGCAATTATTGCTGTTTCACTTGGTTTAACATTATTAGAAGGGGGCTTAAATTTCTTTTCGGCCTTTTTCATTTTACTATTAGCACCTGAGTTTTATACTCCTTTTAGACAACTGGGCGCAGCCTTTCATACAGGAATGTCAGGTAAAACAGCACTTGCTAAATTTGACGCTTTTATGAATTTACCTCTTACCTTACCAAAAGGGGGGACTCAAGTTGTAAATGAAAATATTCATACCATTTCTGTACAGAATCTTACTTATACTTATAAGGGAACGAATAATGGGGTTAGACATATCGAATTAGAGGTACATCGAAATAAACCTATTATGCTTGTTGGTGAAAGTGGTGCTGGGAAATCAACTATTGCACATATTATAGGCGCCTTTTTAGAAGCGCCACCTCATAGTGTATATATTAATGACACGGATCTTTCCACATGTTCCATGGATTGGTGGCGTGCACAGGTTACTTATGTTTCTCAAAAGCCACATGTTATGAATGGTACATTGCGAGATAATATTGCTTTTGGGCAAGCCGTAAGTGATGAGGATATTCTAGCGGCCTCCCATCTAGCTGAATTACAAGATGTAATTCATGAAAAAGGTTTAGATTTTGTCATTGGTGAAGGCGGTATAGGTCTTAGTGGGGGCGAGCTACAACGGATTGCATTGGCACGTGCTTTTTTACATGGTGGTCAAGTTCTCATATTAGACGAAGTGACATCTCATTTAGATGTAAAAACGGAGTCTCAAATTAGTCGCGCTTTGCAACGATTGATGAAGGATAAAATCGTTATTCTTGTAGGTCATCGCATTCAAACGATGCAATGGGCTTCTAAACTATATGTATTGCGATTAGGAAAGATTATTGAGCATGGAACCTATGAAGAATTACTAGCTTACAATGGATATTTCAAAGCACTTGTAGAGGCTGGTACAGGGGCCTTCGTAATGGATGCGAATGAGGGCCTAGCTGATACTTTGAAACGCTCTGAAACTGTTGAGCCAGAACGTATTAGTATAAAACATCTAACAGAACTGGATGGTGCTAATCAGCCTACTAATAATGATATAGAAGCTTGGAAATTATTGTTCTCCGTGTTAAAGCCTGCAAGATGGTCTTTAGTACTTGCGCTGATATTCACTTTTTTAACTGTATTTATGAATGTTGGATTATTAAGTGTATCTTCGTGGCTTCTTGCATCTGCTGCATTACAACCTGGGATTACATATTTGAGTCTTGCTATCGTAGGGGTTCGATTTTTTGGAATTAGCAGAGCCGTATGTCGTTATTTTGAGCGATACACATCTCATAGAATGGCCTTTCAAGGATTGTATGGATTGCGTGTATGGTTTTACAAATATTTAGAACCATTAGCACCTGCTATCTTTCACCGTTGGGGGGCTGGTGATATGTTAGGACGTATAATGGCGGATATTGAAGTACTACAGTTTTTTTATTTGCGCACATTAATCCCTCCCGTGGCAGCGATTCTTTTGACCATATTGGTATCCTATGGTGTTAGTCTTGTAGATGCTAGGGTATCTGTCCTCGTATGGACCGCTGCATTGGTGACCGGTATTGTTATACCGTATGCAGTTTATCGGTACCATCGCTCATCATTAGACTCTATTAGTCAGGTTCAAGGGCGCTTTAAAGCAACTTTAAGTGATGCCTTAGAAAGCATGGAGGATATCATCAGCTATCGTAATGAATCTCTCATTATGAATCGAATGCGTGCGGCTATTGATGATGTAGAATATCATAAGCATCGTATTTCAAAGGGCATGAATCTAGGGACTACCATGTTTCTTGGAATTGTACAAATAGTAGTTATTATGGCTGCTATATTGGCCAGTGAGGTCCTATCGGGGCCGTGGGCGAGTGTTATGGTTGTAGTATGCGCAATAGGCATACAGGCTTGGTTTGAAGCGTTACAGCCTATGATTGTATCCTTTCATCATGGTTATGAAAGTTTAGTAGCTGTGCGACGCCTTTTACAGATTAAGAATACTCCAATACCTGTAAGAGATGAAGGTCATATTGCGGTTGACTCTATGAAAGATGTTGCTTTTATGGATGTTAACTTTAGTTATGATGGTATTTTGCCTATCTATAAGGACCTAACATTGAGTATAGAAAAAGGTCAAACCATAGCTATTGTTGGTGCTAGTGGTTCAGGAAAAACAACACTATTTTCTCTATTGGAGCGATTATATGATTATAATGGGCGCATTACTATCGGTGAGGATGAATTAAAGCATGTATCCGTTGATTCTTGGCGTAATAGAATGGGTTCTATTACACAAGATACCTATATTTTTCATGCTACACTAGAGGATAATATTCGCCTTGCCAATCCCAAAGCTAATTTGGAAGAGGTTCGGACTGTTGTAGAACGTGCGGCATTGGAGGACGTAGTTAATCGTTTGCCTAATGGCTTAAAAACCGTTGTTGGTAGCGGTGGTATTGGTCTTAGTGGTGGCGAGCGTCAGCGTGTTGCGTTAGCTCGATTATTTTTGAGAAATCCTGAGTTTGTACTCCTCGATGAACCATTGGAAGGATTGGATCAAGTAACGAAACGAAAGTTACATAATGATATTATTACATTCACAAAAGAAAAGACCGTTTTATATATTACCCATCAGTTGGAAGGGTTAGAATTGATGGATCGCATTATATTTATGGAAAAAGGCCAAATTGTAGAGGATGGTACCTTTGCTGAATTAATTGCATTGAAAGGGCATTTCTACGAATATTGTAGACTGACTATGGCAAGTGTTTAAGTGTTGTTTGAAGAGAATTTGATTTGTATCTATGTATCAATCTCGATAAAATGTGTATTTTATGATATAATTATACTGTTTAAGGGATATAATTAATGTGTAGTGTGCATAAATTGGAGCGACTATGACAAAAATCTTCACCAAGTTACGAGCTTTGGTGGATGACGCATTAAATGAACGTTCGCCTATTATTGAACAGGATACAACGCTTATAACTGCACCTGTGGAGCGAGAATTATTTGATCATCGTATTCTTTATATTGAAGAAGATATGGTTAATCGAATGCTCCGTGCTGCGCTTCGAAATCACTGGTTATTATATTCTGTAACCTTTGAATTTGAACCTAATAATCAAGTGTTCCTCTCCATTATTACAAAATGGGGGAATGTGATTAATGTGGAATTTACCATTGAAGATGTGTGGTTTGATGACTATTCATCTTCCTTTGCTATACGGTTAGATACCGCTAATATAGATACAGGTGGGTTTATTTTAAACTCGATTCTCCACCTTTTAGGCAATTGGTGCCTCAGTTTATTTGGCATCTTTTTTAATCCTATTGCTATGGGCAATCAGGGGTCAACCGTACGGTTTGAAAAAAAAGGAATTATTCAATTTGATTTAGTTCCTACTTCTAGAATTAAGAAATTTATTCCATTACCTGAACGTCATGTAGGGAGTGGAGGCCCTATTCTATTAGGGAATCCTAAAACAGGTCAGTCTGTATTGCAATTAGACTATTATGCATTTCATGACCCGGTAGATACGTTTACTGTTCCTGATGTGCCTACCCGTACAAGTTGGGTTAGATCTATTGATATTGCAGCGGTACTATTGCTGCCAATTGGCGTATGGATTACATTTCTTATTCTTCATCACTATTTGCCTACAGAAACCTTAGAGTTTTCATTTTCTACGTATTTCTTAATCTCTTTAGGGATTTTTATCATATCCTTCTTGGTGATGAATATTCCGAGATATGTGTATATGTATGTGGATTCTCGAAAACAATGGCAAAGTGCATTTGTACATAATAATATTAAAATTCAGTTGCGTAAGTTGCATCGTAGGATTTTTATGCAGCAAGCTTCTTTGACAACAGATTGTGATGAATGTGTGGCGTCTCAAAGTCAGGAACGGATTAAGCAATTATTATTACAAATACGGGATAAACGTTTTCTTGCTAATCGTTTGAAAATTGCTGATGATGATCGTGCTAGAAAGCAAAAGGTTAAGTTTATTATTGCCTATATCGGTTGTACATTAATTGAATTAATGTTGTTGATGAACTAACTATATAATGCAAAACGAAAAGGCTGAGCCCAGAGGCTCAGCCTTTTGTGTTATCGTTTTTTACGTCGTTTACGAACCTTTTTTCTCACCTCTTGTTCGGCGGGAGTTGGTGGTTGCGGTTCAAAGTGCTCTTGCGAATGTAATGGTTCTTGATGCATGAATGGAGGGTATCCGTATTTATTCGGTTCCGGTTGACCTGGTAAAACCCAGAATAGGAATCCAATAATCCATACAAATAGGTCTAATAAATAGTTTAATGGCGATACGGCTATATAGGTATTGATAAAAATGATAATGGAAGCCCATAAGATACCTGCCCAGCCATTAAAGCCAATATCGTGGATACGTCTTGTGAATAGGACACAACCAAGTGGAAAGAGCAGTGCTTGAAGTAATCCTATCAAGATACGTGTAGCCCAATATGCTGGGAGTGTAACGATATAGTCAAATAAACGAGCTTCGATGACGTCTACGGCATAGAAAAGTCCCATTAATCCCATAAAGAGTATAAAAAATTGTAGTCTATTAAATCGCCCATATAGATTAAATATAGTATAGCCCATGCGTCTTCCCTGATAAGCTATGCCAAAACCTACTAAGCAAATTAGTACAGTTCGTAGAACTGGATATAATAAATCCATGAAATCCCCTTTTTAAAAATAAACATATAGTATATTTTCTATGTGTTTTAGTATATCATGAACGGCCTATTTGGACAATTTAGTTAATTCTGGTAATACTAGTTCAAAAGCTATGCCATGCTTCATAGATTTTACAGTATCCACCGTAGCTTGAATTGATTTTGTTGTAAAGTTCATAGCTAATTGAGCTGCTTCGTGTACAGAATAGCCTCGCATAATGGCTCCAGATAGGACAGATGTAAAAATATCACCAGTTCCTGTTGCTTTTACAGGGATAAGGGGAATAGAGTAGGTTGATACTTTATCAATGGTTCCCTCGTAGACTGCAATGGTAGCATGTGTTTCAGATGGAACGCTGGTCATGATGACCAGTTCTGGTCCTAATTGATAAAGTTTTCTACACATATCCTGTAATTCATCATTTGAAATAGGATTTGTAGAATATGGTTTATCTAATAAAAAGCAGGCTTCGGTATAATTTGGTTTAACGATATAGGCTCTAGAAATAAGATGACGCATGGCTTTCACCATTTCTGGTGTGTAAATGGAGTAGAGCCGCCCATCATCTGCCATAGCAGGATCGACAATTACCATTTTATCTTTGCCAAATCGATTAATTGCTTCCTCTACGAGATAGATTTGTTCAGGTGAGGCTAAAAAACCACTGACAATAGCGTTAAAATCGATGTTATTTTTTTCCCAACAATCCATAAAGGCCGTTAGATGATCTGATAAATCGACAATTTCAAAATATGGATATTCTAAATGATTACTCAATACGGCTGTTGCCAAAGGTACAGCTTGGCATTGAAGTGCGCTGATGATAGGTAACATTACTGTTAAAGAGCAACGGCCAATGGAGCTCATATCTTGTATTGTTAATATTCTTGGTATTGTTGTCATAGAAACCTCCCAATATAGTATGCTTGTATTGTACTGTATTCCTTAAAACCTGTAAATCAAGAGGTATTATAGAAAGCACTATTTTTACATGATATAATGTGAAGAATAGATGAGTATCAAATAGATGAAATGTAAAAGAAATAAATAAAAAATAAAATTTTTATTACAATAATTGTGATTCACCTTTAAATTTTGATACAAAATATAGTATAATAAAATAGAAATTTTATTGTATGGAGGAGATTAGAATGGCGAGGTATGTTTTACGGCGCATAGGTAGCGCTCTCGTAATACTATGGGTAATTATCAGTATTACCTTCGTTTTAATGCATGCTATACCTGGTGGACCTTTCACAAGTGAGAAAAAATTACCACCTCAAGTAAAAGCAAGTATAGAGGCAAAGTATCATTTGGACGATCCATTATGGAAACAATATACTGATTATATTGGCAGTATTGTTACTGGTGATTTAGGTCCATCTTATAAGTATGAAGGTCGTTCTGTTAATGACATCATTGGTGAAGCATTCCCTATTTCCGCTCAATTAGGTTTACTTGCACTGTGTGTAGCTGTTGTTGGTGGCATTGCGGCAGGTGCTATTAGTGCTATGAGGCCTAATGGAATGATTGATTATGCGATTACATTTATTTCCACATTAGGCATTTCTGTACCAACATTTATCATAGGTGCAGTTTTGGTGTATGTAGTGGGCTTTGAAATGGGTTTATTACCCGTGGCGTTATGGCGTGGACCATCGTACATGATTTTACCAGTACTTACATTAGCGGCTCAGCCTATGGCTTTTATTGCACGATTAACACGTAGTGGGCTGCTTGATGTATATCAACAGGAATATATACGTACCGCTCGTGCTAAAGGGCTTGGTTCATGGACTATTTTATTTAGCCATGCTTTGGGAAATGCTATTTTACCTGTCATCACCTATATTGGACCATTGGCAGCAGGCCTTTTAACAGGCAGTTTCATTGTTGAAACCATTTTTGCCATTCCTGGCTTAGGTCAATATTTTGTAACATCTATTTATAATCGTGATTACACTGTTATTCTTGGTGTTACCGTATTTTATAGTACATTAATAGTAGTATTAAATATTATAGTTGATATGATTTATCCGATTATCGATCCTCGGGTAACAACAGAGAAGGAGCGTGCGTAATGGATAGAGAAGATTTTTTACCTATTGAACGCGATACGCATATTCGAGAATCGTCCTTTATTGTGAGACCTAATTGGTGGCAACGATTTAAGGTAAACCGCTTAGCTGTAATTGGTGCAGGGATTATTGCTGTTATGATCGTACTGGCTATCTTGGGCCCTATAATCTCACCATATACTTACGCAGATCAATCTTTGATTGATGCTAATCAAAGTCCGAGTTTATCACATTGGTTTGGTACCGATACGTTGGGACGTGACATATATACTCGCGTTATGTATGGTGCGCGTATTTCTTTAACAATTGGTATTGTAGCAGCACTATTAAACCTGGTGATTGGTGTTGTTTATGGCGGTATTGCAGGGTATTTTGGCGGCAAAGTCGATCGTATTATGATGGCTATTGTAGATGTATTATATGGCATTCCATTGTTGCTCTACGTTATTTTGTTAATGGTTGTCATTGGGCCTGGCTTAACGTCGATTTTTATTGCATTAGGTATTGCATACTGGCTTAATATGGCTCGTATTGTGCGCAGTCAAATTGTGAAAGTTCGAGAAGAAGAATATATTATTGCCGCAGAGACCATGGGGATTCCTAAATGGCGTATTTTGTGGCGCCACATTTTGCCAAACTGTGTGGGACCTATTATTATTACACTAACATTGGCCATTCCCGATGCTATTTTTACAGAAGCTTTTTTGAGTTTCATTGGCCTTGGCGTAAATGCACCGATGGCTAGTTGGGGCGTTTTGGCATCTGATGGAATTAGCAGTATGAGATCATATCCATTCCAATTGATTTTCCCAGCATTGGCAATTAGCATTACTATGCTTGGATTCGTATTCTTAGGGGATGGTTTGCGCAATGTATTTGATCCAAAGGAAGGGGATAGATGATGAACGATATATTAGTAGATGTGCGTAATCTATCCATTACTATTGATACATTTAGAGGACCTTTGCGGGTGATTCGCAATCAAGATATTATGCTTAGAAAAGGTGAAATTCTAGGTGTTGTAGGTGAATCTGGATGCGGTAAATCGGTTATGGTTAATTCTTTGATGGGATTATTACCGGAAGGTCGAACTAAAATAAAATCAGAAAAATTTGAAATTGATGGTGAAAATTGTCAAGAATATGAGGAAGAAGATTGGAATGAAATGCGTGGTACAACTGTAGCCATGGTGTTTCAGGATCCTATGACCGCATTAAATCCAATTTTAACAATTGGGGAACAAATTTATGAAGTCATTCATCGTAGCAATGCTTATGGTGATGATTATGATGAAAAGGCTATAGCCTTAGACTTATTGAAAAAAATGGGCTTATCAACACCTGAAAAACGATTGACCCAATATCCCCATGAGTTGAGCGGTGGTATGCGTCAGCGTGTATGCATTGCTATGGCTGTAGCAGGACGCCCTAAAATCTTGATTTGTGATGAGCCAACAACTGCATTGGATACAACCACAGAGGCGCAAATTTTACGCCTTATGCAGACCTTAGCTGTAGAAGCTGGTATAGGTATTATATTTATTTCTCATAACTTACGTGTTATAGCACAATTATGTGACCGTGTTATGGTTATGTATGCGGGGAAATGTGTAGAGTCCGCAACTGTTGAGGATTTATTTAATGATCCACGCCATCCTTATACAATTGGTTTGCTGATGTCCTTGCCTCAAGGTAAATGGCATGGTGAATTGACGGCTATTGATGGACAACCGCCTGATTTATATGATCTTCCGCGGGGCTGTGCATTTAATCCGCGTTGCAAATGGGCAATGCGCATATGTGGAAAGCGTATACCTATGGTATCAAATATCGGTAATAATCATGAGTATACATGTTGGTTAGCGAAGTTGGAGGGACTTTAATGGGATATATTTGGGAAACAGACAATCTCGTTAAAAATTTTACCCTTTCTGGCGGATTGTTTAGACCGAAACAAACGGTACATGCATTACAAGGGGTCAGCCTTTATCAGGCTGAGGGGGAAACCTTGGGGATTGTTGGCGAGTCAGGATGTGGTAAATCTACATTTGGATATACTTTGATGGGTATTCATCAAGCCACATCGGGTTCTATTTACATGAATGGTCGTCAAGTTGATCCTTATGTACAACGAGATACAACGAGAGATATGATGCAAATGGTATTTCAAAATCCTTATGCATCTCTTAATCCGAGACTAAAAATTAATACAATCTTAGAAGAACCATTAGAGTTAAATCCTAATTATATGCCTCGTGATCGTGTCATTCGCGTTAAAGAGGTGTTGGAACAGGTTGGCTTGGATATGGCCTTTGGCGAACGTTATGCTCATGAACTTTCCGGTGGGCAGCGTCAAAGAATTGGCATTGCACGAGCTCTTATTATGCAACCGAAATGCATTATTCTAGATGAGCCAATTTCTGCATTAGATGTGTCCATTCAGGTGCAAATTATGACCTTATTGGAGCGTTTACAAGCATTGCATGGTATTTCATACCTCTTTATCTCTCATGATCTACCAATGGTACGTTATATTAGTCATCGCATGGTGGTTATGTACTTAGGTGCTGTCATGGAAGAGGGGCCTGCTCTTGATATTTATGAGTTCCCACAACATCCATATTCTAAAGCGCTTACGACGATGGTAGGACAAGTTGTACCACGAGCTCCAATCGGGGCGCCATTGCGTGGTGAACCGGCAAGCCCATTGCATCCACCTAAGGGGTGCTTATTTAGTGACCGTTGTCCAGAGGTTGATCGTAGATGTCTTGAAGAACGACCACCACTTCGTAAATGGGCAGATCGAAGAATTGCATGTTGGCATATATAATGGGGTAAATGATGGAAAAGTTAATCGTCGGGAAATCCTTAGAAACACAATTATCGGCTTTGTTAGCAACGTTACCTTCTGATGCTATAGTATCGTATATGGTGACGCGTCTTAATGAGGGGGAAGAAGCCACAATAGTTGCTTCCTCTAAGGAAACACAAATCCATACTGGTGCAAGTATGGTAAAAACATTGATTTTAGAATATGTATTTCATTTAGCGGCCCAAGAGCAGTTAGATATTAATGATACAATTGCATTGAGCCGTAGCCCTCGTGTTGAAGGTGCTGGTGCTTTGATGGAATTGGTAGGTAATCACAGCTTTAGTTATTTAGAACTTTGCCGACTAATGATGGTACTCAGTGATAATTGGGCCACTAATTTATTAATTCAGGCATTAGGTATGGCATATATTAATGCTCGTGCAGAGCAAATAGGACTAGAGCATTTTGAAATCAATCGTATGATGATGGACTTTAAGGCTGTAGAAGAAAATCGGGAAAACTATATTACCGCTTTAGATATGGCTAAATTATTACACCATATATATGAATTGCGTCAGAACGTATATGGTCATGAGATGTGGAATATTTTAGGTCGTCAGCAATATAGAGATATTTTGCCATTTCATTGGGGCGAAGATGTGGTATTCCATCATAAAACGGGATCACTAGATTGTGTTGAGCATGATGCGGGTATTATAGAAACGATGAATGGGGACTTTTGTTTTGTATTGTTGATGAGCCGTTTACGCAATGATGTAGCAAAACAATTAGGAGCTCAAATGGGGCTCATTATGAAAGAATTTGTAGAGGATGCATTACCATGATGGATAAACGTACTTTGCTTAAGCTCGTGGTATTAGCCTTTGGAGCAAGTATACTATTACTTGTCTTTGGGTATACAAGTGGGCCTAAGATTGTTGATGAGCATACCATACGATATGTATTGGAGCAAGAACCATCAACATTAGATCCGGCTAAGTCTAGTACCTCGCCAGAGGCAACCGTTCAGTTACAGTTGTTCGATGGTTTAGTTCGTTTAGATGATAAAGGCGAACCAGAGGCTGCACTAGCTAAGAGTTGGACCGTGTCAGATGATGGCACACGATATACATTCCATTTACGACCTAATTTGAAATGGTCGAATGGAGAGCCTTTAACAGCACATGACTTTGAATATGCTTGGAAAAGAACGTTGGATCCAAGCACCGGTGCTGATAGTGCATATATGTTATATGTGCTTAAAAATGGGGAAGCTTTCAATAATGAAAAAGCAGATAGAGATGATGTTGGTGTAGAGGCAATCGATGATGATACACTGGTGGTTACCTTAGAACAACCAACTGCATATTTCTTAAAATTGTTAGCATCTCATGGGTATTACCCTGTTAATAAAAAGGTTATAGAGGCAAATGAAAATTGGGCTAATGATGCAGAAACACTAGTTTCTAATGGTCCATTTAAGCTATTGGGCTGGCAACATAATGGGGAAATGAATTTTGTAAAAAATGAACACTATTGGGATGCTGATGAAGTTGTAACAAAAACGATGAATTGGCCGATTAGTGAATCTCAAAGTACACGCCTCACCCTTGTCGAAGGTGGCGAAGCGGACATGATGGTAGAACCTCCTGTAGCAGATCAACAACGGTTAGAAGAAGCTGGTTTATTGCACATAGGCCCTATGCTTGGTAACTATTATTACCTATTTAATGTGAAAGCAGAACCTTTTACCAATCCTGATGTACGTAAAGCATTCTCCATGGTCATTGACCGGAAGGAAATTGTAAAGAACATCGTAAAAGGTGGTAAGGAAGAAGCTTATGCATTTGTTCCATATGGCATGCTTGAAAGCAATGGTACAGAGGATTTCCGTGAAACCGGTAGTTATCTTGTGTATGAAGATGTAGAGCAAGCAAAGGAACTCATAAAAAAGGCTGGTTACGATGCGAAGCACCCATTACCACCAATTACGATTTTGTATAATACTAGCGAAATGCATAAAGCAATTGCAGAAGCTATTCAAGCAACTTGGCACAAAGCATTTGGCGCTGATGTGCGCTTGCAAAATCAAGAGACAAAGGTATTCCTTGCTAATCGTGAGGCTGGTAAATACCAAGTGGCTCGTGCATCTTGGGTTGCAGATTATGGTGATCCACAAAACTTCTTGGAAGTGTTCTCCGCAGAGGATAATGACAGTCAGTACCATAATGAAGATTATAATGAGTTAATTGCTCAAATTCGTAGCACTCCAGATGGTGCAAGACGGGATGCGTTGATGCATAAGGCGGAACAAATGATTTTTGATGAGTCCTTAGTTATGCCGTTGTATTTTACAACGCAACCATATGTTTCTAATGGAACGATTCAAAATTATTTCTGGACTGTACTTGGTCAAGTAGACTTTAAAAAAGCATATAAATAAGATACACTAAAGACGTACAAACAGTACGTCTTTTTTGTATGCTTATATTCACCTGAGTGAATAGTGATATATTTTGTGAGGGCTTATGGAGTGGAAATATCCAACGTGTTTAAAAAGGGGAATGACCATTGGATGTATAGCACCTGCTAGTAGCAGTGACGAATCCTTGAACACGATACAACAGATATGTAGTGAACATGGTTATAACATTATATTTGGGGAATCCTGTTATCGTACTGGCCTGTATGGAGGCAGTCCGGAGGAACAATCGGAAGAATTTGAATGGATGATGACTAAGGCGCCTTGTGATGCGGTGTTAGCTTTACGAGGTGGCTATGGAACGATGCGATACGTAGATTGCATTGATTATGATGCTATACGTAAATACGGAAAACCTTTTATAGGCTATAGCGACTGTACAGCATTACATATGGCTATTAACCGATATAGTCGTCTCGTTACCTATCATGGACCGATGGGTGTAGATTTTACAAAGGCACGGACGCAGGATATAGCCCATCTATTTGAAGCGTTAGAGGGGCGTTTGCGTGTTATTGAGCCATTACCGGAGCCACCGAGAGGGGCTATTGGTACAGAATTAGGGGAGGGCATCTTGCGTGGCGGCAATATGACAATGCTTTCCATGTTATGTGGCACACCTTATTTTTTAGAGGATGATAGCATAGAGGACACGATTTTATTTTTAGAGGATATAGGCGAAGCTCCATACAAATTAGATCGTATACTACAACAGTGGCGACTATCCGGTTTGTTAAGCCGCATAAAAGGATTGATGCTTGGTACCTTTACAGACTGTGAAGGCGATGAGGATGAAGCAGATTATGACATCGGTTATGAAGTATTGCGATATATGGAAGAGAATCGCAAGCGTCATTTACCAGATCCATTTGTATGTTATGTACCAACGGGGCATGGTACGCCACATCAAACATTGCCTCTAGGGGGGCATGTTCATTTTCGATATATTTCTAATACAATTGTATTATCGCCTTATACAAAGTAACATAAATCATAAGATGCATGAGGAAAAATCTATGAATTTAAAGGAAAGGGAGGCTCAAGCGTGTACCATAATTGACGGTATGCAAGATGAGTTGAAATCGATTTCCCTATTTTTACATAATAATCCAGAACTGGGGCAACAAGAGGTACTGGCTGTAGACAAAATTAGTCAATATATGATGGACAATGGTTTTGATACGACCGTAGGTCTAACAGAACGTTTAGAGTTACGCACTGCCATGAGATGTGATATTGGTACAAATCGTTTACATAAAATAGCTTTTTTAGGTGAATATGATGCTTTGCCAGAATTGGGTCACGGTTGTGGTCATAATTTGATTGCTATTATGAGCATGGGGGCCGCTATTGCCTTTAGTCAAACATCACGCGAGACATGGGGGACAACCTTTTTTGGTTGTCCTGCAGAGGAAACAATTGGCGGTAAGGTATATATGGCTGAAGAAGGCTTATTTAATGGCTATGATGGGGCTTTGATCATACATCCAGGCGGTGAAAATGAAGTGGGTGGGACGTCATTGGCAACGCATCCATTAGAGGTTACTTTTCGTGGTAGATCCTGCCATATTGCATCATTAACTGATTCTGGTATCAATGCATTAGACTGTGCGGTTGATCTATATCAATCTATTAAACAAATGAAAACTAATACCTTTCCTAAAGGGGCTATAGTAGGCGCTGTCTTTACACAAGCTGGCACCGCGCCTAATGTAGTGACCGATAAGGCTACATTACGAATGACAGTGCGTGGCGCTACTGTATCTGATTTAGAAGATATTATTTTACCAGCTATTAAAGCAGAGGCTAATCGTATTGCTACAAGCTATGGTGCTACCGTGGATATGCATCATTATGAACCTTTATTTAAGGATATGAGGCAAGATGAACGTTTATTATCCTTGTTTGATGAGGTGATGACTGAGTTTGGTGAAAGCCCACGCCAATTACCACCAGACGAGGCAGATGGCAGCACGGATGTAGGCAATGTTTCTTATGAAGTGCCAACGGCTCAACCGACATTGACGATTGGCAATCATCTAGAAGCACATACGCCTGAATTTGCTTGTGCAGCAGGTTCTGAGTATGGATTGAACCAAGCTATTAAGGGGGCTAAGATTATGGCTATTGTTGCCTTGCGTTATGCGGAAGCATTAGAAGCGTAAATTTTGACATATTTAGTGTAATCAAGGTACAATAAATATATTAATTAGTGTGAACTAAGCCGTCTTAAGCAAGACGGCTTTTATTCCGATGGAGATAGATGATGAGTGTATTAACGGTATCCCATGTAACGCATGGCTTTGGGGCACGACAAATATTAGATGATGCATCGTTCCGACTGTTAAAGGGCGAGCATGTAGGCTTGATTGGTGCGAATGGTGAAGGTAAGTCTACGTTTTTAAATATCATTACAGGAAAACTGCCTCCTGATGAAGGTAAAATTGAGTGGTCCAATCAAGTGACCGTGGGCTATTTAGATCAACATGCGGTCCTTGAAAAGGGCATGACCATTCGTAATGTATTGCAACGTGCTTTTGATGATTTATACATTATGGAAGAGAATATCAACGATGCGTATAGTAAAATGGGGGATGTTTCAGAAGATGAAATGAATCGTCTCTTAGAGCAAGTTGGTGAATGGCAAGAAATTCTAGAGCAACGTGGGTTCTACGAGATTGATGCGGTTATTGAAAGAACCGCACAAGGACTGGGCCTTATGGATATTGGTTTAGAACGAGATGTATCTGAGCTAAGTGGTGGTCAACGTACAAAGGTTTTGCTGACTAAACTATTACTTGAAAAACCGACCATATTACTACTAGACGAACCGACGAACTATTTGGATGTAGAACATATTCATTGGTTGCAAAACTATTTACAAAATTACGAGAATGCTTTTATCTTAATTTCTCATGATATGGAGTTTTTAAACTCTGTGGTCAATGTAATCTACCATATTGAACAGGCTGTCCTTACTCGATATACTGGGGATTATCATCAGTTCCAAGCCGCCTATGAGGTTCAGAAGGCCCAGGCTCGCAAGGCTTATGAGCGCCAACAGCAAGAAATTGAACGTATGGAGGATTTTATTCAACGCAATAAGGCGCGTGTAGCTACCCGCGGTATGGCAAATTCTCGTGCTAAACGATTAGAAAAAATGGAAATTCTTGAAAAACCAAAGGAGTATATCAAACCATCTTTTGGATTTAAAGAAGGCCGTACACCTAGTCGTTTTATTGTTGAAGCCTTTGGACTTGAAATTGGCTATGATGAACCGTTAGCTAGACCGGTGGACTTTCAAATTGAACGCAATAAAAAAATTGCCATTCGCGGTGTCAATGGTTTAGGGAAAACAACCTTATTAAAGACTATTTTAGGTTTATTAAAACCGGTGAGTGGTGAATTAACAAAAGGTGATTTCCTTGAGGTTGGTTATTTTGCTCAAGAGGATGCACCATCTAACTCGGAAACTGCATTAGACTATATTTGGAATGAATACCCCGCTATGACAAATGCGGAGGTTCGTGCAGCACTGGCGCGTTGCGGTTTGTCAAATGAACATATTACATCTCAAATGCGCGTTTTATCCGGTGGTGAAAATGCGAAGGTAAGACTCTGTAAATTAATGCAGAAAAAATACAATGTTCTCGTTCTTGATGAACCGACAAATCATTTAGACATACACGCAAAAGATGAATTAGCACGAGCGTTGCGTGACTTTAAAGGCACCATTGTTCTCGTCAGCCATGAACCAGAATTTTATGAAAGTTGGATCACCGATATTTGGAATATAGAGGATTGGACAACGAAAATCGTTTAGGAGGGCCTATGAATCAACTTGCTAAAGAAGGGATAGAACAGTTTTTGCGCGCTCTATCCGTTGATACAAAGGCGCCAGAATTAGAAAAAACACCAATCCGTGTAGCCGAATTATATGAAGAGCTATTTTCTGGTGTAGGTAAAGATACAAAGGAGTTATGGGGAGAGCTGTTTTCTACGGATTATAATGGCTTAGTAGCTGTTACAGACATTCCGTTCTACTCCATGTGTGAACATCATCTATTGCCATTTTTTGGCACTGTAGATGTAATATATCAACCACATAGTGGTTGTGTAGCTGGCTTAAGTAAGTTTAATGATGTAATAACGGTATTAAGTAGAAAACCACAATTACAAGAACGATTGACTCGGGAAATAGCTGATGCTATCGAACGAGATTTATCGGCAGAAGGTGTTTTTGTACGTCTTAAAGCGACACAATTATGTATGTTGGTGAAGGGGACTTTGCAACAAGGCTCGCAAGTGGTAACCATAGAAAGCAGAGGCTTATTAAGGGAGGCTGGATCTTTGCGAGACGAAGCATTGGCTATGTTAGGAGGCACAAATGTATAAACGTAGACAATATACTTGGAGTGATGGAAAATCATTACGCTTATTTGACCATACATTGATTATGGGGATTTTAAATGGTACGCCAGACTCTTTCTCTGATGGTGGATTGCATAATACACCCGAATCAGCGGCAGAGTGGACTCGTCAAATGATTCTTGACGGGGCTGATGTGATTGATTTAGGTGTTGAATCAACGCGACCTGGATGTACACCATTGACAGCAGATGAAGAAATTGAACGCCTTAGTGTATTGATTGATCCTGTATTAGAGGCATCTACTGTACCTGTATCCATTGATACGTATCACGCTAAAACGGCTGATTATGCATTCTCTAAAGGAGCGCATATTTTAAATGATGTATGGGGATTACATTATGATCCAGATATGGCGGCCGTAGCTGCAAAACATCGCGTGCCGATTATCATTATGCACAACAGCAATGATACAAATTACGATGATATCATTGAAGATATGAAAGCCTATTTCTTCTCTGCTGTTGATAAAGCTTTAAAAGAAGGAGTACAACCACAAAATATTTGGCTTGATCCAGGTATTGGTTTCGGGAAAACAGAGGAACAAAATATTGAGGTTTTACAACGTTTAGGTGAAATTACAGCTTATGAATACCCTGTATTGTTAGCACCTAGTCGAAAGCGCTTTATTGGCTCCATGCTTGGTGGACTTCCTCCAGAAGAACGTGATGAAGGTACTGTAGCAGCTTGTATTACAGGAGTTTTCCAAGGTGTTGATATGGTTCGTGTGCACAATGTATTAATGCATAAACGTGCTCTTGTTGTAGCGGATGGTCTACTTCGCGGCGAATAAGGGGTTTACTATGGATAAGATCGTATTAAAAAACATGGCTTTTTACGGATATCATGGTAATTTAGAGTCTGAAAAATCTCAAGGGCAACGCTTCTTCGTAGATGTGGAGATTAAAACTGATTTAACAAAGCCTGGTCAAACCGATGTTTTGGAGGACTCCATCAATTATGTTGAGGTTTATGATATGGTGGCCTCTATTATGACTGGTGAAAGTTGCAATTTACTTGAACATATTGGGGCATTAATTGCAGATTCACTCTACCAACATTTTCAAGGAATTATTGGTTTAAGCGTAGCCGTTCGCAAACCATCGGTACCTATTGCCGGTGTATTAGATTATGTAGAGGTTGTAACGACTCGAGGTCAAATTTAATGTACACATACTATATTAGTGTAGGTTCTAATATAGGGAATCGCCGTCAGTTTATTATGGGCGCATATGATTCGCTTTCAATACATCCTCAAGTTCATAGGATTACTAGTTCCTCCGTTATGGAGACAGAACCTTGGGGCTATACAGAGCAAGATGTGTTTTTAAACGCTGTTTGGCGTGTATCTAGCTCATTAGAACCTCACGATTTACTCGATGTCTTACAGTCATTAGAATGTGAGGCTCAACGTAAGAGGGATATTCATTGGGGACCAAGAACACTTGATTTGGATATTGTATATGCCCTATCGGATGATGGTGCGTGTATGTATATCAATGATGCTCGATTAGTGATTCCTCATCCCTATTTTTGGGATAGACTATTTGTTTTAGAGCCCTTGATGGAGCTAGATAAAGCGTTTACATATAATGGGGAATCCATAGGTGATAGGATTCAAACACTAAAGAAATAATATAAGATGTGTATTCATAAGGGGTTAAGATGAATGCAAAACGACTGGGATTTATCTTTATTGCCATTCTTCTAATGGGGTTATCTTATTGGGCGATGTCGATGGTTAATAATGATGTAAAGTCTGTTAAGGTAGATCCTGAACAGCATACTTTGATGGTTATATCAAATGATGCAGTTATATCTAAACGTATATTAGGAATGAAACAAATCGGTGATGACGTATACTTTTTAGGCTATGAAGGCTATGGTATTTATAATGTAAAAGAAAATACTATTCGTCTCAATGCAATCCAATTTAAAGGTAACCATATTGAGCCAGGGCAATTAAAAAATTATCATAAAGGTGTACGTCACGTAGAAACTGTAGCGAACTTTCAAGATTTTTCTGCTGATGAACAACGTAACTTTTCAGATTTGCTCAATGCTACTGATAAAGGAGCTCATTATATAAAGCCTTATTACCAATCTGGTTATGAATCTTCGCTCATCGATTTAGATAAGAAATTTTTTATTACTAATAATGTAAAGTCTCTTAAGCAAGGTGATTCAAAATTATATATTTTAGATGGCTCTGGATTTATCATTATTGATCGGTCAAAACAAGAAATTCAGGGATACTTTAACACTCGTATTCTAGGAGAGGGTACGAAAGGTGTTCCTGATAGCTTGAAAGGTCATTATGGATCACAATTTATACGGATTTATGCATTAAATAAGATAGAACCAGATGACTTATCTATTTTGTGGAATTTACGTAAACAATATTTAGAAAAGAATAAAATTGATGTACAGGAACAAAATCTATTTCCTCTGGAATTAATTGATGTACATCAGTAGGAGGTACACATGCTTTGGTCTATTATCGTAGGTGGTTTTATTGGTTTCGTAGCAGGACGTATTACTAAGAAAGCGAAAAGCATGGGAATTATTCTTCGTGTTGTAGCAGGTTTAGTTGGGGCCTCTGTGGGTCAAGCTTTACTTGGTACATGGGGTCCAAGTCTTGCTGGTATGGCTTTAATTCCTTCTATCGTAGGTGCAGTTATCGTTATTGCTGTAGTGAGTTTCTTTTTTGGAAGGGACTAACAATATATTTAAAAAAGGACTATTATAGTAAGTGGCTATAATAGTCCTTTCAATTATTTATAAACTAAATGGTATTGAGGAGGCCTTTATGAAATTACGTAAAGTAGGTATTATCGGAACTGGACATGTAGGCTCGCATGTAGCCTTTTCTTTAGCTTTGCAAGGCGAAGTTGATGAGTTATATATGATAGATATTGATGAAAAGAAAGCTAAAGCACAGGCTATGGATGTTAATGATGCGGTTAGTTATATCCCTCATCGTGTAACGGCTACATCTGGTCCGATTGAAGAATGTGGTGATTGTGATATTCTTGTTTTTAGTGCGGGTCCACTACCTAATTTATATCAAGATCGACTAGAAAGCCTTGGTGATACAATCGCAGTGCTAAAGGATGTTATTCCTCGAATTAAAGCATCTAGATTTAAGGGCTTTATTATTTCTATATCTAATCCAGCAGATGTAGTGGCTACGTATTTATGTAAACATTTAGATTGGAATCCAAAGCGCATTATTTCGTCAGGTACAGCGCTAGATTCTGCAAGATTGCAAAAAGAGTTAGCTCATATATTCGATATTAGCAATCGAACTATTACTGCTTATTGCATGGGTGAGCATGGCGCAAGTGCTATGGTGCCATGGTCCCATGTGTATGTACAAGGCAAGCCGTTAGTAGAATTGCAAAAAGAATTGCCTCATAGATTTCCAGAACTAGATCATAAACAAGTTTTAGATGATGTTAAAATTGGTGGATATCATGTGTTGGCAGGCAAAGGCTCTACGGAATTTGGTATAGCAAGTGCCACCACAGAGTTAATTCGCTCTGTATTCCATGATGAGAAAAAAGTATTGCCATGTTCTTGTTATTTAGATGGTCAATACGGGGAAACAGGCGTTTTTGCATCCACACCTGCTGTCATTGGCAAGGATGGCATAGAAGATGTTCTTGAATTACAAATGACAGAGGATGAATTGGCTTTATTTAAGAAATCCTGTGCGGTTATTAGAGAATATGCAAAAAAAGCAGAAACTATGTAATGTATCTTAAATATATTTCAAAATAAATCTACTTTTATACAATTTTCTACCTATAATTTCCTAGGGGTTCTGTGGTATAATTTGTTATTATGTATATAGTTAATACTATTTTTGGGGGCGCTGCATGAAACAATCTGAACATCGTGAAAAACCGATAAAGCGTAGACGGGTGCAACGAAATCGACGCGCTGAAGATCGTAAGATTGTCATTATGTGGGTGAAACGCATTGCAGTTGCAGTAATGGTTATGCTTTTACTTGGACAAGCATATCGCTTAGTAGCTATATATCAAGAAAAACAACATATTGAACAACAATTGCAAGAATTGCAACAAAGAAATGATGAATTAGAACAAGAAAAAGCAAAGCTACAAGATCCTAAGAATATTGAAAATGTAGCACGTGAGCAATTAGGCCTCGTTAAACCGGGTGAAGTGCCATATGTAAAATGATCTTGTCATCATTGGTGTAGTTTTAGTTTATATTTTGAGGTTTTATTAGGAGGTTGCATGGCAATCGAAGTTGGTAGCGTTTTAAACGGTACAGTTTCCGGTATTACAAAGTTTGGTGCTTTTATCGATTTAGGTGATAAACAAACAGGTTTAGTTCATATTTCAGAAGTAGCTCATGGCTATGTAGAGGATATTAACGATGTACTAAAAGTACAAGATGCAGTGAAGGTAAAGGTCTTATCTGTAGATGGTAGTAAAATTGGTCTTTCCATTCGTCAAACTCAAGAAAAACCACAAGTAGAGGAACGCCGTCCAGAGCGCCGTGTACAAAGTCGACAAAGTGCAGAGTCTTTTGAGGCAAAGATGAAATCATTCTTGCGTGATAGCAACGAGCGATTACATGATTTAAAACGTAATACAGAAGGTAAACGTGGTGGCCGTGGCGGTCGTCGCGATTAAAATAAAGAGATGGTTTCGGCCATCTCTTTGTGCATATACTTTAAAATTGTAATTATAGTGGGTAATTAATAGAGGGATAATAAGGAGGGGCGGCTATGAAAGCTGCTATTATCGATGTAGGTTCTAATTCTATTCGATTATTACTAGGAACTTATATAGATGGTCAATGGCATAACGAACCAAAGCGGTTATGGACAACGCGATTAGGCAAACGAAATGAAGATGGATCGTTAACGACAGAATCGATGGATGCATCTTATAAAGCGTTTTCTGAAATAGCCACTCTAGCGAAAGATTATGGCGTAGACCATTGTCTTGCATTTGCAACGAGTGCCGTTCGAGAAGCATCAAATGGCATTGCGTTTATGGAGCAAGCCATGACATATTGCTCCATGACGTATCGTATCTTAAGTGGTGATGAAGAAGCAGTTTATGGATTTAAAGGCGCTTTACAAGATCGTTTAGCTGACGGATTACATTATGCAACCATTGATATTGGCGGTGGTAGTACTGAGTTGGCACTCGGTTCTAAAGATAGCATCTATTGGAGTCGTTCGTACCCTGTTGGAGCAGTACGTCTTCGCCCACTTTCAGATGAAGGCCCACAACGAGTATGGGAAGAAACTAGATTCTTATGGGACCCTATGATGATAGAGGGCACCTTTGGTGACTTTATTGGCATAGGTGGTACTATTACAACCTTGGCAGCTATTGATTTAAAAATGACAGAATATGATGGTCATAAGATTCAAGGTCATAAATTATCAAGAGAGTGTGTGGAAGGCATTATTTTACAATTGCGTTACATGAGTCGTGATGAACGTTTACATGTACCAGGACTACAGCCTGGGCGTGCAGATATTATTGTAAGTGGTGCAGAAATACTAACATCATTTATGGATGCTTATGAGGTTCCTCATATTTTTGTGAGTGAACAAGATGGGATGGAAGCATTGCAACAAGAATTGTTTGAAGGTCATGATGAGCCAACACAGTAAAACTACTCCAAAAGTAATTAAACAACTACATAGAACTGTTAATAAAACCTTAAAAGATGCTAATTTATTTCCTAAGGAAGCACGTGTTTTGATTGCTTGCTCCGGTGGTCCAGATTCTATGGTCTTGCTAGATGTATTGCAATATTTAAATTATCATAGGAAAGCCCAGTGGACTATCGGCGTTACAACTATAGATCATTGCATTCGCAGTGAAGGTGCTAGTGAATTACAGCTAGTGGAAAACTATTGTAAGGCGAGAAATATACCTTTCTGGGGGATAAAAAGGGATGTTCCTGCTATAGCTAGGGCGCGAAAAGAGTCTGTAGAGACCATTGGTCGTTATGAGCGTTATGCGTGGTTTAATCAATTAGCAGAACGTGAAGGCTATGATTATATCGTTACCGCTCATCATAAGGATGATCAAGCGGAAACTATTTTGGCACATATACTGCGTGGAACGGGGATTAAAGGCCTTACAGGAATGATTGTGGTGAGTCATGATTATACGGTTCCCGTTGTTCGACCATTATTAGAAGTGACAAAATCTGAAATATTGGAATATGCTCAATTACAGAGAATTGTTTATTGTATAGACGGTTCTAATGAGGATGTACAATATAATCGTAATCGCATACGCCATGAAGTGATTCCTGTCTTACAAACAATAAATCCCAATGTAGTAGATGCACTATGTCGACTAGGAAATATTGCTCATGTTGATGAGGCTTATATATATGGTGAAAGTAGACGTTTATTTTCACAACTAGTGATGCTGACTCCATATGGATATACTGTGTCACGACGTGCTATGAGAGCATTGCCACTAGCTATGCAACGTAGACTGTGGCAGTTGATGATTACTAGTGTGTCACTGTCCTTGTTACATCAAGAGCAACTAGAGCATATTGTGAAATCAGGAGAACCCAAAACTTTCACCATTCAAAAAGTTACAATTAACGCACAATGTGATACAATACATGTATATTGCGAACATTAGATATAGAGCCGGGAGGTCTTTTATATGCATCAAGATGTAAAAGAGATTTTATATACTCAAGAACAATTAGCGTCTCGTATTCGTGAATTAGGCGCTACCATCAGCAAAGATTACGCAAACGATTCTGTTGTACTTGTAGGTGTATTGAAGGGTGCTATTGTTTTCTTTACTGATTTAGCACGTACTATCGATAACACCGTAGATGTATCCTTTGATTTTATTTCTTGTTCTAGCTATGGAGATGGCACAACCAGTACTGGTGTAGTGCGAATTTTAAAAGATTTGGATCGTTCCGTAGAAGGCAAGCATGTATTAGTCGTAGAGGATATTGTAGATACTGGTACGACACTTCACTATTTATTAGATAATTTAAAAGCACGCGGTGCTAAGAGTGTTCGTCTTGTGGCGCTTCTTAATAAGCCAGAACGTCGTAAAATGGACGTTGATGTCGATTATGTAGGCTTTACTGTGCCAGACTATTTTGTTGTTGGTTATGGTTTAGACTATGCTGAACGATATCGTCAATTACCGTATATTGGTATTTTGAAAGAATCAGTTTATCAATAAATGACAAATATATGTTAAACCTAAATAATGGCGAGTGTTTGTTCGCCTTTTATGGTATAATATAATAATGCATATCATTATGCATTTAAATTAAATAGATTATACATTACATGTGAAAGGAGTAATTTTTTGAGTCAATTTAGTAAAAAACTCGTCCTTTACTTACTTATCATTGCAATTGCCGTTTTCGCTATAGATTCACTTGCAGGGCAAAACAATAATAAAGCCGAAATGAGTTATACCGGTTTTGTACAACAGGTACAACAAAAAAAGGTTGAGTCTGTAACGATAACAAATGACCATGGTATCAAGGGGAAATTAAAAAATGGTACGGATTTTGTATCCTATGCACCATCTGATGATACATTGATTAAAACCTTGACAGATAATGGTGTTGAAATTACAGCAGCACCACCAGAACAACCTTCTTGGTGGGTAAGCCTATTAGGTTCTGCTATTCCAATTATTATCCTAGTGGTTGTATTCTTTTTCATCATGCAACAAACCCAAGGTGGTGGCGGTCGCGTGATGAACTTTGGCAAAAGCCGTGCTAAGATGATGGGCGACGGAAATGTAAAGGTTAAATTTAACGATGTAGCTGGTGCCGAAGAGGCAAAACAAGAATTGACTGAGGTCGTAGAATTCTTGAAGGATCCAGGTAAATTTACAAGCATTGGTGCTACTATTCCTAAAGGGGTATTATTAGCAGGACCTCCAGGTACAGGGAAGACTTTGTTAGCAAAGGCTGTAGCTGGCGAAGCTGGTGTTCCATTCTTTACCATTTCCGGTTCAGATTTCGTAGAAATGTTTGTCGGTGTCGGCGCATCTCGTGTGCGTGACCTCTTTGGTCAAGCGAAAAAGAATGCACCATGTATCATTTTTATTGATGAAATTGATGCGGTAGGCCGTCAACGTGGTGCGGGCCTTGGTGGTGGTCACGATGAACGTGAACAAACATTAAACCAATTGCTCGTAGAAATGGATGGCTTTAGTGCCAATGAAGGTATTATTACCCTTGCTGCAACCAATAGACCAGATATTTTAGATCCCGCGTTGTTGCGTCCAGGTCGCTTTGATAGACAAGTTGTTGTTGGCCGACCAGATCTTCGCGGTCGTGAAGCAATTCTTAAGGTTCATGCACGCAATAAACCGATGGCCGATGATGTGGACTTAAAAACAATTGCGAAAAAGACACCTGGTTTTACCGGTGCTGACTTGAGCAATTTGTTGAATGAAGCAGCCTTATTGGCAGCTCGCTTAAATAAAAAAATCATCACTATGGCTGAACTAGAAGAAGCTAGTGAAAAGGTTAGCATGGGACCAGAACGCCGTAGTCATATTGTTAGCGAAAAAGATCGCAAATTGACTGCTTATCATGAATCTGGTCATGCTATTGTGGCACATTTGTTGCCACATGCAAATCCTGTTCATAAGGTAACGATTATTCCTCGTGGCTATGCCGGTGGATATACAATGATGTTACCTAAGGAGGAACATGATTATAAAACAAAAGCTCAATTATTAGCTGATATACGCGTTTCTTTAGGTGGTCGTATTGCAGAGGCTCTTGTACTAGGTGATATTAGTACTGGTGCATCTGGGGACTTACAAACTGTAACAAGTACAGCGCGCTCCATGGTAATGCGTTGGGGCATGAGTGATACATTGGGACCAATCGTATTTGGTGAACAACAAGAACAAGTATTCCTTGGAAAAAATATCGGTCATGAACGCAACTTCAGTGAAGAAGTGGCAAGTAAAATCGATGTTGAGGTTCATCAGATTGTAGATGAAGCATATCGTGATGTAGAAAAATTGTTAACAGACAATATGGATTTCTTACATAACATGGCCAATGCCTTATTAGAAGAAGAAACAATTGATTCAACAGCAGTTGAAAACCTTCATAAATACGGTACTACTAAGGCTCCTGTCGAAACAGAAGATACAAACGTAGAGTCCGTGGAAGCAGTTACTAGTGCACCTGAATTTATGAATGAAACAAAAATTGATTCTACTGAATCTGATGTACAATCTTAATAGATAATCAAAAGAGGCTACCTTGCGGTGAATCGCAAGGTAGCCTCTTTTATTGTCCGTCAGAAGCATGGCGTGTGGCCATGAGTTCTTGGATGCGTATTTCTTTTTGGCGTTGTAGATATTTTTGAGCTAGTACATTTGGAATTGCTACACCAACGGCAATAGCTACGATACAGAGTACACCAGTAGTACCGTTTTGAGCCATATACAATAATCCTGATTCATTTAACTTGTTGATGTGTAATATATCAAATAGGAATCGATATAATAAAATACCTGGCATGAGTGCAATGGCGGATGGGACAACCAATACCGGTCCTGAGGTTCGAAGCCAAGAGGATAATTTAAGAAAAATAATACTCATTGTAGCTGCACCTATGAAGGTGGCACCAGGAAGAGAAAATCCATAATGTACAAGTACGAGATTTCGTACACTGACGCAGACGACACCGCCCAATCCAATATAGAATAATGAACGTATAGGCGCATTGAAGAGGACTGCAAAGGATGCAGCGGCCATAAATGCACCGATCATTTGTTCAATAGTGAATACATGAGGTTTAATATCTACAAAACTAAAGGCAGGTACAGGACTAAAATAAAGGGCCATTGCCATACCAAGTGTCATGCTACCTACGATGAGAAGTGTACGAATCGCCCTTGTTATACCTGATAAAATATGATTGTTAATAGTGTCCACAACAGAATTGATTAGAGGTACACCAGGAATCATAAATAAGGTACAACAAACGAGTACATATAACAGTGAACCTAGTTCAATATGGAGGTAGAAACCGTAAGCTATAAACATGGCTGTAAATGAACCTAAGGCTATACTCATATATTCATTAAAACCTAGTTTGTGAGATAAGCTACGCGTAAAATATCCACATAATGAACAGATAAATGTAACTAGTAATGCAATAATATCGCCGCTAAATAAGAATGCTAACCCAGATGAACCTAGTGCGCAAGCAATACCTTTTATCCAATTAGGATACACAGAGATTGCATGTGGAAGTTTCGTTATCAACATTTCATAGGTAGTCAATGAATAGTGACGCTCGAAAGCTCTCCACGTTAATTTAGAAACGGCATTAATCATAGCCATATTAGGAATGTGACTCGGTGTTTTTCTGAATACCGTAATAGATCGTTCTTCGTGGAAGATATTAATCATAATAGTGGTATAACTAATATGTATATTAAGATATTCATGAGGTATGCCCATAAATGTGGCAGCCCTTAAAATTTCTGAGGTTATGCGTCCCGTATCAGCACCCGACTCCATCAATAGTTTTCCAATACTCAATAAGACATCTAGTTTTCGATGGATATGAATAAAAGGTGTTTCTAAGACTTCGTTTTTCTCAGCTAATGTGAACTGTTTCATAGATACTCCATAGATACTCCTTAGAATTATCATAGTATATTCATTATACTATTAATGGATTATAATATCATTCATAAATCTATTTGTCTACCTTAGGGGGTATTAAAAATCAAATAACTTGCATTTTTTTGAATGATTATTTATAAAATTGATAAATAACACTTGCATTTTCAGGGGTCCACTTGTACAATCGAATTGTAAACCGACATGAGAAGGGGGCCTTATTATGCGTGATGAAG
Source organism: Veillonella tobetsuensis (assembly GCF_002959935.1). Classification (NCBI taxonomy): domain Bacteria; kingdom Bacillati; phylum Bacillota; class Negativicutes; order Veillonellales; family Veillonellaceae; genus Veillonella; species Veillonella tobetsuensis. The sequence continues at coordinate 35,156 of NZ_PPDF01000004.1, forward strand.
TATTAGAATTTTTACGACAGAATCAAGGCGGTTTTGTATCGGGGCAAGATATGTCAGAGGCATGTCATGTGTCTCGGACTGCCATTTGGAAGCATATAAAAGCACTACGACAAAAGGGCTATAAAATTGAGTCCTATACAAAGCGTGGATATCGTTTGTTGGAGGAGCCGGATTTGTTAAGCCCATTAGCAATGAAACAAATATTAAATACCGATGTATTTGGTAAACGATATGTATATATGGATACTACTGAGTCTACTAATTTAGAGGCTCGTCGATTAGCACAACAAGGTGCCGAGGAAGGTACTGTTGTTGTTACAGAGGAACAAGCTGCAGGACGAGGTCGTTTGTCTCGTGGTTGGTATTCTCCGTTTGGAAAAGGTCTCTGGTTTAGTCTTATTCTACGTCCTGACTTTCCTCCTGCTGAGGCTCCTAAATGTACATTGATGGCTGCTGTAGCATTGACAAAAGCCTTTCATAAAATGGGGCTTACAGATGCGGGTATTAAATGGCCTAATGATATTTTGGTCAATGGTCGTAAATTGGTAGGTATCTTAACAGAAATGTCCGGATCAATGGAAGAGATTTCTCATATTGTGATGGGGATTGGTGTTAATATTAAAATTAAACAAGAGGAATTACCTGAAGAAATTAAACAAATTGCTACATCACTCTTGATGGAAGGAATCGAAATCGAACGGACAGAAGCTTTCAAAATCATCTTAGAAGAATTAGAGCATCAATATTACGAAGTGTTGGATAGCGGATTTGATGATACTTTGAATGAGTGGCGTAAGTTAAGTGTAACTTTAAATCAAGAAATTGAGGTTAGAGCGCCAGGTAATACATATGAAGGGGTGGCTACTGATATTGATAATGATGGTAATTTATTGGTAAAAACATCCACAGGGGATATTAAGAGGGTTGTTGCTGGTGACGTTTCTATACGGCCACGAAAATAGGAGGAATGCATGTTATTAGTAATTGATGTGGGAAACACCAATATTGTTCTCGGTGTATATGACGATAAGGATCTTGTGGGACACTGGAGAATTTCTACGGATCGCGTGCGAACCACGGACGAATATGGCATGTTGATGATGAATCTATTTTTTCATGATCGCAAGGTTAATGCAAAGGATATTACGGATATCATAATTTCCTCTGTAGTACCTCCGATGATGCCTACGCTTGAACGGGTATGTTTACGTTATTTTAATGTAAATCCAATTATCGTAGGACCTGGTACAAAAACAGGTATTGCTATTAAATATGATAATCCGCGCGAAGTAGGGGCTGACCGCATTGTAAATGCAGTAGCAGCTAATGCAGTATATAAAGGCCCATTAATTATCATTGATTTTGGTACTGCTACAACCTATTGTGCAGTCTTAGGTAATGGTGATTATATTGGAGGTGTTATTACACCAGGGGTAACAATTTCAGCAGAGGCACTATTCCAACGAGCTGCCAAATTACCGCGTATTGAAGTAAAGGATCCTGGACAGGTGATTAATCGTAATACCGTATCCTCCATGCAATCTGGTATGTTTTATGGCTATGTTGGGCAAGTAGAGGGCTTGGTGTCTCGTATGAAAGCCGAAATGGGCGGCGATGTAACAGTTGTAGCAACAGGCGGTTTGGCACAACTTATTAGTAGTGCTACCGACTGCATTGATCATGTAGAACCGATGCTTACTCTAGAAGGTCTTCGCCTCATTTACGAACGAAATAAATAATGGTACTATAATAGAGTTAGTTGTAATTATAGTGTACATAACAGGTACGGCTTAGGCTGTACCTGTTTTATTAGGTGAATCATAATGAAAGAAACATGGGCTATTGGTAATGTACCCATTCATGGTAAGGCTATTTTAGCACCTATGGCAGGGGTTAGTGATATTGCATACCGATTATTAGCCAAAGAACATGGCGCATCCATGGTTTGTACCGAGATGGTTAGTGCTATGGGCATAAAATATAAAAATGAACGCACTCATGAATTGTTGCGTATGGAAGAAGTTGAACATCCCGTATCAATGCAGATTTTTGGTTCAAATCCAGAAGCAATAGCATTGGGCGCGAAGGTGGTAGCAGATGCTGGTGCAGATATTGTAGATATCAACATGGGATGTCCTGTTAAAAAGGTCGTTTCTAGCGGTGATGGTTCTGCGTTAATGAAAACTCCAGATCTGGCTGCTCGTGTGGCTGAGGCTGCTGTAAAAGCCGTAGATAAACCTGTTACGGTAAAAATGCGAATCGGTTGGGATGCGGAGCATATTAATGTAGTTGATTTTGCTAAACGCATTGAAAGTACTGGTGTTGCAGCCGTGGCTGTTCACGGTCGAACTCGGGAACAAATGTATATGGGGCATGCAGATTGGTCCTATATTAAAGCTGTGAAAGAGGAACTATCTATTCCTGTTATTGGCAATGGCGATATTTGGACACCTGAAGATGCTTTTAATATGATACAAGAAACTGGCTGTGATGCGGTGATGATTGGACGAGGTGCACAAGGGAATCCATGGATTTTTGAGCGTATTAATCAGTATTTAACTACTGGTGAAAGTAGTCCCGCACCTACGTATGTAGAGCGAGTGGATATGTTGCTTCAGCACTTTGAACTGTTATGTCGGTATAAGGGTGAGACCCTTGGCGTAAAAGAAATACGGACACATGCAGGGTGGTATATGAAGGGCATGCCTGAATCTGCGTATTGGCGAAATCGAGTAAATACAATTCATACACCTCAAAGCTTTAGAATTGAGCTTTTAAAATACCGAGAACTGTTAGAGCATTGGGCTCGCATTGACAAAAACAGGGGTTCTTAGTATAATTGATTAGAAAATTTAAAGATGCAAGATAAGGTGTCATCGTACTATGACACTTTTTCTATTATTTATATGTAGAAAGAATGGGAGAATCCATGGCAGACGTAAAAGAAACATTACTTACAGCCGAAGGTTTGAAAAAACTTGAGGATGAATTAGCATATTATAAATCTGTGCGCCGTATCGAGGTGTCACAACGTATTAAAACCGCTATTGAATATGGCGACATTAGTGAAAACTCTGAATATGATGATGCTAAAAATGAACAAGCTTTCATTGAAGGTCATATTTCTGAATTAGAAAATAAAATTAACACTGCAAAAATCATCGATGAATCCGTTAAGGGTGATGTTGTATCTGTTGGTAGCAAGGTTACTGTTTTAGATACTATGTATAATGACGAATTAGAATATGTTATTGTTGGTTCCTCTGAAGCGGATCCTTTCAACAATCGTATTTCCAATGAATCCCCTGTAGGCAAAGCTATTTTGGGTAAACGCCAGGGTGATGAAGTAGAGGTTTCCACACCAGATGGCCCTGTTACTTTTAAAGTGTTAGCAATTCAATAATTTACATTTCCAACGAAGAGGCGATAACATGAGTGAAGAAATTAAAAATGTACAAGAAGAATTAAATGATCAAATGCAAATTCGCCGCGACAAATTGGCTGAATATGAAGCTGATGGCATCTATCCCTTTGGCCAACGTTTTGTTGTTAAAGATCATGCAAAAGATATTAAAGATGACTTCTTGAACTATGAAGACCAACCTACAGTGATTGCGGGCCGTCTAATGACAATCCGTTCTCATGGTAAGACTGCATTTGCGAATATTCGTGATAAATCCGGAGATATCCAAGTGTATTTCCGTAAAGATGCATTAGGCGAGGAAAATTACAAATATGTAAAAATGCTTGATATCGGCGATATCGTAGGTATTGAAGGCCATGTATTTAGAACTCAAAAAGGTGAAATTACTATCAAAGTAAGTAAATTGACACTTTTATCTAAATCCTTGCGTCCATTACCAGAAAAATGGCATGGTCTTAAAGATACAGAACTTCGTTATCGTCAACGTTATGTAGATTTAATCGTAAATCCAGAAGTACGCGATACATTTGTAAAACGATCCCAAATTGTTGCAAAAATTCGTGAGTACATGATGCGTGATGGCTTCATGGAGGTTGAAACTCCTATGATGCATGCTATCCCTGGTGGTGCTGCGGCTCGTCCGTTCATTACACATCACAATGCGCTTGATATTGATATCTATATGCGTATTGCACCTGAATTGTACCTTAAACGTTTAATCGTTGGTGGTATGGACCGCGTGTTCGAAATGAACCGTTGTTTCCGTAACGAAGGTATCGATAATCGTCACAATCCTGAATTTACTACTATTGAATCCTATCAAGCATATGGCGATGTAGAAGATTCTATTCGTTTAACTGAAAATCTTGTATCCTATTGTGCTCAAGAAGTACTTGGCACACAAGAAATCACATACCAAGGTACAGAAATTAATTTAACACCACCTTGGAACCGCATCACCATGTCTGAAGGTGTAAAAAAATATACTGGTGAAGACTTTGATGCAGTGACTACAGTAGAAGAAGCACGCGCTATTGCAGATCGTTTAAATGTAGAATATGCAGATAGTGATGGTATTGGTAAAATCTTGAATGCTTGTTTCGAAGATTATGTAGAAGAAAACTTGATTCAACCAACTATTGTATATGGTCATCCAAAAGAAATTTCCCCTCTTGCTAAAGCAAGTCGTGAAAATCCATTGGCTACAGAACGTTTTGAAGCATTTATCTACGGCCGCGAGTTAGCAAATGGCTTCTCCGAGTTGAATGACCCAATTGACCAAAAACAACGTTTCTTGGATCAATTGAAAGAACGTGAAGCTGGCGATGATGAAGCTCATCGTATGGATGAAGATTTTGTCAATGCTCTTGAATACGGTTTACCACCAACAGCTGGTTTAGGTATTGGTATTGACCGTCTTGTTATGTTTTTAACAGACTCTGCATCTATCCGCGATGTATTGTTATTCCCATTGATGAAACCAGAAGTATCTTCTGCACAAAATTCTGAAAATATTGAAGAATAATATATGATGTAAGTAGTACAACCGAAAACGATGAAATCGTATTTAAGTTAAGACTCATGCAAAATATTAAAACCAAGAGTAATTAAGCTTATACATGTTTAATAACGGTTCTATAATAAATGTTGGGGTGACACCATTACGGTGTCACCCCAACATTTATTATAGAACCATGGTTGAGGGCTTTTTTCTGTGATTTTAAAAACATTCCTTATTAGAGTATAATAAAATAATATAGGTATATAAGGGGATAATTATGGATATATTAGCTGCAAGGCGTTCAATAGAGCAACGATTATTAAAGCAATCCGTTGCATTAATGTTGTTGGTGGCCATTAGTGGTACTATTATGGGCGTAATTACTGGTTCTAGTGCCGTACTATTAGATGGTATATTCTCATTTATTGATGTAATTATTAAAATAATGATGCTTATGACAGCCAAGTTGGTAGCGCGTGAAACTAGCAAGCGTTTCCAATTTGGGTATTGGCAATTTGAGCCTCTCGTACTCGTTGTTGAAGGTTTCTTTATACTACTAATCGTATTATACGCATTGATTAGTGGTATAGGAGATTTACTCAATGGCGGTCGCCATGTTGATTTTGGCATTGCCATTTATTATGCTATTTTCTTTACTATAGCTGATACAGCTTATTATTTTTACGTACATCGTATTAATAAAAGCTTACAATCAAATCTAATCAAGTTTGATAATGTTAGTTGGTCCGTTGATGCATGGCTAGAGGCGGCTATTCTCATCAGTTTTGTGGCTGCTCTTTTGTTAGAGGAGACAGCGTATAGCTATTGGGCTGTTTATATTGACCCTATCGTTTTAATCGTATTAGCATTGCAAATGATTCCGTCAGTTATTAAGATTCTTATACCTTCTACAAAACAAGTTTTGGGTTGGGCCCCATCATCATTGCATGATGAAGTGCAAGAGATTATGGATCGATTCATGGAAAAATATTCATTTAAAGATTATGTAACTAGTGTGCAAGCTTATGGTAACTCACGTATTATTGAGATCGATATTTTGGTACCAAAGAATTTTCCTTACCAAACAATTGCAGAACTAGATGCAATTCGAAACGAAATTGATGGAGAGCTAGGCGGTAATCCTACAGAAAAATGGGTGACTATTTCCTTTACAGGTACTCGTAAATGGATGGCTAAAGATTATCTTCTCGATGAAGAAGATGATGATTAATACTATATTTTATGGTATACTTAAATGTATTAAAATACTAAATTATACGACATAATAAAAGAGGCTGATACTATGTTAGATTTAAAATTTGTCCGAGAAAATCTCGAGCTAGTAAAACAAAATTTAGACAATCGTCATACAAAAGGTGATATTGATACTTTTGTAGATGCATATGATGAACGCAAACAATTAATTCAACAAGTAGAAGAATTAAAGGCATTGCGTAACTCTGTTACAGAAGAAATCAGCCAATTAAAACGCAACAAAGAAAATGCAGATGAAAAAATTGCTGAAATGAAACGCGTTGGCGATGAAATTTCTGAGTTGGATGGCCGCATTCGTGAAGTAGAGGAATCTTTGCGTAATGTAGCGTTGATGTTACCGAATATGTGTGACGCATCTGTTCCTGTTGGTGCTGATGAAGATGAAAACGTAGAACAACGTAAATGGGGCGAACCACGTCAATTTGATTTTGAACCAAAAGCACATTGGGATATTGGTGAAGAATTAGATATTCTTGACTTTAACCGAGCTGTAAAAATGTCTGGGGCACGCTTTACCGTATATAAAGGCCTAGGTGCGCGCTTAGAACGTGCTCTTATTAATTTTATGGTTGACCTCCATGTTGATAAACAAGGTTACACAGAAATGATGACGCCCTATATGGTTACTCGTGAAACTTTGACAGGTACAGGTCAATTGCCTAAATTTGCTGAAGATATGTATCATGTTGAGGATACAGAGTACTTCTTGATTCCGACAGCAGAGGTTACATTGACAAACTACCATAGTGGTGAAATCTTAAGTGAAGACGAATTGCCAAAATATTACACAGCATTTACAGCATGTTTCCGTGCAGAAGCTGGCTCTGCAGGTCGTGATACACGTGGCTTAATTCGACAACACCAATTTAACAAGGTTGAAATGGTTAAACTTTCAAAACCAGAGGATTCCTTTAATGAATTGGAAACATTAACTGATAATGCAGAAGAGGTATTACGTCTATTAGAATTGCCATTCCGCGTTATTACATTGTGTACAGGCGATATGGGCTTTGGTTCTGCTAAAACGTATGACGTTGAGGTATGGATGCCTGCACAAAATAAATATAGAGAAATTTCTTCTTGTTCCAATATGACGGACTTCCAAGCTCGTCGTGCAAATATTAAATTCCGTCGTGGACCTAAAGGTAAACCTGAATTTGTTCATACATTGAATGGTTCTGGCCTTGCAGTGGGTCGTACCGTAGCAGCAATTTTGGAAAATAATCAACAACCAGATGGTTCCGTTGTGATTCCTAAGGTGTTGGTTCCATACATGGGCGGCGTAGAAAAAATTACGCCTGCCAAATAAGGAGGTCCCATGAAATTCTTTATAGATACAGCCGAATTTAGTGAAATTAAAGATGCTTACTCTTATGGCTTTATCGACGGGGTAACGACAAACCCATCCCTAATTGTGAAAGCTAAACGCGATTTAAAACAAGTAATTAAAGAAATTGCGGATTTTGTAGAGGGCCCTGTAAGTGCAGAGGTCATTGCTAGTGATGCACCGGGTATGATTGAAGAAGCACATGAGCTTGTAAAACTGGGCTCTAATGTGGTTGTTAAAATTCCAATGACTCCAGAAGGCTTAAAAGCCGTTGCAGTGCTTTCAAAAGAATGTATTAAGACAAATGTAACATTGATTTTTTCTGCTAATCAAGCATTATTGGCGGCTCGCGCTGGTGCTACATTTGTGAGCCCTTTTGTAGGTCGTATCGATGATATTAGCATGGATGGATTGACGTTGATACAAGATATTGCTGATATTTTTGCTATTCATGGTATCAATACAGAAATTATCGCTGCTAGCGTACGTACACCATTGCATATTTTACAATGTGCGAAAGCTGGTGCCCATATTGCAACAGTGCCATATAAAGTGTTGTTACAAGCTATGAAACATCCATTAACTGATGCGGGATTGGAAAAATTCATGGCTGATTGGAAACAAGCTAATCAATAAGTAATATAAACATCTTTTTAAGGAGGCCCTAAAATGGATCGTACTTTATCTTTAGAATTTGCTCGTGTAGTTGAAGCAGCTGCACTTCGTAGTGGTCGTTTGTTAGGTCGTGGACAAAAAGACGAAGCCGATGGCTTAGCTGTTGATGCAATGCGTCAAGCATTTGATTCTGTTCGTATTTCCGGTACCGTTGTTATCGGTGAAGGTGAAATCGACGAAGCTCCTATGTTATATATTGGTGAACATGTTGGTGCAGGCGGTCCAGAAGTAGATATTGCAGTAGATCCAATTGAAGGTACTAATTTGATTGCTAAAGGTCAAAATGGTGCTATCGCAGTTATGGCTATCGCTGAAAAAGGTGGTTTATTACATGCCCCTGATATGTATATGGAAAAAATCTGCGTAGGTCCACGCGGTGCTGGTGCTATTGATATTACCAAGTCGTTGACTGAAAATATTAAAAATGTAGCTACGAAAATGGACCGTAAGGTTGAAGAAATCAACTTGGTTATGCTTGATCGCGAACGCCATTATGGTTTGATGCAAGAAGCTCGTGATTTAGGTGCTCGTATCATGCTTATTTCTGATGGTGATGTGAATCCAGCTATGGAATGTTGTATTGAAGGTTCTGGTGTACACATGGTTGTTGGTACTGGCGGTGCACCAGAAGGTGTATTGGCGGCTGCAGCACTTAAATGTGTAGGCGGCGATATGCAAGCTCGCTTAAAACCAGAAACTGATGAAGAAATTCGTCGTTGCCATGAAATGGGTATTGCTGATGTAAATCAAGTATTGACATTAGATGATCTAGTAAAAAGTGATGATGTAATTTTTGCAGCGACTGCCATTACGCGCGGTAACTTGTTAAATCCAATTCAATACTTCCCAGGTGGCGCTCGCACTCATACTATTGTGATGCGCTCCAAAACGGGGACTGTACGTTTCCTTGATACGATTCATATGGATGATAAATTAAAAACATTAAAAGCTCGTTAATTCTATTACTTTTACTAGTAGAGTAACTTAGAACCCCTAAGACTATATTGATAATCTTAGGGGGTTTTACTTGATGAGAAAGCCTAAAAAATAGTATAATAATCGTTAGTATATAACAGTGTGACGAATAGGGTTGTGAATTGTTACAACCTTTCTAATATAGGATATGTAGGAGGAATTCTTTTGGAAAAGCTCGTTATTCAAGGCGGTAATCAGCTGAATGGTCGCGTGCGTGTTAGTAGTGCGAAAAATGCGGTGTTGCCTATTATTGCAGCTACTTTATTGGCATCAACACCAAGTAAATTATTGGAAATTCCAAATTTAGAAGATGTTGGCACGATTTCTCAAGTAATTGAATCATTGGGGGTTAAGATTACTCGGAACGAAGCTGATGATGAAATTATCTTCGATGCCTCTATGTTGACAGCTACAGAAGCACCTTACGAATTAGTTCGTAAAATGAGAGCTTCTTTTCTTGTGATGGGACCATTATTGGCGCGTAAAGGCGAAGCTAAAATATCCATGCCTGGTGGTTGTGCTATTGGTGCACGTCCTATCGATCTTCATTTGAAAGCATTTGAAGCATTGGGTGCAAAAATTGAAATTACTGAAGACTATGTATATGCTCATGCTCCAGAAGGCCTTACAGGCACTCAAATTTACTTAGACTTTCCAAGTGTAGGCGCTACGGAAAACGTAATTATGGCTGCCTCTATGGCAAAGGGTAAAACCGTTATTGAAAATGCTGCAGAAGAACCAGAAATCGTTGATTTAGCAACATTCTTAAATGCGATGGGCGCTAATATTCGCGGTGCAGGTACTAATGTAATTCGCATTGAAGGGGTAGAATCCTTGCATGGAGCTATTCATACTGTTATTCCAGATCGTATTGAAGCTGGTACGTATTTAATTGCAGCGGCTATGGCCGGTGGTGATGTATTTGTAGAAAACGCATTGCCTGAACATTTAAAACCAGTGGTTGCTAAGTTAAAAGAAGCAGGCGTTACTGTTAAAGAAGACATTGAAGGTATTCGTGTTATCAGTACCGGTAAAGGATTAAAAGCGGTGGATATTAAAACATTGCCATATCCTGGATTCCCTACAGATATGCAAGCTCAATTCATGGCGTTTACTACAATTGCAGAAGGCACAAGTACCGTGACTGAAACAGTGTTTGAAAACCGTTTTATGCATGTTGCTGAGTTACGCAAGATGGGGGCTCATATCGATATTGATAACCGACAAGCTATCGTTGAAGGTATGCCATCATTGCATGGTGCCGTTGTAAATGCTACAGATTTACGTGCAGGGGCTGCGTTGGTTTGTGCAGGTCTTGCAGCAGAAGGTACAACAGAAATAGGCCGTTTGCATCATATTGACCGCGGTTACGATGATTTAGTGGGTAAATTGAAAAGGTTAGGTGCCGATATTGTTCGGGTTAACGAATAAGAACAAAAGGCCAAAACTGAATACGAAGAAACGAAGCCGGCGAAAACAAGTGCCGGCTTTGCGTCGCAATCAAGAGAATGATACGAATGGTAAGAACGAAACTATTGTAGAGCGTACCTCTCGTGCGGCCATGGTGAAGGTAACCGAAATACGTCGTAAGGAACGTCGTCAAAAGCGGACTAAACCTATTGCTAAAACAACGCCAGCCATGACGTTAAAACGTATTGTTTCGCCTAAAAATGTGGGCTCCACAGTATCTAAATTTGGTCGATCCCTTACCTTTGATTTAGGCATCGATTTAGGGACAGCTAATGTGCTTATCTATGTTAAAGGAAAAGGGCTAGTTTTAGATGAACCTTCTTGTGTGGCTAAAGATACGCGCACCGGTGATGTGTTGGCCGTAGGAGAAAATGCTCAGCGTATGATTGGTAGGACACCGACTGGGATTGAAGTGATACGACCGGTTCAAGCGGGGGTTATTGCAGATTACGATATGACGGAATTCATGTTAAAGTATTTTATCCGTTCCGTAGTTCCAGCATCACGGCTTATGAAAACACGTATCGTTGTTTGTGTGCCATCGGGAATTACGCCTGTTGAAAAACGAGCGATTTTAGAGGCTCTTTTACGCACTGGCGCTAAGAAGACCGTTCTTATTGAAGAACCCCTCGCGGCTGCAATGGGGACAAATCTCAATGAGGCAGACCATGTAGGGGCTATGGTAGTTGATATTGGTGGTGGTACTACTGATATTGCTGTATTATGTGATACAGGGGTTGTAGTGAGTGAGTCTTTACGTATAGGTGGAGATTCGTTTAATGAAGCCATTATTCAATATGTACGACGAAAGAAAAAACTTGTTATTGGGGCGTTGACAGCTGAAGAAACTAAAATTTCTGCTGGAACGGTAGACCGACGCTCAGAGGAGCGAGAGGTAGAAATTAGGGGCCGTGATGCCATTACTGGTTTGCCTAAAATAGTGACGCTTCACTCATTAGAGATACAACGTGCCTTAGAATCTCAGGTTATGAGTATTTTAGAGGAAATCAAATCTATTTTGGAAAAAACGCCTCCTGAATTAGTGGCAGCTATAGCTGATCATGGTATTATTCTTACCGGTGGTGGAGCGTTAATTAGTGGTTTAGATCGCGTAATTTCTCGCTCTATCGGCATTGCCGCATATTTAGTTGAAATGCCTAGATATGCTGTAATTAAAGGTGTTGCTAAAACACTGGATGAGATGTCGACATTGAGTGATACATTAGAAGAATTACAATAGTATAAATTAAGCCGAGGATGATAAAAACCTCGGCTTTCTTTGTATTCTTTTGGAAAATAGTGTATACTACAATAAATAGATTGTATAAAATTAATAATGAGTAATAGAGTAGCTTTCATCAATAAGATTATGATTTACATGAGAAGGCTAATCGTCATTAAATATCATAAAGGAGTTCAATTATGGTGCGCCTTAAAATTGCTGCTATAGCAGCATCGATTATGACAACTACGTGCTTGACAGCTTATGCTGCGGATTTAACCGGTGTTCGCGTATCGGATTATGATGGAACCAGTCGTATCGTCTTTGATATGTCTGAATTACCATTGTCCTGGACTAAGTCCTACAATGCTAGTCAAAATACGGTTACATTGAATTTAGCTAATACTACTAATAAAATTTCAACTGCTGCAGAGCGTACAACAAATAAGGCTGGCATGTTGAAAAGCATGTCATTTCAGAATACGAATAATGGATTGCAAGTCAAGTTAGCCGCCAATCAAGCCGTTAATTATCATGCCTTTACACTAGCGAATCCAAATCGTTTGGTAGTAGATATATTCTCAGATTATAGTCAGAAAACAACCAAACATGTAGGCTCGTCGATTCAGACTGCAAATATTAAAACCTCTGTTAAGGAAGGTCTGATACAAGCTTATGCAATGACTGTAAATAGTGATGCGCCAATGGTTGTATCCTCCGTATCCGGCGGTAAGACTTTGGATGCTATTTCACAGCCTCATATTGCTTCTGTAGGTTTGACTCTACCTGGCAAAAGCTTTAATCAACCTTATTCTGTTAGTGCTAATGGGGAAGTAGATTTAAGTCGAATTCAGTCGGTAGGGGTCCTTCGTTATACCCCAAGTAGAGGCTATTTTATAGAAGAGAAAAAGCCTTTGTTACAGGCGAAAACTCCAAAAACTACGCTGGTGATTACTGCTGTCAATGGTCCGCGTAGGAATAATGCGTTGACCTTGTATACACCAAGTTATGGTAAAAGTACAAAAACAAATGACTTTGGTTATGAAGTAACGGTTAGTGCAGGCAAGATATTGAAGGTTGGTACAGGGAATTCCATATTAGGTACGAATCAATTTGTTCTGTCCGCTCATGGAGAGGCTATTCCTTCTTTAAAAGCTTTAAAGGTAGGAACTCCTGTTACTTTACAACCTAGATCGGAGTTGGCAAAGGTTGATACGGCTGGTGGAGCTATGGTCGAAGGTGGTACATTAATTTTGTATAATGATCATTATGTGGGATCTGACAGTTCGACTAATAGTCGACGCAGTTTTATTGGAACCACAAAGGATGAAAAGCTTGTAGTAACTACTGTAGATAAACAGAATGCGTCTTCTGTAGGTGTCACTTTGGAGGAAGGGGCAGATTTACTTAAATCCTTAGGTGCTATTAATGGATTTGAATTATCTAACCAAGGTAGTGTTGATATTAACGTTGATGGTCATTATGTTCATAAGGAAAAGGAAACACCGACAGCTTATGAAAAAATTTTGATTATTAAATAATGAGTTGCATGCAATTTTGTTTGAAAAAAATAGTTAAATTTAGTATAATAATTTTATGTATTCTATTGTAAAAGGAGGGATCGTTATGAAAAAGATCTTATTAGCCTTCGCTGCGTTAACAGCTTTGGGCGTTACTTCTGTAATGGCGGCCCCTGTATCATACCAAAGTGTATTAACAGGTAAAGTTGCCTCTACTGTTGCTGTTGGAACTTCTGTTACAGAAGGTCAAACACTAGTGACTGTAGAAACATTGGCAGGTCCTATGGCAGCAGCTAAATCCACAGTGAATGGCACTGTGACTGCAGTTGATGTCACAGTAGGTTCGGATATTTCTCGTGATCAAGTCGTTGTCACTGTAGAAAGCAAATAAAGGAGATAGGAATGAAGTTTTCTCATTCTTGGCGTCGGTATAGAAAAACGATACTGGCGCTTTTCTTCTGTAGTGCTCTATCATCCGCACAGGCAGTAGATTTTATGCCTGTTCAAGATGTACAGACTGGTATGGAAGGTATAGCAAAAACAGTAATAGTAGGGGATACCATATCTAACTTTGATGTCAAGGTATTAGGGGTCATGAAGGATAAAGGCCCATCGGGACATTTGATTTTAGCAAAATTCTCTGGTCCTGTTATGGAACAGACTGGAGGTATTGCACATGGTATGAGTGGTAGTCCAGTATATATAAATGGGAAACTCGTAGGTGCCGTAGCGTATGGTTGGGGCTTTGCTGATGGCACAATCGGCATGATTACACCTATTGAAGATATGGTGAAATTATGGAATATACCATACGAAAAGAATTTGACTAACACATGGTCTGATAAACAATTAATTCCCATGAAAACACCATTGATGGCATATGGCTTTGATAAGATGGCTATGGATTATTTTAAATCCAAATTGCCACAATATAATTATGAGACCTATGACACTGCTAGCTCTAGTAGTGATGATATTGAAAAACCATTAGAAGCTGGTGGCTCTGTAGCAGCATTACTCGTTGATGGCGATTTAAAATTAGGGGCTATTGGCACTGTTACCTATGTTGATGGAAAACAGATGGTGGCCTTTGGTCATCCGTTTTTAAAGCATGGTTCTGCTAATTACTTTATGCATAATGCAAGTATTTTTACCGTTGTTAAAAGTTATGAATCTGCTTTTAAACTAGGTTCTATGGGTCGTGAAGTGGGCACTGTTACAGAGGATCGTGGTGCAGGTATCGCTGGTGTTTCAGGAACTATTTCAAGCGGTATTCCTGTACGTTTCCATCTTAAGGATATCGACATGGGACGCGATAAGCGCTCTAATGTAAAGGTCATTGAAGATAAAGAGATGACCCCTACCTTGGCGGCTACAGCATTATATAATATGCTGAATAAAACCTTGGATCGTAGTGGTGAAGGGACTGCTAAAATTACCTATACCATTACACCAAAAAATAAGGAACAAAAGCCATTAACGCGGACGAATATGTTCTATAGTTCTGACTCGATTAGTGAAAAAACTGTTGATGAATTTTACAATGTTATCGATGTACTTATGAATAACCGTTTTATTAACTATGAAATCACAGATATTAATGTTGAAACAGAGATTACACAAGATAAGAAAACCGCGAAACTGGTAGATGCATCAGCATCATCGACCATCGTATCACCTGGTGATACAATAGTAGTTGATGTTACATTGGAACCTTATCGTGGGGAAAAAATTAACAAAGAGGTATTCTTTGTGGTACCAAAAGATCAACCACTCGGTAAATACACCTTAGAGGTTCGTGGTGGCGGTGAAATCCCACTACCATATATTTTGGAAAAACAAAAATACAATTTAACCGATGAAATATTGCGTCGTTTAAAAGTTTACAAAGATTTTGATGATTTGTTTGATGAATTACAAAAGACAGATACAAATAATCAGATCGTTGTAGAGATTTTGGAAGATGGCATTAGCCTTGTCAACGAAGAAGCGTCTACTAAATCCGTGAAAAAGGCAAAACTTCAAGGTGTTGAAGATAAGCCAAGTCCGGGAGACGTTAAAAAGAAAAAAGATAACGAAGACCTTGGGGATGGCAAGGATGATGATAAGAAAAACGATAAAACTGCTGTAGACACAGAGTATATCGTGCAAGGTGATGGTCAATTTACTATTCATGTTATGAGCGTTAAAGATCGTGATAAAGCACTGGCTAAACGCGCTAAAGAACAAGTTAAGATGGAACATAAGTTGGAATTAGAAGATCAAAGTAATAAAAAAACTACTAAATCTTCTCAATCTACAAAGGATAAACCAGCGAAAGAAAAACCTTCAAAGGAAGATCCATCTAGTAATAAACCATCTACAGACAAACCTGCTAATGATTCATCAGAACAAGAGGCATAGGAATTAAAAATAAGAAAGGGGGACTGTTGTGAATTGGCTTGAGTCGATAGGCCGTAATGTGATAACGGGGCTATCTAATGTGGGAACGGCCATGTTACTTATATGGCAAACCATAAAACAATTAAAAATGCTTAATATATGGCATGTTCTACAGCAAATGGCTCATTTAGGTGTAGATTCATTGCCTATCATTAGTCTTACCTTGTTATTTGCCGGCGGTGTAATGACACTACAAATTACTGATGTTCTTATTACATATGGAGCACAAAGTACGGTTGGTGGTCTTATGGCGGTAGCTATGGGACGTGAACTAGGACCAATTCTTGTAGGTGTTGTATTAGCTGGTCGTGTGGGGGCAGCTATTACAGCAGAGATTGGAACCATGAAGGTAACAGAACAAATCGATGCATTGCGTGTTATGGCTGTAGATCCAATCGGCTACCTAGTGGTACCCCGTGTTGTAGCTTGTATGATTATGGTGCCAATCCTTGCCTTTTACGGTGTTGCAATTGGTATTGCAGGGGGGTATTTTGTAGCTACAGCTATAAAAGGGTTAGCCCCTGCTACATATTTAGATTCGATACAGATTTTTTCAACTGTTTCTGATTTTACATTAGGCTTAATTAAATCTAGTGTTTTTGGGGCGGTTATTGCTCTTGTAGGTGCTTACAAGGGGATGCATACCAAGATGGGGGCAGAGGCGGTAGGTTTTTCTACTACTAGTTCTGTTGTGACTAGTATCATATTGGTGTTTGTATTAAACTATTTTCTATCGACACTACTCTTTTAATCGATTATCTCAAACGAGGGCTATATGATTGAATTACGTGATGTAGTTGTAGCATATGATACACGGGTGATATTAGATTCTGTAAATTTAACTATTCAAGATGGAGAAACACTCGTTATTTTAGGCGGTAGTGGTAGTGGTAAAAGTACCCTATTGCGTCTACTCATAGGTTTACAACGACCAACATCAGGCCAAATTATTGTTGATGGTGTAGATGTCACTACATTATCAGAGGAAGAATTTAATAAGGTACGCCAGAAGATGGGCATGGTATTTCAATATTCCGCACTTTTTGACTCTATGTCGGTAGGCGAGAATGTAGCTTTTGGTCTCAGAGAGCATACGACATTAAGTGATGATGAAATTATGCGAATTGTTAGTGAAAGACTCGGATGGGTTGGGCTAAGCGGATATGAATCCTATATGCCTAATGAGTTATCAGGGGGGATGAAAAAGCGCGTCAGCCTAGCTCGTGCGATTGCCCTTGACCCAACGCTTATCTTGTATGATGAGCCATCATCAGGCTTAGATCCTATTACATCTGGTACAATTAGCATGCTTATACGAGGTATGCAAGAACGTTTAGGATGTACATCTATTGTTGTCACCCATGATATGCAATCGGCTTTTTATGTAGCTGATCGCATAGCATTACTTGATAAAGGACAGTTTATTGAGGTATCAAAAACAGAGGACTTTAAACATTCACCTAATCCTAAGGTGCAACAATTTATTCATGGTGAAGCGGAGGCTATTGATATCGTAACAAGGAGAGACATATAATGAAGTGGACGACGGAAGCTAAAGTAGGGGCTTTCACAATTGTAGGGATTGTGTTGTTTATAATGGGCATCCTATTTGTAGGGCGCGTTGATATATTTACAAAACCACAAATGACAATAACAGGGGATTTTGCTCAGGTAAATGGTCTAAAGAATGGTAATCAGGTTAAATTTTCCGGTGTTGCTATCGGTAGCGTTTCCGATATCGAGATTACTCCTTCTGGCGTTGTGGTAAAGATGAAAATCGATGAGAAGACACAAATACCAAGTGACTCAAGGTTTACCTTGGGATCTGACGGATTTTTAGGCGATAAGTATATTCAAATCTCACCAGGTAAATCTACTGTATATTTACAAAATGGAGATTCTGTTAAGGGTGAAGGCGTTGATGCGATGGACCAAGCCATGCAAAGTGCTCAAAAATTAATGGACGGTACAGAGCAAATGCTACAATCCATCAACAATATAATTGGAGACCCTAAAACGCAAGATGCGTTAAAGCATTCTTTGCAATCTACAGCTATTATGGCTGATAATGCGGTAGCAATGACACAGAATATGGCGGATGTAACAGCTCAGTTAAACCAAGCGGCTCAACAATTCAATGCCGATGGCAATGCTGGGGAGGATATGCGTCAAATTCTAACAAATATAAAACAAACTACAGAGCGTGTAGATAATATGGCTCGCTCTATGGAAGGCACTGTTACAGATTCTAAAGCACAAGAGAATTTAAAAGAAACGTTGCATAATACGGCGCAAATTTCTGCGCGTGTCAATAAATTGATGGGTGGTAAGGCATATCAATCCGATGCAACATATAGTGGCTCGGAGGTAAATACAGCTGAAAAAAAGTCATCTATTAAAGTAGAACCTTCGGTGGATTTGCTTTATAATACAAACAAAGATGAAGTTCGTGTCAATGGTCGTGCCCGTATTTACACAGACAAAGGAATGGGCGAGTTTGGACTTTCCAATATTGGCGATGACACTAAATTTGATCTAAATGGTGGCAAATATTTTGCTTCTAAATGGTTAGTACGAGGTGGTATTTTTGAAAGCAAGCTCGGATTTGGCATAGACTATAATCCTCGTGGGCCTTTTGCTATATCTGCTGCTATGTATGACTTAAATCATCCTAAATATCGACTTCGCTCTGATATACGCTTACATAATAATACATATGGTGTTGTGCAGATGACACGTCCATTTGGTTCTTCCAATGGTGGCACCTATTTTGGTATTAAACAAGTCTTTTAAAACACATATTGTGTGGAGGTATACGTATGAATAAGAAGGCCTTTTCTTTAGCCGTAATATTATCTATGGCTACAACAGGTGCATTCGCAAGTGACGTTGTTTCTACATCTGTCAATAACGGTGATAAACTCACTAAACTTCAAAAAGAAGCCATTCAATTAACTCAAAAACAATTAGCCCAAAAATCAGTACAAGATGCACAACGCTATGAATCCTCTATTTCTTTAAATGAAGAAAGTACTGTTGATTTAGCATTGGCGAACAATCGTACTGCTAAGCAAACTATGTGGAGCTATCAGGCAGCAAAAGCAGCCGTAAGTACAGCTGCTGCTAGTAAAAATCCATCTCTTGCCTATAGTTGGGGCGGCAAACGCTCTGGTGGCGATGCAGGTAGTAGTAAAAATGGTAATCATAACTTTACGATTTCTGCGCCTGTATTTAGTCCGTCTTTAGATGCTAGTATTGATGCTTCTAGATATACGCGTGAAGGCGCTGGTGCTGCATATGAAGAATCTTTACAACAAGCTAAATACGATGCTATTAATGCTTATTACTCCTTGATTATGTATCGTAATAAGACTGCTGTAGCAAGACAAGCTGTTAAGGATTATCAAGGTCATGTAGATAATGTTAAAGCTCAATATAATGTGGGTTTAGTAGCGAATTCTGATGTATTAGGCGCAGATACAAGCTTGGCAGATGCTCAAACTAGTCTTGTAAAAGCTATGAATGCAGCTGATTTAGCAGAAGCTAGCTTGAATCAAGTGATTGCATATCCTGTACAAACAGCTATTACTACGGCAGAAGAAAGTTTACAATATAAACCATACGATGTGTCTTTAGAACAAGCTAAAGCGTATGCGATGCTTCATCGTTCTGCATTAGTTCAATCTGCTATGACAGTTAAGGCGGCAGAAGAAAACTTAAAAGCTGCAAAATCTGGTTACTTACCAACGATAGGTGTAGAAGCTGGCCGAGGTTATACTGATCTAAATGGGTACTTTGGTACCGATGTTAAATCCTGGCATGTCAGTGCATCTGCAACTTGGAAACTCTGGGATGGTGGTGCTACACAAAATAAAATCAAAGGTGCTTATGCAGATTTAGAAAAAGCTAAAGAAGCTAATTTGGCAACTGTAGATAAGGTAAATCTTGCAGTGCAACAGGCTTATTTAAATTTACGCACTGCAGAACAAACAATTCAAAGTACACAAACTGCTGTTAATGAAGGACAAGAAAACTTCCGTATTGCATTACTTCGTTATAGAGCAGGGGTAGGCACTAACCTTGATGTACTTGATGCGGAATTAAAATTAACACAAGCACGTAATAATTATGTTGATGCTCTTTATAGCTATAATGTAAGTGTTTCTGCTCTTGAACAAGCTACAGGTGTCCCTGTTGATACTCCAGTTGGTCAAGGTGCAGTTATTATCGCTAATAGTGGTGCAGAAGCACAACTAGCAGCTTTAAGTGCTAGTGCAAAAAAATAAAACTCAAAAGAATGGCGATTGCTTAGGCAGTCGTCATTTTTTATGGATATAGACATTTAAGATATTTATATTTCATAAAATTTATGCATCATATACTATTGTAATATTATTGTTTATGGTAAGATTGATGTATAAATTATCGTATTTTTTTAGGTGTGGGGTTTCCTATGACAAGGAAAAAATGGTGCCTTATTGGTGCAGCTGTTTTAGGTCTGGGCGTAGCAGGAGTGACTACGACAATCAATCCTATTGCACAACAATATGTAGCACCCATGGTACAGGAACAACTACATAAAACAGTAAGAGGCACCATCCAATACGAATCTATGCATATAGCATGGAATGGAGATGTGGAACTACAGAATGTTACAGTTCGAGATGAACAAAATCATTTGGTCGCAACCGTTCCAACAATGGCAGTGTCTTTGAAATGGATATCAATACCATCTATTCTACAAGGGTCTTCTCAGGGATCCGCTATCGTGTCCACAATTACTATGGAACGACCTGAGGTTCACGTATGGCAATTAGCCGATGGAACTTGGAATGTAAATTCTTTGGTTGTGTCGACGCCTAAGGGTAATAAGAAATCCTTTGATGGGAACATTGTTGTTAATGATGCTACAGGTATCATTCGATTTAAGGATGGTAATGTACATAGACTTACAAAATTGGATGGCAATGTTGCGTTGAATTTAGATGGTATGTCAAAAGGGGCTTTGAATGGTTTGCTTGATAATCATTCCTTTGCTCTTAATGGTTCTGTAGATATGAATAAAACAGAGGATTTTGATCTTTTCGTACAAGCGGATATGGTTGATATCTCTGGCTTTATGAATCTTGTGCCAATAAAGAAAAATATATCTATATCTAAGGGTATATTGCATGATGTGAAAACCCAAATTAAAGGGCGAGATGGGGCCTATACGATGGCGGGAAACCTCTCATTTGATGGTGTTAACGGATCCTATAAAGATGGAGCATCTACGTATACGATTACCGAAGGGAATGGACGTATATTTTTCCAAAATAAAAATATCTTAATCAGCCAAAGTAAATGGAATGTAAACAATCAAGCTGTAAAACTTAACGGTTTGGTGACATTAGATGATGAAGTAGGATTAAATCTTAACGCTGTAGCAGATTCTGTAGCATTAGAGGCTTTCACGGAAAATCAAATTAGTGGTACTGTTGGCGGACGTGTTCATATTGGTGGTACTAGTGTTGACCCTTATGTGTCTGGCACTATTAAGAGTAGTGGTTTTTCTTATGGGGACTACCATATTGATAGTGGAGATGCAAATATTGCTTATTATGATAGTACATTAGATATCCGTGATGCTACATTATATGTTGGTCGCGGTAGTGTAAAAGCTAAGGGTCAATATAATTTTGATAGTGGTGATTTTTTTGTGGATAGCACCATTCACGATGCAGAAATTGCTTCATTTACACAGAATTTATCGTATCCTGTATCTGGTGTGATGAATGGTAGAGTTCTTGTTAATGGTAAAAATAGCATTATTACTGTTATAGAAGGCGATGTTAGAGGTTCTAATATCGTTTCCAGTGGTGTTGCAGTGGACTCAGCGCAGGCTACGTTCCGTAAGTCCGGCAATCACACTGATGTGGCTGTTGTTGGTGATATGGGAAATGGTAAGATTAGTGGCTATGGCACTATAGAAGGAAATCAGTTAAATTTATCTTTATCCGCAGATTCCATTGATGTAACTAGCTTTAATGGTTTTATTGGAAATGATTTAGCTGGCACGCTTACGGGCCATGCACTTGTAACTGGAGATATAGATAATGTATCGGTAGAGGGGCGCATTACTAGTCCTGAAATAATTTATGATGGCAGTCGTTTGAACTCGATTAATGCGGGCTTTACAATAAAAGACCATGTTTTAGATTTGCAAGATGCCTCTATTGGTGATGGCGATGGTGCTTTCACAGTTAATGGTACTTTGAATTTGAAATCTAAAGCTTTATCTATGCGTGCCCGTGCAAAGGCCGTTCGCATAGAAAATCTTATTAGGCCATTTAGCAATATACCGATTACAGGCTGGTTTGAATCTGAAAATGATATTCACGGCACCTTAGATAATCCATACATTCAAGGTCATTCTCGTTTATATGATGGTTCGTATAATGGCAAATTAATTAGTGACGCTAATTTTGACTATACATTAAAAGATAAGGTACTTACTCTATCAAACTTTACCGTTCAAGGTTATGGTGCTGTTATTCGTGGCTCTGGCACCGCATCAGAGTCAGTCTTAGATATTAATTTAAACGGTAAGGATATAGATGTAGGTCGCTTGTTAGTTAATACAGATTATAATGTGAAAGGTTATGTACAAGCAAAAGGCCATATTGGCGGTTCCTTATATAATCCTAATTTTAATGGAACTGTAACTTCTAATCTGCTCGTAATTAATGGAGAGGGGATTAGCAATGTAGATGGCACGATTTATGCGGATAAGACCGTTATCAATTTAGAAAACTTTGGTTTTGATGAAGAAAATGGTGGCCGATATATGGCACGGGCAGGTATGTCGCTCGTAGGGGATAAGCGTCTTTTCGGAACTTTGCAAATTACCAATGGTCGTGTATCCAATCTTTTGGCATTACTTGGTAAACCAGTAGATACATTAGATGGTTCTTTGAGCGGAACCGTTGATTTAGGTGGTACTTATAATAATCCGAACATTAATGTAGTAGGTTCTATCAACAATGTATCTATAGATGACAAAGTGGTAGGAGATGCAAAAGTTGATGTAGCTTTAGAAAATCGTAAATTTAAAATTCGTACATTAAAGTTACCTGTTGATGATGGTCTTGTTGCAGCGGGCGGTACAATTGATTTGGATGGCGATGCAGATTTACAAATTGCTGTTCGCGATGTTGATATCAAGCCATTCTTGCCTCTTATCGGTAAGGATATTAAAGCTACTGGTTCCGTTACAGGCGTTATTAATATGACAGGAGCTACGAAAAATCCTAAGGTTGAACTCTCTGCAAGTTTAGCGAACGGATCTTATAATGGGATTGACATAGATCAAGGCTTTGTATTGGCTACCATGCAAGATCATGTTATCAATGTCCAACGTATTCAAGGTGCAAAAGGGGATTATAAGCTAAGTGTTTATGGAAGAATCCCGCTAGCTGCTTTATATACTACAGGATATCTTGATGCTAATGATTCTAAAGCTATGGATATGACTGTTGATTTTAATGAAGCAGGTATGGCTGTTATCCCACTCGTTACTGATACTGTTCAAGATGCAACAGGTGCGCTGAAAGGTGTCGTTCATATAACCGGAACTCTAGACCAACCACAGGCGTATGGTACTGTATCTGTTCGAAACGGTACCATGAAGATTAAGAGCCTTGGCAATGATATTAAAAATATTGATGGCGATTTGATTTTCTCAGGTCAACAAGGTGACTTCCAGTCTCGTATATCTATGGGGAAAGGTTCTGCAGGGTTAGCGGCTAAGATTAACTGGACAGGACATACGATGACTAGCTATCGTATGGCGGCTCAGTTAGAAGGACTTAATATAGCGAATGAATATGTTGATGGACCTTTAAACGGTGAACTCTACATATCAGAAAAAGATGGAATTCCAACACTTATGGGGAATTTAAATTTAGAGAATATTAAATTTAAGATTCCATTGGCTCTTGAGTCTAGTGAAAGTACTCGTAATATAGGGATTGATGTTAATGTTCACGCTGGTAAAAATGTGCGTCTCTATGACAAAACCTTGTATAATATGCAAATTAAAGGAGATGTTCATTTTGGAGGCTCTGTTTTCGAACCTTCTGCTAGTGGTCAGTTTAATGTAGTGAGTGGTACCTTTAAATATCTAAGTCATACTTTTGATATTAATAAGGGGACCGCTACCTTTGCAACAGGGTCTTACTTGCCGATGCTTCAAATTGAAGCCGATACAAATGTGGGGAACTATAATATTAGCCTGGGTGTAAAAGGCACTGTGGACCATATGGACTTAACGCTTAAGTCAGAACCAGCACTATCACGGAAACAAATCATTTCCATGTTAACCTTTGGTCGTGGCGAGCCTTCGAATAGTAGTACTATTACAAATGAAGATGCGAATGCTTTGGCTGTGGCTAGTGCGCAAATGTTTGCTTTTGGCTATGTACAAGATGCAGTGCAAAATGTATTGGGCCTAGATCGTGTGAATATTACAACAGGATCGATTGATCCTAATGAACCGACTAGTAAGGAAACTGCGGGAAATTATAACATTGAAATTGGCAAGTATGTATTGCCAAGAACGATGATTACCTATACACAGGGAATCAATAATAAGCAAAACAAATATGGTATTGAATATTCGTTAAGACGAAGTGTTAAATTTAATGCTTGGCATACATCACAGGGTAGTACATACATTGGTGGTCGTTGGACACGCGAGTTTTAACAATGATGACTATAATGGAGAAACTTAATAAGGGCCTTCATTATAGTCATTTTAATTTCATAAAATTGAATTATAGTAGTACTAATTCCCAGTATTATATGATATAATAATAAAGATTTAATACTCTTTAAGAGGGATAGTTTAGGAGGATTTTATGTTAACAAGCAAAGCCTATAAACGTATGCTCGCAGCATCCGTGTTGACTGCCGTTATGGGTACTGGCAGTGTTTTTGCTGCGGAAGTGCAAACGGGCTATACACCAGTTATGAATGCATCCACTACTGCAGATGCAGCGACTACTGAAGATACAACAACAAAAGCAGCTGTATATAATGCAGGTACTGAAAAAGGTGCTAATACACAAGATGATACTGATGCGGCTATTTTAGCAGCTCGTGGTGATACTACATTATCTTCTGATGGTACCGTAGTACAAGGTTCCGATGGTACTGTAACTGTTAATAATGCAGCGTTAAAGACTGATGATAAACAAGTTAAAATGATATCCAAAACAACAGCCGGTACAGATTTGGATAAGGTTGCTGAAAATGGTCAAGCACAAGCTGTGACATCTATTGAAGCACAATTTGTTTCATCTGCTAGTGCAGAAACTGTAAATCCATATGTAGGTAAAACAATTACAGGGCTTTCTGTTTCTGGCGTATCTCCTGAGTATGCTGCTCAATTAATGACCTTGCTTTCTGAAAGAGTAGGCGATGCTGTTTCTGTTGATGGCGTTTTTAAAGATATACAAAGCTTGGGTAATAGTGGTTATCTTTCTGAAGTTAATCCTATCTTCACAACGGTTCCAGAAGGCGTAAAAATCGACTTTGCTGTTGTAACTAATCCTGTAGTAAGCGGCGTTGTATTCGAAGGTAATTCCGTTTATACATCTCAAGTATTGACTAACTATATGGCGATTCCTGAAGGTCAAATCATGAACTCCGTATATGTAGGTCAAAAAATTCAAGGTATTAATGCAGCTTATGCTCGTGATGGCTATATGTTAGCTCATGTAGATGGCATTGCTGTAGATGATAATGGCATGATTCATGTTCATATCGTAGAAGGCATTGTTGAAGCGATTGTACCAGCAGGTAACAAAAAAACTCGCGATAAGGTTATTACTCGTGAATTCGTACAAAAAACTGGTAAACCATTCAATAAATTCTTGGTGCGTCGTTCCGTAGAACGCGTATATAACTTAGGTTTCTTTGATGATGTAAACGTACGTATGTTGCCAGGTGATAAAAATCCTAACAATGTAATCATCGAAATCGACGTATTAGAACATAAAACTGGTACTATTACATTAGGTGCTGGTTACTCTAAAGCTGATGGCTTGATGGGTATCATTGAGTTTGGTGAAGAAAACCTTCGTGGTACTGGAGACAAATTCAAAGTTCATTGGGAAATCGGTGGTAAGAAAAAATATAAAAACTATCAAGTTTCTTACTTGAAACCTTGGATTGACCATAGAGGCACATCTCTTGGTTTCTCCTTCTTCAACCGTGAAGACGAATATACTGATTACAACAGTGATGGTAGTGAAGTTGCAGAATACAATAAAAAATCTAGAGGCTTCAATATCTCCTTTGGTCGTCAAACAGGTGAATATACACGTGATTACTTAACATTAGAATCTCGCAAGGATACTTATAGATTTGATCCTGATGAAAATTCTAACAGCTTGTATCGCTATGATATGGATGGTACTTATGTACCAAATAATGGTATTGATTTCAAAGGTATGAATTATGTTGGTAAAAACTTTGGTACTATTAACTCCATTACATGGCAAAAGGTATACGATTCCCGTGATAACATTTATGAACCAACTCGTGGTCGTCGTATTTCCTACACTGCACAATGGGCTGGTCATGGCTTAGGCGGTGACTTTGATTTCTATAAATTCACAGCTGAAATGCGTGCATACAAAAAAATCGGTTCCAAAAATGTATTAGCATTCCGCGCACGTGGTGGCTTTATCCAAGGTGATGCACCTTATAGCCAATTATTCACATTAGGTGGCGCAGATACATTACGTGGTTATGAAGATGATCAATTCCGCGGTAAGAATATGTATAATGCGACATTGGAATTCCGCTTCCCTATCGTTAAAAAGGTAAGTGGCGCATTATTTACAGATATCGGTGATGCATGGGATGCACCAAATGTTCCATGGTATAAAAACACTAAGAGCTTCAACTATGGCGTTGGTGCCGGTGTTCGTATTACTACACCAATCGGTCCAGTTAAACTTGACTATGGTGTTGGTAAAGATAAGAAGAAATTCCACTTCAGTTTTGGTACACAATTCTAATATTGAGACATATTATGGTGAAAGCACCTTCCTTAGAGGGGGCTTTCACCAATATCTCTATTATGGCACTCGTAGTGCTTACATTAACAGAAATGAGGAATGTTCATTATGATGAGAATGATGAATAACAAGACGAATGTGAAAATATTCTCTATTGTTATTGCTGCAGTTTTTATTATTGGTATTGGTGCATTGGCGTATACACAAATGGCCACACCAGGCAGCAGCGCTGCTAGTAATGTTGGTATTATCGACATGAGTCGATTAGATAATCCGGAAAATCCTGTATATGTGAAGGCCGCAAAGGAATTTACTGATTATCGCAGTCAAGTAGCAGCTGATATGCAAGCAAAGGTAGATGCCGCTCAAGATGATGCGACTAAAGCAAAAATCAAACAAGAAGCACAAGCTAATGTAGAAAAGAAAATGGAAGAAATGAATAAACAGATGGCTAATAAAACAATGGAAGCTGCTAAATCTGTTGGTGATGCTAAAGGTTTATCCGTTGTTCTTCCTAAAGAAGCTGTTCTTTATGGTGGCGTAGATATTACAGATCAAGTACTTAAGAAACTTGCATCAGATGCAAAATAATAACGATACAGTAGTAATCGGATAAGGGTGAGCAGTATGGGGCTAAAAAAACGGTACATAGGATTATTTCTGTTTTTAGTAGCTGCACTGATTGCAATGTATGGAGCCTATGGATTTATTACTAATCGACAATCTTCGAATGGACCGTCTATTGGGGTGGTACAAATTGAAGATGTATTAGAGTTTAATCCGTCTTATGAAGATTATAAGCTTGCAAAGCAAGAGTTAGAACAATTAAGGACTCAATATGCTTTGGAACAAGAGGCATTAAACACTAAATCTGAGATGCAGGAAGAACAACTAAAATCATTGTCTCTAGATACAACTTTGTCGGACGCATTGAATGTGGAATTGCAAACACGTATTGCAACGAAACAAAATCAACTTAATGCACAGCTCGATGCAAAACGGGCTGAGTTAGTTAAGAAATATATGGAAGAACTTAAGTATTCTAACAAGGGTTATGACTTGGAAATCGTAAACTTGCAATTGCAGTTATATGCTTTTGAAAGTCGGATTTTTATTGATGAGGCTCAAAAAGAGGCTGCACTAAGTCAAAAAGCTAAAATAGAAAACCGTCTTCAAGAGTTATTGGCTCAACGCAAACCGTCAAATTTTGATCTAGATTCGATACGATCTAAAGTAGATGCAGAATTAAAACCTATCCGTGATGCGGGGGAACGAGAATTAAAGCAGTATGCAGAGTCTGTACAGGCTGAATTAGCTAAAAAACGTGATACAATGATGCAAAATCAAGCAAAGGCTATTGTGTCATCTAATAAATTGCCAGTTCCTCAAGAGTGGAATGATAGTTGGGCTAAAAAATTGTCAGATAAAGAGGCAGAAGTAAATGCACTGCATGAAGCGATTTTAGAGGATGTGCGTATGCGTGTTGCTATTATTGCTCAGGAACGTCATTTAGATCTCGTTTTGATTGATCATGGTGGAAATATCAAGGGACTTGATATAACGGATGCTGTCAAAGCATCGTATCGGGTTCAGTAAGGAGTATATGATGAATAAAAAAGTAAAATCTTTAATTTTAGGTGCTACAATGATTATGGCACTACCAATTATCGGTGGCTGTGGTGGCAACAACATCGGCTATGTAGATTCTCAAAAAATTATGACGCAAACATCTAAGTCTATTGAAATTAATAAAGAAATCAATGCAAAAGGCAAAGAACTACAAGCTAAGGTTGATGCTGCTGATGCAGAAGCTAAATTGCAAGTTATGACTGAAGCAAAGCAAGATTTTGATGCTTTCAGTGCATCTAAAACTCAAGAGTTGAAACAATATGTGGATCAACAAGTCAATGAATTAGCAAAAGAAAAAAAATTAGATGTAGTACTACTTAAAGGTGCAGTTATTGGTGGTGGCGTAGATGTAACCGATGATTTAATTAATAAAATGGGGAAAGCATCTGATGAGGATATTAAAGCCGCTGAAGCAGAAGTGAACGCACAAGACGCTCAGCAAGGTGAAACTCAACAAGCTCAACCAGCTGAAGCAGCAACAGCACAATAGTCATTAATACTTGGGGGGACTTAATCGTGGAAAAGACTATACGAGAGCTAGCACAATTGATCGGTGGTAAGGTAATCGGTGATGATTCTGTTGTTATTACAGAAACTCGTGGTTTTGAACAAGCTGCTCCACAATCTATTACCTTTGCTATTGGCGAATACGTAGAACATATTCATTTATGTAAGGCGGGTGCTATCATTCTCGAAGCCGAAGTGACTAATGCACCGATGCCACAAATCATTGTAGATAATGCAAAAGCCGCATTTGCGCAGGTGTTACAATTATTCCATCCACCTGTAATAGTGCCTCGTGAGGTACATCCTACAGCGATTATTGGAGAAAATGTTACATTGGGGAATAATGTTGCTATAGGTGCTTATTGTGTAATCAATGATAATGCTGTAATTGGTGATAATGTAACAATTCGTCCGTACGTTTATATTGGTCATAATACTCGTATTGGTAATGATTGTGATATTTATGCCGGTGCCATCGTTCATGAAAATTGTGTGCTAGGCAATCGCGTTGTATTACGCGCGAAAGCTGTAATCGGTGGTGAAGGCTTTGGATTTGCTACTGAAAATGGTGTTCATACACATATTCCACAAGTGGGAAATGTTATTTTAGAAGACGATGTAGAGATTGGCTCTTGTACGACTATTGATAATGCTACAATGGGATCTACACTTGTTCGTAAAGGTACTAAAATCGATAATTTAGTTCACTTAGGTCATAATGTTGAAATTGGTGAAAACTGTTTCCTCATTGCACAAGTTGGCATTGCAGGTAGTACAAAATGTGGTAATAATGTAATTTTTGCAGGACAAACTGGTTGTACAGGTCATATTACAATTGGTGATAATGCAAAATTTGCTGGTAAAACTGGCATTACTGGTAATGTACCAGCGGATGCAGTTATGGCTGGCTATCCAATGCGTCCTCATAAGGAATGGTTAAAACTGTCTGCATATGAACATCGTTTGCCAGAGATGGTAAAAACTGTAAAACAGTTGCAGAAAGAAATCGATGCTTTAAAAGCGCAGCTTAAGGAGAGCTAATACATCTATGTATAGGTTTATGAAGTTATTCAGTGCATTTATTTGTATGTTGCCGCATAGTATACAATATGCTATAGGTGCATTACTTGGTGAAATTGCATGGCTTGTTGTTCCACCAAAGCGAAAGCGGTTAGCTATCGGTCAGATTTTATTTTGTAAAATCACTGATGATCCAGTAGAAGCAAAACGTATTGCCAAGGCAAGTACGACACGTTTTGGTCGTATGATTATAGACGTATTACGCTACCCTGAAATCAAAGATGGCGATTATCGAGATATGGTTACTTTTATAAATCGTGAAATACTCGATGAAGCTTTGGCTGATGGCAAAGGTGCTATTTTGGCAGCTGTTCATAGTGGCAACTGGGAGCTACTTGGTGGCGTATTAGCGTCTGAAGGGTATCCTCTTATTTCGGTGGCTATGAAGCAGAATGGTGATGCGGATAAGTTTATCAATGAATATCGCGAAATTATGCATCAACATGTGATGTACAAAACTAGTGTACGCGATATGGTGAAAGCTTTAAAAAATGGAGCCTTCTTAGGGTTGATTATGGATCAGGATCCCGGTGAAGACGGTGTGTTGGTACCGTTTTTTGGGTATGAAACACTTACTGCAGATGGCCCCGCTGTTTTAGGGCGCATGCAGGAGGTGCCTATCATTTTTGTTACCATGCATTATAGTCCATATTCTGGTAAGCATGAAATCGAAGTGCATCAACCTTTATATGTTGAAAAAACAGATGATAAAAAGCGAGATATTGCAGTTACAACGATTATGCTCAATGAATTTATTGAGGATTACATTCGACGTTATCCGGAAGATTGGTTCTGGTTACACAATCGTTGGAAATGGACTCGCCGATATTATGGTGAAAAAATAGAAACTCCTCCAGATGTATTTCATTAAAAAAATATAAAAAGTATAATCGGCGTTGCAGATGTTTTTTAATAAAGATTTGCAACGCCGAATTTTTGTGCTCTCTTAGTTGATAAGTGGTCTTATATTCTTGTAACAGCTATGCAAATAGGGTATAATACAGTATGGTGTATAGTAAACATGGAATTAGATTATGAAAGGACAATCTTATGAGTAAGCCACAACAAACAATTAAACAGGCTGTTTCATATAAGGGAATTGGCCTTCATAGCGGAGAGCCTGTAACCATGGTTTTTAAACCAGCACCTGAAAATACAGGAATTGTGTTTGTGCGCTCTGATATTGAGGGAAACCCTTCTGTACGAGCACACATTAATAATGTGACG
This sequence comes from Veillonella tobetsuensis, assembly GCF_002959935.1. NCBI lineage: Bacteria > Bacillati > Bacillota > Negativicutes > Veillonellales > Veillonellaceae > Veillonella > Veillonella tobetsuensis. Next base: position 66,496 of record NZ_PPDF01000004.1, read on the forward strand.
AACACTATGCGCGCTACTACTTTGGAAAATGGGGAAGCAAAGGTTTTTACCGTTGAGCATGTAATGGCCGCATTCAGTGCTATGAATATTGATAACTGTTTTATTGAAATGGACTCACCAGAACCTCCTGTAGGTGACGGGAGTAGTGCAGTATTTGTTGATTTAATTCTTCAAGCGGGGATTGAGCAGCAACAAGCTGAGCGTCGTGTGTATAAGGTTATGCGGAGTCACTCAGTGTATGATGGGGATAGGTTTATTCTTATTGTACCTTATGATGGATATCGAGTTACCTTTACATCTATTAATCCACATCCATTACTAGGAACACAACATTGTGATTTTGATGTAACACCTGATTACTTCAAAGAACATATTGGTTCAGCTAGAACCATAGGTTTTCTAAAGGAATTAGATCAATTGAAGGCGATGGGATTAGCTAAGGGTGGTAGTACTGATAATGCACTTGTGTATGATGATGAAACTTGCTTATCAGTGCCTCGTTTTGATGATGAATTGGTACGTCATAAAGCTCTTGATGTCATAGGAGACTTATACTTGTTAGGTCCTATTGAGGGGCATGTAATTGCGTTGAAATCGAGCCATGAGCTTAATTCTCGTTTGGCTCGTAGTATAATGGAAGAAATAAGGGAGACACAGCAATGATTCTTAACCACGAAGATATTTTAGAAATTTTACCACATCGTTATCCTATGCTTTTGGTGGATCGTATTATCGAATTAGAACCGATGAAACGTGCTGTGGGTATTAAAAATGCTACATTTAATGAATTATTCTTTCAAGGTCATTTCCCAGGCAATCCGGTTATGCCAGGCGTATTGCTAACTGAAGCAATTGCTCAAGTGGGTGGGATTGCACTATTGTATCCGGAAGAAAATCGTGGATTAACACCTATGTTTACAGGTATTGATAAGGTTCGTTTCCGTCATCCTGTAAAACCTGGTGATGTTGTACGTATGGAAGTTGACATCGTAAAGATTAAAGGCCGTATGGGTAAGGTTGAAGGTCGCGCTTATGTAGGCGATAAACTTTGTGCTAGCGGTGAATACATGTTTGCCCTCGTATAATAGACTTAAGGAGTGATTATAGTGATAGTTGTAGGCATGGAAAATGCGGAATCCAACATTCATAACACTGCCATAGTGCATCCGAATGCTAAACTGGGTAAAGATGTTATCATTGGTCCTGGTGCCGTCATTGGGGAAAATGTAGAAATAGGGGATGGCACTCAGATTGGTGCGAATGTTGTTATTGGTGGTTGGACGACTATAGGTAAACGCTGTGAGATTTATCCGGGCGCATCTATTGGTTTAGAACCGCAAGATTTAAAATTTAAAGGCGAAAAGAGTTATTGCTATATTGGTGATGAAACGGTTATCCGTGAATGTGTTACGATTAGTCGTGCGACTGGAGAAGGCGAAGAAACTCGCGTAGGCAATAATTGTTTATTACAAGCATGTACGCATGTAGCCCATAATTGTATTGTGGGGAACAATGTAATTATGAGTAACTGTGCAGGTTTAGCAGGTCATGCTATCGTTGAAGACCGCGTTGTTATAGGTGGTCTTGCTGGTGTTCATCAATTTGTTAAAATTGGGCGTAATGCAATGGTTGGTGGTATGGCTAAAGTTGTACAAGATATTCCGCCTTATGTCATTGCAGATGGTCAGCCAGCTCGCGTTATTGGCTTGAATTCTGTGGGGCTATCTCGTGCAGGTATTTCAGAAGAGGTGCGTCGTAACTTGAAACAAGCATTCCGTATCATTTATCGCTCTGGATTTAGTTTGTCTAGAGCAATCGAAGAAATGGAAATGCAGCTCGATTCCTCTGTGGAAATTGAAAATCTATTACGTTTCTTGCGCAATGCTGATCGTGGCATCATGCGTACGCGACGCGATTAATAAGAAACTCTACATTATGATTATATAATGTAGAGTTTTTTTGTGTTATTTTATACTCTTTTTAAAGGTCGGTTTTAAGGGGGAAAGATAGGAAAATACTGTATTTTAAAAGCTAGAAATACACTGAAATTATAGTAAAAATACGTGATTTATAGTACAATATATTGTATATGAGTGTGTCTTAAAAAATATACTTACAATAAATGATTTAGAGAATTGTTGTGGACCGTTTGCGGCTTCACATAGGAGGTATAGTCGTGGCAAAGGTAGGTTTAATTGCAGGTATTGGCGTTTTACCTGTTGAGTTCATGCGTGCTGCTCATATGTTGGGGCATCAAGTAGTAGTCATCGGTGTTGTGCCGGATACTGATCCAATATTAGAACAAGAAGCAGATGTCTTTTACCATATTGGCGTAGCTAAGCTGGGTAAGATCTTTAAGACCCTAAAAAAAGAGGGTGTTACGGAAATAACCATGCTTGGCAAGGTAACAAAGGAAATTTTATATAAAGGTTTAACATTTCCAGATTTAAAAACATTAGGCGTACTTAAACGGTTGAAAAATCGTAAAGATGATACGATTATGCTCGCCATTGTTGATGAGATTGAGCGGGAAGGATTTACCGTACTAGATCAAACGGTATATATGAAACCTTTTATGCCAAAGGTGGGGGTATTAACAAAACAACAACCAACAGAAGAACAGTGGCAAGATATATGCTTTGGTTTTGAATTAGCAAAGCATATGGGGGCTCTTGATATTGGGCAAACCGTTGTAGTAAAGAATAAGGCAGCCATGGCTATTGAAGCAATAGAGGGGACAGATAAATGCATCCTTAGAGGTGGAGAACTTGGTAGAGGAGAGGCTGTTGTTGTGAAAACAGAAAAACCAAATCAAGATGTTCGTTTCGATGTTCCTGCTGTTGGTATTAAAACATTGATGTCTATGATTGACAGTGGGTGTAAGGTTCTTGCCGTAGAGGCTGAAAAAACGATATTTGTACAACAATCAAACGTACTCGATATGGCAAATCGCCATAACATTGTAATTTGTGCTGTAGACCAAGCATTTGTAGATGCTAGAAAGGATCAATGATGAAAATTATGTTTTCTGCTGGCGAAGCGTCCGGTGATACCCACGGCGCTAGCGTAGCCAAAGCGCTTTCACAACTCGATTCCAGTGTCGAAATGTTCGGTATGGGCGGCACCTTGATGGAACAAGCCGGTGTTCGTATCGTTTATGATATTAAAAATCTTGGCGTTATTGGTATTGTAGAAATCATAAAATCATTACCAAAGTTCTTTAAATTACGGAGCTTTTTAAAGGAAATCATGATAAAAGAAAAACCAGATGTTCTGGTTTGTATTGATTATCCGGGTTTTAATATGAAGTTGGCCGAGGTAGCTCATCAATTGGGAATCCCTGTGCTATACTATATAGCTCCTACAATTTGGGCATGGCACAGTAGTCGTGGTAAGACAATTAAGAAGTTTGTTACAAAGGTAGCTTCAATTTTTCCTTTTGAAGCTGAAGCATACCGCAAGTTTAATTGTGATGTAGAATTTGTAGGTCATCCATTAGTAGATATTGTGCATCCTACAATGACTAAAGCAGAAGCCATGGAATATTTTGGGGCTCGACCTGAAGCTAAACGTATTTTATTGATGCCTGGTAGTCGTAAACAAGAGGTGCTATCACTATTAGATGTGATGCTTGAAAGTGGAGAATGCTTAATGCAGTCCCATGAAGATGTTCAGTTCTTTTTACCTCGTGCACATACGATTGACCGTAGTGAATTAGAGGCTTTTATCAAGGAACGAAAGGTTCCTGTAACAATCACAGAGAATCATACTTATGATTTAATGCAAATCTGTGATGTATGTTTAGCTGCATCGGGGACGGCTACTTTAGAAACGGCTATGATGGAGTTGCCTACAGTATTGTTGTATAAGGTGTCACCTATTACATATGGTATTGGTAAAATGGTCGTAAATATTACACATGTAGGTTTACCAAATATTGTGGCAGGGAAGGAAGTCATACCTGAACTACTACAAGGCGATGTTTCTGTCGATGCTATAGTAAACACAGTGTTACCTTTGTTAGATGATTTACATATAAACCAAAGTATGCGCACAGAATTGCGTGGCGTAAAGGAAAAACTAGGTGAGTCGGGAGCTGTCAATCGCGTGGCTCAATTGATTTACGACTTAGGTAAGGAGAGAATTAATGAATAGTTACTCACGTTTGTTGTACTTTGTGAGACCCTATTATAAGCGAATGATATTTGCTGTCTTTTGCATGATTGTGGCTGCTGCAGCATATTTAGTAGTACCTTGGCTCATTAAAAATGTGGTGGACCAAGTATTGCAAGATAAAAATATGTTTATGCTAAATCTCATCGTAGGGGCCATCATTTTGATATTTTTAATTCGTGGCTTTGCTACATATGGTCAAACCTACAATATGTCTTATATTGGCCAACGGGTTATTATCGATGTGCGTGAAGCAATCTTTAAACATCTACAACGATTGTCTTTGTCATATTTCGACCGTCGTAAAACGGGCGTTATCATGAGTAATCTCACAAATGACGTAGCTGCATTGCAATCGGCTGTGGTAGATAATTTGATTTCTCTCATCACGGAATCTGTAACCTTAATTGGTTCTTTGGTTTCCATGTTGTTAATCGATTGGAAATTGACTTTGGTTACATTTATAACAGTTCCAATGGTATTGATTATAATCAATGTATTTGGTAAAAGATTACGTTTAGCAGGACATGATGTGCAAGGACGTATAGCTGATATTACAGCTCTCCTACAAGAGGTTATTTCTGCTATTCGCGTTGTGAAATCATTTGCTCGTGAAGGCTTTGAGATTAATCGTTTTGAAGTTGAAAATCAGCGTAACTTTGATGCTGTAATTAAAGCTACTAAATTGACGAGTTTATTAAGTCCAATGGTTGAGTTCTCTGCAGCGATTGCAGTGGCTGTAATTCTTTGGTATGGTGGCTATTCCGTAGTTACAGGCACGATTACAGCAGGTTCTTTGATTGCGTTCTTAATTTATGCTATTAATTTATCAAACCCTGTTAAGCGTTTGAGTCAAGTGTATGGAAACATTCAAAAAGCATTGGCTGCAGCTGATCGCGTATTTGATATTCTCGATACAAAGGCTGATGTAGTAGAAAAAGAAAATGCAATTACTTTACCAGATATTAAAGGGGATGTGGAATTTCAACATGTCGATTTTTCCTATGATGGTGAAAAAATGGCGTTATGTGATTTTAATTTATCCGTTAAGGCTGGTGAAAGTGTTGCCTTGGTAGGCCCATCTGGTGCTGGTAAAACAACATTAGCCAATTTGTTGCCTCGATTCTATGATGTTACTGGCGGCTCTATTACCATCGATGGTACGGATATTAAAGATGTAACCTTTGCTTCATTGCGTAACCAAATTGGTTTAGTACCGCAAGAAACCGTTTTATTTAACGCATCCATAAAAGAAAATATCTTGTATGGCCGCTTAGATGCCACTGAAGAAGAAGTTTATGAAGCAGCTAAAGCAGCAAATGTCTTAGAATTTGTTGATAAGATGCCAGATGGTCTAGATACTATCGTAGGTGAACGAGGAAGCTCTCTATCTGGTGGTCAACGTCAACGCGTTGCTATTGCACGAGCTATTTTGAAAAATCCTAAGATTCTGATTCTCGATGAAGCCACATCGGCACTTGATACAGAAAGTGAAAAACTTGTACAAGAAGCACTGGATCGCTTAATGGAAGGGCGTACAGCATTCGTAATTGCTCATCGCCTAAGCACTGTACAAAATGCGCATCAAATCGTTGTGTTAAATCAAGGCAAATTGGTAGAAAAAGGGACACACCAAGAATTGTTAGCCTTGGAAGGTGGTTTATATAACCATCTTTATTCCGTTCAGTTCTCTAATAAAGGATAAACATGTACTGGATATATAACGTATTGCTCATATTCTATTGGATTGGCCTTATACCGGTCATCTTATATCGCCTTGCTTTTGAAGAAGGCTTTTATGAGCGTATAAAACAAAGTGCAGGATATATGCCTGCAACACTATTGAAAAAAATAGAAGGGCGTCGTGCTATATGGATTCATGCTGCATCTGTAGGAGAAATTGTTGCGACAAGTCCATTGGTAAAAGAGGTTAAACGAGAATTTCCAGAAGCTGTTGTAGTTGTATCTGTTGTTACTGCTACAGGTCATGCGATGGCACATCGGATTATTCCGGAGGCTGAAGGTATTATTTTCTTCCCTTTAGATCTACCGTATTTAACACGAAAAATTTTGCATATCATAAAACCTATTACTATACTGTTGGTGGAAACCGAGATATGGCCAAACTTCTTGCGCATCGCTGAGTCTGAAAAGATTCCTGTTATGATGGTGAATGGACGTATTTCCGACCGCAGTATGAAGCGCTACCGCTATATTAGTGCTTTCACCCGTGAAATGTTGAGTTCTATTGAACGATTCTGCATGCAGTCTAGCTTCGATGCGGAATATATATCTCGGCTCGGCGCCAATCCTGATGAGATTACCGTTACAGGTAATATGAAATATGATCAAACCTATGCAACTGTATCTGCTGAGGAAAAACAAGTTTTACTAGATGAGTTTGGTTTTGGTCATAATCATCCGATTATTGTTGCTGGTAGTACACATAAGGGTGAAGAGGAAGCACTGTTTGATTCATTTAAACAAGTGTTAGTGGAGTATCCTCATGCAAGATTGTTAATTGCACCTCGTGAGATATATAGAGGTCATGATGTACAATCATTAGCAAAACGCTATGGTTTAGAATCGATTTGTCGAAGTGATATGACAGAACCTGTTCATAAGGAAATTCCTGTTGTTGTACTCGATACGATTGGTGAATTAGGTCGTTTATATAGCTTAGGGGACATCATTTTCGTAGGTGGTTCACTTGTAAAAACAGGTGGTCATAATATTCTTGAACCAGCTGCTCATGGCAAACCAATTATTGTTGGTCCTCATATGTTTAACTTTAAGGAAATATTCAATCTCCTAAGTTCGAGAAATGCATGTAAGCAGGTTAAGAATCAAAAAGGTTTGACTAAAATGATTTTGCATCTTTGTAAACATCCTGAGTTAGCGGAAGAAATGGGACAAAATTGTCTTGATATAATTAGTGAAAATCGTGGGGCTACACGTCGTAATACACAGGAACTACGTCAATTATTTGAATCACATCATATTATTCCGTAATAGGAATTTATAATAATCTATACGGAGGGAGGTGCCTACTATGAATTGTGAAGATATGTTTAAGAAAATTATGTGTGGAGAAGATCAATCAATTCTTGGTGATATAGCTAGATCTGGGTTGGCCTTGCTCAGTAAAGGCTACGAAAAAGCTGTTACCATGCGGAATTCGAAATTTGATGCTCATAAAGGCGTTGAAAAGGTATCAGTACCTGTAATTAGTGTAGGCAATATAACGGCTGGTGGTACTGGTAAAACCCCAATGGTTAGACTTATATGTGATATTTTAGGTCAGAAAGGTTTTCATCCAACCGTATTGAGTCGCGGCTATAGAGCTAAAGATAATAGCCAAAATATAATCATTTCTAAACATGGTTCCATTTTAGTAGAGCCAGAAGAAAGTGGCGATGAGGCTTGGTTATTGGCTAAGGTGTTACCAAAATCGAGTGTTATCATTGGGCGTAAACGCGTAGATTCTGCACATATAGCGATTGATGAATTAGGTGCTGATTATCTCGTGATGGATGATGGCTTTCAACATCGTGCTCTTTATCGGGATAAGGATATCGTTTTAATCGATGCATCTAATCCATTTGGATACGAGCATGTATTGCCTAGAGGTTTACTAAGAGAACCTTTACAAGGCCTTGAACGGGCTAGTATCATCGTTCTCACAAAGGTAGATCAAGTAGATCCAGGAATGGTATCCGCTCTGAAAAAACGTTTGGCTAAGATAACACCTCAAAAGCCTGTGTATGAGACGGTGCACAAACCATGTGCTGTCTATACACTTGATGAATGGGCTAATGGTGCTGAAGGAAGTCCGGTCGATAATTATAATGATCTTTCTATTATGGCTGTAAGTGGTATTGGCAATCCTCAATCATTTACCAAAACATTGGAAGGTTGTGGCTATAATGTAGTTCATACCATGGGTTTTGGTGATCATCATGACTTTACAGATGATGATATTGTTGATATTTGGACGCAAGCTTTTGCGCATAAGGCTCAGGCTATCATGATAACCGAAAAAGATGCGGTTAAATTAAGTCAATTGCATGCAATTGAAGACTTAAAAATGCCTGTATTCGTGCTATCTATAGGGATTGAGTTCCTTTCCGGAAAGCAAGAATTCATAGAAAATTTAGAGATTTAGTGTATAATAATAAGATACGCAAATAAAAGAAAAGGGGTTTTATTGTGAAGATTGGTTGCGTGATTCCAGCTCGGTTTGGCTCGACGCGATTGCCAGGTAAACCATTGGCAGATATCGCAGGTAAACCTATGATTCAACGTGTATATGAACGCGTAACAAATGCTAAAAAACCAGAGGTATTCATTGTAGCTACCGATGATCAACGTGTGTATGATGCGGTGCAATCCTTTGGTGGTACAGTGGTTATGACGGATGCTAATCATCCAACAGGAACTGATCGACTAGCTGAGGTAGCACAACAATATACAGATTTAGATGTTATCATTAACGTACAAGGTGATGAACCAATGATCGATGCTAATTTAATCGATCAATTGGCAGAACTCTTTGAATCTGATGACGTACTCCAAATGGCTACAGTAGCCACCCCTTTATTAGAAGAAGAATATGATGAACCTTCTGCTGTTAAGGTTATTTTAAATAAGCGAAATGATGCAATGTATTTTTCGCGCTCCTTGATTCCGTATCCACGACATGATTTTGTAAATACTCCGTTAAAACATATTGGCATATATGCATATCGTCGTCAGTTTTTATTAGACTATGCAAAAATGGAACCAACTGCAGCGGAACAAACAGAATCGTTAGAACAATTAAGAGCGTTAGAAAATGGATTTGCTATTCGCGTTATTACTACAGATAAACGATTTGTCGGTGTTGATACACCAGAAGACTTGGCTCGTGTAAATGCTATATTCGAGCAAGAGGAGAAATAAATGAAAACAGTACAAGTTGGCAATATGACAATTGGTGGCGGTAAAGGTCTGTTTGTATTAGCCGGTCCTTGTGTAATCGAAGATTATGACCGTACCTTAGCCATCGGTAAAGAGGCTAAGGCTATCTGCGAACGCCTTGGTGTTCCATATGTATTTAAGGCTTCTTTTGACAAAGCTAATCGCTCTAGCTTCAATTCTTTCCGTGGTCCAGGCTTAGAAGAAGGTCTAAAAATTTTAGCATCTATCAAAAAAGAGTTAAATGTTCCGGTCGTTAGCGATATTCACTCTATTGAACAAATTGAACCTGCTGCTGAGGTATTAGATATTTTACAAATTCCTGCATTCTTATGCCGCCAAACAGATTTAGTATATGGTGCTGCTAAAACAGGAAAATGTGTGAATGTTAAAAAAGGCCAATTTATGGCTCCAAAGGATATGGAAAATGTCCTTAATAAAATGAAGGAGTCCGGCAATGAAAATCTCATGCTTACAGAACGTGGCTTTAGCTTTGGCTATAATAATCTTGTTGTAGATATGAGATCATTCCCTATTATGCGATCCTTTGATTATCCAGTGATTTTTGATGCTACACATAGCGTTCAATTACCAGGTGGGGCTGGTACGAAATCTAGTGGTAATCGTGAGTTCGTGCCAAATTTAGCGCGAGCAGCTGTTGCTAGTGGGGTAGACGGTTTATTCTTTGAAGTGCACGATAATCCAGAGGAAGCTCTTTCTGATGGTCCAAATATGGTGTACTTAAATCAATTTGAAGGTTTACTAAAAGATTTAGTAGCTATTGATAAAATCGTAAAACGATAAGGGGCGATTGTATTGGAAATTTTAGAACAGGCAGCTCAAGTGCTTCATGAGGAAGCACAAGCGATCGAACAGTTAATAACAACATTAGATCAAAGTTTTGTAAATGCTGTTAATATGATTCTTGCATGTAAAGGTCGTGTGGTATGTACTGGTATGGGCAAATCTGGTCATATTGGACGCAAGATTGCAGCTACATTAGCAAGTACCGGTACACCTGCATTATTTATGCACCCAGGGGAAGGGGTTCACGGTGATCTAGGTATGATTACTGAAGATGATGTGGTACTAGCCTTTTCTAATAGCGGAGAAACCGGTGAAATTATTAGTATTTTACCGTCCTTACGCCGCATCGGTGCTAAATTAATTTGCGTCGTAGGAAAACCAGAATCCACATTGGCTAAAAATTCTGATGTGGTTTTATTGGCTCAAGTTGAGCGTGAAGCGTGTCCACTTGGATTGGCACCAACTACAAGTACGACTGTAGCATTAGCATTAGGCGATGCTTTGGCTGTATGCTTATTAGAACGTCATCATTTTACTCCGGAAAACTTTGCTGTTTTCCATCCAGGTGGTTCTCTTGGTAGACGTTTGCTATTGACTGTAGAAAATATCATGCATGGTGGCGATGATAATCCGGTTGTGCATAAAGGGGCAACAGTTCGTGATGCTCTATTTGTCATGACTGAAAAAGGTCTTGGTGCTACAAGTGTTGTGGATGAAGAAGGTCACTTAATCGGCCTTGTAACTGATGGTGATGTACGTCGTGGCCTTGATTCTGGTAGTAATTTCCTTGAATGGCCTGTGGAAGATATGATGACTAATATGCCACGCACCATTACGAAGGATAAATTAGCTGCTGAAGCTCTTCATGTAATGGAAAAGAATCAACCACGTCCAATTACCGTATTGCCTGTAGTGGATGCAGGCGGTCATGCTTTAGGCATCGTTCATATTACAGATTTACTTCGTAGAGGCATTGTGTAATGGATATTAAGTGGATTATTCTCGATGTAGATGGCGTATTGACTGATGGAAAACTAATCTATACATCAAATGGGGAAGAGGTCAAAGAATTTTCTGCAAAGGATGGGTTAGGATTAGCGGCTGCCCATAAAGCAGGCCTTTCTCTTGCTATTATCACTGCTCGTGTATCTCCTATGGTAGAACGACGTGCTAAAGAATTGAAATTCGATGCCTTGTTGATGGGGCATGCCAATAAAACGAACGCATTGCGCTCTCTTTGTGAAAGCCATCACATTGAATTAGAAAACATTGCCTATATGGGTGATGACTTGAATGACTTAGGGGCTCTATCTCTTGTGGGATTACCAATGGCACCACAAAATGCGGCACCTGAGGTAAAGCGAGTTGCTCAATTTGTATCGAACTATAATGGCGGCTCTGGTGCTGTACGAGATGCCGTTGAATATATCTTAAAATCACAAAATATGTGGGATTCAGTTGTACAAGACTATACTGTGGAGGCTCATAATCATGGGCAATAAAGGAGGTGAGCAGAATGAATAATGAATGGCAATACCACGTAGTAAAGGGTATTAGTTGGCTCGTATGTCGTTTGCCGTATAAGCTCATTTTGCTCATAGGTGCTAGCTTAGGTCCATTGTATGGAATCATTGCGAAGAAGCAAAAGCTAAGAGGCATTAAAAATATTAAAATTGGTATGAATATGAATGATGAGCAGGCTGAGGCTTTAATTGAAAAACTCTTTAAGAACCTTGGCCGTAGCGTCATGGAAATTTTATACATGCCAAACTTAACAAAGAAATTTATTAATGAGCATATTGAAATGCGTGGTATAGAGTATTTAGATAATGCTATTAAAGAAGATAAAGGCGTTATTGTTCTTACAGGTCATGTAGGTAACTGGGAATGGATGGGAGCGGCTTTAGCGTCTTATGGGTATCCCTCTACGACTATCGTAAAGAAACAACCTAATGCACAATTCACGCGTTTTATGAATGAGTATCGTGAAATGGTGGGGCTTGATGTCTTTGCCAGTGGTGGTAATGAAATTGTATCAGCTGCTAAAGCCTTGAAAAGGAAAAAGCTTTTAGGCTTTTTGGCTGACCAAGATGGCTATATTCATGGTTTACCAGTACCGTTCCTAGGACAACCCTCATCGGCTGTTGTAGGGCCTGCTACATTTGCAAAAAAATTTGACTCTCCAGTGGTTCCAATTTTTGCTTCCCGTAAACCCGAAGGTGGGCATATAGTTCATATATTGCCACCATTACATTACAAACATAGCGGTGATGATGATGTAGATATGTACACTCTTACAGAAGAATGTGTACGTGTTACAGAGGACTTTATCCGTGAACATCCAGATGAATGGATTTGGTTCCAGCATCGTTGGATGACTAAGATGAGCGAGATCGTTGATTACGATAAGAAATTAGAGATAAGGGAGAGGGCGCATGAAAAACAATAAAAAAATGATTGCTATTGTCGCAGCTATCGTCATTGCTCTCATTGGTCTTATCGCGTATATTTTACATGATTCTGGCGATTCAAATTCTCCGAAAACAACGGCTACAGGTCAATTGGTTAACTTCCAAGGGGCAGAGCTACAAGAGGAGAAGGATGGTAAGTTGGTGTGGGCCTTATCTGCTGAAAAAATAGAGTATGACCCGCGTTCAAAATCAATTGTACTTACTAATTTAAAGGGCCTTTTCTATCAGGATGATGTGACGACAACAATTACAGCACCTCATGCTGTATTATCTGGGGATCACAACTCGCTAGATGTTGATGGTGGTGTTACAGCATCTAATACTGAAGGCGCTAGCTTTAAAACTGATGCATTACATTTTGATAATAAGACAAAGTTACTTACTTCAAAAACTGCTTTTACATATGACTCAAAAGATATTACATTGGTTGGTGACAAGCTAGAAGGCAATATGTCTTTAAAACAAATCAAAGCAACTGGCCATGCTAAATTAACGAAAAAGTAAAGTTGAGGAATTGCGATGAATAAGAAACAATATATGGGCTTAGCTGTTATTTCAGCGATGATGTTATTATCTGTTACAGCTTGGGCTGCTAATGAAGGGCCTTTAACAATTAGTGCAGATACATTATCTTATGATGGTAATACGGGCCGTGCTGAAGCATCCGGCAATGTTGTTATTACACAACAAGATAAAACGATAACTGGCGCAAATGGTTGGTATAATACTAAAACTAGAGAAGCATCTCTCGATGGGGGTGTTTCCTTGATTGGCAGTAATATGGCTATGTCCGCCCAATCTGTACACAGTATCAATGATAATCAATTTAGTGCTACCGGTGATGTTCATTTGCAACGGGATGATCGTCAAATTTTTGGTGATTCTGTTGAATACAACTCTGATACTGAATATGGTAAAGTGCTAGGTAATGCAAGATTAATTGCAGAAGGCACTACATTAACAGGTAATCAAGTAGAAGGTTGGTTGAAAGAAATCCGCGCTGTAGCACAAGGTGATGTAACATTTAATAATCCAAATCGTAATGTATCTGGCTCTGCTGATCGTGCTACTTACACTCAAACACCTAATCAAAATGACGGTGTTGTATTGCTTACTGGTTCTGCACATGCTGTACAAAATGGCAATGTGTTGAATGCACCTGAGTTGAAATTGTACTTGAATGATAACTCTGCGGAAACATTAGGCGGACGTAGTACATTAGTTATCTCACCTAACTAATAAGGATTAATATATGTATATAGAAACTAAAAACCTAGTCAAAACATTCGATGGCCGAAATGTGGTAGACGGTGTTAGTCTTCATGTTGAAAAAGGGCAAGTCGTAGGTTTGCTCGGTCCTAATGGGGCAGGTAAGACTACATCGTTCTATATGATTGTAGGCATCGAAAAACCGACATCAGGTATTATTACAGTTGATGGCAAAGACATCACTATGTTGCCAATGTATAAACGTGCAGCGGAAGGTATTGGCTATTTACCACAAGAGGCATCTATTTTTAGAGCTATGACGGTAGAGGAAAATATTCGTGCCATGTTGGAAATGACAACTAAAACAAGTGATGAAATTGATACGATTGTAAATTCCCTAATTGATGAATTTAATATTGGTCATGTTCGTGAACGAAAAGGCATGCAGTTGTCCGGTGGTGAGCGTCGTCGTGTTGAAATCGCCCGTTGCTTAGCATTAGAGCCTAATTTTATCTTACTCGATGAACCTTTTGCGGGTGTAGACCCAATTGCGGTAGCCGATATTCAGCAAATTATTTTGCATGTAAAAAAACGAGGAATTGGGATTCTGATTACAGACCATAATGTGCGTGAAACATTGGGCATTGTTGATAAGGCGTATATCCTTAGCAGTGGTAAGATTCTTTTGGAAGGTACTCCTGAAGAAATTGCTAATGATCCAATCGCTCGTGAACATTATTTGGGTAACAATTTTAAATTATAGGAGGGACCATGCGCTTATTAGATAGATATATTTTAAAAGCCTTTGTAGGTCCATTCCTATTCGGGGTATTTGCCTTTACCAGTATTTTTGTTGGTACAGGCACACTATTTCGTATTGCTCAATATATAACAGAATACGGTGCACCGTTATTGCTCGTTATGAAGGCGTTCTTCTTGGCGATGCCGAGTATTATTTTATTGACATTTCCTATGTCTGTATTACTAGGTTCATTAATGGCTTTCAGCAGACTAAGTAGCACTAGTGAAATCGTCGTTATGCGTGCTGGTGGTCTTAGTTTCTTGCGATTAGCTATGCCCGTATATATTTTGGCATTGGTTATTTCTATTGGGGCCGTTGCATTTAATGAATTTGTAGTACCTCGTACAAATAATATGTATCAAACCATAGTACGCGAAGAAATCATGAAAAATGCGACACCACAAACACAAAGCCATATTGTGTTAAAATCTATGAATGGTGATAATCTTAGCACCTTAATGTATGCTAAACACTACGATAGTGAAAGCAAACAACTTAGCATGATTACAGTACAGCAATTCAATGATAAAGGCGAATTGCAACAAGTAGAGAATGCTGAAAATGCTGAGTGGAATGGTCAAGTGTGGGTAATGCATAATGGTATTATCTATGATGTATCTGCTGGTGAAGGTGTAGAGCGGACTATGCGATTTAAAGAGCAAGTTTTGCCAATTAAGTCTAGCCCTAGTGAAGTACAACAAGATCGTCGTAAACCAGAAGAACTAACTATTAAGGAGTTGCGTCATCAAATTAAGGCGTACAAAGCGGCATATACAAATACCAGCAAATTAGAAATGGAAATGTATCAACGCTTTACAATTCCATTGGCCAGCTTTGTGTTTGCTCTTGTAGGGGCCCCATTGGGATTGCAAAAACAAAGGTCTAGCTCATCCATTGGTTTTGGTATCAGTATTTTGATTATCTTCATTTACTATGGTGTCATGACCTTTGCTGGCGCGCTTGGTAAGGGTGGTGCTTTACCGACTTGGATGGCAGCCATGATTCCTGATGTATTGGGGATTGTCGCAGGTTTATATTTGAATTGGCGTGTATCTCGATAAAGATTATATGTCATTAGGGTGTTAATCAATAAAGAAAGGAGGGCGTCATGCTTGTAGGTTTAAAAATTCTCTTTATTATAGCTATTATGGGCGGACTCATTGCCTATATGGGGGATAAATTAGGAACAAAAGTTGGCAAACGCAAGATGTCCCTCTTTGGATTGAGACCTAAGCATACTTCAATTATCGTAACTATTGTGACGGGGCTTCTTGTTGCGGCTACTACGGTTGGGGTTCTTACGATTACATCGCAAAGTGTGCGAACTGCCCTTTTTGGGATGGATCAGTTGCGAGCCGATATGAATCGTTTAACTGCAGAGGTGGCTGCTAAAAATGCGGAGCTTGAGCGTGGTAAAGCCTTATTAGAAGCTAATAAGAAGGAATTAGCTGATCGTATGGCCGAAATCGAAGAGATTCGTAAAGAGGTAGAGCAAAGCCGTCAAGAATTAGCCGATGCAGAAGCCGCTAAATATGCTACAGAAGCAGAATTATCTGCGTTGCAAGCTTCCTATGATGCAGCATCTAAAAAACTAGCTGCTTTAGAGGCTACTCGTGCTAGCATGGAAAAACATATTGCTGAATTGCAAAAAACACAAGAAGAGTTGAAAACTGGTATTATTCATCTACGTGAAGGTACTATTTTATTCCAAGTAGATCAATTATTGACGCAAGCTGTTGTTCGCAATGGTTTGAATCATAACGATGCACGTGAGGCGGTTAATAATATTATTGAAGACACCAATAAGCTAGTATTACGTCGACTAGGCGTTGAAGATCACGGTGAAACTGTTGTCTATGTGGATCGTCAAAATGTTGAGGTAGCCATCTCTAAAGTGGAAGAGGCTAAAACCCCTATGGTTATTCAAGTAGTTGCTGCTGGTAATATTATTTCTGGTGAGTCTGCCGTTGCTACAATCCAGGTATATCCGCAACAATTTATCTATAAATCAGGTGATGTAATTTCTACAGCCGTTATTGATGGTGGTAGTAATGCTCAAGTTAATATGCTTAGATTCCTAAAGCAAGTTAATGAACAAGCTAAGATGAAAGGGGTAATTCCTGATTCCTTATCAGGAGATATAGGGACGATACCTGGTGATGAGTTATTTACTGCTATTCGACGTATCAGCATGATGCATGGCAAAGTGCATGTAGAGGCTTATGCAGATGGTGATACCTATTCATCAGGTCCAGTACACATTAAACTGCGCATTACTCAAGTTACAGATACAGGTAAACTCATAAAATCAAATTAGTTTCTATATGAAAAGATCTATGTATTAATATTTAATACATAGGTCTTTTATTTTGTGATAAAATATAACTATTGTATTGAGGAATGAGGACAATAGTATGAATAATATATCGTATATAGCCGCTATCGATCCAGGGAATGAAAAGACAGGTGTGGCTATACTTTCACAAGCCGGTGAATTAATACATCGCACGATTATTGAAACTAAAACGTTTAATAGCTCTTTTGAAAGTTTAGTAAGCACATATCGTGGCATCAATCATATCGTATGTGGCAATGGGACTAATCATAAGCATTTGTATCCATCAATCCAACAAATTGGTCGCAACCACAAAATTACAACCAGCTTAATTGATGAATCGCATAGTACGGAAGATGCACGTAAATTGTATTGGCAATATAATCCACCTACTGGTTGGCGTAGATTCGTACCAAAAGGGATGCAATTTCCTCCTGAACCAGTTGATGATTTAACGGCCTATGTCATCGGCATGCGTTATACAAAGCAGCTTAAAGAGCAGCCTGTACTAGAGGTTAAAAAGGAAGAAAATTTGCAAGAATTAGAGGCTAAACGATTAGCAGCTTTTAAAAAATTATATAATGAAGGAGATACGAATGAGTGATGTCGTAAAAAAAACACATTGGTCTAGTATACTGCTGAGATGTGTTTGGATGATCATAGGGGCATTGATTTATACAATTGGTCTTGATCTGTTTTTAGTACCTAATAATATTATCGATGGTGGTGTGGTTGGTATATCCTTGATGGCAGCTGAGCTTTCTGGTATATCATTTAGTATATTTGTAGTTTTGCTTAATATACCATTTCTGTATGTAGGCTATCGTATTAATGGCAAGACCTTTACTATATCTACACTGTTTTCCATCGTCTGGATGGCTATATTTTCAAAATTTGCCCATGATTTTACACCGATAACGACAAATCCTTTTCTGGGGGCCATCTTTGGGGGGATAATTCTCGGTATTGGTGTGGGCCTAATTATACGAAATGGTGGCTGTCTTGATGGCTCTGAAATTGTAGCCATTATATTTGATAAACGCACCACCTTTTCTGTTGGTGAAATCGTAATGGCCATGAATTTAGTTATCTTAGGTGCAGCAGGTTTCGTATATAGTTGGGATAGTGCTATGTATTCTTTGGTGGCCTATTTTATTGCATATAAAATGATTGATGTAACGATTACAGGCCTTGAGGAATCCAAGGGTGTTATGATTATTACAGATGCAGATAATTCTAAAAAAATTACAGATGCATTGAATGCTAAATTGAACAGAGGGGTAACGATTTTATATGGTGAGGGTGGCTATTTAAAAACACCTAAGCACGTTCTCTATTCCGTAGTAACGCGTTTAGAAATCACACGATTAAAGGATACCGTATATGAAGTCGATCCATCGGCTTTTATAACGATTCAAGACGTGCATGATGTATTTGGTGGCCGTTTTAATAAGAATGGTCATTAAGGGGGTTCTAATGAATAATAAATTTGTAAAAGAAACGTTAGACTGGATATATGCTATTGTGTTGGCTTTGGTTATTGCCATGGTAATCCATATTTTTCTCGTACAACCAACACGTGTATCTGGCGAATCGATGGATGATACACTTCATAATGGTCAATACTTAATCGTTACTAAATGGCAACATATTATGCGTGATATGCCTGATTATGGTCAAATTGTTATCATCGATAGCCGTGTTAACCGTGAACGCACATGGGTTGATGATGTAAAAGAGCCATTAATGAACTATGTAAGTGTAATCGATAAATCAGCTCAAACTAATGACGTATGGGTAAAACGCGTCATTGGTAGACCTGGTGATACATTAGAATTTAAAGACGGCCATGTATGGCGTAATGGTGAGCAATTACAAGAGCCATATACAAAGGATACAACTATGAATTATAGTCGTTCTACACCTGTAGTGGTACCGGAAGGTCATGTGTTTGTCATGGGGGATAACCGAAACCATTCTAGTGATAGTCGATTCATTGGTTCCGTACCTGTGGATCATGTGCTAGGCTTTGTAGAGTATGCTCTTTAATGTTATATAAAACATAAATCCAACAATAAGATCTATTCATGGAATAGGTCTTATTTTATTTTATAATTAAACTATTCGTTATAAATAAGTAAAAATAATTAATTGTCAAGAGAATTAGTGGTTAAATAAATTCTTTTTTAGATATATAAAATGAAATTTCATACAATATAATTTTAAGAAATATAGATAAATGCTGGGTTTTATTAGTTAAAATATTTCATGAAAGAAATTTCATCATATTTAATTGTATAAAATGCTTTACAAATTTTGGAGAGAGTTGTATATTGACATCACAGAAAGACAACACAACAAGTTGTGGTGATATACAAGAATAGAAGAAGAGGAAACGTGGATACTCTACATGATGTTCTTATATAAATCATAACAAGATGTAAAGTCTTCTGATAATATATATTTTTTCTAAGTCTTAATAAAAAGACATTATCAGAAAGAAGGAATCTATTATGAAAAAACAATTTGCAACAGTATTAGCAGCAACAGCAGTTTTAGGTGTAACTACAGCATTCGCTGCAAACCCTTTCTCCGATGTAACTCCTGATTCTTGGGCATACCAAGCAGTATCTCAATTAGCATCTGCTGGCATCGTTAATGGTTACCCAGATGGTACTTTCAAAGGTCAAAATGATATTACTCGTTACGAAATGGCACAAATGGTAGCTAAAGCAATGGCTAACCAAGATCGTGCAAATGCAGAACAACAAGCGATGATCAATCGTTTGGCTGATGAATTCTCCAACGAATTAAACAACTTGGGCGTTCGCGTTTCTAAATTAGAAGACCGTGTAGGTAATGTAAAAGTTACTGGTGATGCTCGTATCCGTTACCAAGGCTCTGAAGATAAAGGCGTATATAAGGACGGTAGCAAATCCTTAACCGATGGTCGAGCTCGTGTTCAATTCAACGCTAAGGTAAATGATAAGACTGAAGCGGTAGTTCGTGTTAAAGGTGGCTATGAATTTGGTGATTCCACAAACGGTACAACTGCAAAAATCGATCGTGCTTATGTAGATCACAAATTTGGTCAAAGCGTATCCGCTAAAGCTGGTCGTTTCAATCAAACAATTGGTGGCGGCTTAATGTACGATGATACATTCGATGGTGCTCAATTGAATGTTGGTAACGATAAAATCCAAGTACAAGGTGCTTATGGTTATATGATGGAAGGTGCTGCAGCAGACAATGCTAAATCTGATAACCCATCTGTATCCTATGTAGGTGTTAAAGGTAAAATTGGTCAAGAATCCTCCGTTGGTGGTTTCTACTCCAGATTATCTAGTGGCAACTTAAATCACAATGGTGCTACCGTAGCAAATGATCACCAAAACGTATATGGCTTCAATGCGGACTTCCATAAAGATAAAGTATGGGTTGGCGGTGAATGGTTGAAAGCTTCCGATGTTTCTAACTCTCAAGCTTGGACAGCTGGTGTAGGTTATGGTAATTACGACATCGCTAAAAAAGGGACTTGGGATGTGAAAGGTCAATACTTCAACCAAAAAGCTAATGCACCTATCGTAAGCTCCACTTGGGATCAAGCATATGACTTGACTAACACAAACAATGGCTACAAAGGTTACATGGCAACAGTTGACTATGCTGTACAAGATAATGTTGGTTTAAGCGCTGGTTATGGTTTCAATTCTAAAGACCAAAGCGGTAACGATTTATCCGACTTCTACCGTGCAGAACTTAACTACAAATTCTAATGAGTAGTAAAAAAATATATAACACTATTTTGAAAACCCTCTCTTAAAGAACATATAATAGTATATATAAAGGGAGCCCTCCTTGAGAGGGCTCTTTTTGTATGTAAAATTAGAGAAATGCTATATGTAGTATGAGGATAAAATGACGCAATAGACAGATATGATTAGATAAAAAGATTAATAACTATATAATTAATTAGTAAAAATTAATAGTTCCGATGAGAATAAATCTCATTAGAATAAAAATTGAATAAAAGTGTAAAAAAAATTGATTTTTAGAATATACAAAATGTATAGATAAAATCTAAGTTTTTTATGGGTATGAAAATAAATTTATGATAAATGAGAATGTAAGTGAGAAAAAAGGGTTTACATCAAAAATACTTCGTGCTAATATCATGGCAACAAGAGGCGATGAGCAAGACATACTGAAATCTCGATGAAGAATTATGGCGAGGAAACGTGGACACTCCCAAGAGAATTCTAAATCTAGAAATTAGAATGAATTGTGAATCGTAACTTGAAAAACAATTTTATTCTTATTTTTCAGAAAGAAGGAATTCAACTATGAAAAAACAATTCGCAGCAATCTTTGCAGCAACAGCAGTATTGGGTGTAACTACAGCTTTCGCAGCTAACCCATTCTCCGACGTAACTCCTGATTCTTGGGCATACCAAGCAGTATCCCAATTGGCAGCATCTGGTATCGTTAACGGTTACCCAGATGGCACTTTCAAAGGCCAAAATGACATCACTCGTTACGAAATGGCTCAAATGGTAGCTAAAGCTATGGCTAACCAAGACCGTGCTAACGCTGAACAACAAGCTATGATCAACCGTTTGGCTGATGAATTCTCCAACGAATTGAACAACTTGGGCGTTCGTGTAGCTCGTTTGGAAGACCGCGTTGGTAACGTAAAAGTTACTGGTGATGCTCGTCTTCGTTACCGTGATGCTGAACATGAATCCTCTACATTCGACGCTCGTGCACGTTTGCAATTCAACGCAAAAGTAAACGATCGTACTGATGCAGTTGTTCGTTTGACTACTGACAACTTCCAATTCGGTAATGCTGATGCTAATACAGCTGATACAACAGTTAAATTCGACCGTGCATATGTTAACCATAAATTCGGTGAACGCGTATCCGTTAAAGCTGGTCGTTTCGGTCAAGCATTCGGTGCTGGTTTAGCATTTGATGGCGATTTCGATGGTGCTCAATTCAACGCTGGTAACGAAAAAATCAACTTCCAAGCAGCTTATGGCTATGGTGTATCCGGTGCGTTCGATCAAGCAACTAACAAAAATCCTGAATTAGTTGTATTGAACTTGAATGGCAAAGTTGGTAAACACGTTAACGCTGGTGGTTTCTACACTCGTGTAAACGGTGAAGATGCAATCAATGGTCACCAATACAAAAATATCTACGGTTTCAACGCTGATGCTAACTTCGACAAAGTTTGGGTTGGTGGCGAATGGTTGAAAGCTTCTAACGTAGAAAAATCCCAAGCTTGGACTGCAGGCGTTGGCTTTGGCAACTACAACATCAAAAAACAAGGTACTTGGGACGTAAAAGCTCAATACTTCAACCAAAAAGAAAATGCTCCAATTTTTGACACAACTTGGACTCAAAAATACAAAGCTGATTCCAAAGGTTGGTTAGCAACTGTTGACTATGCATTGCAAAACAATGTTGGTTTAACTGCTTACTACGGTTTCGACTGGAAAACTCAAAACGGTACTGATAAACACGACTTCTACCGTGCAGACCTTAACTACAAATTCTAATTTGATAGTTACTCATATGAAAGAGACTCCTTCGGGGGTCTCTTTTTTTGGCTCTATAATAAATGTTGGGGTGACACCACTACGGTGTCACTTCCAACATTATTTTTTTTGCAAAAAATAAGCATACAAGACTCACATACTTTACAATAAAAGTGTCAAAGTCCTAAAGAAAGGATGTGAGCTTATATGCCTACTACTGATTATACTGAATTTTTACATAATGTAAAACAAGAGTTTATTACAAACAGCTACGAATTGGACGGAACATTTATTTTTGACATAGAATTACCGGTAACACCACATATTTGCCCAAAATGCGGAGAAACTACAGAGCGTATTAAAGATTACCGTATACGTACGGTAAAATTTGGAAAAGTACAACGAGGACCATTAATTGGAAAATACAGACAACGTCGATATATTTGCCCTTATTGTAAGCACTCTTTTTCCGAGAACAATCCATTTGTACGAAAACATATGCAACTAAGTATAACCAATATTAATTTGTTATTTGATAAACTTACTGAAAGTGTAACCTATACTGCTATCGCTAACGAGTGTGATACATCTATTACTACAGTATTACGCTATTGCTCTATGATTACTATACCTAAGCCTAAAACATTACCTACTGTTATTGGTATTGATGAATTCAAAGGAAATGCGGAAGGTCATCAATACCAAGTCAATTTAACCAATCCAGATACACATGAAATATTAGACATTTTACCGAAACGTGATACGCAAGCATTAATCCGCTATTTTGCATCATTTAAACATAAAGATCGCGTACAAGTTAAGTTTATTGTAATGGATATGTCCATACAGTTTAAACGCATCATGGAGGCGCTATTTCCACATGCGCATATTATCTGTGATCGATACCATGTGTGTCGACTTGTGGATTGGGCGGTAGAGCGAGTTAGAAAACGTGAGCAACATAAACTGGCTGCTTATTCACGTATGTTAAAACAGAATCGACGTGTGCTAATGAAACATCCAGATCATTTAACGGAAGTTGAACACATTAAGCTCTGTGAAATACTTCGAATTTCTGAAGATTTACGAAAAGCATATGCTTTAAAACTATCTTTTAGAAAAATCTTTTCAACCTATGGTAAACAAGGGATAGCTACACATTTAAAGCATTGGTTAGAATTAGTGAAAGCATCTGGTTTGAAAGAATTTAATAACTTCTTTACATCGTTTCCTGCATGGATGACTCAATTAACTAATGCATTCTTACTTCCATATTCTAATGGATACACAGAAGGAACTAACAACAAGATTAAGGTATTAAAACGAATAAGCTATGGACTTCGCCACTTTGGTAGATTTAGAGTACGTATTCTACTTTTGAGCAAAAAGAATGGCACCAACCATACATATGATTGGTGCCAAAGAAGGCTCGTAGGGTGAACACCCCAACATTTGACAGAGAGCCCTTTTTTGTCTCTAGAATTCATTGGTATAATCTATCTTTGTTAAACATTTGAAATAATCTATATAAAGTAAGAAAAAGAGTTTACATGATAGCTACTTCATGTTACTATCACAATAGTTACTTCATGTTACTGTCACAATAGTGAGTTTTGATGTATGAAATAAACTTAAAGCTAGCTAAGGATTATGGGAAGGAAACAAGGAAACTCTCAAAGAATTCCAATTCTAGAATAAGGAGTGAATTGTACATCGCGTTTTGAAAATAATTTTATTGTTAGAGAAAGGTATTTAACTATGAAAAAACAATTCGCCGCAATCTTTGCAGCAACAGCAGTATTGGGTGTAACTACAGCTTTCGCAGCTAACCCATTCTCCGATGTAACTCCTGACTCTTGGGCATACCAAGCAGTATCACAATTGGCAGCATCTGGTATCGTTAATGGTTATCCAGATGGCACTTTCAAAGGCCAAAACGATATCACTCGCTTTGAAATGGCTCAAATGATCGCTAAAGCTATGGCTAACCAAGACCGTGCTAACGCTGAACAACAAGCTATGATTAACCGTTTGGCTGACGAATTCTCCAACGAATTGAATAACTTGGGCGTTCGTGTAGCTCGTTTGGAAGATCGCGTTGGTAATGTAAAAGTTACTGGTGATATGCGCCTTCGTTTTTTAGGATCTCAAAATAAAGATGGTATCTATGCTAATTATTATGGTGACTATAGTAAATCATCCCAATTCGATGGTCGTGCACGCTTACAATTCAATGCAAAAGTGAATGATTGCACAGATGCAGTAGTCCGTGTAGTTACTGGAGACTATGAATTTGGTGATGCTGATACTTATAGTTATACAGGTGTTAATTTTGATCGTGCATATGTTAACCACAAATTTGGAGAACGCGTATCCATTAAAGCCGGTCGTTTTGGTCAAATGATGGGTGCTGGTTTGGCATTTGATGGTACCTTTGACGGTGTTCAATTTAATGCAGGCAATGAAAAAATTAATCTTCAAGCAGCTTATGGTTATGGTGTTTCTGGTAAATTAGAAGGTAAAGACACTAAAGGAAACCCTCCACTTGTTGTATTGAATTTGAATAGTCAACCTAATAAGCACGTTAACTTAGGTGGTTTCTACACTCGTATAAATGGTGGAGACCATTCTACTACTCCATTTGCTCCTGGTGGCATTGGCGTAGCTTACAAAAACATCTACGGTTTTAATGCAGATGTTAAGCTCCACAAAGTTTGGGTCGGTGGTGAATGGTTGAGAACATCCAACATTAAAAACTCTCAAGCATGGGTTGCAGGAATTGGTTATGGTAATTATGACCAAGCTAAACAAGGTACTTGGGATGTAAAAGCTCAATACTTTAATCAAAAAGAAGATGCTCCAATCCTAGATACTACTTGGGATCATATTTATACTGCTGGTTATAAAGGTTGGATGGCAACTGCTGACTATGCATTACAAGACAATGTGGGCTTAACTGCTTACTACGGTTTCAATTGGAAAGAATATAAAGATAATGGTAAAGATCAACCTAATTTCTACCGTGTTGATCTTAATTACCAATTCTAATTTGATAGTCAATATAAAAAGAGATTCCTTTTGGAGTCTCTTTTTTGTGTAAAATTTATATATTTCTATGATAAATGGTATAATAAAGAGTATTATAATTTCTATTTAAAGGAGGTAACTATGGATCCTTCTTTTTCTCATATTCAAATGGTGGCTATCGATTGTGATGAGACCTTACTACGCAGTGATAATACTGTGTCAGAGTACACAAAGGATGTACTGCATCGACTGCAAGAGAAAGGTATTCGTATAACCCTTGCCACAGGGCGCATGTATCAAACGGCAAAACCAGTAGGTATGTCTCTTAATCTGGGGAATGTACCGATGATATTATTTTCTGGTGGGCTAATACAGGAATTAGAAACGGCACACAAGGTGTTTGAACGCACTGTACCTCGAGCAGCGGTACAGCGTATTTTACAATTAGCTCGAGAATATGATTGGCATATTCAATCTTATATAGATGATAGATTGTTGTGTCATCATCGGAATTGGCAATCGGATTTGTATGAGGCTCAAACTGGTGCAAAGGCTGAGTTCCTAGGTGATTCCTTGTATGAACTTTCACAGGAACCGAATAAATTAATTGCCATTGATAGGGTAGAAAATATTGATAAAATCATAGCTTCTTTAACACCTCTTGTTGGCGATGAGGTTACCTTGGTTCGCAGTCAAAAGGATTTTCTAGAAATCATTGCCCGCCATGTGTCTAAAGGTGATGCACTAGAACAGTTAGCGCGCCAATATGGCATTGGTATGGAGCATATCGTTTCTTTTGGTAATGCAGAAAATGATATATCTATGTTATCGAAGACTGGTTATGCGGTTGCTGTTAATAATGCAGTGGAGCATGCGAAATTAGTGTCTCGTGAGGTATGTGGTCATCATAATGATGATGGTGTGGCTCGTTGGATTGAAGAACATTTATTATAATGGAGTAAGGTATGGAAGCATTTCGTTTATTAATCGTAACTGGTATGTCTGGTGCTGGAAAAACACAGGTATTACAGGCATTAGAAGATATGGGATATCTCTGCATAGATAATATTCCGCCTGTATTGATTCCTAAATTGAGTGAAATTTGTCGCCAAGGGGGGGATCGTACAAATCGCGTGGCCCTCGTAGTAGATATTCGGGGCGGAGAATTTTTTGAAGCCTTGTCTACATCTCTAGATAACTTGAAAGAGATGAAGGTTGATTATGAAATCGTATTCATGGATGCTAGCGATGAAACATTGATTCGCCGTTATAAAGAATCTCGTCGCAGTCATCCATTGGCACCTAGCGGCCGTCTCACAACGGGCCTAAAAAAGGAACGGCAAATCCTCGATTCTGTGCGCCATAAAGCAGATTATATTATCGATACGACAGATATGAAAACGGCAAATCTAAAGGAGTATTTGAAAAAACGATTTACTCAAGTTGCAGAAAAACATGGCATGACTGTAACGGTGGTAAGCTTTGGTTTTAAATATGGATTGCCTTTAGATGCAGACATGATTTGGGATGTTCGTTTTTTGCCGAACCCATTCTACATTCCAGAATTCCGTCATAAAACAGGGCGTGTACAAGTTGTAAATGATTATATTCATTCTTTTAAAGTGACGGATGAATTTAAGAAACACTATTTTGATACCTTAGATTTCCTGGTTCCTAATTATGAAAAAGAAGGAAAGGCTCAGTTTATTGTTGCTGTAGGCTGCACTGGGGGGATGCACCGTTCCGTAGCAATGGCAGAGGCTTTGTATGCTCATTTATTAGAAAAAGGCTATCGTGTCACTGTTGAACATCGAGATATGATGAAAAACAATGTGGAAGAAGATTTTAATCCACATCAAGCAGATCTAGGGGATTAAAGGGGTTTTTATGTTACGAAAACGTTGGTTCCGGTGGCTAATTCCGGGCCTTAATATTAAGCGTTGGCTTGCTCTCTATAGCTTAGGGGTAGGCTTATTAATCATAGGCATTTCACTATTGTTTAACTATCAATGGTTATCCTATATAGAGGATATAGTTCTTGCCTATTCCTATTCCTTAACGGGATATTATAATTACAATGTACTAATTTTGGTAGGTACTATTTTAATTGTTATCGCAGCCTTATTGATACTACTTGGTACAAGTAAGGTTATTAAAACTATTATTCGTGCCGTTTTACCAGATCCGTCTAGCAAGGTGTCGGATATTATTTTTCAAAATATTCGCCTCGATAAAGGTCCTAAAATTGTTGTAATAGGCGGTGGTACCGGTTTATCTAATTTGTTGCGTGGGTTGAAAGATCATACATCTAATTTGTCCGCCATCGTTACAGTTGCCGATGATGGTGGTTCATCTGGTCGTTTACGCGAAGATTTTAAAATGATTGCTCCTGGAGACTTGCGCAACTGTCTTGTAGCTCTTGCTGAACAAGAAGGTGTAATGGAAAATTTGTTCCGCTATCGATTTGATGGGGATAATGAGTTATCTGGTCATAGCTTTGGTAATCTCTTTATTACCGCTTTGGCACAGGTTTATGATGGCGATGTAGAGGAGGCCCTCGAAGCGGCAAGTAAATTGTTGCGCGTTCGTGGTCGCGTTATTCCGTCCTCCACAGAATTTATTCAATTAAGTGCTGAATTGGTAGATGGTACTATCGTTAATGGTGAAAGTAATATTCCTCATTCAGGACAACCAATCAAGCGCGTGTTTAGTACACCGGCCTTGCCAAAACCAGAAGGTGCAGCGCTACAAGCCATTGATGAGGCTGATGTTATTATCTTGGGGCCTGGCAGTCTCTATACGAGTATCATACCAAATCTATTGACTGATAAGATTGCGGACCATGTACGTGCTAGTAAAGCCAATAAAATTTATATTGCTAATGTTATGACACAACCTGGTGAAACGTCGGGCTATTCCTTGGCCGATCATGTACAAGCTATTATTGACCATAGTGGAGTTGGTATTGTAGATACCGTTCTTGCTAATGATGGTCCGCTGCCAATTCAAATGGTAGAACAATATAGCGCCGTGGGTTCTGAACCAATGGCAATTGATTCTAAGCGATTGCAAGAAATGGGGATACGTACGGTTCGTGCTACATTAATCAGCCAAGAAAAACCTGCTGTTCATGATCCTGAGCGTTTGGGTAAGGTTCTTATGGATATCATCTATGCTATGAAATCTGATATGGAACCAAGAGTATTAGAATATTACTTGCGTCGTGCCGATCACTAGGTCTACTGTTGTAGTTTGTCATTATATAAGATTACAAAATATTAGTTCCATAAGTTAAGGAAAGGAGTCTCTATGTCTTTTGCAGAAGATGTGAAAAATGAATTATGTGCCTATGAGCCTGAAACGGATACCGATGTGGCCATGAAAATAGAAGCATCTTGTTTATTGCGCATGGGTGGTTCCTTATTACTCGGTATGAATGGAGCGATTGGTGTACGCCTAGCCACTGCTAATAATGCGGTGGCTAGACGTTTGCTTGGTATTTTAAAACGACAATATGAATTGCCTACACATGTTTTAGTTCGACAAGGTCTAAATTTGCGTAAGAAGAATATGTATACATTAACGGTCGACCCATCTCAAGAGGGGCGTAGTGCTTTAGAGGATTTGGCTTTGTGGCCCGTTACAGAACAGTTACCGCGAAAGTGGCTAAACTCGATGGAGGCACGTCGAGCGTTTTTACGTGGCGCTTTTTTAGGTGGTGGGTCTGTTAATAAACCGCAAAGTGATTATCATCTTGAATTTATGACCGGCAATGAGTCCTTTGCGCGAGAAATTATATATGTTTTAAGATTATTTCATATTCATGCAGGGCTGACGGAGCGTAAAGAGGAGTATGTGGTATACCTGAAAGAAGGAGATGCTGTTACAAATTGTTTGCAAATCATGGGTGCTCAATCGGCATTGATGGAATTTGAAAATGTACGTATTATGAAAACTGTGCGCAATCAGATTAATCGGCAAGTAAACTGTGAAACGGCAAATTTACAGAAAACAGTTGATGCGGCTGTGCGTCAAGTAAAGGCTATCCGTATTTTAGATGAACATATTGGTATCGATGCATTGCCAGATAAATTAAAAGTTGTTGCTAGATTACGTTGGGAAAACCCAGAAGCTAGTTTAAAAGAATTAGAAGAAATGATGAATGGTTCCTTGTCAAAATCGGGTATTGGCCATCGTTTAAAAAAGTTAGAAGCATTGGCCCTTACATATGATCCTATGGGGCTGGAAGAGGTTTAATTATGTTATGTAAGAAAACATACAAGCTAGCGACTATGTTAGCCGTTATGGGCGCATTGACAGGTCATGCTGCAAGCGATATAGATTTTAACTCCATAGGATATTTCTCGTTTACACCGTTACCTGCGCAGCTTGAGGCTCAGAAGGATACGTTACTGTTATCTGATAGTCCTGAGTACGTTGGGCCTGTAGGTGGTGTCCTTAGCGCGGGCAGTATAAATGGTAAAGGACGTATCTATTTCTATCATGTAAATGAAATGGCAGAGCCTCATAAGATTGCTATCGTACTGGAGAATACAGGTGATGCGCCGAATGGTATTGCTATTTTTCGTGAATTGAAATCCATTGCTACACCTGACTATTTTGCGGCCGGGCGTGATTTATCGCGGAAGGAGTTAGAGCAACCTTTATCGGATAGACAACTCTACTCTTTTGTAATGCCTCCAAAGAGTCGTCAATTGGTGTTTACCGATTTGGAGCATACACCAATTCCAAAGGATGCACTATTTACAGGTATTGTAGATTTGCAGACTAGTGCGCCTGTATTTGCACGGGTTATGATGATTCCTATGAGTCTTAACTCTATTGAAGCGTCATACTGGGTAAACAATTTGCCTATTGACCATGTGCGATTGCGTGGTACTTTCACCGGTGCTGAAAGAAAAATGGCTGTTTCTAAAGAATACAACACGACCTTAGGCGGCGCGTATGTGGAATTGGGTAATGATAGAGAAGACCGCTTCGTAGAAGGCGTCGATGAAATGGATAATAAGGCTTATGTAAAGGATTCTGGTAACTACGGCATTTCCTATACTGTAAAAATCCCTACGAGTGGAGAAGATCCATTCCGTCTGTACTTTAACCCTTTAGGTGGCGGCTATTCTGGTTCCTTTACGGTGAAAGCACAACGACGTTGGCAAAAGGTGCCTAGTGAAAGCATGACCTATCACGTTGGTGGTGATGATGGATTGATGGCATTAGGACACAATACGGTAATGGATTCTCGTTACATGGGTAACTATTATGGTGGTGATACATTAACCATTGAATTCATGCCTGCTGGGGCATCGAATTTACCAGTTCGTTTTTTACTCGTGCCTGAAGCGTTAGCCAATCCGCAATATGCACGTGTACTAGCTACTAATGAAGCGGGTCAACGTGCATTAGAGGCGGAAGCTCAAAAAGAAGCAGCGGAAGCAGCTAAAAAAGTGGCTATAGAAGAAAAATATGTAGCTGCAAAAGCTCAAAAAGAAGAACAAGCGCACCAATTGGCAGAACAAGCTAAATTGGCTGCTGAAAAAGCCGCAGCAGCTCATAAGGCCGCACAAGCAAGACAAGCAGAACTGGATAAACGTGAGGCTGAGGAGCAAGCTAAAATTAAAGCTAAGGCTGATGCAGCTGCTGAAAAAGCAAGAGCTAAAGCAGAAGCAGAACGCCAGTTAGCTGAACAAAAAGCGAAGGATGATGCTGATAAAGCCGAAGCTGCACGCATAGCAGCAGAGCAAAAGGCTAAGGATGATGCGGCTAGAGCTGAAGCAGCACGCTTGGCAGCAGAGGCAAAGGCTAAAGAGGATGCTCGTATTGCGGCAGCCAAAGCGGAACAACAACGTATTGCTGCAGAACAAGCAGCTCGAGAAAAGGCTCAGCGAGAACAAGCGGCTCGAGAAGCAGCGGAGAAGAAAGCACAAGAATATGCAGCAAAACTAGAAGCACAACGCTTAGAAGCGCAGCGTAAGGCTGAAGAAGAGCGCATTGCAGCAGAACAACGAGCAGAAGCTGCACGTATTGAAGCAGAACGTAAAGCTGCAGAACAGGCGGCTAAGACTGAAGCAGAGCGACAAGAAGCTGCTCGTAAAGCCGAAGCAGCTCGACAAGAGGCGGCTCGTAAAGCGGAAGAAAAACGGAAAGCAGCAGAAGCAAAAGCAGAAGCAGAGCGTATTGCTGCAGAGGTTAAACGTGCAGAAGAGGCTAGAAAAGCAGAGGAAGCTCGTCAAGAAGCATTGCGTAAAGTTGAAATGGCACGTCAAGAAGCAGCCCGTAAAGCTGAGGAAGAGCGCCTAGCAGCTATTGCCAAAGCGCAAGAAGAGTCGCGTAAGGCTGAAGAACGTCGTATTGCGGCAGAGGCGAAACGTGCAGAAGAAATGCGTAAAGCAGAAGACGCTAGAATTGCAGAAGAAATACGTAAGGCAGAGGCTGCAAGACGTGCTGAAGCAGAACGTATCGCAGAAGCAGCTAGACTTGCTGAGGAAGCGCGTATCCGTGAAGAAAATCGTATCGCAGAAGCGGCACGTAAAGCTGAACGGGAACGCATTGCTAAGGAACAAGCGGAAGCAGCAAGAAAAGCGGAAGAAGCTCGTCAGTTGGCAGAAAAACGATATCGTGAATATGAAATCGCGCAAGCTCAAGCTAAAGAAGCGCGCCGTCGTGCTGAAATTCAACGAGAAGCTCAGAAGAAGGCAGCACAACGAGCTGAAGAAATTCGCTTAGCAGCACAACGACAAATTATCGCTAAGCGCAATGCGGAAATTGCTCGCCAAAAAATTGCAGAAGAGCGAGAAGCAGCACGTATTGCTGCACAAGGTGGTAAACGTCGTAGTTTTTCAGAGCTAGATGATGTAAATACAAATGTTGATCAAGAGCAAGATAATGCACAAGACGCAGTATCTATCGAGCAATTGACAAGAAGACGAAACTAAGAGTGCGCAACTAGTTTTACTATATAAATAGGATGTCCCTCGGCACATCCTATTTGTGTTTCTTCATTGGAATTACATTGACTTTCGTCGGTAATTTCAGTACAATGATAAGAGATAAATGCATTGAGCAGTACGAGATACTGTAGCATTACAAAACACCTTTTAAATTGGTCCAGAGAGGCTAATAAAGGACATATAGTTGAAGCGCCCTCAAGGGCTTCTTTGTGCAAACTATTCGACCTTTTGCCCTGGGCAGAAGGTCTTTTTTGTTAAGTGAGTTAGGAGGCAATCATGGGACAAGTGAGCTTGCATGGCAAACATTTGTTAGGGTTACAACATGCTACACCAGAAGAAATTAAATTGATTCTCGATGTAGCGAAGAAGATGAAAAAGGTTGTTTTGTCTGACGACAAAAAAATCCCTTACTTAAAAGGTAAGGCAATCATCAATCTATTCATGGAACCTAGTACACGTACGCGTAGTTCTTTTGAACTAGCAGGTAAATATTTAGGGGCTGATGTAATCAACATTACTCCAAGTGGATCTTCTATGGGTAAGGGTGAAAGCTTCCGCGATACACTATTAACATTATCCTATATGGGAACTGATGCGATTGTTATGCGTAGTAGTGCAGAAGGTGCGCCACTCTATGCGACAAAAGCCGTTGACCCTATCATTATCAATGCTGGCGATGGTGCCCATGAACATCCAACACAAGCATTGCTCGACATGTTCTCCATTATTGAACGCAAAGGCTCTTTAGAAGGTAAAAAGGTTGTAATCGTTGGCGATATTATGCATAGTCGTGTAGCTCGATCCGATATTTATGGTCTTACTAAAATGGGGGCTGATGTACATTTAGCAGGTCCACGTACCATGCTCTATCCTGAGCTTGAAAAAATGGGTGTTACCATTCATCACGATGTGCGTGAAGCTGTGAAAGATGCAGATGTTGTCAATGTGCTTCGCATTCAATTAGAACGTATTCATTCCGCACTATATCCAACAAATCGTGAATATGCACGCATTTTTGGTATCAATAAAGACGTATTAAGTCTTGCAAAAGACGATGTTATGGTTATGCATCCAGGTCCAATGAACCGCGGTCTTGAAATTTCACCAGATGTAGCCTATTGGGATCAATCTGTAATTCAAGAACAAGTACGCAATGGCGTATCCGTTCGTATGGCTGTATTGTACTTAACAATTCATGGAGGTGACGGTAGTGAGCTTGCTTATTAAAAATGGTACGGTAGTCAATCCGGCAAAACAACAACATGAAGTAGCAGACGTTCTCGTGAAAGATGGTAAAATTGCAGCCATCGGTCAAAATTTAAGTGCAGATGGTGCTGAAGTATATGATGCTACAGGTCTTATCGTAGCGCCTGGTCTTATCGATATTCACACACATTTACGTGAACCCGGTCAAGAGGCTAAAGAAGATTTTCATTCTGGTACACAAGCGGCTGCTGCTGGTGGTTTTACGCGCGTTGTAACAATGGCCAATACAAATCCCGTTGTAGATAATGCAGCTCTTGTAAGAGGTTTGAAAAAACAAGCTGAACTTACTGGCGTAGTTAAGGTTGAATTTATCGGTGCCGTTTCAAAGAACTTGGAAGGTAAAGAATTAGCAGAGCTTGGCGATATGGCGGAAGCAGGTGTTGTGGCTTACTCTGATGATGGGCACTATGTAGAAAGTGCTGCTTTCATGCGCCGTGCCTTGGAATACTCGTCCATGTTCAACAAAATGGTTATCGATCATGCCGAAGATATTAGCTTAACTAAAAATGGTCATATGCATGAAGGCTTTGTATCTTATGAAATGGGTGTTATCGGCCGTCCAGCAGTAGCGGAAGATGTTGCGGTAGCCCGTGATATTATGTTAGCTGAAATGACAGGTGGTCATATCCATATTGCTCACGTAAGCAGTAAAAATACGGTGGATATGGTTCGTCGTGCAAAAGCGAAAGGCCTTAATGTAACTTGTGAGGTAACAAGTCAACATTTATCTTTTACTGATGAATACTTACGCGATTATAATCCAGCTTTTAAAATGGCGCCGCCAATTCGCTCCGAAGATCATCGCCAAGCATTGTTAGAAGGTTTGAAAGATGGCACCATTGATGCGATTATTACAGACCATGCACCTCATGCATTTGAAGAAAAAGACCATGAGTTCTGCTGTGCACCAAATGGTTTTAGTGGCCTTGAAACATCCTTGGCAGCTGTAATCACAAATGCTTATGGTCCAGATAAACTCAGCATCGACCAAGTTGTGTACTATATGAGTACTCGTCCAGCTGAACTAATGCGTCTAGATGCAGGTGTTTTAGAAGTAGGTAAAGCTGCGGATATTACAGTATTCTCTACTACAGAACAATGGACTGTAGACAGAAATAAATTCTATACAAAAGGTAAAGTTAGCCCATTTGATGGTATGACTGTTACTGGTAAAGCAAAACTTACCGTTGTAGATGGTAACATCGTTATGAAGGAGGGCGTAGTCCTATAATGAAAGGCAAATTAGTACTAGAAGACGGTTCCGTATTTGAAGGTTCCTTATTAGGCGGCGCTCCAACGGTGGGTGAGGTCGTGTTTAACACGGGCATGACTGGCTATCAAGAAATCTTGACTGACCCATCCTATGCGGATCAAATTATTACATTAACATATCCACTCGTTGGTAACTATGGTACATTAAATGCTATTACACAAGGTCCTAAACCTTATTGTAAGGGCTTTATCGTAGGCGAACTGTGCGATTTCCCATCGAACTGGCAAAATGAAGGTTTATTTAGCGAATATCTTCGTTTACACGGCATTCCATGTCTCTATGATGTAGATACGCGTGCCATTACGCGTACCCTTCGTAACCATGGTGTTATGAAAGGCGTACTTGTGCGTGCTGATTATCCAATGGAAGATATTCAAAAACTGTTTAAACAAGATTTGCCAACAGACCAAGTTATGCGCGTCACTACAAAATGGCAAGGTATGCGTGGCGATAAAAATGCAGAGTTCCACGTTGCTGTAATGGATTATGGTGTAAAAGAAAATATTCTTCGCTCCTTAGAAGCGGCAGGTTGCCGTTTGACTGTATTTCCAGCAGATTCTAAGGCTGAAGAGGTATTAGCGGTAAATCCTGATGGTATCTTCTTATCTAATGGCCCTGGAGATCCTCAAGATCTTGGCTATGCTGTAGAAGAAGTGAAGAAAATGTTTGGTAAAAAACCAATCTTTGGTATCTGCATGGGTCACCAAGTATTGGCACAAGCGTACGGTGGTTCTACGTTTAAATTGAAGTTTGGTCACCGTGGTTCTAACCATCCTGTACAAGATCTTCGCACAGGCCGCGTATACATTACGTCTCAAAATCATGGCTTTGCAGTAGATGATACTACTTTGCCTGATTATATTGAAATTACACATCGTAGTGTAAATGATGGCACTGTAGAAGGAATGCGCCATAAAGAATTGCCTATCTTCTCCGTACAATATCACCCAGAAGCGTCCCCTGGACCTACTGATAATTTATATTTATTCGACGAATTTGAAGACTTGATGAGAAAGGGAAAATAATATGACCACAGAAGCAAAAAAAGTACTCGTAATTGGTTCTGGTCCAATTATTATCGGCCAAGCAGCAGAGTTCGACTATGCTGGTACACAAGCGTGCCGTTCCCTTCGTGAAGAAGGCTATAAGGTAGTATTGGTTAACTCTAATCCTGCTACTATCATGACTGATACAGATATTGCAGACCGCGTATATGTAGAACCTATTAGCCTTGAATTCGTAACAGAAGTAATCAAAAAAGAACGCCCTTGGGGTTTATTGGCGACATTAGGAGGTCAAGTAGGTCTTAATATGGCTGTTCAATTGTCCGAAGCAGGCGTATTAGAGGAATACGGCGTTCAATTGCTTGGTACAACTCTTGAAGCCATTAAACAAGCAGAAGACCGCGAACTATTCAAGGAAGCGATGAAAGAAATCAATCAACCAGTTCCTGAATCTGACATCTTCAATGACCTTGAAGAAGCCGTAGCCTTTGCAAATCGCATCGGCTATCCTATCATCATCCGTCCTGCTTATACATTGGGCGGTACTGGTGGTGGTATTGCACATAACGAAGATGAAATGTATGAAATCACGCGTCGTGGTTTGAAACTTTCACCAATTCACCAAATCCTAGCGGAACGTTCTGTGGCAGGTTGGAAAGAAATTGAATATGAAGTAATGCGCGATAGTGCAGATAACTGCATCATCGTATGTAACATGGAAAATATCGATCCTGTTGGCGTACATACAGGGGACTCCATCGTAGTGGCACCAAGTCAAACATTGAACGATATTCAATACCAAATGCTGCGTACTGCATCTGTGGACATCATTCGCTATTTGAAAATTGAAGGTGGTTGTAACGTACAATACGCATTGAATCCAGATAGCAATGAATATATCGTTATCGAGGTAAACCCTCGTGTATCTCGTTCTTCTGCATTGGCATCTAAAGCAACTGGTTATCCAATTGCGAAGGTAGCGGCAAAAATCGCAGTAGGCATGACATTGGATCAAATTACTAATGCTGTAACAGGCGAAACTAAAGCATGTTTCGAGCCTACTCTTGATTATGTGGTAACTAAGTTCCCACGCTGGCCATTCGAAAAATTCAATTTGGCGGACCGCACATTGGGCACTCAAATGAAGGCGACTGGTGAAGTTATGGCCATTGACCGTTCTTTGGAAGGTTCTTTGTTAAAAGCCATTCGTTCTTTGGAAATTGGTTTAGATCATATTGAACTTAAGAAAATCGCTCATGAGTCCATGGAGCAGTTGATTGAACGCTTACATCTTGTAGATGATGAACGTATTTATGTTGTAGCCGAAGCACTTCGTAAAGATATCAGTGTAGAGAAGATTCACTACATTACAAAAATTGACAAATTCTTTATTGAAAAAATCAAGAATATTATCAATGTGGAGAAAGCATTGGCAGAAGAAGGTATTACTGAAGAAGTATTACGTAAAGCAAAACGCTACTCTATTACTGATTCTGTTATTGCTCGTTATGCAAACACAACCGTAGAAGAAGTTCGTGCAAAACGCAAGGAATGGAATATTGTTCCTACATATAAATATGTAGATACGTGTGCTGCCGAATTCGAATCTAAAACTCCGTATTACTACAGTGCGTATGCGCAAGAAGATGAAGTTAAACCGCTCGGTGAAAAATCTGTTGTCGTACTCGGTTCTGGCCCTATCCGTATCGGTCAAGGCGTTGAATTCGATTACTGCTCCGTACATTCCTCTTGGGCTCTTCGCAAAGCGGGTTACCAATCCATTATGATCAATAATAACCCAGAAACAGTGTCCACAGACTTCGATATTTCAGATTCCTTGTACTTCGAACCATTAACAGTGGACGATGTAATGGAAATCATTGATAAAGAAAAACCAGCTGGCGTTATTGCTCAATTTGGTGGTCAAACAGCTATCAACTTGGCGGGCCCATTAGCAGAGCGAGGCGTAAAAATCCTCGGTACTTCTGTAGATAGCATCGATATGGCAGAAGACCGTGAACGCTTTGACGAATTATTGGCAAAACTTGGTATCCCTCGTCCAGTAGGTGCGCTTGTAACCTCTGATGAAGAAGCACAAGAAGCCGCTAAAACCTTGAAATATCCATTGATTGTTCGCCCTTCCTACGTATTGGGGGGGCGTGCGATGGAAATCGTATATAATGATAAAGAACTTGATGTATATATGAAGGAAGCCGTAGTTGCATCCAAGGAACATCCTGTTCTTATCGACAGATACATGGTTGGTATGGAGGTAGAGGTTGATGCTATTTCCGATGGTACCGATGTATGTATCCCTGGCATCATGGAGCAAATCGAACGCGCTGGTGTTCACTCTGGTGACTCCATGGCGGTTTATCCAGCACAACATTTAAGCCAAGAAATTATCGATCAAATCGTAGATTATACACGTCGTATTGCAATTGGCCTCAATGTAAAAGGTGTACTTAACATTCAATATATCGTGGCTGATGGTGAACTTAATGTAATCGAAGTTAACCCTCGTTCTAGTCGTACTGTTCCATTCATTTCTAAGGTTACAGGCATTAACATGGTAGAATGTGCCACACGCATTGCTCTTGGTGAAAGCTTAAAAGATTTAGGCTTGCCATTAGGTCTTGTACCTAATAAATCATATGTAGCCGTAAAAGCACCTGTATTCTCATTCTCTAAAATGGGTCTTGTAGAAATCGCTCTTGGACCTGAAATGAAGTCTACTGGTGAAGTTATGGGTATTGGTCGTACATACTCGGAAGCATTGTTCAAAGCTATTAACGGTGCCAACATGCGTATCCCAGAAGATGGCACAATCCTTATGACTGTGGCAGACCGCGATAAAGAGGAAGCTAGCCAATTGGCAAAAGGCTTCATCGAATTGGGGTATCACATCGAAGCGACTGGTGGTACAGGTAAATACTTCAAAGAACATGGCGTTGACTGCAAGGTGGTTAACAAAATTTCTGAAGGTGATGACAACTGTGCTGATCACATTCGTCAAGATAAAGTGGACCTTGTACTCAACACATTGACTGCTGGTAAACGTCCTGAACGTGAAGGTTTCCAATTGCGTCGTCTTGCTGTTGAAATGGGTACACCATGCTTAACAAGCCTTGATACAGCACGTGAAGTATTGCGCGTTGTAGCAAATCGTAAAAATAATGCAAACTACAGTGTAGAAGCATTACAAGATTTTGAATTGGAGTAATACCATGAGTGGCTATGTAGAACAGGGCGAAGTCGTTCGCAATGAGCAAATAGGCTCAGATGTGTGGATCATGGATGTTCACGCACCAAAACAATCAGCAGAAGCAAAGGTAGGGCAGTTTTGTAATGTTCGCGTATCGGACTCTACGTCTCCACTATTGCGTCGCCCTATCAGCTATGCTGGATTTGATGCTCGAAAGGGTATTATTACCCTTTTGTATCGTGTCGTAGGTCAAGGGACTGAGATTATGACTCGTCTCGTACCTGGTGATACATTAGATTGTCTAGGTCCTTTAGGTGAACCATTTGTAACATCTAGGAACATGCTTCTCGTTGGAGGTGGTGTCGGTATTGCACCGATGTTATGTATTGCCTCTCATTTACAAGATGGAGAAGAAGCGCAAGTTATTCTAGGTTTTAGAAATGAAAGTGAAACCTTCTGGGCAGATTTATTCAAAGATACGCCTGTACAGGTTCATATCACTACTGATGATGGTAGTGTTGGTACAAAAGGCTTCCCTACGGCTATTATGCCTAATCTAATTAATGCTAATACGTTTACCTCCGTTATGACTTGTGGTCCAACACCTATGATGAAGGGGGTTGCACAAGTTGCTAAAGAGCTCAATGTACCTTGCCAAGTATCCTTAGAGGAACGCATGGGCTGTGGTACTGGTGGTTGTTTAGGCTGTGCTTGTGATGGTACTGAGGGTAAACGCTATAAAATTTGTAAGGATGGTCCTGTATTCCCTGCTGAGGAGGTGTTCTTTTAATGAGTGAACGCGATTTAAATAACACCGTTACTCCTAATCCAAAGCTTGCCGTTGATTACTGCGGCATTAAGATGAAAAATCCTATTATTGCTGCATCTGGCACCTTTGGTAATGGTCCGGAATATGCGGGGTACTTAGACCTTAGCAATGAAGTAGGTGCTATTTCCGTAAAAGGCTTAACACCAAAGGGCCGCCATGGTAATCCTGGCCCTCGTATTGCAGAAACGCCATCTGGTGTATTGAACTGTATTGGTCTTGAGAATCCAGGGGCAGAGCATTTTGTTACGGATATTTTGCCAGAACTTAAGAAATATGATGTACCGCTACTAGCTAATATGTCTGCTGGTACAGTAGAGGAATTTGCTTGGATGGCAGAAACACTATCTGTGGATGGTATTGCAGGCCTTGAAGTCAATGTATCTTGTCCAAATGTGGAGTGTGAAGGCATGGCGTTTGGCGTAGACCCAAAGGTTGTTGAACAAGTAACTAAAGCGGTTCGTAAAGTAACTGATAAACCTGTTATCGTAAAA
The DNA here is from genome assembly GCF_002959935.1 of Veillonella tobetsuensis. Classification (NCBI taxonomy): domain Bacteria; kingdom Bacillati; phylum Bacillota; class Negativicutes; order Veillonellales; family Veillonellaceae; genus Veillonella; species Veillonella tobetsuensis. The sequence continues at coordinate 106,855 of NZ_PPDF01000004.1, forward strand.
TTATCACCAAATGTAACAGATATTGTGGAAATCGCAAAGGCTGTAGAAGCAGGTGGTGGTAATGGGGTAAGTCTTATCAACACCTTGTTAGGGATGGCTATCGATATCCATCGTCGTAAACCTCTATTGGGGAACACGTACGGAGGCTTATCTGGTCCAGCTGTAAAACCTGTAGCATTACGAATGGTTCATCAAGTCTATAAAGGGGTTACTATTCCTATTATTGGCCTTGGTGGTATCATGAGTGGCATTGATGCTATCGAATTTATGATGGCTGGTGCACAAGCAGTACAAGTTGGGACTGCTACAATGGTAGATCCAACAGCTATTTCTCGTATTGCTCGTGAAATGGGCGAATATGTAGAAACACACAATCTTAATAGTATTATTGATATTGTTGGTGCAGTGCATCAATAAATATCTAAATAGAAAAAGAAGGAAATTGGCGTGGCCAATTTCCTTCTTTTTCTTGTATATGCTATTGTTAAGTTTTTATTATTGGTAAATGTATTACACATAGGCTTTATAGAAATCTATAAACTGTTGAGCCACAGGGGAGAGTGCATGTCCTTTTAGGGTGATAAATGCTTTTTTAAAGTCTCCAGAGAACTCAGGTAATTTAATACGTGACATTTTTCTGTGGTTTACCATTTCCTTAGCGTCCATTGGAACGAGTGCAACGGTGCGACCAGAAGATGCCCATTCGATAGCTGATGTTTTTGTGGTTGTAATAGCAGTAACATTGAGATACTCCATATTAGTTAAAGAGGATTGCATAATCATCCTTACAGAGCCACCAGATAAAGATAGAGGGCATTGTTTGATATCTTCCCAAGTGATTGTATCATGTTCACGATCAGTCCAGAATACGTCACGTCTAAATAGGGCATATAAATGTTCCTCTTGAGTTAATAGAATATCAAATTTATCTGTATCTACCATTTGAATATTAGCGATACCGATTTCCGCACTACCATTAATGAGTTGATTTACCACATTTGTCATAAGTCCTTCATAAATTTCAAAATGTACAGATGGATACTTCATGGAGAATGCTGGTAAATATTGCTGTACGATTGGTGTAGAACGGGAGGCGGATGTGGCAATACGTAATGTACCTTCAATTCGTGAATTTAATTGCTGTACCGCATTGTAGGTAGATTCTTCAATAGAGCATAATTGCTGTGCTTTCTCGTAGAAAATCTTGCCCGCATCAGTTAATTGTAAATTGGAACCACGTTGTCCCCGCTTAATATTGATTAGCTGAGCACCGAACTCTGCTTCTAAATATTTTAGCTGCTTACTTAAAGCTGGTTGTGTAATGTGGAGAATTTCAGCAGCTTGTGTCATATTACCCGTTTGAACTAGAGTTATAAAATTGTGATAGTACGATGTGTCCATAAAATCTCCCTATTATACACAAATTAAGATAATTAAAATTTATAACTATCAAAAGAATGGTTATTTCACTATTGGTAAAAAGTCATATATACTAAACACATCAAGAGATGTAAAACGATTGAAATTAGTTTTAATAATCTCATCAAATTTTTTGATATAGCATCAGTGACTAAGAAAGTGTAGGTACTACTATGGGCGTAGTAAAAAGAACATTAAGTAAAGCAATTCGTAATTGGGAAGCACGTAGATTAATGACAGCACATAATGCTGGTGTTAGTCGTAAAAAACAATTAGAACGCGTATGGCCACATCCATTGACAACTGAAAAACGTCATGAAATGAACCAAGGCATTACTGGTTTAGTTCATAATGGCAACTAATTAGTTAGTGTACGAAGTGATTGAACACTTAATCTAGTGGTAATACCACTTCGATAGCATCTAATACATTACAAGTAGCAGCTCCATGACTCATGTCTTGGAGCTCTTTTTGTATGCGTTCCACATCGTTTGGTACTACTAATATTGTTAGCGTAATTTGTTCTCCAAATGAAGCCTCATAATGTAGTTGAGCATCTTGTAGATGCCGTTCTACGGCACCATATAATGCATAGTCAATGGTGGTTTGTAATTCTGTCCGGATAGTATGCAATTCCTTGGGTGCAAGACGCAATGTTTCTGCAACGGAGTGAGAATATGCACGGATTAATCCACCAGCCCCTAATTTAATACCGCCAAAATAGCGTGTTACAACAACAGCAATATTGGTAATTCCCGTCTTTTTTAACACTTCAAGCATAGGCTTGCCAGCGGTTCCCGATGGTTCTCCATTATCAGAGGATCGTTGTTGCTCTTGTTTTGGACCCAAAGCAAAAGCCGTACAATTATGGCGTGCATCCCAAAATTCTTTGTTAATGCGGCCAATAAAAGCTTGTGCTTCTTCTTCAGTACTACATGGATATACAGTGGTAATAAATCTAGATTTCTCTACGACGTACTCATGGCGAAATTCATTGGCAATAGATATGAATTCCACAGTAGGGCTAGGTGTTTCAGGCATTTTCTCACCTCCTTTTTCTTTTTACTACTATTTTATTTATTCATCATCATCACTTTATTATAAGCTATTTATAAACGTAATGTATAGATTATGAGCAATAATGTTTAATAATATATGCATAACCAATATAGACTTTATAAAGAAAATGATGAATTTATTAATTCCCTTGTTTTAAAGAAATAACCCTGTATTTTTAGTAGGATATTGACGTATTGAGAATTTATGTTACTATAGAGTGTAGATACATGAATAGGTACTCATGTAAAGGTGTTCATATATTGTTACATATAAGAATACTTTTGATAATGTTTTATCCTATATAAATGTATTGATTGAGATGTCTTTAAAATAATATAGAAAGAAGTATATATATGAGCGCTAAAAAACAAGAATTTGATATTACAGGCATGCATTGCGCGGCCTGTGTAAAACGTGTTGAGAACGTTGTATCTAAAGTTGATGGAGTAGCCTCTGTAAAGGTGAATCTATTAACACGTAAGGGCAGCGTTGAATTTAAAGATGGTTCCACTGTTCAACCACAACAAATTATTGATGCCATTACAAATATTGGCTTTGGTGCTGCGGAAGCAGATGAAACCAAGAAAGAAATAGAAAAGGTTAATTTAAGACCTCATATTACGCGTCTTATCATTGCAGCTTGTATGGCTGTACCGATGATGATTAACATGACATTACATCGCTTTGGTATTCAAGCCTTGCCAGTATGGGTAGAGTTCATTCTTGCTACCATTGCTCAGTTCGGTCCGGGCCTTATGTTCTATAAGAGTGCGTGGAGTGCGGTGAAGAATGGTGCCCTTACCATGGATGTTCTCGTTGTAATGGGCACGACTGTTGCTTATCTATTCAGTATTTATAATTGGCAGTTCCATCCAGAGCTTGGTCCTCATGGTATTTACTTTGAAACCTCTGCATGGCTTATTACATTTATCCTTCTTGGTAAACTCTTAGAAGAAATTGCAAAAGGGCGTACCTCTGAAGCACTTCAAAAGTTGATTGCCTTACAACCTGCAACGGCTCATGTGTTGCGTGACGGTGAGTTTGTAGATATTCCTACTTCTAAAGTAGTAGCCGGCGATATTTTACAAGTTCGAGCAGGCGAAAAAATCCCAGTCGATGGTACAATTACTGACGGCTATTCTACAGTAGATGAGGCTATGCTTACTGGTGAAAGCTTGCCTGTAGAAAAACAAGTGGGATCTGATGTTATCGGTGCGACTATTAACTTGAGCGGTGCTTTCACAATGGAAGCAAAGCGTATTGGGTCCGATACAATGCTGTCCCAAATCATCAAGGTAGTAGAAGAGGCGCAAACTTCTAAAGCAAGTATTCAACGTGTTGCGGATATTGTAGCTCAATACTTTGTACCAACTGTTATTGGCCTTGCAGTACTAACTGGTCTCGTGTGGTACTTTATTGTAGGAGATTCTATTAATGTAGCCCTTATTAATGCGACTGCTGTTCTAGTTATCGCTTGTCCTTGTGCGCTTGGCCTCGCTACACCAACATCTATTATGGTAGGCTCTGGCTTAGGTGCGGAGCATGGTGTTCTTATTAAGAGTGCGGAATATCTTGAAAAAGCCGGTAAACTCGATGCTATCGTTATGGATAAAACTGGCACTCTTACACAAGGTGTTCTCGATGTAACGGCTTTCAAAAACTATAATGGTGATGAAAGTAGAAATATGTCCCTTATGATGGCCCTTGAAAGCGGTACATCGCATCCAATTGCAAAGGCCATGGTTTATTATGGCGAAGATCATGGTTATAAAGGTAAAGCTGTAGAACTTGAAAGCTTTGGTGATGTGCCTGGTAAAGGCTTGCAAGGTGCTTATCAAGGTGTATCTGTACAACTTGGTCATAGCCGTTGGATGAGTGAACTCGGTTATGATTTATCTAAAGTGCAAGATGATATTCAACATTTTGAAGAACAAGGTGCTTCCGTGTCTGTTCTCGCTGTAGATGGCGTCATCAGTGCATTGTGGGCTGTAGAGGATGAATTACGTCCAGAAACTATTGAGGTGGTAAAAGAATTACAGTCTCAAGGTATCGATGTGTGGATGCTTACTGGTGATAATCGCCGTACAGCTCAATATATTGCAAAACAAGCAGGCATTACTCATGTAATTGCTGAAGTGTTACCTCAAGATAAAGCTAGTAAGGTAAAAGAATTGCAAGATAAAGGTCTAGTAGTGGGCATGGTTGGTGATGGTATCAATGATGCACCAGCTCTTGTAACGGCAGATATTGGTTTTGCTATCGGTAGTGGTACAGATATTGCCGTAGAGGCCGCAGATATTGTTCTTGTAAGAAATGATTTACACACACTAGTACAAGCAGTACGCCTCAGTCGTAAGACCATGACCAACATAAAACAAAATCTATTCTGGGCATTGATCTTTAACTGCATTGGTATTCCATTGGCTGCCATTGGTGCATTAAATCCTATGATTGCAGGTACAGCAATGGCATTCAGTTCCGTTACAGTTGTGGGTAACTCCCTTCGCTTGAAACGAGCTAAACTCTAATTATATATGAGATAAAATATAGAACAGCACCTATAGCATGGTATAGGTGCTGTTTTGTATTTCTTCATTTTTATTGCTAATATTTTAATTCCTATAAATTCGGTATTTTTATAGTACTTATCATCTGATATACTGAGTATAGTTCTTAAGAAACGGGAAGGAGTTTATTATGAAATTAAAGACTCGCGATATTGTATATATCGGTTTTATTGCTGCGTTGTGTGCCGTAGCGACAACGATTCGCATTGAAATACCAGGTGGGGCCATGGTTCATTTAGGTTCCGCTGCTCTCTTTACCACATCTATTCTCTTTGGTGGTTTATATGGTGGTTTAGGTGCGGCTATTGGTTCCGCATTATTTGATCTTTTTGGTGGACATACGCAATATATTGTATTTTCTTTCTTTATTAAAGGTATTGCAGGTCTTATTGTAGGTGGTATGACAGCAGGTTACTTGCCTCCATCTATCAATAAACCGATAGCATCTTTTAGTCGTATTTTAGTAGCTCTCATCATCGGTGCTATTTGGACTGCCTTTGGTTACTTCATTGCTTGGTGGTTTGTTCTTAACAGCGCGGCTGTAGCAGCTAGCAAAATCCAATACTCCTTGATTACCAGTGCGGCTGGTATCATTGTAGCTATTGTGTTAACACCAAAACTACAAAAGATAGTACGTAGATTATTTACAAAAAACTAATAGAGAGAATAATTGCAGATGCTATATGGAACTATCTTAATAATAGGTGCTCAAAAGTTTAATATTCATACGAAGCCTGCAGAATTTCTTCCGGCCGCAGAAAAACCTACCTATGGCAGTTTAGATATTTGTCTTGTAGTTAAAGGGCGCTCATTAGCATATATATTAGCTAATGAGCGCCCTTTTATTTTTCAGTATATATCAATTGTTATTGAGTTTGTTTATACCATTAAAAGTTACAAAGGTCGTTTAGGTTTTCTGCCATGGTAGGATGTGTGAAGATTTGATTTTTGAAGTATGTATATGGAATGTTGTTGTCCATAGCCATTTTAATGAGATTAATCAACTCTTCAGCACCTTGAGAATAAAGTGTAGCACCAAGGATTAAATTGTTTTCTTCATTTACTACAATTTTAAAAGCACCTTTTAAATAGTCGTTTACATGAGCTCTTGGCATGGTAGCTACGAGCATTTCTTTAGTTTTAACTGTATAGCCTTTGTTGATAGCATCTTCTTCTGTAAGACCTACACGAGCGAGTGGAGGTGTTAAGAATGTTGTGTAAGGAATATTTTTGCGATCTTTTAATGTGTATTGGCCATTACCTGTAAGTGCACTAAATACAATGCGGAAGTCATCGAGAGAAATGTAGGTAAATTGAGGACCACCGTTTACATCGCCTACTGCATATACGCCAGAAACGGAGCTTTCACACGTATCATTCACTACGATAGCACCATGTTCGTTAGTAGTGATATCTGTATGTTCTAAACCGATGTTAGCTGTATTTGGTTTGCGACCTGTAGCATATAAAACAGCATCAAATGTATAGTTTTGACCATTTGCAGTAATAACAGGTTTATTGCCATCATTAGATACAGAGTTTAATGTTACATCGTTAAGAATAGTAATACCTTGCTCAGTCAAGTACTCGTTAGCTAATTCTTGTACGATTGGTTCCTCCCGTTTTAAGATGCCAGATTCAATATTAAATACTGTTACCTTTGTACCTAGTTTAGCATATAGGCTGGCAAATTCAAGGCCGATAGGACCAGCACCGATAACGCCTAGTGTACTTGGTTGAGGGGATAATTGTTGGATTTCTGTGCTGTTATAGAAGCCTGTTGCTGTGCTGATGCCATCAATGTTAGGCTTAATCGCTACAGCACCAGTGTTAATAATAATTATTTCACCAGATAAGATGATTTTATCTTCTCCAGCTGTGACAGCGATTTCTTTATTACTAATGAATTCACCATGTCCAGTATATACATCGACATGTTCATTGTTATCTAACATACCGAAGTTTTTATTGCGTAAACGAGATGTAACTACCTCGCGTTGGTTTAATACTTGATCGTAAGATAAGCCTTTTGATGCGGCTATAATCATCGTTTTAGTTGGGATACATGCAATATTAATACATGTGCCACCATACATAAGTGGGTTTTCTTCAATCATAGCTACGGCTTTGCCCATGGAGCCAAATTTAGCTGCTAATGTTTTACCGGCTTTGCCGAAACCTAGGACGATAAGATCATATTGTTTGGTATTCATAAAATACCTCCTATCATTTATATTGAAAATATTAGATATTTACATTATAGCACATTATAGCAGATATAAAAGTTAAAATATAAAAACTATTATCATTTTTGTGTATAAAATCTTATATAGCAGTATTTATAACTAACTAATGCCTTTATATAGCAGATGGAGTTATATGTTAGATGGAATATAACAATCAAAAGAAGTGTTAAGTATTTCTGCTTGACACATCTTTTTATATGATGTAGTATATGTAAAGTAATATGACTTGACAGTGATGGAGGTGGCGAAATGGAAGAACGAGTACTTATCAGTTTACTCCTTGATTTCTATGGGCCATTGTTGACGGATAAGCAACGGATGTCATTACAATTTCACCACGAAGATGATATGTCCCTTGGAGAAATTGCTGAGGAGCTTGGCGTATCTAGGCAAGCTGTACATGATAATTTACAGCGTGCACGTCATATTTTGAATGACTATGAATCTAAATTACACTTGGTGGCTCAGTACGAGGCACGTGAACAAGTGATAAGTGAATTAAAAGATACGTTGCCGGCGGATGTGCTTTCACAATCGCGGGTACAACAATTATTGACGCAAATGGAGGGATAATATGGCATTCGATAGTTTGTCAGAAAAACTGCAAGACGCCTTTAAATCCTTGAAAGGGAAAGGCAAAATTACAGAAGAAGATGTCAATCTTGCGTTGCGTCAGGTACGAACTGCTCTCTTAGAAGCGGACGTAAACTTTATGGTGGCGAAGGATTTCGTTAAATCCATTAAAGAAAAGGCCCTTGGTGAAGAGGTGTTCGGATCCTTGAACCCAGCTCAAACGGTTATTAAAATCGTTAATGATGAGTTGACAGCGCTCCTAGGTGGTACGCAAAGCCGTATCATGATTTCCAGTAAGCCTCCAACAATTATTATGCTTGTTGGTTTACAAGGTGCTGGTAAAACGACTACGGCTGGTAAATTGGCTGTATACCTTCGTAAACAAGGTAAACATCCGATGCTCGTAGCCGCCGACGTATATCGTCCAGCAGCGATTAAGCAATTGCAAGTTGTAGGTAAACAAATTGATATCCCTGTATTTGCTGATGAAACACCTGGTGCAAATCCAGTAGATATTGCGCGTCGCGCTGTAGAGCAAAGCACGCATATGTTGAAGGATGTAGTTATCATCGATACAGCAGGTCGTTTGGCTATAGACGAAGTCCTCATGGACGAGTTGTCCAACATTAAAGCTGCTGTTCGACCTCATGAAATTCTACTCGTTGTAGACTCTATGATTGGTCAGGACGCGGTGACGACAGCACAAACGTTTAATGAAAAATTAGGCGTTGACGGTGTTATCCTTACTAAACTCGATGGCGATGCGCGCGGTGGTGCTGCATTATCCATTAAGGCTGTAACCGGTTTGCCAATCAAGTTTACGGGTGTAAGCGAAAAAATGGATGGTTTCGATGTATTCTATCCAGACCGCATGGCTTCTCGTATCCTCGATTTAGGGGATTTCAAAACTCTTATTGAAAGCGTACAAGGCACTATTGATGAAGAAGAAGCTCGTGAAATGGCGCAAAAAATGGCGAAAAACAATTTCACCTTAGATGATTTCTTGAAACAGATGAATCAGGTGAGAAAGTTAGGGCCATTGCAAAATATTATTGGTATGTTGCCAGGTATGGGTCAAATTAAGGATCAATTAAAAGACCTTGATTTGAATAGTAAAGAAGTACGTCGCATCGAGGCTATCATCAAATCTATGACGGCTGCAGAACGACAAGATCCAAATATTTTAAATGGTTCTCGTCGTAAGCGTATTGCGATGGGGTCAGGTACACAAGTACAAGACGTCAATCGCTTATTAAAACAATTCGAAGAAGCGCGGAAGATGATGAAGCGTTTACAAGGATTGCGTGGCGGTAAGGGTGGCTTCCCTGGAATGCCAAAATTACCGTTTATGTAATACATGGGCAGGGGCGCTGAACCTGTCCAGCACATCATTATAAGGAGGTGAATCCCACATGTTAAAAATTCGTTTGACTCGTTTAGGTGCTAAAAAAGCTCCTTTCTACCGTATCGTAGTTGCTGACGCACGTGCTCCACGTGAAGGTCGTCCTGTTGACACAATTGGTCAATATGATGCTACTAAACAACCAGCTATCGTTAATGTAGACGAAGAAAAAGCTTTGGCTTGGTTAGCTAAAGGTGCTCAGCCTACTGACACTGTTCGCTCCTTGTTCAAAAAACAAGGCGTTATGCAAAAATTTGCAGACGCTAAAAAGTAATTAATAGAGAGGCATACTGTGATGATAGAATTAATTTCATTAATTGCGAAATCATTAGTGAAGCAGCCTGATGCCGTTTCTGTTACCATGGTCCAAAAGGGCAATGTTGAGGTGTATGAACTTCATGTAGCTCCAGAGGATATGGGTAAAGTCATCGGAAAACAAGGTCGAATTGCAAAAGCAATTCGCTCTGTGGTGAAAGCGGCGGCTATTAAAGAGAACAAAAAGATATCTGTTGATATTGTTTAAAAGGGAGTATTCCAATGGAAGAAATGACATTACGTGTCCCTGTAGCAGTAAAAGCAAAGGTAACAGAAGAGTTGAAAAACAAGATTGTTACTGATCTTGAAGCTCGTCTTGATATGGTGACTAAAGATTTAGAAGCAATTGAATTTCAAGCTCAACGTATTTTAGCTGATGCAGCTAAAGTTGACGCTTCTAGTCTTACGGCTATTCGTCAACAAATCGACGAAGAGAAAAATAAACGCTTGGCTTTCAAAGAAGAAGTAACAGCTAAATTGAAAGACGCTCAAGGTTTGGCTTTGGGAACTGAAATTCCTCAAGGTACATTAGAGCAAACAGTTACCGTTAAAATCGGGGATAATTTGGATGCCATGATGGGCGCTGAAATCCTATTAGAAGACGGTAAAATCGTTGCGTTTCGTCAATAATGAAGCCTAACGATTTCATCACTATAGGTGTTATCATCGCCCCGCACGGCGTGCGGGGTGATCTTCGTATTATGCCTCAAACCGATTTTCCAGAACGGTTTATGCATATGGATGCCTGTTACATCGATGGTAAAGAATACCACGTTGCATCCGCACGATTTCATAAGCAATTTGTACTAGCATCCTTTAAAGAAATTCCTGATCGTAACACAGCTGAATTATTCAGTAAGAAAGAAATTCAAGTACGCCGTGAAGATTTGGTAGAATTACCAGAAGGTCGTTATTACATCTTTGATATCATTGGTCTTGAGGTACAAGATACTAAGGGTAATGTGCTTGGCACAGTTACCGAGGTTTTGCAACCTGGTGCTAATGACGTATACGTGGTTTCCAAAGATGGGGAACCAGATCAATTATTTGCAGCCATTGAAGAGGTCGTTAAAGACATCGATGTGGAACATAAATTGATGATCGTAGATCCGCCTGAATGGATATAATCCTTTGGGCGGTTTTCTTTTATCTACATATAGGTATATTATGGTAAAAGTTATATAATATAGCTATATGTAGATAATGCTAATGAGTTAAAATGATTTAATTAGAGTTAATAAGTACAGAGGATGGTCTATGCGTATCGATATCGTATCTTTATTTCCAGAGTTTTTTGATGCTTTTTTTAGTCATTCCATCATAAAACGCGCTATCGAGGCGGAACGCTTGTCTATGGGCGTAACTAACCCTCGGGACTTTAGTCATAATAAACATGGTCAAGTAGATGATACGCCGTATGGTGGCGGTGCTGGCATGCTGATGATGGCACCTCCTATCTTTGAGACGGTAGAATCTGTTATTGCTCAATATGATAGCGATATTAATAGTGCCTATTCTATAGATGAGATGTGTGATGAAATGAGTCTTATTGGTAATCCTAGTGAAAGTATACGACGTCGTGTTATTTTTATGGGGCCTACAGGGCAACCTTTTACACAAGAAAAAGCTCGTGAACTAGCGACGTACGATCAATTGGTGCTCATTTGTGGTCATTATGAAGGTGTCGATTATCGCGTAGAGGAACATTTAGTAGATGAAACTATTTCAATTGGGGACTATGTATTAACAGGTGGAGAATTACCAGCTATGGTTGTAGCCGATGCAGTAGCTCGTATGATTCCTGGCGTATTAGGTGCAGCTAGTGGGGCCCAAGAGGATTCCTTTTATGAGCCTTTATTAGAATGTCCTCAATATACAAAGCCTCCAGAATTCAGAGGATGGGTTGTACCAGATGTATTGCGCAGTGGTCATCATAAAAACATTGCTACGTGGCGACAAAAGGAAGCCTTAAAGCGGACGCGATTGTTGCGGCCCGATTTATTGGAACGACCATTAACAAAAGAGGAAATTAAACTTTTAAAAGAAATTGTTGAAGAAGAGTCTAGGCTATGAATTTTAAGTGTTATGATGTTGTAGAGATTCAGGGAAAGCGATACGTAGTTATTGAAGTTATCTCCTATCAAGAATTCATCATAGAAAAGACAGTGAATTATACTCTTAATGATGAAATGTATAATAATGAATTAGGTACTCATAAAGGGGCTAAGAATTGGACCGAATATGGTCTTATGCCAGTGGATGGTGAAGATAAAAAATGGCTCACCATTGTAAATGGGGAAAAAGACTATTGTACCTTTTCAGAGACTGTTTTACGTTCAACGCCGCCTAAAGGATATAAACTGTACGATAAAGGCTTACAACGCGTCATGTCTGTTGAGGGTGAAAGTAAAGCTAGAAGCGGTGATAAGGCCGATTATAAAGAATATAGATCAATTAAAAAGGATAAAACCTATGTATTCTTTATTGAGGACTGGCATGGTGGTTTGACGGATCAGGCTCAAGGTGAGCGGATTCGTTTGTCTGATGTACATCGACGGCGAGATCAGGCTGCTCAAGCAGCGAGTAAAAAGATTCGTAATGCAGCTCGCAGAAAAGAATGGACACGATTGGGTCTGAGTTGGGGAATCATTTTATTCTTTTTGGGTTATTTATTCGTAGGAGATATGACTTGGCATGAATTGCGTGATGAAGTGGGATTCCCCTATACCATGGAGGAGCGCATTAAGGATTCCTATTATTATGAACCGCAGGGTACAAAAGACGGTTTGATGGTATATACGTCTAAGCAAGATCCTAATGCAACGGCTATCGACCTTATCGATGCTATATATGGCAAGGTTTACACCATTAAACAAGATACTAAGTCTCCTGAGCGGTGGATTGTTATTTATACGACTAAAGATGTATCTGTTATTAGTGTGGTCAATGGCACTACGTATGTTGAAGTGGGGCAATTAAAAAACTTGTCAGATTCGGAGAATACACGCATAGCGACTATTAGAAATGACAGTGAAGTATTGTTACGATATGCGTATATGGTGGAATTAAAGAATAAGCAGGGTCGTAAGACGTTATCAAATATAATAAAAGATTGAGATAGTATTGATTTCAGTTACGAAATCAAACGAAGGAATATTATATGTATGAACCAAGTAAGAATACTGTTTACATAGCCATAGCCTTTACATCTATAGCAGCTCTAGTAGGCGCTTGTTCGTATTGGGACGATATTAGCTATGCTCTATGTGATGTGGTCAAACCAGAATTAAATAATGGTGAAGTGCGGCTCGTTGATGATGAAGGTAAAAGCTATACCTTGATTAATCACGGTGATGGAAAAGAAACTGCACTCTATGATGATGCAGAAAAATCTGTTACCTTTCATCGTGATGAGAAAGGCAATATTATATGGGATGCAGGCTTAGCCAGTTTGATTCCAACTTTGGCGGTAGGTTACTATGCGTTCCATGGCTTTTCAGCTCCAACGGCATATATGGATGCACCTAGTATGACCTATCGCGCTACATCACCTCTTACCCCTTTTGATGCAAGTACAGGCGCTAGTAAATCTAATAGTGCAAGAGTGGCTAGAACTATTAATGAAATGACTAGAAATCGTTACAATACTAAAACGAGTAATCGAGCACATAGAATTGGTGAAAAGTATGGCTTTGGTAGTGTAGGGGCTCGAACTTCGAGCGGCGCCTCTTAATGAAAGGATGAACAATGAAATCCTATATTGATGAGCTTGATAGAAATATATTTAATTTCGTGGAATATGAAGGGTATGATGATCGGTATCCTTCCTTGTCTATGCAGGCCTTTTCATCCGACTTTTACGATGAAATTCGTCATGCTTCACGTAGATTATTTCAAATATTTTGTAAAGCTGCAAAAGTATTTCAAATGGCACCAGATGACTTTGCTCGAAATATGGATATGCCAGACAATTTAATTCCTTACTTACATAAGTCGAATGCTTTAGGGTTACCGACGTGGTTATCACGCTTTGATTTTGTTCTCGATGTAAATGGCAATTTGCGGATGGTAGAACTTAATGCAGATACGCCATGTTTTCTTATTGAAAGCTATTATGCCAATGAAGTGGCAGCTAATTATGTAGGACGAAAACATCCTAATATAGAATGCCGAAAAGAATTACATACATTTTTAAAGCGCATGTATGATGCTGTTTTATCTGCTAAGTATGGTAGAAACCAATATGAATCTATGCGGGCAAATAGAGAGAGCTTACCTAAGGATCCCTTTGTATTCTCTTGTTTTCATGATTATTTTGAAGACTACGGTACAACACAATTCCTTATGAGGGAATTAAAAACAGCCTGTCCTGAGGCAGTTACGCGATTCATATCCTTTTATGATATGAAGATTGATGATGAGGGCATTCCTTTAGAAGATGGTAGTCATGCGACTCTATTATATCGATTGCATCCAATGGAACTTTTGATTGATGAACAAACACCTGATAATGAACCTTTGGGTGAGATGTTTTTAGATCTGTACGAGGAGAATAGATTTGCTCTTTTTAATCCGCCAGAGGCAATTATTTTACAAAACAAATCATTTATGTCCTTAGTATATGCATTGTATTTAACAGATCAATTTTTTACGAAACCAGATCGAGATATCATCGAGCGTTATTTGGCACCATCCTATTTTGAAAATGATTTTTCAGCTCTTGATGATGGCCTTTATATTCAAAAGGAGATTTGGGGCCGTGAAGGAAGGCATGTACAAGTTGTTCAAAAGCGTGGTGATACATCTGAGCTTTACATGGAAAAGCTAGTTGATAACTATGACGATATTGTTTGTCGCGATAGTAAAAAGGTTATGTATCAAGACTTTATACAGCAGAAACGTTTTACTCATACAGTTGATTGTGGAGTGAAAGATGGATTTTTAACCTTATCCTGTTTTATGCTTGGTGATCAAGCTTCTGCGGTAGGATGCCGTTTTTCTCCGGAAGAGATAGCTGGTACAGAAGCATACTTTGTACCATTACTAATAGAGTAAGTGAAATACTATGGAATTTGTGGCTATATAGTATATTAAACGAATGATAATAGGTTTACTTCGCAGCAGTTGTGGTTATGTCTATTTTAGCGAGGGTGCGTATGGAGTTTAATTGTTATGATGTCTTAGAGGTTCATGGCAGCCGTTATGTAATCACTGAGAAAATTAAATATATAGAGATTATTCCAAAAGCAGATAAGGAACAATCCTATAGGGGCCAGCCGTCTATGACAAAATCACCAGGTGATTATTGGCATGAATATGGACTAGAGGCTGTTGAGGGAATCGATAAAATATGGTTAACCATTGAGTACAATGATAATGAATGGTGTACCGTATCTAGAACATCCTTTCATACACGGCCGGGGAAAGATTTTACATTACATCAAATCGGCTTAGAAAAGGTTGTCGATGTGGATGGTGAAAGTGGTGCCTCCGTAGGGGACCGCGCAGGATATCGAGAATATCAGCTACCTTGTGAAGGTAGTGCTAGTGTATTCTTTGAAGAAGAGTGGTTTGAAGGTAAAAAAATGTTTGCCGAAGGATCACGAGTGCCCTTGGTGAACATTCGTCTTTGTAATGATGCAGCCGCTCAAGCTATTAAGCAAAAGATGCGTAACAAATCAATGAAAAAGAGGTTTGGATCTATTGCTGTTGGCGTGGGGTATGGTGTACTATTTTTACTATTTCTATTTTGGTCGGACAATGATTTGTCTTGGCATAGTATACGCGCTATGTTTGGAGTGCCTTACACGGCAAAAGAACATATGCATGACACATCTGCATATTATACAAAAACAGATTCGGATAGCGACTATGTATACACGTCTACACTAGATCCTGTTAGTACCGCATTAGACTTGATTGATTCTGTGAATGGTGATATTAAGAATGAGCGGGATAACTTAGAAGAGGGACATGAAGTTATTGTATTTTATTCTGGGGACTTGGTGTATCTCATCACTAATACGGATGGACAAACTAGGGTTAAGGTATGTGAACAATCAAAATTAACACAAGAGGATTGGAAAATTATTGATCGTACATTAATTAGCTCTCATATACTCGATAACTATGCGACCATGGTTCGACTAGGGGATAATACGGGACGCGAACGATTGTATCCTACCAGCAACTCTAACAACACATCCAATACAAAATTATATTATTAGGAGGCTTATTATGATTTATATACCAGATGTATTATTGACAATTTTTTATGCTTGCTTTGGCATTATACTGATGTTGACAGCGAACACGGTTATCGATTTCTTCGTGCCTGGAAAATTTAGTGAAGAAATTAAGCGTGGTAACTGTGCTGTGGCGTGGCTTTCAGCGGGATCATTTATCGGTATCGGTGAAATTTTGCGCGCTGTTATTATGTCACCAGCCGTGACTACGGCTGATACGTCTCTGTTACATGGCATTGTAGCCAGTGTTGTATACGCTGTGCTAGGTATTATACTATTTGTAACGGGCTATATGTTTATCAATATTTGGCATCGTAAATATAAATTATCCGAAGAAATTATGCGTGGTAATACAGCGGCTGGTATTCTTATATTTGGCATTTTCGTAGGTCTTGCTCTTGTTATTAGCGGTGCTGTGCACTAAGGGAGCGTTTTATGTATAAGCCAAGTAAGAAAACCATATACCTTACAGGTGCTTTCGCCACAGTTGCTGGTCTTGTAGGTGTGTATTCCTACTGGAACGATATCTCCTATGCTGTGTGTGATAAGGTTTATCCAGAGGCAAATGAGGGGGAGGTTCGATTAAAGGATAGTCAAGGTAATCGGTATTCTCTTTTAAACCATGGCGATGGAAAAGAAACCGCCTTGTATGATGATAATCGTTCAGTTACCTTTCACCGTGATAATGGTGGAAACTTAGTGTGGGATGCTGGTTTGGCAAGTTTGTTACCAACTATTGCAGCTGGGTATTATATATTTCATGGGTTTAATCCTCCTACGGCACGTATGGATGGACGAACTATGACGTATCGCGTGGCATCGCCATTAAAACCGTATGAACAACCTAATGAATATACGTCATCAGGATCAACTATACATGGCTATGGAGGTGGAAGAAGCTTTCGTAGTTATGAGAATAATAGAAGTAAGAAAGCATCATCTATAGGGCAAAAGTCTGGTTTTGGCAGTGCTGGTGCACGGTCTAGTGCTTCATAATGGATGCGATGACACTATATGTTGATGGAAGTTGTTTAGAAATTAGGAGATTTAGCATTGGCAAATTTATATATTGGGCTCGTTCATTATCCGATTATGAATAAGCATAAAGATGTGATAACGACGGCCATTACTAATTATGATATTCACGATATTGCACGCGCATCTATCACCTATGATGTATCTAAATATTTTGTGATTCATAATATACCGGCTCAACGAGAATTAGCAGCTACCATTATGGAACATTGGAAATCTGGTTTTGGTAGTACCTATAATCCAGATAGAAAAGATGCTTTCACAGGTGTCGAACTCGTTAATTCTATCGCTGTGGCAGTGCGTACTATCGAGGAACTGGAAGGGGTAAAACCTATCGTAGCAACTACCGATGCTAGAACTTATGATAATACAATTTCCTATGCACGGATGCGTGAACACCTTGAAAATGAGGGCCGCCCTGTGTTAGTATTATTTGGTACCGGTTATGGTATGACAAAAGAAACGATGGAAAGCTTTGACTATATTTTAGAACCTATATATGGCCATGGTGAATACAATCATTTATCTGTGCGTAGTGCCGTTTCAATCATCTTAGATCGATTGCGGGGCGAGGCATGGTGGAATAAATAGGAGGCGTCTATGTCAGGACATTCAAAATGGGCAAATATTAAACATAAAAAAGGTAAAACTGATGCGTTGAAGGCTAAACTAGCTACGAAAATCGGTCGTGAAATTACCGTTGCAGCACGCATGGGTGGTGCCGATCCAACAGGTAATATGCGTTTGAAATTGGCTTTGCAAAAAGCTCGTGAAAACAATATTCCTAAGGATAATATTCAACGTGCCATCGATAAAGGTGTTGGTGCAACAGATATGAACGCATACGAGGAAATCGTATATGAAGGTTATGGCCCTGCAGGCGTTGCTGTTACTGTAGAGGTTATGACGGATAATCGTAATCGTGCAGCTGCTGACGTGCGTCATGCCTTTTCTAAACAAGGTGGTAACCTTGGTGAAAGCGGTTGTGTAGGCTGGATGTTCAAATCCAAAGGCGTATTCGTTATCGATAAAGAAGGTCATGACGAAGACGAAGTGACTATGCTAGCTCTTGAAGCTGGTGCAGAAGATCTTAAATCTGAAGATGATGTATTTGAAATTTATACAACTCCTGAAGATTATGATGCAGTAGAAACAGCCCTTGCTGATG
The DNA here is from genome assembly GCF_002959935.1 of Veillonella tobetsuensis. NCBI lineage: Bacteria > Bacillati > Bacillota > Negativicutes > Veillonellales > Veillonellaceae > Veillonella > Veillonella tobetsuensis. The sequence goes on from NZ_PPDF01000004.1 coordinate 124,884, forward strand.
CGGGGATTGAAACTGTTGTGGCAAAAATTACAATGATTCCAGATACAACAATTGAGCTAGTTGGTGACGATGCTGTTAAAATGCAAAAAATGCTCGACGTATTGGATGATCTTGATGATGTACAAAATGTATATCATAATGGTATTTTGCCAGACGACGAAGAATAATAATAAAGTTAAGGAGTACTCTTGCGGTACTCCTAATTTTTTTATTGCATTAAACTATATCTAATGTAAAAAGGTAATAAAATTACCATTATTTCATGAATTTCGATGTTCTAATATGCTATAATAAAATAGATTATGATTCAGAGGTAGGCGATTGCTTATCTCATTTTTAAGCTAAGGGGGTTGGAGTGCGAATTATAGGAATCGACCCAGGTACGGCAATTTGCGGGTATGGCATTATTGACGTAAAGGGGAGTAAACTAACGCCAGTAGTCTATGGGGCTATTACGACCCCTAAGGAATTGACAGACTCACAGCGCTTAGAAATATTATTTAATGATCTAAGTGATATTTTAGAGGAATACAAACCAGATAAATTTGGCGTAGAGGAACTTTTTTTTAATCGGAATGTAACGACGGCAATTAAGGTGGGGCAAGCTCGTGGCGTTATTTTACTCGCTGCAGAGCAACAACAAATACCTTTATATGAATATACGCCATTGCAAATTAAACAGGCTGTTACCGGTTATGGTAAGGCCGATAAAAATCAGGTCATTTATATGACTATGAACATTTTGGGGATTCGTGAGAAAATTAAGCCTGATGATACGGCTGATGCATTGGCTGTAGCTATCTGTACGGCGCATAGTTCTCACCAAGATAGATTGATGAGGTTAGTTAAATGATTGGGTATGTACGAGGCATAGTGACACATCTATTCAAGGAATCTTGTTATATAGATGTACATGGTGTAGGGTACCGTGTATATGTGCCAACCACTACACGACAACAATTAATAGAGGGAAAAGAAGCCACTTTGTACACCTATCTCAATGTCCGTGAAGATGCGATGCAGCTGTATGGATTTTGGACAGAAGATGAATATGAACTTTTTATTCTCCTTATATCTGTATCTGGCATTGGACCAAAGGTTGGCTTAGGTATTTTATCCGGCATGACGCCAGAGGCTTTCAAACTGGCTGTCATTAATGGACAGGTACAACAATTAACTAAACTACCTGGTATAGGTAAGAAGTCGGCAGAACGTCTTGTTCTTGAATTAAAGGATAAGCTGGTGAAGATGATACACATCAGCGTTGAGTCGCCAGATGCGATTCAGCCTATTGGTGTGATTCATAGTGGCCCAAGCGGCGAAGCTATTGAGGCCCTTGTATCATTAGGGTATGCACAAAAAGAAGTTGAAGCATTGGTTGAATCGCTAAATGATGGTACAAAAGATGTGTCAGCGTTAATCAAAGCTTGTTTAGTTGAACTTGGGAAAGGACATTAGCCATGAACGAAGAAGTGCGCCTTATGGGCGGCGGCAATCGAGAAGAGGATATATGGCAATACAGTCTACGACCTAAGTATTTTAATGAATATATTGGGCAACGAGAGGCTAAGGATAACCTGAATATTTATATTCAAGCGGCCAAGCAACGTGGGGAGGCATTAGATCATGTTCTTTTGTATGGCCCACCAGGGCTTGGTAAGACTACCTTGGCTGGGATTATTGCTAATGAGCTAGGGGTTAATTTTCGTATAACATCTGGGCCAGCTATTGAAAAGGCTGGTGACTTAGCTGCCATTTTAACTAATCTCGATGAACACGATGTTTTGTTTATCGATGAAATTCATAGGTTGTCACGAAGTGTAGAAGAGGTATTGTACTCTGCTATGGAGGATTATGCCTTGGATATCATTATTGGCAAGGGACCTAGTGCTCGCTCCGTTCGTATTGATCTCCCCAAATTTACATTGGTTGGTGCTACGACGAGAGCGGGGGCTCTAGCAGCGCCCTTGCGTGATCGATTTGGTATCGTGAGCCGTTTAGAATATTATAAGCAAGATGAGTTAGAGTTTATCGTGACTCGTGCTGCGGAGATTTTAAATATTGGTATTGAGACCGCTGGTGCTAGTGAAATAGCACGCCGCTCAAGAGGAACACCGCGTATTGCGAATCGATTGTTAAAACGGGTTCGCGATTTTGCACAAGTTGTGGGGAATGGTGTTATCACTGCAGATATTGCAGATGAAGCGCTTAAGCGTTTGCATGTGGACAAGATGGGACTTGACCGCATTGATAGACGAGTGTTGAAATGTATTATTGATAAGTATGACGGTGGCCCTGTGGGGATAGAAACAATAGCGGCTGCTGTTAGTGAAGAGAGAGATACCATCGAAGATGTGTATGAACCATATTTGATGCAATTAGGCTTTTTAGGTAGAACGCCGAGGGGGCGTGTGGCTACAAAATTGGCTTATGATCATCTAGGTATTTCGCAAACAGGGAAATAAAATGAAAACGAAACAATTACCATTAATGATTATGACAACTTTATTGTTGGGTATTCATAGCTTTGGAACAGTTGATGCTGCACAGGTTGTGGGAAAATCTGGAACAAAACCTGCTGTATCCAAATCTTCAACAGGTGCTACAGGCAAATCTTCTGTGAAAGCTGTGCGTGGAACTGTTGGAAAATCCACGTTTAAACCGCTTGTTACAAAACCGGCGCCAAAGGTTACTGCACAATCAAACGTAAAACTAAAGGGTACGACCGTAGCCAATGCAAAACCAAAGGTTGCTAATACTACTGCTGTAAAACCGAAGATTACAACTTCTACTACAGCATCTCGTGTAACGGCCACGGTGGTGACGAAGAATCAAGTAGAACAAGTAACAACGCGGGTACGTGTAGAAAATACACCAGATGTACGCGTTTTACTGGGCAGTCGTCGTCAAGATGCTTCTGTGTCCAGTGCTAGTGGTGTAACTGTTCTTAATAGCGCTAAAGGTAAGATAGAAAGTCATAAGGTTGTATCTGTAGGAATTCGAGGCAATAAAATTGCTGTTAATGGAAAGGCTATTGACTCTGTTGTTACATTGAAACCTGCTAGTGGTGATATTTTTACCTTTGAAGGAAAATCATACCGCGGCGCTCTTACATTACGAGCGAATAATGGGACTATGATGGTTATTAATGAAGTACCATTGGAATCTTATTTATATGGTGTTGTACCACAAGAGGCAATTCCATCGTGGCCGGCTGCAGCTTTAGAAGCACAAGCAGTAGCGGCTCGTACGTATGCACTTCATACGATGGAACAAAACAAAAACCAGCTCTATGATGTGAGTACCTCTACAGACCATCAAGTATATGGTGGTGTGAGCGGTGAAACACATAGCACTACAGCTGCTGTTAATCATACGAAAGGTATTGTTATGTTGTATAACAATCGTCCTATCAATGCATTGTTCCATTCTGATGGGGGCGGTTATACAGAGGATAGTGTTAATGTATGGGGAAATGATATCCCTTATTTGAAAGGCGTAAAGGATTATAGTAATAGTAGCTCCAGTGCATCTAACTGGACTGTATCCACAAATCGTCATGCCTTAGAAGGTAAATTAAATGCCGCTAGTAAAGGGGTAGGAAAATTGAAGAGCATTCAATTGACACCATTAGGTAATCCTGGCAAAGCTACATCAGATAGAGGTGTATCTGGTCGTATTAAATCGGCCACCTTTGTAGGAACAGCTGGGAAGGTAACCTTAAGTGGCGATGATTTACGCGGTATTTTAGGATTAAAATCAACATTATTTGATTTTTACGTTAATCATAATCCAGTAAGTTCAACAGGTAAGTCCTACCATACTTTCACAGGTAAAAATGATACTGTATTTATCAAAGGTTATGGTTGGGGACATGGACTTGGCATGTCTCAATGGGGTGCCGCTGAAATGGCAAAAAAAGCTGGTTCAGGGGATACTAATTACTATCAAACAATTTTAAAGCACTATTATAGTGGTATTACATTGAAAAAAATGTATTAAGGAAAAGAATGAAAGTTACAGATTTTGATTATGATTTACCAGAGGAGCTCATCGCTCAACATCCAGTAGAGCCACGCGATACATCGCGCTTGCTTACATTGGATAAAATAACTGGTGAATATACACATAAAGAACATTTTTACGAATTACTCGATGAATTGCAGGATGGTGATGTTCTTGTATTTAATAATACGAAGGTTATTCCTGCTCGATTGTATGGTTATCGTGAAGGTTCTGGCGGCAAGGTCGAAGTATTGTTGTTAACACCATGTGGTGAAAATCGCTGGGAATGTCTTGTTAAGCCAGGTAAGAAATGTCCAATCGGCCAAGTCATTGTGTTTGATGAACGCTTAAAGGCGACTGTTATAGAGAAGACTGATTTTGGTGGTCGCATTGTTGAGTTTGCTTGTGATGGTGTATTCGATGATATCATACAAGATATTGGGGAGATGCCACTACCGCCTTATATTCACGAAAAATTAGAAGATAAAGATCGGTATCAAACGGTGTATGCAAAGGAAAAAGGTTCTGCCGCTGCACCAACAGCTGGGCTACACTTTACACCTGAATTATTGGAGAAAATTAAAGCTAAAGGTGTAGAGTTAGAGTTTGTTACACTTCATGTAGGCTTAGGCACCTTTAGACCTGTATCTGTTGATAACATTGAAAATCACGATATGCATAGTGAATTTTACAGCGTGTCTGAAGATACGGCCCGTCGTATTAATGAGGCGAAAGAAAAGGGTAAGCGAATTATTGCTGTAGGTACTACATCAATTCGCACCTTAGAATCTGCTTCTACCGATGACGGTGTATTACATGCTACTAGCGGGTGGACTAAGATTTTTATTTACCCAGGTTATAAATTTAAAATGGTAGATGCATTGGTCACAAATTTCCACTTGCCACAATCTACATTATTAATGCTTATTAGTGCATTGGCTGGTCGTGAACATTGTTTAGCGGCTTATGAGGCTGCTGTAAAAGAACGGTATCGATTCTTTAGCTTTGGCGATGCCATGTTTATACGTTAGGAGATTCTATGCCGAGTATTACATATGAACTACAGAAAACCTGTCCTCATACGGGGGCTCGCGCGGGTCTGTTACATACGCCGCATGGCACGTATGAGACGCCTATGTTTATGCCCGTTGGGACGCAGGCTACAGTAAAAACAATGACACCTGAAGAATTAAAAGTCATTGGTTCACAGGTGATTTTAAGCAATACGTATCATTTGTTTTTAAGACCCGGTCCTGAACTCGTAGAAGAAGCAGGTGGCCTTCATAAATTTATGAATTGGGATCAAGCTATTTTGACTGATAGCGGTGGATTCCAAGTATTCAGCTTAGGCGATATGCGTAAGATTACGGAAGAAGGTGTAACCTTTAGATCTCATATCGATGGATCTAAACAATTTCTTTCCCCAGAGGTGGCTACAAAAGTACAGGAACAACTTGGATCTGATATTGCGATGGCCTTTGATGAATGTATTCCTTATCCTGCGGACCATGATTATGCGAAACGCTCTACAGCGCGTACTACCCGTTGGGCACATCGATGTCAAGAGGCTCGTCATGCTCATGATAGACAAGGTATGTTCGGCATTGTGCAAGGCGGTATGTATAAAGACTTGCGCAAACAAAGTGTAGCTGAATTAGTGGCGATGGACTTTGAAGGATACAGCATTGGTGGTTTATCTGTAGGGGAACCTCACGATTTGATGAATGAAATTCTCGAATATACAACACCTTTGTTGCCAACGAATAAAGCTCGTTATTTGATGGGCGTTGGTACAGCCGATTGTTTGGTAGAAGGTGTAGCACGCGGTATTGATATGTTTGACTGTGTATATCCAACACGGGTTGCGAGAAACGGAATGGCCATGACATGGCATGGGCGACTCAATATTCGCAATGCTCAATTTGCTCATGATTGGGGTCCTTTAGAAGAAGGTTGCCAATGTTATACATGTAAAAATTTTTCTCGTGCTTACGTACGCCATCTATATAAGGCGGAAGAAATTTTAGCATTGAGACTCGTTACATATCATAATTTATATTTCTTATTAGAGTTTATGCGCCAAATGCGCAAAGCTATTTTAGAGGATCGATTCCCGCAATTTAGAATGCAATTTTGGGATAACTTTAATAAATAATATAAAAAAACTAGTCAAATTCATTTTGAATAGATATACTTATAAAGATAAGATGAATTTTAGTGAGGAGGATTACCAATGGGTGATATCGAACAAATTTTACAAACCAGCTGGCCAATTCTTTTAATGGTCGTAATTTTCTATTTCTTGTTGTGGCGTCCACAAAAGAAACAACAAAAAGAACGTGCTAATCTTCTAAGCAGCTTGAAAAAAGGTCAAAAAATTGTAACTATTGGTGGTATCTATGGCGAAATCATCGAACTTGATGATGAAAAGGTTAAGGTACAAGTAGCGGAAAAGGTTGAAATGACTTTTGCTCGTACTGCTATCGCATCAGTAGTTTCTAAGAAAAAATAAGGAAGCTAGTAATGATAACCAAAGAAGCAGTGCGCCAGGCGTGCAAGTCCCAGCGCGCTGCTTTATCTATTGCAGATTGTGCATCTTGGACCTCTAAGTTGTGCCAAGAAATTCTCCAACTAGAACAGTATGAACATGCACAATCAATTATGGCTTATTTAGCAATGCCTAAAGAAGCCAACTTGGATGATGTTATAGAACATGCCTTACATGCGGGTAAACGCGTTTATGTACCTGTTTGTATTGATAAGACAACGATGATTGCCGTACGTTTACATAATCTTGATGATGTAGTTCACGGTGTTCTGAATATTCGTGTACCTAAAGAACCATATGAAATCATAGATCCTAAGGATATAGATTTGATTTTGGTGCCTGGTTCCGGATTCGACCGAAACGGTGGTCGTATGGGTATGGGGAATGGTTATTATGACCGTTTCCTAAAAGAACTTTCACCATCTAACTACATCGCTGTCGCATGGCAAGTACAAATTATGGATAAGCCCATACCGATGGAACGCTATGACCAACGTATGCCCGCTATCGTTACAGAACAGGGTGTAATTCATGTCAATTAGAAGGGAGCAATAATTTTGAGAGGCAAGGCTATAGTTAAATTCTTAGTCGTTATTGCTGCTATTATTGGTTGTTTTGCGTATTTTATTGAACCCTTAGCAGGTTCATTAAAACAAGGCCTTGATTTGCAAGGCGGTACGCACATTGTGCTAGAAGCAGAGGATACTGAACATGGCACAGCCGATAGTGATGCGGTAGAACGAGCAAAACAGATTCTTGAACGTCGTATTAATGAAATGGGTTTGTCAGAACCTATCGTGCAACGTGAAGGGGCAAAACGTATTATCATTGAATTGCCAGGTGTTAAAGATCCTGATGAAGCAATGAAACGTATCGGTAAAACAGCGGTCCTTGAATTTAAGAATGAAAAGGGCGAAACTGTTATGACCGGTGATGATCTTAAAGATGCAAAAGAGGAAATGGGTCAAAACAAACAACCTCTAGTTGCAATCGAGCTTAGTGATGAAGGCGCAAAGAAATTTGCTGATCTAACATCTAAGAATATCGGTCGGCACATTGCAATCACTCTTGATGGTGATGTGTTGACAAATCCTGTGGTTCAACAAGCTATTACTGGTGGTAAAGCTACAATTTCTGGTAGTCAATCACTAGAAGAAGCTAAAGATTTAGCAATCCTTTTACGCTCTGGTGCATTGCCTGTAAAAATCAATGTCCTTGAAGTGCGTACCGTAGGTCCTTCTTTGGGGCAAGACTCTAAAGATAAATCTGTAGTTGCCTTTGGCGCTGGTATCGCTATGATTATGGTCTTCTTGCTCGTGCTATACCGCTTATCTGGTTTCGTTGCCAATGTGGCGTTGCTCGTATATGTTATGCTGTTATTGCTCGTATTAGGCAAAGGTTTTAATGCGACTATGACATTACCGGGTATTGCGGGTATTATCTTATCTATGGGTGTTGCCGTAGATGCGAATATCCTTATTTTTGAACGTTTTAAAGAAGAGGTTTTCTCTGGTAAATCCATGCGTGTTGCTATGGAAGCTGGTTTCAAACGTGCCCTTTCCACCATTACTGATGCGAACGTATCCGTTATTATTACGGCGGGGATTTTGACTCTATTGGGGTCTGGGCCGGTAAAAGGCTTTGCTATCAGCTTGGGCCTTGGTGTTGTAGTAAGTATGTTTACTGCTATCACTGTAAGTCATTTCTTACTTCGTTTATTGATTGATTGTAACTTTACCAATCATCCATTCTGGTTTGGTGCTAATATCTCACCAAGTAAAAGTGCTGATGTCTTTGCACCGAAATCCTTGAAAGGAGGTAAACGCAAATGAGTTTCAACGTAATTAAACATCATCGTTGGTGGTTTGTGATCTCCTCCATTCTTGTAATCGCTAGTTTAATATCTATTTTCTCAAAAGGTTTTAACTTTGGTATCGACTATACTGGTGGTACTATTGTTGAGGTCGTATTTGATCAACCTGTGGAGGTTAGTCAAGTGCGTGACGTTTTGAAGGAATATGGTCTTGAAAGTGCACAAATTCAGCTTTCAGGCGATACGACTGCTGAGACATCTGGTAAAGATGTAATGATTCGTACTCGTAATCTTGAGCCTAGCGAAAGTGCAGCTGTTGTAGATTCTATGACAAAAACTATTGGGACTAATACTGTTAAACGTATTGAAACCGTAGGTGCTGTTATCGGTTCTGAAGTAACACAACATGCTTTATTAAATCTTGTCATTGCTTTTGCCGTATTGGCTCTTTATATTTCTTATCGTTTTGAATATAAAATTGCTATATCTGCTTTGGCAGCTATTTTTCATGACTTGATTATGGTATTAGGTGTATTCTCCTTCTTCCAATTGGAAATTGATGCATCCTTCTTAGCGGCTATCTTAACTGTTGTAGGTTATTCTATGAATGAATCAGTTGTTATCTTCGACCGTGTCCGTGAAAATGCACATACACATAAACGTACCGATACATTTGCAGATTTGGCAAATGCATCCATTGAACAAAGTATTCATCGTAGTTTCTATACATTAGCTACAGTTATGTTTGCCTGTGTATCTCTATTCGTATTTGGTGGGGATACAACGAAGAACTTTGCTCTTTGTATGATTATTGGTTTCTCCAGTGGTGCGTATTCCTCTATTTGCGTAGCCACATCCTTATGGGTGCTTTGGAAAAATAGAAATAAGAACGACATTCGCAATCAATAATTTGATTGTTATGTTGAAAGTTAAACCTCCAGTTGCGTGTATCGTGATTGGAGGTTTTCTTATGCACGTATCCTTGTATTCTATAGAAATTGAGCGTACAATGATAGCATTATGGATTGATGTCTAGTTTAGAAAGTGTGATATTGTGAATCCTAATAGATTATGGAGCCCTGCTTTTATTACTTTCATCCATATTATTCTTCATTATAATGGGATTGTTTAATCTTACAACATCGCTTGAGACAATCTTTGTACTACGTGGATTACATGGTGCTATATTTGCATTAGCAACTACTGTTATGGCTGCCCTAGCCGTAGTAGTTTTACCAGCAGCCCGTAAAGGTGAAGGCATCAATATGTTTGCTGTATTTTCTAATATTGCCATGGTATTAGGACCGGCTGTAGGTTTATATGCATTACAGGCATATGGAAGCTCTATATTATATCTTTTCTTAACCATTATGACAGGTGTGGCTCTTGTGTTAAGTAATATGATTCGTTTACCTAAAGAACTAGCAAAACCAAAACACAAATCTAAGAAGGGATGGCACATATCTCAATTTATTGAAAAACGAAGTTTACCTTGGGCACTGATGGGTTTATTTATTGGCTTTACTTATTCGGGGGTTCTTGTATTTATTCCTATAGAATTAAATAGTATAGGAGCTGGTGTATGGGGAAGTGTATTCTTTGCACTATTTGCGTTGATGATTATAATAAGCAGACCTTTAGTTGGTAAGATATACGCTCGATATGGATCGCGTTTTGTTATTTATCCTGGCATTATCTTATTTATAATGGGTTTGGCTATACTTGGAATAGCTGATACACCTGTTGGCATTATAGGTACCGCCCCATTACTTGGTCTAGGTTATGGAGCTGCACAACCTGCATTCCAAGCTTTAGCAGTTCAATCGGCACCTATTGAAAGAGCTGGTGTATCTACGGCAACCTATTTTCTAGCACTTGATATTGCAGTAGGTGCAGGATCCATTATCTTAGCTATGATAGCTAATGCATTGGGTTATCAGTATTTATATCAAATTACGGCACTTATTATGGTGGTTGCTTTAGGGTTATATCATTTTATCATTAAAGGCTATTCAAATTTTGAGGTGTAATAGTTATTGTGGGAGGAGAAGCATATGAAACCTCTGTTTATAAAGATAGGTTTACTGTTGTAAGATGTACTATAAGTTACAAACGGTGCTCTAATATGAGGTATTAATGAAATTTTATAAAACTAGTAAAAAGATGTTGACGTATTTTTCGTTTATGATATACTAGTAAAAGTCGTTAGGACGCAGCGTAATTTCGAATGATAGCACTAATTAAAACCAATGAATTTAATTCAAAAAGTTTTGAAAAAGTGCTTGACGAAATACTCTGAACTTGGTATTATAATCAAGTCGCTAGCATACGAATGTGGTTAGCAAACAGATCTTTGAAAACTGAACAATGATAGGTAATCAATCAATATGATTGAACATATGCCAGAGTGCGGGTTTTGACAAAGTCAAAACCAACCATAATTCAAAGTTACATACATGTAACGACAACAAATAATGAGCTATTCAAATAG
>NZ_PPDF01000005.1:0-102495 GCF_002959935.1 Veillonella tobetsuensis
GCGATAGCTATGAGGGTCCACCTGTTCCCATCTCGAACCGAACACAGTAGTTAAGCTCATAAACGCCGAAAGTACTTGGCTGGAGACGGCCTGGGAGGATAGGAAGTCGCTGATTAAGCTAAAGGCACACCTAAGGGTGTGCCTTTTTTTGCATGTGCGACTTCCTATCCGACCAGGGGATCTGGGAAACCTAGGGCAATAGGGCGTAAAGGAGCGCAGCGACGCGTACGTCCATTGCATCAGGTTCGACGAAGCCCTACCATTAGATCCGTGCATTAAAAGACTATTTTAAATACGATCATGGGCGAGTGTGATAGGAAGCCGCGGCTAGTGGTAGGAGGCAAATCATATCCATCCAGTAACGCGGTGCGAAGCACCAATGTTACTGAACCGTACAACTGTTGAGCTTCTTCAAATACTTGTAATTAACCGATACCGCGGTGCGCAGCACCTATGGTATCGCATCGTAAACTAGTTGAGTAACTTTAAATTTATGTAAATTAACTATAGCTAATCAATTTCGCAGCACATATCACTAATGGTATTATGGAGCCGTAAACTAGTTGAGTAGCTCGAAACTTATGTAAATTACTATTCTAATATCCCACCCTTGACATATCGAAAAAAATAGATATAATAGTATTAAGATATATGAGCAGCTATTCATATATAATGCAACTATTCATATATAATGCAACTATTATGAATCCTGTTCGATTAAGAGGTGATAGAATGAATCCTGTAAGAACAATTGAAAGAATTATTAAAGCTCCTGATATTCATTGGGTAGGCACTGGATTTAGAGTACGTCAGTACTTCCCTAATGGCGATGAGTCACCTATGCTTGATCGTATGTCTCCATTTTTGTTACTCGACTATAATGAGCCATATTATTTTGAGGCTAGTCCTTTTGATACAGGTGACACTCCACATCCCCATAAAGGCTATGAAACGGTAACATTTTCTTTTTCCGGCTCCATTGAACATAAAGATGCAGCTGGTAATAGTGGTGTTATTCACTCTGGTGATGTGCAATGGATGACTGCAGCTAGTGGTGTTTTGCACAAAGAATTTCATGAAAAAGAATATGCAAAGCGGGGACGTTTGTTCCATGCTTTACAATTATGGATAAATCTACCTGAACGTCATAAAAATGATGCACCTGCATATCAATATATACCTGCTACCACAATGGGGCGGTATCAATCTCTTGATGAAACAATCGATGCCATCGTTTACACCGGTGCTTTCAGACATATAATAGGCCCTGCTAAATCCCATACACCGATGAATATTTACAAATTGAAACTTCAACCTAATTCATGGATCTCTATTTCTGAGAATATGACTTGGAATACAGGTTTTCTTGTGATTAATGGTACAGGTAGTGCCAATGGTGAAAGCATAGAATCTGGAGACTTTGTACTTTTCAACAATGATGGAGAGCGCTTTGAGGTAGAGTCTGGTGATGAAGGTCTTGAAATCTTCGTTCTCGCTGGAGAACCACTCAATGAACCCGTGGTAAAACAAGGGCCATATGTTATGACAAATAAAACAGAGCTTCTCCTCGCTTATGGGGAATACATAAACGGTAAATTTGGCCGCGAAGAAGCTATTATGTAATATAACACCCTGATGTATAATGGTATACATCAGGGTGTTTCTTGTAAGTAATGTATCCTGAGACACATTGTTTTATATTGATTATGGTATAATTATTGCGTACAATGTTTTGACAGGAGGTTTTATGTCTAAAAAAATTGCGGTCCTCGTGAATGAGGATACAATGCAGCGCTGTTCTTGTGGCGGTTGCTTAAAAGCATTTATGAATAAAGCGGATTCCTTTGAGCGTTATGCAGATGAGGATATTGAGTTGGTAGGTTTCACGCATAGTGGTGGTGATCTTGCCAAGAAAATTGAGTCTTTCAAGAAAAAAGGTGTTACTACGGTACATCTTTCTACATGTACGCGTGGTAAGAATGAAAATTATGAAAGCATAGCCCAACAATGTGCAGAGGCTGGCTTTGATGTGGTTGGTTATACGCATGGTTCTAAAGTATCAAAAGAAGGTAAAGTTGCAATAGAATTGAATGCTAAAAATTAATTGCTTCTACTTCGATTGAGAGAGAATGAGAGGATACAATATGAATAAGAAATTTAAATCTACTATGTTAGCCGCTGTTATGGGGCTTTCACTAACGACAGCTGCTGTTGTACCTGCAACAGTGGAGGCTGCAGGGGCCGTTGAAACATTGGCAGGTGGCGCTTTAGCCTTTGCGTATGTATCGACTGCGGTTAATAAAATGGATAATTCTGCGGAAGGGCAGGCTGAAAGTTTAGCTCGTGCTAAGTCTCAAACGGGTTATTTAGAGGATAGTGCAGCGCAAGCACGTGTTGAACGTATCATGAAAACCTTGGTGGCAACGCCTAGCGTAAAGCGTTCTTATGTGGTGTATGCAAACCCTAGTGACGAGTTTAATGCTTTTGCTACCATCGGTCGTGTTATGTCTGTCAATCAAGGGGCCTTAGAGCTTTTGGATGACGATGAACTAGCATACGTTATGGCCCATGAAATTGCTCATGGTGAGCACAAGGACATCGTTAATGGCCTTAAGAAACAAGTAGGTCTATCTACGGCTGTAAGCCTTGCTGGTAGTGGTGATGTAGGTATTTTATCTAATATTGCTGGCAATTATATGGCGAACCAAGTATTTACGATGAGCCAAGAGAAAAAAGCGGATGAATTGGGTTTTCAAATTCTCAGTGAATCCCCGTATAACGTAGGCGGTGCGGCTGCTTCTATGGCAGTTCTTCGCAACAAATATGGCGATTTGTATCGTGAAGGTTTGAATCAAGTATTTACCCCTAATAATCATCCTAAGACGAGCAGTCGTGTGAAGGACAATATCGATCGCATGTATACCTATTCTGGTAATCACGTAAACGTCGATAATGGAGCTGTGTTTGTAAATGATGTGAATATCTATAGCCCTGCCAATAGCGGTCGTTATACAGGTGAAGAACGGGCTTATTTCATGGCTGGTAAATTGGCTCGCTTGTATCATAATGGTCAAATTCAGCCGGGCAGTGCTTCTTACACAGGGCCTACTGTAACCGTAGCAGGTCAATCTATCGTGACCACACCGAATGCGGATGTGGCGCTTATGGTGGCGACAAATTTAAATAACTCGTTTGTGAAAGCCGCAGGCCCAGCGAAAGGGAAACAAGCAGCAAAACCAAGTAAGAAAAAATCTAGTAAAAAATAATTCGTATTTTTACTAAAGAATAATTTGTACTTTTACTAAGAAAATCGTATAAGTCGTAAGTGATATACGAAGAGAGACTACTTATGTTTAAAAAATGGGTTCTATTACCTTATGTAGTGCTTGGAATTTGTCTTGCTATCGGCCTACTTATTGGGATGGCCCCAGATTTACTAGGTGATGTCATACCTAGGCATGGCGTGATAGGCCGTATGTTGGCCTCAGCTAATCAGCGGAAAATAGAGGATAGCCAACATACTGTGATGGTGGTACCTGATTACGTGCGCCGTGTTGTCACATTGGGGGCAGGGACTGTTGACTTGGTTAGTGTGGCCGGCGAACCTTATGTTGTGGCCACCGATGGATCTCCTTATAGCTCTAGTGCTGTTATAAACGGCCGTGTGCAGCCTACAGTGGAATCTATACAATCTTATGAACCGGATGTGGTAGTGGCACCGGACACAACGCCGCCAGGCTTAGTGGCATCGTTGCGTGCTGCGGGTATTCCCGTGTTTATTTACACCATGAAAGATAGCCTGAAGGATATTAGCCTTAATACGAAGCAAGTGGCTAAGCTATTTAACAGTACAAGTGCAGAATCTTCGATTAATAGTTCTGTTATGAATGTCAAAAAACAGGTGGAGCCTCATAAAAATGATGTGAAACCGGTGATTGTGTTATATAATCCGACGCATGGTTTGTATCGTTCAGGTGTACTTCGGGATATGATTGAAATGATTCATGGTATCGATGGTGCAGGAAACTTGAAAATCATAGAGCGTGGTAAGGATCCTAATGTTCTATCTGATGTTTGGGATTATCGGGCGAGCAGCCCTACTTTCAACATGCAAGAAAACATGGGGACAAAAGCTGATTTAATTCGCATCAACCCAGATGTTATTTTTGTACCAACGCGATATATTGATAAATTGCCTGACTATAAAGAAGATCTTAATGCGGTTATTAAGGATCCCGAGTTACAGAATGTGACGGCCATTAAAAAGGGGTATGTATATCCTATTCATGAAATGCATATAATGAGCTATTCGTCATGGATGTACTTTGGGATGCAGCAAATGTCGAAATGGCTATATGGCGATTGGTCGTATGATAATTTTGTAAAATACCAAAGCGTGCCGGCGAATTAACGATATAAGTCATATGTCGTTGTTGATGGTTTATCGTGAGTACATCATTACAATGAGTATATCATATCATTTTGAAAGCATAGGAGGAGAGCTTGTGCAACTACGACGTTTAATGATTTTTTTGACCATTTGTATTGTGGGCCTAGTGATAGCAGCACTTGGTATGTACCATTCTTGGCAGGATTTTAAGAGTGGTGGTATTTGGGGACTATTGACCTCAAAAGGGCATTACTCCATGGTGGATGGTACGAGTGAGACCGTCATGCTAGACCATAAGGCGGAGCGTATTGTTGCAGTAGGACCTAATGCTGCGGATTTGGTGAGTGAACTAGCCGGTGATTCCGTCGTGGCTAGCACAGAGGCGCCGTACCAAGTTACCAATACTGTTAAGCAACGGGTGGCACCTAATGTAAATGCCATTGCTGCATTAAAACCAGATATTGTTATTATTGAAGATGCGAATGGATCGACAGAACTAGTTCGGCCTTTGCGGGATAAGGGCATCAAGGTAGCCTTGCTTAGAGCGCCTGAGACTGTGAAAGATGTAGAAGATCAAACTCGAAATGTAGGGCGATTACTAGGTAGAAAAGATAAGGCTGAAAGCCTCATCGGTACAATGATGAACTACATTCGCGATACAGAATCACTTCGCTTTGCGCGTCGTGATGAACCGAAGAAGACCGTTGCTGTGTATAACCAAAATGGTTTGTATGGCAAATCAAAGACCTTAGTTGCCGATATGCTTACCTATGTAGTGGTAGACAATGCAGCCATTAAATCGGGTGTAAGATTAACTGACTATGGCACAAAGGCGGACCTCATCAAGGCGGATCCTGATGTTATTATCGTGCCGATGGATACACGGGCACCCGACTATAATCGAGATGCGGTTTATGCAAGCTATTATAATGATCCAGCGCTAGCAAATCTCAAGGCCATAAAGAATAAAAAGATTGCCATCGTATCTAATGAATCAATGCTAGCTAAGACCTACCATGTAGGTCGAGGCATCTATAGCATGGCTCAAGTGGTGTACGAGCGTTAAATTGGTGCGAACGTTAAATTGATATGAGTGTTAAATTGGTGCGAACTTTAAATTGATATGAGCGTTACATTGGTACGCGCGTTACATTATGTAATGAGGACGAGTGATTCATCCTCTGTAAGTCTTGTTATATTTATGGAGATGAGTATAATTATACTCAGTTTCATAAAGCTATAAAAAATATTCATAACTCAAAATGAAGAGAATAAATATGTATTTAGGCGCACTCCATAACAATATATAATAAGCTATGATAATACTGATAAATACTGGAAAAGCAGTCTGTAGGGATAATTTCTATAGACTGCTTTTTTTATATATTCACAAGGTTAATGAATGTAATTTTTTTGGAATATAATTATTGTTTTTCTTGAATAGAAATATGTCTATATAGAATGGAACAAATCGTTATATATACAATATAATGCATTGAATATGAATACCCATACAGGGTATAGGTTTATTGTACTAGCTATGGCTTTATGGAATAATAAACTAATTGAAGATTAATCGTAATTTATCGATTAATGACTAACTTGTTGGTGTGTAACACTTGTTAGCGTATAAGTTATTACTGTAAATCTTAAAATGTATGGAGGTTATTATGGAGTATGCAATTCATCTTTTTAATGCGGGTGGCGTAGTCATGTATCCGCTAGTTTTATTTATGTTGGCAGCATGTACGATTTTATTTGAGCGAATTCGTATGTATCGTCGCATTGACAGTGAAATTCAACAATTGTCGTCTAGCATTGAAGCAGGTCGTAATGCGAATGATTGGATTGCATTAGAACAAGCGATTAAGAATAATGATGATGCACTTAGTCAATTTGTAACACCGATTGTAGATTCCGTATATAACTTTGAAGGTTTGGAAAACCGTCTTCACGATGTAGTTGGTTTCATGGATGAAAGACTAAAACGCGGCTTACACTGGCTTAGTATGATGGTTACAATGGCTCCATTACTTGGCCTATTGGGTACAGTAGTGGGGATGATTCGTTCTTTCGCTGCCGTTGGTGGCGATATTGGGGCGCCTACAGTTATTACTGGTGGTGTATCTGAAGCATTGATTGCCACTGCTACAGGGCTTTCAGTAGCCATCGTAGCATTAGCCATCCACAGCTGGTGCACAGATAAGGTTAACTATGATATTGCAAAATTGGAACAACGATTAGGTTCTATCTTGGATTTATATATTAGGAGTCAACGATGAAACGTAGTTCAGTAGGGATACAAAAAGAACCTACCATCATGATTATACCTATGATAGATATCGTTTTTTTCTTGCTCGTATTTTTCATGATGAGTACATTGTATATGAATACTGAGGAACAAATTCCTCTTAACTTACCAAAGGCATCTGCATCGACAGCAAAAACGATTGAGCCTATTACTATTTCTTTAACCGCTACCCATAAGATGTATCTGAATGAACGTGAAATTAAACCTGATGATTTGGGCAATGAAATTCAAGCTATTGTTGCGAAGGAACCACAACAGGCTTTTATCGTCCGTGCATCTGAAGATATTGCGTATAAGGATGTTATTAGCATTTTGGATAATCTAAAGATGAGTGGTGCTCGATTTGTCAGCGTAGCGACAGAACGGAAGTGATCATATGGTGAGTAAACGATATGGCATTCCTTTTATAGCTGCATTGGTGGTCAATTTAGCATACTGGGGTGTTGTAGGCGATTGGTTTGGTCATATAAAACCACCAGAAACGCCAAAGAAAGATTTGGTCATCAATCTTGACATGGTGCAACCGGAACCTCCTGAGCAGGAGAAGAAACAGCAAGAGAAAATTGTCTCTGATGATAAAGAAAATGCTGCGGGCGGTAAGTCGGGTAGTGTATTACCGGATTTATCGGGGAAACCGACACCGGGTTTAAAAGACCTTAACCCCTACTTAGGCGGCAATGAAACAGCTAGTGTGAACCTAAAAGGGAATACGGATAACCCGTTAGGCATATCTGGTAGCGGTGATGTTAAGGGTCCAGGTGGTGGCCCCGTTGGCAATGGTGGTAAAGCAAATGACGGCCCTGGTACACAGGACGGCAATCCTGGGACTAGTGATACGGAAGGTTCGGGATACTTTGATGCTTCTGGGTATATTGCTAGTTTAGATGCCAATAAAGTCATGCCAGCACAAGCTGTACGTAGAGGAATTACAGGGACAGTTACCATTAGGGTTTATTTTGATGGCGAAGGTAATTATGTAAGTGCTGCAATTGAGAGGAGTAGTGGTTCTAGCCTTCTTGATAATGATGCATTGGCACTGGCGGCTAGGTCCGGTGGTGCTACAAATACGACCGGAGAACCTAAATCAGACATTTTTTATATAAGATACGAACTTGAATAGAGATGTATATTATATATTTAAAATAGTTTTTAGTAGAAAATATAGGATGATGAGCGATATGAATAAATATGTATATGTGACCACGATGATGGCCTTACTTAGCATGAGTATAAATGGTTATGCAGAAGATATAACAACTCATCAAAATCAAGAATTGTCCAATGTGATTAATGTAACCGCTAATCGCACAGCCCTCCTAGATTTGGACACACCTGTAGCGATGAATGTAATTACACTTGAGGAGTTAAAAAATACTGGTGCTACCACTGTTTTTGATGCGGTGGCGACCGTACCAGGGGTAACAATAAATTCTTATGGTGCCGGCGGTGCCGATTTTGGTGGCATGGATAGCCGTACGAATATTCGAGGCCTTGACCGTGGTGCCCTTGTTCTTGTAAATGGCGTGCCTATGAACCTCAATGGCAAAGGTGGACTCGGCTCTATTCCTACGAGTGCCATAAAACGTATCGAAGTAGTGAAAGGAGCTGCTTCTACATTGTATGGTGCAGAGGCATTAGGTGGTGTTATTAACGTTATTACCAAGACTCCATCTACAGAGGGTGGCTCTGCTACAGTTGCTATAGGTAATCGTGGGTCTAAACGTTTTGATGTGTCATACGGTACAGAAAAGTTTATCATTGGTATTGATAGAAAATATTGGGGTACACAGGATCCATCCACACCGATTCGCTACGACTATGCAGGTACTAAACACTACGATTACTATAGTACTCGCAACAAGGGCAATTCGTTGGGGCTCTTTATGAGTGGTAAGCTTTCAGATAAGGTAACATTGAATTTTAATCGTGCTGAAAGTAAATCGTCCTTTGGTCTAATCAGTACGGAAACAAATCCGGTTAATCAAGCAAGACATTCTACGACGTATCATTATAAGGATGACCGCAATAATGCTTCCTTAATTTATAAGGACAAGGGTACTACAGGAACCTTGTTCTATAATGACCGTACGATGCGTGGTACGAGCCGGGCGCACAATACGTCCCAAGCTAAGGCGACTGAAACAAGCTATCGCGCACGTCAATATGGTTTTGATGTACAGCATGAATGGGATTTTAGAGATGGTAAGGACTATTTAATCGCAGGTGTTACAGGTAAACAAGAAATCTATCATGCAACGGCTGTTCCTGTGTACGTTCATCCTAAACGCAATAGTTATGCTGTGTATGGTAGTTATTCTTATGAAATTAACCCTAAATGGACATCTATTGTAGGTTTGCGTTACACCATAATCGATGACCCAATTAGGAATCAACATGTGTTGACGCCACAATTCCAATTGTTGCACTCTATCAATAAACAATCCTCCATGTATGTGAACATAGGGAAAGCTTTTACAATGCCTAGTTTGAGCGATACATTCCGTAGCGTTAGCCGTCGTTATACAGCGGTAAGCAGCAAAAATCTCAAACCAGAAGAGGGTTGGAACTATGAAATTGGGTACAAGCGGATTAACAAAAAGGATAATTGGAAGGTTGATGTGTTCTATATGGATTTCAAAAACTTCTTCCAATGGCAACCGGATGCAAATGGTCGGCCTTTGGTGCGAGTAAATGGAGGGAAATTCCGCAACGTGGGCATCGAAGCCGAATATGGTAGACGTTTGTCCGACCGCCTCAAATGGAACGTGAGCGGATCTTACTCTAATCCAAGACAAAAGGAAATGAATGAAAATTACTGGAAACAAGCGGCTCCTAAATTGCAATTCACTACAGGCATTCGCTATGAAAGCCCAACGTGGGAAGCAGGCACATCCTTTAGCTTTGTTACAAAACGGTTGCGCAATCGAGATGGTGGCTTAAACCCTAATATTGCCCTTTGGAACGCTTATGTGGGCTATCATTTCAATAAGGATGCAACACTTCGTCTAGATGCACGCAATTTGTTAGACCGTCACAACGTTATCACCAATGGGGATTATGAATACTGGGGTGATCCATTCACATATGAATTGAGTTATACACAAAAGTTCTAATATTTATTTGTAGAGATTTATATAAAATCCAGTACTGATAGGGGGTATGGGTTTTGTGTAGTCCTTTTAAATGTGTAATAATACAAATATGTAGTTTTTATGAATAATTAGTGTGTGTTATGAGGGTTTTGTTATGAATAAACAAATGAAACGACGTACGTCTCTACTTATCTGTATGGCTTTGATGGGTTTAACTGTGAATGCTTATGCAGCAGATGTAACTGCTACATCATCTGACACAGAAACACATGTTATCAATGTGACGGCAAATCGTACGGCGCTTATGGATTTAGATACGCCAGCAGCGATGGATGTCATCACTGAGCAAGATATTATGAATAGTGGTGCTAAAAATGCTTTTGATGCGGTTAATATGGTGCCAGGTGTTACGTCCTTCTCCTATGGTGCATCGGGGCTCGAATATGGTGCTATGGATAGCCGTGTGAATATCCGTGGCCTCGAACGGGGATCTTTGATTCTCGTAAATGGCGTTCCCATGAACCTTAATGGTAAGGGGGGTCTTAGCTCTATTCCGACGGACTCTATTGCTCGTATTGAAGTATTGAAGGGGGCTGCATCTGCTCTCTATGGTTCTGATGCAATGAGTGGCGTTGTAAATGTTATTACTAAGACACCTAATAAAGAAGGCGGTTCTGCTACCGTTGCAGTTGGTAATAGAGGCAGTCACTCCTATCGCGTAAATTATGGTACGCCTCGTTTCTTGATTGGTGTAGAACGGGGCTTCTTTGGTGAACAAGATCCTTCCACACCAGTTCGTACAGACTCAGTCGTTCGCCCTCGTGGCTATGAGTATTATACGGCTCGTGAAAAAGGTAATTCCTTAGGCCTATTTATGAGTGGTAAGGTGAGCGACAAGGTGACATTCAACTTTAGCCGCTTTGAAGGTAAATCTGCTTATGCGCAGGTGAGTACTGAAAGTAACGTAACAAACCGCAATCGTCACTCTACTACATATGCCTATGATGATACGAAAAATAATGCATCCTTGATTTTCAAGGATGATAATACAACAGCAACTCTTTTCTATAATGATAGAGATTTGAAGGGTAAAAACCGGAAACATAATCTTTCATCCTACACATCTAATGATAGTAACTATATTGCTCGCCAATATGGTTTTGATGTGCAACACGAATGGGATTTCCGAGGTGGAAAGGACTATTTAATTGCAGGTGTGCTCGGTAAGAGAGAAACGTACCGCACTACATCAGGTCCCGTCTATGCAAGTCCTCATCGTCATAGCCTTGCTCTATATGGTAGCTATTCCTATCAAATCAATCCAAAATGGACTACTGTTCTAGGCTTACGTTATACGGATATCAAGGATCCTGTGAAGAATCAACAAGTGTTGACGCCACAATTCCAGTTAAATCATACAATCAATAAGGAATCATCTCTGTATATGAACGTAGGTAAGGCTTTCACCATGCCTAACCTCAGCGATACATTTAAAACTGTAAATCGACAATATCAATCGGTTAGCGGTCGTAATTTAAAGCCTGAAGAAGGTTGGAATTATGAATTGGGCTATAAGCATATTACAAAGAAGGATAGTTGGAAGGTTGCCGCATTCTATATGGATTTCAAAAATTTCTTCTCTTGGAAACCAGATAGCAATGGTAAAATGACGATTCGCGTTAATGGTGGCCGTTTTAGAAATGTTGGCGTTGAGGCGCAATATGGCCGTAGATTAACAGATCGCTTGAAAGTAACTGTGGGTGCAGCGTATATGAATCCTAAACAACGGGAAATCGATAAGACCTACTGGGAACAAGCAAATCCTAAGTTGCAATTTACAGGGGGCATTCATTACAACAGCCCAACATGGACTGCTGGTTCAAGCCTTAATTTCGTAACGAAACGCTTGAAAAACCGCGATGGCGGCATCAATCCTAACCTCGTGGCTTGGAATGCCTATGTAGGCTATCAATTCAATGAACATTCATCCTTGCGAATCGATGCACGGAACTTGCTCAATCGTCATAATGTTATCTCCAATGGCGATTGGGAATACTGGGATGAGCCATTTAACTATAAGGTTAGCTACACATATAAATTCTAGAGTAATAGATTGGCTTTAAATTAGGATAATTATTTAGACTAATCATTTACAGTCGGTTATAACTATACAAGGAGTATCATCATGAATAAGAACATCAGGTTTCTCATATGTTTGATGGTACTCTTTTGTGTATGTATAACAGGTTGTGGACCACTTGTGTCCTATAATGAGAGTTCCCATACGCCTCATACGCGGTATGTTGACAGTTACGATGGGGTTCGTGTAGCAGTACCTGAAAATCCAAAGCGCATTTTATCATTGTCCTCTGCATTTGATACGATTTTATTAGGTCTTGTAGAACCAGACCGCTTGGTTGGTATCAATAAATTGTCCACCTATGAGGATTACTCTTTAGAAGCGAAACGGGCTAAGCAGGTTAAGCCTGTTATGAGTTCCTATCCTTTAGAGAAGATAATTGCTTTGAAACCAGATCTTGTTATAGCCCCAGATTATACATCTGCTGATGTTATTTCTGGCTTGCGCCATATGGGTATTGCAACAGTTGTCGTATCATCGGACTCTACGGTGGAAGGGGTTATTAAAAATGTAAAGGATGTTGCGTATATCGTAGGAGAAGAGGAAAAGGGGCAGTTTTACGATCAAAAGATACATCGTGAGTTAGATGAAATGAAGCGTCTAGGCGCATCCATACCTCTAGAGCAGCGCAAGACAGTTCTTTTTGTATCCTCTATGGATGGTTACACGGGAACGGGCAGTCTCTTTGATGATATGTGTAAATACATGAGTATTTATAATGCACCTAATAAGATTGGTTTGCCGCCACGGATACCCTTTGGGGAGGAACGTGTGTTAGCTATGAATCCAGATTTTATCTTTATTCCGTCCTATAAGGGGATGGATAAGGGGTTAGCAGATAGATATTTAGCAAATCCAGCCTTTCAGAATCTGCCAGCTATAAAAGAACATCGCGTTAAGCCTTTACCGGCTGCGTACTTATATACTATGAATCAGCATATCGGCGAAGCGATGCTTGCTATTATGCATACTGTGTATCCTCAGTTAGAAAGGAGTTCTCATGAGTAAACAGAAAAAACGAATCATGGCGATAACTCTGATTGGGGTATTACTATGTGTTGTAAGCCTCTTGGCACTACATGTAGGGACTATTATGATTCCTATTGGCGGGGGCATTCAAAGCATTTTAAATGGTATGGGTATGCCAGTGAACTTTACAGAGCCTATTACGGCTGAACAAGAGGCGGTACTATGGTTTATCCGCATGCCACGCCTTATCATTGGTCTTCTCGTAGGTGGCGCCTTAGCACTCGCTGGTGCGGTTATGCAAGGCGTTTTCTCGAACCCCTTAGCAGACCCTGGTATCATGGGCGTATCTGCAGGGGCATCCCTAGGTGCCGTTATCGCTATTGCACTGGGTGTAACATCTCTCGGCATGTTTTACATGCCCGCCTTTGCCTTTGTAGGGGCCTTTGTATCTGTTGGGATTACTATTCTTTTGACCTTGCGCAATAACAAGTTAGACACGACAACCTTACTGCTGGCAGGTGTAGCCGTGAGCATGTTACTTGGTGCTTTTACATCGGGCATTTTGACGATGATTAACGAATACCGGTTGCGTGAATTCCTATTCTGGATGGTCGGTGGCCTTGATTTCCGTCGTTGGGATCATGTGGCACTAGCTGTAGGGCCTATCGTGACAGGCAGCGTTATTTTGATGATGCTCGGTCGTCATCTTAATGTACTCGTTCTCGGTGACACAGAGGCACGTGCATTGGGCTTACCTGTTATGGTGTACCGTATGCTATTCTTATTCCTTGCATCCGTTGTTACAGCTACTGCTGTATGTGTCAGTGGTTCTATTGGCTTTGTAGGCCTTGTGGTTCCTCACATTGTCCGTCTCTTGGTAGGACCGGATCATCGCATATTACTGCCTATGGCAGCTGTTGGAGGGGCGTTATTTCTCGTATTCTGTGATACATTGGGCCGAGTTATAGCACAACCTATAGAAATTCGTGTTGGTATCATGACAGCTCTCTTAGGGGCACCATATTTCTTATATTTACTACATCGTTTGCGCAGCAAAGGAGGGGCCTAATGAAACTAGATGTTCAATCCTTATCTGTCACATTAGGGGAAAACCACATTCTCAAGGATGCGTCCTTCTCTATTGATAGCGGTGAATTTGTCGGCATTATCGGACCTAATGGTTCTGGTAAAACGACGTTGTTAAAAACCTTGCGTGGACTCTATCCTATTTCTGGCGGTCAGGTTTTATGGGATGGTAAAAGCATCGCCTCTTTGAGCGACAAGGAAATTGCTCATCATGTAGCATACATGCAACAATCCGTTAATGTGTCCTTTGATTATGAAGCCATCGATATCGTGATGACAGCCCGTTATCCGTATCTAAAATGGTGGCAACAAGAGGGGCCAGAGGATAAAGCAATCGTAGAAAAGGCCATGAAAGAAGTGGGCGTGTACCATCTGCGTAATCGGTCTGTACAATTCCTCAGTGGCGGCGAGCGTCAACGGGTATTCTTGGCAAAGGCCTTGGCACAACAAACAGAGGTTTTGTTATTAGATGAACCGACGGCGGCTCTTGATTTAGTGTACGCTGACGATATCTTCCACGAAGGTCGTAGACTATGTGACGAAGGGAAAACGATTCTAATTGTCGTTCATGATTTAGAATTAGCTGCTAAATATTGTACTAAGCTCGTCTTGGTCAGCGATGGTCATATCGTAGATGTAGGAACGCCTCGAGAGGTGCTGACTGCAGAGAATCTACGAAACGCATTCCATCTATCGGCAGCGGTCTACGATGATCCATACTTTAAACAACAACGCATCTTTGTATTCCCGAAAGGGACTACGGATATCAAAGCGTATAAACAGACTAATGCTAGTACTGACATGTCTATCGATCCAGACCTGCAATAAGTATCTTGGGTTAGATAGTTAGTTATTTTTATATTACTAATTTTATTTTTGGCTACATCCTTGTATTGCGATTCCGAATGAGGTCAGACTTATGTTATATCCATTTACTGCTATTGTTGGTCAAGATGAAATGAAGTTGGCCCTGTTACTCAATGCTATTAATCCATCCATTGGTGGTGTGTTAATTGAAGGTGAAAAGGGCACTGCCAAATCTACGGCTGTCCGCGCTTTGGCGAACCTATTACCCCCTATGGAGACAGGGGCTACGGCCATGACCGTTGTGGAACTTCCTATTAATGCTACAGAGGACCGTGTTGTAGGGTCTATCAATTTAGAAAAAGCACTACAGGACGGTGTGAAAGCTTTTGAGCCAGGCATTTTGCACGCAGCACATCAAAACATTCTCTATGTAGATGAGGTTAATCTATTAGATGACCATATTGTAGATATTTTACTGGATGTTGCAGCAATGGGGGTTAACACCGTAGAGCGTGAAGGGGTGAGCCACTCTCATCCATCTCGCTTTATCCTCGTAGGAACAATGAATCCCGAAGAGGGTGACCTTAGACCTCAGCTGCTAGATCGTTTCGGTTTATCCGTCATGGTCTATGGTGAGCATGATCCAGCACAACGGATGGAGGTTATCAAGCGCCGTCTTGCCTTTGGCGACGACCCAGTATGTTTCGTAGCGTCTTATGCGGAATCGGAACGAGCATTACACGAACGCTTATTACAAGCTCGTGAATTATTGCCAAGTATCATTCCCACCGATGAGGTATTGTTGAAACTTGCAAGCATTAGTATTGGTGTTGGCGTTGATGGTCATCGTCCAGATATTACGATGATGCACACCGCTCGTGCACACGCAGCCTTTCACGGTCGCCATCAAATCACAGAGAGCGACCTTAAGATAGCAGCACGATTAGCATTGAAACACCGTTTACGTCGTTTGCCATTTGAGGAGCAAGGTCACGATGAAGACCGCATTGATACAGTGGTAACGGCTGTGCTTGAGGGCTAGCTATGGAAACATCTGTACAAGAGGCCCTCAAAATAGGACTTGTAAACAATCAGATTCATACTCTCGTTATTTCTGGTGGTACTGGTGTGGGTAAAAGTTATATCCTTCGCCAGTTCCTCGAGGCATGGCATATTCCCTATCGTTTGATACCCATTTATGTAGAAAATTCACAATTACAAGAGACTATCGATTTTGAAGCGTCCCTAGAGCAGGGCAAGATGATTATGTCCGCAGGTCTTTTAGATGACACTAGCGCTCGATGCTGGGTTGTCGATGATGGGCACGTTCTGGCACCTGAGGTTCGTCATGACTTATTAGTAGAGGCGAAGCGACGTCAAATACTGCTCATCATGACTATCAATCATGGAGATAGAACATTAGATGATGCGGAGTGGGAACTCGTCGATGTGCATGTATCTATGGGTGCACCTACACTAGAATCTCGTATAGCTGTGTTGCAACAAAATCGAGAAGAAATTCAATGTGGTAAAGCATCTATAGCAGGGGATAGTCAATCAGACTTGGACGATGCCTTATGTGAGGAGGAAACTAGCTCAATAGATGTTATTTCAGCTGAGGATATGTTATCTCTCATAGCTATTAAACGAGTTCAGAATATTGCTGTTTCGGATGCTATGCTTTCACTAGCCATATCCTATGCACTACAAGCACGCACCGTAGGCCATGGTGCAGAATACGTATTGCTGCAAGTTATGAAATCTCTTGCAGTTCTTGATGGCAGCTCGTACTGCAAGCCCATCCATGCAGACCGAGCCGCTTTATATGTCTTGCCCCATCGTATGAAGCGAGATGAAGCATCAGAATCTCAATCATCACAAGGGGATAATGGAAGCAGTACAAACGACCAAAATCAGTTGCAGAAGAATACTGAAATAGCAGAGGACTCTGATGTAGATAACTCGAGTAATTCGGGTGGAGAAGATTCTAATGGTGATGAATCCAATCCCAATGAATCAGATAATTCCAATAATGATATAAGTAGTGCCGAAGACGGAGCGTCTAATCAAGACGTATCCGGCAACGCTAATCAAGAAGAAACTAGCGGCACTAATGACGCTAACCCTAAGGAACCTGATAGTTCTGATTCAAGAAGCACTGATGTTGATGTATCTAACGGGCTATCTTCTGTATCCTTGCCGGATACTGTTGCCCGTATAGCTAACCAGATGTTTCATTGGAAATTACAGTCTTATAAGACGGTAGACCGCCAGTATCGCAAGGGTTCTGGTCGTCGCCTCATGACTAAAACAAAGGATACTCGAGGGCGCATGATTCGAGCCTATCAAGATGAGCATGCTCTTGAGGACTTAGCCTTAGTCGATACATTGCGAGCGGCAGCACCCTACCAACGGTTGCGAGCTGCTGTTAAGGTGGAACAAGAAACACAATCTACGCAGTCTCTGCCATTAGAACAGCAAGAAGCTAAGGGATTATCTATAGTGATAAAATCACAGGACTATCGCCGTAAAGCTCGAGAAAAACGTATTGGCGCATACCAGCTCTTTGTGGTGGATGCTAGCGGTTCTATGGCGGCACGGCATCGCATGGAGGCCACGAAATCCGCTATTTTGAGCCTCTTGAGGGATTCCTATATCCATCGTGATTCAGTAGGACTCATTGCCTTTCGCAAGGAATCGGCAGAGGTGTTATTGCCGTTCACCCGTAGCGTTGAGCGCGCAGAGCGACTATTAGCCTCTATGCCTACAGGTGGTAAAACGCCATTAGCTCACGGTTTACGCATGGCCTACACCATGTGCGATAGATTGTTGCGTGCCCATCGGGCAGAACGCATTCAGATTATATGTATCACCGATGGTCGAGCTACGTCGGGGGATTCTGAGGATCCCGTAGCAGAGGCTAAACAATGGGCTCGTATTCTTGGAACCTTGCCTGTAGATTGTATCGTTATCGATACGGAAACGGGCTTTATCAAGCTAGGCCTTGCTAAGGAATTATGTAAATTAATGAATGGCAGTTATTACGCCATGGATACTATTACGGCGGATGATATTTTACGAGTATCGCGGAGGTAGATCATGAGTCGTCTCATGTATATTTCTAATTTAGGAAAACAAATCCAATATATAGAAAAGGCTGTTGCCACCTATCCTGAATTGATACAGGGTGAGGTGGACATCTGTAATATGAAAAAACAGCCCCTTTGGGATGCGGATTTTGAAAGCCGCCTACGCGCTGCAGATGTTGTTCTCGTAACGAATATGGGGGTTGGCTTAGATTCGCCATTTTTAGAACGCCTAGAGCGTTGGCTGTATGCATATCATCCTAAGTATTGGATCGATGTGGTAGAGCCTAAGAAAACAGATATTCTCTATCGCAATATAGACGAAAATCAACGGAGATTTCTTGAAAGCTATCGCCGCACCAGTGGCGTCATGAACTATGTGCGCCTTATTAACGGTGCTTTCAGTGCAAAACCAATCTCCGAATGGGAGGAACCTGACCACATTCCGTGGCAAGCCATCATGGGCCGCGATGGAAATATCTACGAAACCTATGATGAGTTCATGGAGGCCGAAGGAAATCCAGATTGGCCGTCCATCGCGGTGTATTTCTATCGCGACGAATGGATTATGGGGGATATTGAGTATCAACAGGCCTTATTCGAAGAGATTTATAAACATCAGTACAATCCGATTATCTTTTATGGGCAGTATGGCTCGAATCCTCGTGTAGGCATTCCTAATATGAAGCTGTCCATGAATCATCTCTTTGGTAAGGATGTATTCCCCTTTGATGTGCTCATAAATACTTGTAAATTCTCCTATCAGTCCTTAGGGGCGCAAACTTTGGAGGAATTAAAGTTACAGGATGTGCCTATCATTCAGGGCTATACCATATACATGGATGAGAAAACCTGGGCTGCAGACCCGCAAGGCGTGACGCCTTTGGACGTGAATTTATCTATATCACAACCTGAGCTCGATGGCGTCATTCAGGGGGGCGTCGTGGCGTGTCAAACCTTTGATGAGCGTGGTCACTATGTGTATCTACCTGTAAAAGAACGCATTGCTGCTATTGTAGAGCGGGCCATTAAATGGTCTAAATTACGACATATTCCAGTATCGGAGCGAAAGGTAGCTATTATCCTGCATAACTATCCGCCTAAAAACTCCAATATTGGGTCCGCTGCAGGACTTGATACACCTGAATCGGTACGACGACTATTACAGGTCATGCAAGACGAGGGCTATACCGTAGATACTGTGCCAGAAACGAGTGCAGAGTTGATGGATATAGTCACATCTCATATGACGAATGACAGGACTATGCTTACTGATGAGCTCTTAGCTTCTGTAGAAGGGCGTTTGAGTAGTGATGATTACAAAGCGTATTTTGAAACGCTGCCAGCAGATACGCAAAATTCTATGATCGAGTCTTGGGGCGCGGCGCCTGGAGATGTATTCGTCTACGATGATGAGGTTATTATCCCTGGTTTCTCCAATGGGAATCTATGGATTACGGTGCAACCACCTCGTGGTTTTGGGGAGAATGTATCTGCTATTTACCACGATCCCTGTTTGCCACCACCGCATCAGTACTTGGCCTTCTACCATTGGGTACGAACCGTCTTTGAAGCAGATGCAGTCATTCATGTAGGTACTCATGGTTCCTTAGAATGGCTCCCAGGTAAGGGAGCAGGCCTCAGTGCTAGTTGTTATCCTGAAATAGGCATTTCTAGTTTGCCTAATATTTACCCTTACTGGACGACTATCATAGGTGAGGGGATACAGGCTAAGCGGCGTAGCTCTGCGTGTTTAGTAGGACACTTATCGCCACCGATGACGACGGCCGGGCTCTACGATGAGTTTGAAGAATTAGAAGTATTACTCGATGAGCATAGTCATTTTGAGCAAGAGCATCCTGAGAGTGTATCGGATATAGAGAACGTGATTCGAGAGAAAGCCATGGCGTGTCATCTCATCGATGAAGAGCAAGGCGCTACGATGGAGATGGACGATCTTATTACAGCTGTCCATGAAAAGTTAAGCGACCTAAAGCATATGCAGATGAGAAATGGCTTGCACATTTTAGGGCAGGGACCTGAAGGTGTAGAGCTAGAAGAATTTATTACCGCCATTGTACGGACGCCACAAGGGGATATTGCATCGGGTCTTGAAATCTTAGCCGAAGAATTAGGTTATGATTGGTCCTATATAGAGCAACATGCAGGGGACGTAAATGACGAGGGGATTCGTTATAGTCACATCATTGATCAAATTTGGAACGAACTGCGTGCGTTTGTAAGGTATGTGGTGAATACACCAGATTATACAGTACCAGAACGGCTAGCGCCTTTGGCCGCAGTCATTGTGCGTGAGTATATACCTAAATTAGAGCAAACAAAGAATGAGATTACATCCATTTCGCAGGGCTTGCAGGGAAAATATGTTGAACCCGGCCCTGGTGGGGCTCCTTCCAGCGGTCAAGTTGATGTATTGCCTACGGGGCGTAACTTCTATGGCCTCGATGAACGGGCACTACCCACAAAGATTGCTTATCAGCTAGGGATAGACTTAGCAGACCAAGTCATTGCTGACTATATCTTAAACGAACAACGGTACCCTGAAACGGTAGGCATCATTCTCTGGGCTAGTAGCAACTCTAGAAGCCACGGCCAGTGTTTAGGGGAATTTCTTTATTTATTGGGCGTTCGCCCTAAATGGCAGTCCAATGGTCGCATTTCAGGCCTAGAGGTGATTCCTTTAGAAGAATTACAACGACCTCGTATCGACGTGATGGGGCGTATCAGTGGCCTTATTCGAGATATGATGCCTACTGCCATTAGTTGGCTTGATAAGGCTGTTGAACTGGTGGCAGACTTAGATGAACCACTAGAAGATAACTATGTGAAAAAGCATATTCACGATGATGTAGATTGGCTCGTGGAGCAAGGAGAGGATCCTTTGTTGGCTACTAAAAAGGCGCGACTCCGTATTTTCGGTGACCCGCCACAGGCCTATGGTACCGGTGTAGGCGCCTTGATAGAAGGCAAAAACTGGCAGTCCGTAGAAGATATTGCGCAAGTGTATAGCAAGTGGAGTAGCTTTCACATACACAAGGATATTCCTCAGGATATGAGGCTATTCCAGCGTCGATTAACGACCATGGATGTGACCATTAAAAATGAAGATAATCGAGAAACTCATATTTTGAGTGCAGACGATTATTATAGTTATCACGGTGGCCTCATTGCAGCAGTGCGGACTGCAAAGGGCAGTGCGCCTCGTGCCTATGTGGGGGATAGCACCGACCGTAGCCGCGTTGTGATGCGGTCCTTGTCGGATGAGCTGCGCCGCGTTGTGCAAGGGGAAACGCAAAACCCGAAATTCATTCAAGCCATGATGAATCATGGTTACAAAGGTGCATCGGATATGTCCAATGTGGTATCCCATAGCTTTGGCTGGGATGCGACGAGCGATATAGTGCCCGACTGGGTCTATGAAGGTTATGCTAATAAGTATGCCTTAGATACAACGGTGCAAGACTGGATGCGTGATGTAAATCCGTGGGCCTTGCAGCGCATTGCCGAAATTTTGTTAGAAGCCGCTCAACGTGGCTACTGGGATGCATCTCCAACGATGCTAGAGGATTTGCAGTCCTTATATATTTCCATAGAAGGTGTTATAGAAGGTCGTTAGTATGAAACAAAGAATACCTATTATATGTACCATAGTAATGATGGTACTTCTGCTGTTCGGCTGTGGTCCTAAACAGATGGGAACTACGGGCGCCACACATCAGGTGACGGATGGTACAGGCACTGTTGTTACGGTGCCGACTGAACCTAAGCGCATCGTTCCTGTCGCTGCTAGCACAGAGGATATAGTCCTATCCTTGGTTGATCCAAGCCGAGTGGCGGCTATTGGTTCTTTACCTAATAATGTACCCGACGCGTCGGCTAAGGTAGAGAAACATGTGAAAGCATCTGCTGAGTCCATGCTCTCTGTACAGCCAGATTTAGTATTAGTACCTAATTGGATGTCTCCCGATGCGATTGGGGAAATGCGCAATATGCAGATTCCTGTTTATGTATATAAAACGCCTACTACGGTAAAAGAAGCAAAAGCTACTATTCATGAGATTGCCGGGCTATTACATGCATCTGATGAATCCATGATAGCCAGCATGGATGCAGATTTGAAAACTGTAGAAGAATTGGCCAATAAGCATAGTGGTGAACGTCCTTTGGTGGCGTTTTATTCCCAATTTGGCTTAACAGGCGGCAAGGGGTCTACCTTCGATGATATGTGTAACTACTTGAAGGTAAACAATGCGGCCGCTCAAATAGGTTTAGGCCCTTTTGATAATGGGACGAGAGAGGATTTAATAAAATCTAACCCTGATATTATTTTTATTCCTTCTGTGGCCTATACATCAGATGGCACTACACCAGCAACGGCAGAACAACTTTACTCTGATCCAGCCTTGCAAGGTGTTAAGGCCATCGTCAATCGTCGTGTATTTCTTGTAGATTCTTCACAGGTTATGAGTTATTCTCAATTCATGACTCGTGCAATGGTATCTATGGCACAAAATATTTATAGTATGTAATTTATAGTTTGATGTGTGTGGAGGTTTTTATGAAAGTATCAAAGAAACAACGTTTATCTCTATATGTGGGATTAGCTCTTGTATTTGGTAGCACAATTAGTGCACCTAGTGTATTAGCTGCTGATGCACAAGATTCTCATACCATTGTCGTTACTGCAACGCGCAGTGAACAACAGCTTTCACAAGTACCAGCTAGCGTAGGTGTAGTCACAGGCGACGATATCCGCGAACGTCACGCAACTAACATGAATGAAGCGATGCGTATCGTACCGGGGGTAGATATCAATACGTATGGTGGTGGCGTAGGTTACACGAATTCTAATGCGTTTCGTATCAATGGTTCCGACCAAGTACTATATTTAGTGGACGGTATCAATATGGGCGCGGCTGGCGTGAATCCACCGATGACAATTTTGAAAGATATGTCTAGCATTGACCGCGTAGAAGTTCAACGTGGCGCAGGTTCTACATTATACGGTTCTGGTGCCATCGGTGGTGTTGTGAACGTAATCACTGCAAAACCTGAGGAAGGCGTTCAAACTAAGCTTCGCATGATGGGCGGCAGCAATGATTTAGAACAATACGCTCTCTTGAACGAAGGTAGCAAAAAGGATTGGTACTGGCGTGTAGGGTACCAAAAAGATATCATCGGTTCCTATAAAGATGGTCATGGCAAACGCATTCCGCAACATGGCAACAGCCATACTGGTTCCTTCATGGTAGGCAACAAAATCAATGACAAAAATGATGTGAAGGTATTCTATGATACCTATCGCGGTGATGCGATGTATTCTGACCATATGGGGCGCCTAAATCACATTCGTTACGGTACAGAAGCAAGTGATTCCTTCCGTGCTGTTTGGAATAATAACATCAATAAACGTTGGAGCCATCAATTGTACGTATTAGATAATCATTATAAAACTAAATATGATGGTTATTTGACAGATATTAAGACTCGTGCGTTTGGTGACCAAGTGACGTATAAAGCAAAAGATCATACCATAGTTGGTGGTATTGATTGGCGTCAAGATAAGGTGCTTAATATGGGTGGTGTAAAACTTACGAACACATCTTACTTTGTACAAGATGAGTGGAAGGTTGCTCCAAAATGGACTGTAATTCCAGGTGTTCGCGTTGACCATCATTCTGCATTTGGTACACATACATCTCCATCCATTAGCGTTGGCTACGATGTGAATGCTAAAACGAATGTATATGCAGCGTATAAAGAATACTTCTTGGCTCCTACACCATATCAACTCTTTGATGGCACAAATGGTAACCGCAATTTGAAACCTGAAACTGGTCATGAATGGAGCGTAGGTGTTCATCATAAATTCGGTAAAACTTGGAACAGCAATCTCAGCTTCTTTAGTCGCAGCACAAAAGATAAAATTGGTTGGGTAATGACAAACCCTGCAGCGTTCTCAGGTGAATACCATAATTTTGATACAGAAAAGGCGCATGGTATCAATGCAGATGTACGCAAACAATTAACGAAACATGTATCTGCCCGACTCGGTTATACATATACTCATATTGATGCTACACCAACTCGCAAAGCAAATCGTGATGGCTATATACCTAAACATGCGGTTAATGCAGGTCTCGATTACAACGATGTTAAATGGGATGCTCATTTAGATATTCGCGGTGTCATCGACCGTCCAGGTCCTGCGGCTAACATCTTCCCTCGTACAACATATTGGATTACTGATATTAGTGCTAACTATCGCGTGCGTGAAAATGTGACTGTATTTGGTCGCGTTAATAACCTATTTGATACATACTACGCAGAACAATCTAACGTACGTTGGGGTAATGCAGGTGATTGGTGGCCAGGCCAAGGTCGCAACTTCCGCTTTGGTGTAGAGGTTACAATCTAAGAATTGTATAAAATATAAGAAAATTGATAAGGCTATTAGTTAATATGATTAAACTATAGATTTTCTATAGTAAAAGCTCTATAATAGAATGTATCTATATATATCCATGTATATGTATCATTTTTAGTAAGAGGAGTTGGATTCTGTATGGAACTACCGGTTTTATCCCCGTATATGATGGCTCGCAAGCCATCCGGGATCCGCATGGGGCAAATTAAATTTTTGGAACGAAAGGACCCACCTGTTTTGGTAAATGGTTCAATTGGCAATGTTATGCGTCCTATGCATCCCGCCATGCAGCGCCGACTATTTACATTAGGAAGTACTAATAGTCCTTTCAGTACAGGCATCGTGCCATATGTGCCTACGACGGGAACCAATGAATGTCGCGAAGCATTTTTGCATATTTTGCGCAGTCAAGGCTTTGATACAACGGGCCTTAATGTACTCGTTACAGATGGTGCGTCCATGGCGATGGAAATCATCATGCTTGGCGTTTGTGGCGGTGCAGGTGAAGAGGAACGTCCTCTATTGATGTTCAATCCGTCCTACACGAACTATGATGCTGTAGGTCAACGTATTGGCCGTAAAACAGTGGCTGTAGAACGTAGCCTTAATGAAAATGGCGAGTTCGAATTACCATCCATTGAGACCGTGGAAAAACGCATTATGGAAACAAAACCAGGTGCACTCTTGATTATCCCTTATGATAATCCGACGGGTCAGCTATTTAGCAAGGAAACCTTGATTGAATATGCAACATTGTGTGTAAAACACAATTTATGGATTATTTCCGACGAAGCATATCGTGAATTGGCATATCAAAAAGGT
This sequence comes from Veillonella tobetsuensis, assembly GCF_002959935.1. Lineage (NCBI taxonomy): Bacteria > Bacillati > Bacillota > Negativicutes > Veillonellales > Veillonellaceae > Veillonella > Veillonella tobetsuensis. The sequence continues at coordinate 25,152 of NZ_PPDF01000005.1, forward strand.
AAAGAAACATCTAGTATTTGGACATTGACCAACAAGGATGTGCCTGGCATCGAAGGTCGTCGTATTAGCCTTGAAACGGCTTCTAAGGTATGGAATGCTTGTGGCCTTCGCATTGGTGCTATCATTACGGACAATGCATTATGCTATGAAAAATCCGTTGCTGAATATACAGCAAACCTTAGCGCTAATACATTAGGTCAATATATTTTTGGTGCCTTAGCACATGAAAGTCATGCGGAACTTCACAATTGGTATGAACAACAACGTGATTACTACCGCCAAATGATCTTTGAACTTCATCAAGGTTTCAAGGATGTTGAACCAGAGTTCATCATTTCCAATCCAGAAGCGTCCATCTATTTCGTTATCGATGTACGCAATGTAGCTAAACCTGGATTTGATGGCGTAGAGTTCGCTGCTTGGTGTGCTGAACATGGCCGCGTAACCTTGGACGATGGCAATGACTATACATTGCTCATGGCTCCGCTAAATGGTTTCTATAGTGGCTTAAATGGCGACAATAACCCTGGTAAAACACAACTTCGCGTATCATTCTGCGAAAACCCAGAACTTTTAAAACTAGCGCCTGTATTGCTATCTAAATTATTTAGAGCATACGAAGCGCAACGATAAATAAAATGGATATAGAACTATATGCTGCATTAACAGACTCTATTGAGTATGCATTAGATGAGGCTGATTCTGCGGCAAAAGAAAGTAAAGTTAGATTCTCTGGCACCGATGTTTTTCGTCGTGTAAGGGAGAGAATCGATAGAACAGAAAAATAAATGTAAAAGGAGCTATAATGCTGAGAATAACTTTGGCATTATAGCTCCTTTTTGTGTCCTATGAAGTAGTGGTAGGATGTGGTATTTAGGTGTTATCGTTTTCATGGTCGAGTCCCTTAGTTGCGATACCAATAGCCTGTTCTTCTTCAGGCATAGAACTATCCTCTATTGATGGATAGGATGTATCGTCTAAGGTTACTGTTTCCAATAATTTGTCGATATTATCGGCTTGGATGGATACTTCTTTATTGTACCAGTCGCCAAACTCGCGGATAACTTTTTCATTGCGTCTATAGTAGGTGTATTGGTCAATTTTGCGCGATTCCACAAGGTCTGCACGTTCTAGCATAGTCATAAATGTGGATACAGACGATTGCGATACACCACAGCGCTTTTGAATACTTTTAACGCTGACGCTGTTTGAAAAGTCGATAAGAGTATTAGTGTGTACTTGAACACCGAATTCTTGCTCGGGGTGCTTCAACCACAATATAATATCTAACCGATGGGGATTTGATAATGCCTTTAGAATTCTTTGCGGATCCATATGGCCTCCTTTTTTAGGTACATACTAAATATTGAGTGCCTTACTTTGACCGTGGTCTTGCATTATGCGGTCGTATTATACGTGTCTTGCTCCGTATATATATACTTTCTTAATATTATCATACGCCAATTTTTGTGTGAAAGCTAGGAAAATTTATAAATTAATTCTACAGGTCGGTGGAGTGCAGTGATAAAAAGTCTCCACCGGCCGGGTCTGACTTCGCCCTACGGGCTACGCAGGGCCATAAGTAGGGTGTGAGGCAACAGAGGAGCCTTGCGACGCATGGGGCCCACACATCACTTAGTCCTGAACGTAAGATTTCGCATGGCGAAATCCACAGTGAGGGTAAAGTCAGCTTTTGAAAGTCCCCACTGTCTTGCCAAAAACTTTATGTGCTAGAGAAAAGGGCCTGCGTGGGACGCAGGCCCTTTTTATTTTCTTATAAAATTTTCATGTACATGTGGTATGTTAAAAAGGTATTTTCAATCTGTATCGTGAATATATAATATATAGACTTATGTAAGTTAGGCTTTCATAAAAAGGAGCTGAGTATATGGCAATAGATCGAAATGAAACATTTGATGTCATCGTCGTTGGTGCAGGGCCGGCAGGTGCTGCAGCGGCGTTGCGGTTGGCGGAGCAGCGTGTAAAGGTGTTGCTCATCGAGCGTGGTATGGCGCCAGGTGCAAAGAATATGATGGGTGGTCGTATTTATACGCATTCGTTAGAGAAATTGGTGCCGGATTTTAGGGACCGTGCGCCTCTTGAAAGAAAGGTGACGAAGGAACGTATATCCATCGGTGCTGGCAATGAGATGACGACCATCGAATATAGTTGCCAAGATGTGAAAGAAAGTGAAGAGTCCTACGTAGTATTACGTGCTAAATTCGATAAATGGCTCGCTGAAGAGGCTGAGAAAAAAGGGGCTTTGCTCGTTTCCAATGTACAGGTAACGGAGCTTATCACGGAAGGTGAAGGCAAGAATCGCCGCGTTGTCGGTGTTCGTTGTCACGATGATGAGGTGTATGCTAAGCTTGTTATCATCGCAGAAGGTGCTAATACGGTGCTCTTAGAAGAGGCTGGTTTAACTGGCCCGACCGATCCTAAGACGATGGCAGTCGGTGTAAAAGAGGTGTATAAACTTAAAAAAGAGGACCTCGAAAATCGCCTTATGTTATCTGGTGACGAAGGAATGGCGTGGCTCACCTTGGGGGACATGACAGATGGTCTCCTTGGTGGTGGCTTTATTTATACCAATAAAGATAGCCTATCTGTAGGTATGGTTGTAGGTCTTGAAGACATCGGTTCTGCGGGCAAATCCGTAGACGAAATGCTAGAGGCTTTCACCAGTCATCCTAGAATTGCACCGCTCTTGAAAAATGGTCAATTAAAGGAGCACAGTGCGCATCTCGTGCCTGAAGGTGGCTATAAAGCGATGCCGAAATTGGGCGGCAATGGTTACATCATCGTGGGCGATGCGGCGCGTATGTGTATGAATCTCGGTTATACAATTCGTGGCATGGACCTTGCCATTGAGTCCGGTATATGCGCGGCGGATGCAGTTAATGTGGCGTTGCGCGATGAAAATATGGACCGTGTACCAAAATTATATGAAAAACAAATCAAGGCGTCTTGGTTGCGTCATGATTTAAAATTGTATAAACATGTACCGAAATTCTTGGGCATAAATCCTCGTATTTTTAAGGTGTACCCTGCATTTGTAAACAATATTATGCATGACGTATTCACCGTGAATGGCGATGGTGCGGTGCCGTTGATGAAAAAATTGTTGCGCCGCGTGAGCGACGTAGGCCTATTCAAATTGATTCGTGATGCTTGGAAAGGGGTGCGTTCCCTATGAAATTAGAAGAGCGTTTGGGCGCCAATAAATACTATGTAGACGAAACGTGTCCTCACATCATTATTGATGGTGAAAGCGTAAGCCGAGAAGAGGCGATGAAACTCGTTAATGGTTGTCCCGCAGGTCTATATACATTACAAGAAGATGGCAAGCTAGCCTTTGATTTTGCTGGTTGCTTAGAGTGCGGTACATGCCGCGTTCTTTGTGGCGAAACAATCGTAAAAACATGGAAATATCCGCGTAACGCTAAGGGCGTTGAATTTAGACAGGGGTGAGTGTATGGAGTTATTAGTATGTATCAAACAGGTTCCAGATACATCTGAGATTAAGCTGGATCCGGAAACAAATAATCTCATCCGCACAGGCTTGCCTAGCATTGTAAACCCTGACGATATGCATGCGTTAGAGGCGGCTCTTGCGGTGAAAGACCAATATGAAGGTAGTCGTATAACCGTTCTATCCATGGGCCCTCCACAGGCTGAGGCAGCTCTTCGTGAGTGTTTATCCCTCGGTGCCGATGATGCAGTACTCGTGACAGACCGCGCGTTCGGTGGTGCCGATACATTGGCTACTAGCTATACCATTGCGTCTGCTATCCGTCATATTCAACGGACTATGAACCGTCAATTCCAAATCATTTTCTGCGGTAAACAAGCTATCGATGGCGATACGGCACAAGTAGGCCCTCAAATTGCAGAGGAACTCGGTATGGCACAAGCTACCTATGCCTGTGAACTATCCGTTGATCAAGCTGCACAAAAAGCAGTTGTGAAACGGCAACATGAAAATGGCTATGAAATCGTAGAGGTTCCGTTGCCATTGCTTGTAACAGCTACAGCTGAACTCAATGAACCACGTCAACCAGGTCTTTGGAGCTCTATTTATGCAAAACGTTATACCATTAATCATATTACATTGCGTGATATGCCTCATATTGATGAAAGTCGTATCGGTCTTAACGGCTCTCCTACGCGGGTGCGCAAGGTGTACCAACCACCTCTTCGTGGCAAGGTAGAAATGCTTTCATCCATCGATGAAGGGGCTAAAAAGGTGCTTGAATTGGCATACCACATCAAGCCTGAAAAATTCGCCCATCTCTTGGTGCCTAATGATGTACCTGTTGTAGAGTCTACAGAGGATGAAGGGGTTGATGTAAAAGACTCTGTGCAACGTGCTGCATCTGTTGAAAGCGTAGTGCCTAGCGAAGCAAAGGTAGAAGAGGTAAAACCAAATACATTTGCCGCAGAGGCTGCTAAAAGTGCTGATGTTTCCAAAGGAGGTGACCGATAATGGCCGTTACTAATTTTGATGAATATAGAGATGTCTATGTAGTAGCGGATACCATCGATGACGTAGTGCATCCCGTTACGTACGAATTAATCGGTCAAGCTCGCCGCATCGCTAAGGAACTGGGGCAACTCGTACAAGTTATGCTACTTGGTGAAAACGTTCAAGCTGAGGCGGAGGAACTTGTAGCTCATGGCGCTGATATTGTTCACGTTTTTGAAAGTCCGCTTTTGAAATACTATACAACGGATGGCTACACTAAGGTGTTAACAGACTTCTTTGAAGATCATAAGCCTAATATCCTCTTAATTGGTGCCACTAACAATGGCCGTGACTTAGCACCGCGCATGTCTGGTCGTATGCAAAACGGCGTTGTTGCGGACTGTACTATCTTGACGGTAGATACCAATGAGGGCCTTGTTGAATGGACACGTCCTGCCTTGGGTGGCAATATCTTGGCGGAAATTATTTCGCCAAACCATCGTCCACAAATGGGCTCTGTCCGTCCTAATGTATTTAAGAAACCTGAGCGCATTGCGGACAGTTGGGGCCGTATCCAACTTGAACAATTTGAACTCAAGCCCGAAGACATTCGCACCAAACGACTAGATTTTATTCCATTCAGCAAGTCTGGTTATAATATCCAAGAAGCGGATATCATCGTAGCTGGCGGTCGTGGTATGGGTTCAAAGGAAAACTTTGATAAACTCTACGAACTCGCCGATGCTATCGGCGGCGTCGTAGGCGCTACACGTCCACTTGTTGAAAAAGGCTGGATTGAATTGCCATACCAAGTGGGTCAAACAGGTAAAACCGTAAGCCCTAAACTATACTTGGCATTTGGTATCTCCGGTGCTATCCAACACGTAAGCGGCATCTCTGGTGCTGATACAATCGTGGCTATTAACAACGATCCGAAGGCGGAAATCTTCCAGCACGCTAACTATGGCATCGTGGGGGATTGCATGGAAGTGTTAAATGATATGTTGGCGCATCTGAAATAAAACTATATAAATGATTACAAAGGATTACCGTCCCGAAAGGCTCCATAGTGACCTAAGTCGCTTCCGGAACGGTAATCCTTTTTCATCTCTATACGATTTCCTTTCAGATGCGTCAATATGTCATTTGGGGAAGGGCGGAATGGGAGGTGTAGCGCCCAAGGCGGCTTCGAATAGGTATATCTATTTATTTTCTAGCTGTAGTAGGGCTCAATTATTACCTGCATCAACTTATGTATACACTATTTTTATAGATTATAGGGGGTAGGGTAGCGTTTTTTTGTTTTCATAATGGTATAATGAACTTGATAGAATAAAACGGATTGATGATGAGGAGGCTTTCATGGCTCGTAATGTTTTTGTCACTGGTGCAACGTCTGGTATTGGTCTTTGTATTGCTGAGGCTTATACAAAGCATGGTGATAATGTGTTGATTTCTGGTCGTCGGGTTGAGTTATTGGATGAGGTACAGGCTCGTTTATCTAAGGAGCATGGTGTGCGTGTTGAGACTTTAGTTCTTGATGTGCGTAGTCGCGAGGATGTTGAAAGCAAGGTTCCTGCTGCTATCGAGGCTTTTGGTGGCATTGATGTACTTGTAAATAATGCAGGTCTGGCACAAGGGCTCGATCCTTTCCAAGATAGTACCGTAGAAGATGCAGTCACAATGATTAATACGAATGTATTAGGACTTCTTTATGTAACAAAGGCAGTACTTCCTTTCATGATTGATAAAAATGAAGGTCATATCGTAAATATGGGTTCTACAGCTGGGATTTACGCATACCCAGGCGGTGCCGTTTACTGTGCAACAAAGGCGGCTGTTAAGATGCTGGCCGATGGCATTCGCATGGATACCATAGCTACAGATATTAAGGTTACTACTATTCAACCAGGCATCGTAGAAACTCCATTTAGTGAAGTACGATTCCACGGTGATGCGGAGCGAGCTAAATCTGTCTACGCTGGTATTGATGCAATCCAACCAGAGGATGTGGCCGATGTTGTACTATATGTAACAAACCAACCTAAACGCTTGCAAATCTCTGATGTAACCATCATGGCGAACCAACAAGCGGCAGGCTTTATGGTACATAAGAAATAATAGGCTAAATACTAAGCTTGTTAAAGTGATATAGGCAGTATTTATTACTTGAAATCCTATATCATTTAGGATATATTTATTAAGTATATTTTGATAAATATAATTTTACAAAACTTGTTTTTGGAGATTGTTGTTATGACAACAAAGATAAAGACATTACTAGTGGCTTCTTTAGCATGTGCAGCTATTGGTTCCTATAGCATTGCTAGTGCTCACGATTCATCTGTTGGGGAGCGTTCTGTGCCTATGACTGGTGGCATCTCAGTTGAACCTAGGGAACCAAATTTTATTATGCCGAGTCCTGTACATGTATTTACCACAGTTAAAGAAGCGGCGGAGTATATGAATATTACAGCACAGATGCCAAAGTTGTTACCTGTAGGCTTTAATATTCAATCTGTCATCACTTTAGAGAAAGATATATTACAAGTTGTGTATGTTTACAAATCTGGTGCGGAGCCATATTATAATCAAGATGGAGGCGCATATATTATATATCGTTCATCTAAGTTAACTGGTGACATCAGTGGTGACCATAAAATTCATAAGGTGATAGAAACTGAACGTGTAGACGGTATGAAGGTTACTTTCAAAGGTAGTGACAAAATGGTTTATCTTGCATCGTGGATGAAAGATGGACAAAATCATTCTTTAGATTTTTATCGCCCCGTTACACGAGATGTGGTAAAAGCTATTATCCGTAATATTGTTGAGGAAAAATCACATATAAAATAAATGTGTTTTTAATAATTTTTTTATTGACCGAAGGGAGATTATACTCATGGTTAAAAAATTTGTATTAATGGCAGTTGCGTGTGCTTGTGTAGGTTCTTACACTGTTGCTGGTGCGCAAGGTACTTTTGATGTAAAACCAGATCCAGCTAAACCTGTAGTTGCAGAACAGACAGCGCCAATGGTTGGTATGCCAAGCCCAATTCATAAATTCGCTACTATTGATGAAGCAGCTAAATACATGAATATTATGCCTCATCTACCTAAAGTATTACCTGTAGGCTATAATGTTGAGTCTGTAAGTACAATCAATAAAGATGTTTTGCAAGTAGTGTATGTTTACCAAGCTGGTGAAGATGCAACGCGGAACCAAGCGGCAGGTAAGCGTATCATTTATCGCGTAGGTACTACAAAAGGTGATATCAGTGGTAATTATAAGGATTATCGCGTTACAGCTACAGAAAAGGTAAACGGTACAAAGGTTACTTTCAAAGGTGGCGAAAAAATGGTATACCTCGCTGGTTGGACAAAAGATGGTCAAAACCATGCGATGTACTTTGAACGTCCTGTAAATCGCGATATGGCAAAAGCGATCATTGCTAATACAGTTGCACCAAAATCACATATGAAATAATACAGCCTGATACAAACTATTCTTGATGGAATGGCATGCGAGCTGTGGTGAAGCACTCGCATGGACACTGTAAGGGTTATATAAGAAGCGGCTCCTCTTATGAGGGGCCGTTTTTGTTGTATATAGAACCCCCCCCCCCCGGACTATCCGGGGGTTTTCTATATACAACAAAAGTGGTTATCTACAATATGTAGATAACCACTCAATAGGTAGTATTCTATTTATAGTATTATACAATTTCTGCTTTCAAATCGATAATATTTTTTGCGGCTTCGCAGGCAGGGCAGTCACAGAATTCTGCGCCTTCAGCTTTGATGTCTTTAGCGTGTTGTAATAGGTTAGCTGCGCCTTCTTTGCCAAGGATTTGTGTAGCGTGTTCAGAGCCTGCAAAGCCGATTGTTTCGTCGATAAGCGCAATATTTTGTTCTGCTACGGATACGAGTTGTTTCGTGAGTTCTTCTTGCTTAGGAGTACCTTCTGCATCAATCCAAGACTGAGCAAATTCTTTTACAGTTGGATTGCTATTGGGTGCATCTAATAAAGCTTGTACGAGTTGTGTTAATTGTGTATGTATCATGATAATCTCCTTGATATAACTAGTAAATATGAGTTTGAAAAGATGCACTTACTATCATATGAGCACCTGTTCGTTTTTATAAGTTCATTATAGCACTTACAGTAATTTTAAATAGTAGAATGATTTGCGATAGATACTATCAAATAGGATAGATTTGTGATGATAACTGGTATAAATTTTTGGGGGAATAGAAAAGAGGAATGCTTTCACATTCCTCTTAAGCTTAGTTAGAATAAATCTGAGTGGCTACCCGTACGAGTTAAAGATAATACTAATATGTCATCTTTAATTGCATAAATTAGAAGCCAATCTGGCTCGATATGTAACTCTCTAAAGCCTTCGTAGTTTCCTGTTAATGGATGATCTTTATAACTAGGATCTAATAGCGTTTGATTCTGTAATTTATTGATGATTGAATAGAGTTTATTGAGATCTTTACCGCGTTTTTTTGAGCGCTTTAGGTCCTTTTTGAACTTACTGCTAAGCACTAATCTCAACATAACTGATTACTCCAATCCTAAATCCTCAATCATTTCTTTTACATTAGCATATGATTTTGCTTTTATTTTTCCTGCCAATATATCTTTCGTTTCTTGAATAGCAGCTTCTGTTTCTGCATTATAACGAGGTTGTTTAGGTTGAAATGGAAATCCGCCTTCCATTAGTGATGTGTGGAGAAAAATATTAATTGCATCAGTTACAGATATGCCAAAGCTAGCATATAGTGCTTCTAATTGTGCTTTTACAGCTGGCTCGATACGCAAACTGATAGAGGCCGTTTTAGCCATAGTATCACCTCCTGTTACTTATATTGTAATGCAAATGCTTTATAGTTGCAATCAAATAAGTGCGAATTGCAAGCGTAATGCTTATCTTTTCCTGGACAAAAAATACTTATGAATATAAGAATATTAGCTTTTTAGGTGATATAATTTACTTAATAAATATAGTTTGTTTACAGGAGATTGTATCATGAAAAAGGTTGTATGTGCGTTAGCTACGCTAGCTTTTATAGGTTCCATTAATGTTGTGTCCGCAGATGATTTGATGCGGTTCCGTCTTAATGGTAATTCTATTTATGATCAGCCTTATGGTGATCGAAATGAGTTTCCTTGTCCAGATAGACTTGGAAGTTGCACTATGACTGATGAGGATTATAGAAGCACTCGTAAAGGTCAATCGCTAGAGGTGTTTGATACTGTATATGAGGCTAAGCAACATCTGAACTTTAAAGCGCAGTTGCCAAGTGGTTTAGAGGGATTACGTCCTGTACATGTATCCATTGTGGATCACGATGTATTACAAGTTGTGTATGTCTATCATGAGCTTTTAAAAGGAACATATTTTGACCGTGTAGACGATATGCCAAAGTATATTAAATATCGCGTATCTACAGTGACAGGGAATATCGCAGGTGATTATAAGGATTACTTACCTCAGAAAAACGATATTGTAAATGGAGTGATGATATCCTATCGAATGGTAGATGACGCTGTTTACTTAGCATCTTGGGAACATGCGGGGCAGAGCCATGTGTTTTTATTCAATGAACCAGTTTCTGTTGAGCGGGCTAGAGAAATGATTAACAGTGTAGAATATTGAAAAAACACTTTAAGTATAGTATATTCTAGATAGGCAATTGATAGTTGTGCAATTAACTATAAAATCCCCCGGAGCGGCAACTCCGAGGGATTTTTTGTATTATATATGAAAATGAAGTTATTCATAGTGACAATATTTTGCTTTTTATGGTAGAATATCGATAGAGCAAAGTGTTGATTAAATGCACTAAAGAAGCCCTTGCAAAGGATGCCGGTCCTAGCAAGGGCTTTTTTGTCAAATCGTGGTGACAAACCAAGGTTAGTTACCAATAATCGATAGTAGCCAATCTAACCATTTGCAAATATAATAACTTATTACATTTGCCATGATAGCTACAAGAATCGTTGAGAGCGTGTTGATTTAAATGCACCTCCTTTCCGTTACCTGATTTGGAAAGGAATTGGTAACACCTATAGTATAGCAAAATACTCTTTACACAAATAGCGATATACAGTCCTCTTTGTTGTGATTTATATTAAAAATAACGGAGCTTATATGAACGCAGATAATTATAAGATTTCAACGTTGCCATATATAGAAAATGCTAGCAATGAGATAATGGAAAAGTACAATATAAAAGCGCAATATGAAACGGAACCGCCTCATGGAGATGCTATATATTCTATTTCTATAAAGGGGAAAGTATTGCCGTTTTGGATTTATGGTAGGGATGTTACTTTCATAGGTAATAGTATGGTTATGGTTGAGTCTGTAAGATGCAAAACTTGGGATCCCATTGAAACCATCATTATTGATTTAGAGAATGAAGTGTATGCGGGTTTAAAGGAATGGTATACAGATATTTCATTTATTAATTGTCAAATAGAGCTATCTAATCAAGTGGTAAAAATGGATAAACGAATTCTAAATAATTTTGAGAATTTAGAGTGGATTAGTTACTAACAAGAATGCTAGATGCATAATATTCATTTTATTTTAATTGACATAAGTCTATAGAATACAGTACAATACCCTTATATCTTAAAAACAAGCTATGAATGGGTATAAAGGTTTACAAATCCTGCTTTCAGAGAGTTGCCGGTTGGTGCGAGGCAATAGAGGTTGTACGCTGACACTCTCCCGTGAGCTTTGGTGGCGAATGCAGCAGTAGTCATCGACGGTGGTTCCGTTATACCCGCAATGAGTCCCAATTAGGGTGGTACCGTGTTATGAATATAACGCCCCTTTGAGCAACGACAGTTGTTCTGAGGGGCTTTTTTTATACTCTCAAATGCTGGTCGAAGCCTCCACCGGCCGGGTCTGACTTCGGCCTACGGCCTTCGCAGGGCCAAAGTCGGCTGCGACCAGTATTTGAGAGTATGTATTCAGGACGATAACGGTCTTCGGCCTAGGGCCTCGACCTACTAAAGTCGCTTGCGAGCACGCACTTTAGTTCTAGGTTTACACTTTACTTTAAGTTAGGATTTTACTAAACTTTCACAATGGATAGATATAATACAGCGTTATGTTTTATTAGTATAGAAAAGGTGAAGATTATGGATCAAAATCGCGTATATTTCTTCGATACAACCCTTCGTGATGGGGAACAAACACCAGGTGTGTCTTTACAAACTCCTGAAAAAATTGAAATTGCGAAAGGCCTAGTACGCCTCGGCATCGATGTAATCGAGGCTGGTTTCCCAGCAGCATCCCCTGGGGATTTTGAAGCAGTACAAACGATTGCACGCGAAGTGAAAGGCGCAACAATTTGTGCGTTGGCACGTGCAAATGAAAAGGACGTACAAAAAGCGATTGATGCATTGAAAGATGCGGAATGTAGCCGTTTGCATGTATTCATTGCTATTTCTGAACTTCATATGGAATATAAATTAAAAATGACTCGCCAAGAGGTATTAGATAAGGTTAAATCCGTATTGGCATATGCAAAAGGTAAGGTTGATGAAATCGAGTTCTCTGGTGAAGATGCGGCACGCTCTGATTTAGATTTCGCATGCCAAGTATTTGGTGTTGCAATTGCTGGTGGCGCAACGATTATTAACGTACCAGACACAGTAGGTTATATGAACCCTAATGAGTTCGGTGATAAAATTCGCTACATTAAAGAACATACACCAGGTATTGAAAATGCAATTATCTCTGTTCACTGCCATGACGACTTAGGTCTTGCTAATGCAAATACGTTAGCCGCTATTAAAGCAGGTGCACGCCAAGTAGAAGGCACAATTAATGGCCTAGGCGAACGGGCTGGTAACGTAGCGATTGAAGAAGTAGTAATGGCTCTTAAAACACGCCATGATTACTTCGGCGACCTTCAAGTGAACATCGATACAAAACAATTTACGAAAGTTTCTAAACTAGTAAGTCGTTTGACAGGTGTCGTAGTTCCACCAAACAAACCAATCGTAGGTTCTAACGCCTTTGCTCATGAGTCTGGTATCCACCAACATGGTATGATGAGCAATCCTGAAACATATGAAATCATGACTCCTGAGTCCGTAGGTGCTGAAAAAACAGACCTCGTATTGGGCAAACACTCTGGTCGTCATGCCTTCGCTGATCATTTGGCAAAACTTGGTTTCCAATCTTTCACAGAAGAGAAAATCAACGACCTCTTCGCTAAATTCAAAGAATTGGCAGACCGTAAAAAACAAGTATACGACGATGACATCGTCGCTCTTGTAGTAGATAACTTACATCACAAAAAAGCATTCGAGCTTGTGGCTCAATATTACAAATTGGGTGAAAAAGGCTACGCCTATGCTGACGTTCGTCTCATGACACCAGAAGGTGAAAAAGCTGATGCTGCCGTAGGTGATGGTCCAGTAGACGCATCTCTTAAAGCGGTTGAACGTGTGGTTGGCTTGCCAATTAGCTTAAAAGATTACCAAATCCGCGCCATCACAGCAGGTAAAGATGCCCTTGGGGAAGCAACCCTTAAGGTAGAATATAATGGTCGCTTGTACCATGGTCGTGGTATTAGTACCGATATCGTTAAATCAAGTGTAAATGCATATATTAATGCAGTAAACTCAGTATTCCTAACTATGGAGCTAGAACAACAGGAGGAAGAATAATATGGGTATGACCATTACTGAAAAGAATATGGCTCGCCACGCGGGTCTTGATGTTGTAAAACCGGGCCAAATCATCGAATGTCATCTGGACGCTGTTTTGATGAACGACATCACATTCCCACCAGCGCGTAAAGAGTTCTTGAAAATCGGCAAACCTGTATTTGACCGTCATAAAATCTACTTGGTGCCTGATCATTTCACACCTAATAAAGATATTCAATCTGCTACACAAGCGAAAGTCATGCGCGACTTCGTACGCGAACATGGCATTACAAACTACTTTGAAGTCGGTAGAATGGGTATTGAGCATGTTATTTTGCCAGAAAAAGGCCTTATCGGTCCTGGGGAAATGATGATTGGTGCTGACTCCCACACTTGTACATATGGTGCGGTAAATGCATTCTCCACAGGCGTAGGCTCCACTGATGCGGGCGTAGCTATGGCAGAAGGTAAAACTTGGTTCAAAGTGCCTGAAACAATCAAGGTTGAACTTATCGGCAAACCTAACAAATGGGTAACTGGTAAAGACGTAATTCTTGATTTAATCGGTAAAATCGGCGTAGACGGTGCTCGTTACATGGCCCTTGAATTCTCTGGTGAAGGCGTACAACACATGACTATGGCTGACCGCCTTACAATCTGTAACATGGCTATCGAAGCTGGTGGTAAATGTGGCGTATTCCCATATGATGAAATTACTGAAGAATACATTAAAGGTCGCGTAAATCGTCCTGTAGAACCAATTAATCCAGACCCTGATGCTGTATATGCTCAAACTGTGACTATCGATTTGTCTAAATTGCAACCAGTGGTAGCATTCCCTCATTTGCCATCCAACACACATTACATCAACGAGATCGACAAAGATATTAAAATCGATCAAGTTATCATTGGTTCCTGTACAAATGGCCGTTACGAAGACTTGGTGGCAGCTGCAGAAATCTTCAAAGGTCGCAAAGTAGCTCCATTCGTTCGTTGTATCGTAATTCCTGGTTCCCAAGATGTATACGATCAAGCTATGAAAGATGGTTTATTGGACATCTTCATTCAAGCTGACTGCGCCGTGTCCACGCCAACATGTGGTCCTTGCCTAGGTGGTTACATGGGTATCATGGCTGAAGGGGAACGCACAGTTTCCACAACAAACCGTAACTTCCGTGGTCGTATGGGTCACGTTGATTCTGAAGTATATTTGGCAAGCCCTTACGTGGCGGCAGCAAGTGCTGTATTAGGCCGTATTGCAGGCCCTGAGGAGGTTTAATATGGATTTTGAAAGTAAAAAAATCTGGCGCTACGGCGACGATGTAGATACAGACGTAATCATTCCGGCTCGTTACTTGGCGATTGCTGATTGGAACGAATTAGCTGAACATGCGATGGAGGACATTGATACTACATTCGCGCCAAATGTGAAAGCTGGCGAAATCATGGTAGCTGGTAAAAACTTTGGCTGTGGTTCCTCTCGTGAACACGCACCAGGCGTTATCAAAGCAAAAGGCGTGCCTGTTATCATTGCACACTCCTTTGCCCGTATCTTCTTCCGTAATGCTATCAATATCGGGTTACCAGTAATTGAAATCGGCGAACAAGTCGATCGTATCGATGCTGGCGATGCAATCGGCGTAGATTTATCTAAAGGCATCGTGTACAACTTGACTAAAAACGAACAATACCAAGGCACTGAATTGCCACAATTCATTCAAGACATTGCGGCAGCAGGAGGTCTTGTGAACTTTGCGAAACATCGCAAATAAGTACGTAGCCGAGCCTCGGTGATGCTCTGACGCTCCAGCTAGCTTAACGGTCTTCGGAGGCGAGCCAAACACCCGTCTCAACCTCCACCGGCCGGGTCTGACTCCGGCCTGCGGCCTTCGCAGGGCCAAAGTCGGTTTCAACGGGCATTCGGCTCTTAGCAATTTGTCGGTGAGGTTTGAGCCAAATTGTAATCTTCTGTTCTGAGGGTGGATGTGTTTTTCGGTCTTGCGGAGTTCCGCAATGTATTGATGATGTAGAGGCAAGGTGAAGTCCTCAAGCGACTTTAGTAGGCCGAGCCCCTTGGGCGAAGGCCGTTAAGCTAGCTGGAGCTTTAGGACTTCACCTTGCCTCGGATGAATGTAGTATATGAGGAAATAAGAATGAGCGAAAAAAATATCGTATTGATCCCTGGTGATGGTATCGGTACTGAGATTATTGCTGCAGCGAAGGCTGTGTGTGATGTGGCTTTTGAGAAAGCCGGTGTAAAGGTTAATTGGATTGATAAAAAAGCGGGCGGTGCGTCTATTGATGCATACGGCGTGCCTTTGACTGAGGATACGATTGAGGCTTGTAAAGCTGCTGATGCTGTATTACTTGGTGCTGTAGGCGGTCCTAAATGGGATAATGTAGATCCTTCTATCCGCCCTGAGAAAGCAATCCTTGGTCTTCGCAAGGAGCTTGGTTTGTTCTGTAACTTGCGTCCTGTAAAAATCTATCCATCTTTGCAAGAGTATTCTCCTCTTAAAAAGGAACTTGTGCAAGATGTAGATTTCGTTATCGTTCGTGAATTGACTGGCGGTATTTATTTCGGTGAACGCGAAGAGGCACAAGGCGAAGGCGCTAACGAGTTTGCTTGGGATAAAGAAACTTACAGCCGTTACGAAGTAGAGCGCATCATGGACATTGCTATGGAAACAGCTCGCAAACGTAATAAAAAGGTTGTATCCGTAGATAAAGCAAATGTATTGGCTTCTTCTCGTTTGTGGCGTAAAATCGCTCAAGAGAAAGCGGCAGCAAATCCAGATATCGCAACAGATTACTTTTACGTAGATAATACAGCGATGCAACTCGTTGTAAATCCTGCACAATTCGACGTTATCGTTACAACAAACTTGTTCGGCGATATCTTGTCTGACGAAGGCGCTGTTATTTCTGGTTCTATCGGGCTTTTACCATCTGCATCCATGGGTACTGGCACAGCATTGTACGAACCAATCCACGGTTCTGCACCAGACATTATGGGTCAAAACTTGGCGAACCCATTGGGTACAATCTTGTCTGCAGCTATGATGTGCCGTCACTCTCTTGATTTGCCTCAAGTGGCTGATGCTATTGAAAAAGCTGTTGAACAAGTGCTCGTTGATGGTTACCGCACAGGCGATATCTACCGCGAAGGCTTGAAACGCGTAGGTACCACAGAAATGGCGCAAGCTGTTATTGAACGTCTATAATCGTAGGGAACAAGGTTTTGAAAGCGCATAAAGTGAGCGAAATTATTTCAAAATCTTATCATATGCTTTATAATATAGAAATATTATATATGCTATTATATAAGAGAGGGCTAGTCCCTCTCTTTTTTGCGGGAGGAGTTATGTTATCTTATTTTTTACTTGCCTTGTCTATAGGGCTTGAGCTGTTTGCTACGACCATGTTGAAAGCCTCTGATGGCTTTACGCGACCGTTACAGACCGTTGCTTGTGTGCTTGGCTATGTAGGATCTTTCTATACATTGACGCATGTACTGAAATATATTCCACTCAGTGTTACCTATGCTACCTGGTCTGGCGTAGGCCTCGTGGTGACAGCACTCATTTCTGTCTTTATCTTTAGTGAGGGCTATAATATGTACACTATTTTGGGGATAGGTCTTATTGTGGTTGGTGTTGTCATCCTTAACTTGTGGGGGAACGTAGGTCACTAATCTATAAGACTGTTAACTTAGCCATTAATTAGATTGGTCTTATATCATAATTACTATAATCATATTGTTAGATGAGAGAAGAGCTAATAAGGAGGGCTTTATGAATTCTTCCATGTATCGAAACTTAACCATTACTGCGTTATTGATGGCATTAGCCATTATGATTCCTATTATGATGCCGTTGAAAGTCGTCATACCGCCGGCATCGTATACACTGGCCAGTCACGTGCCTATATTCCTGGCGATGTTCTTGTCTCGTAAGATGGCGGCTTGTGTTGTAATAGGTTCTACACTAGGTTTCTTTGTGGCAGGGTTCCCTCTTGTTATCGTTATGCGCGCTGCCTCTCATATCATCTTTGCTTTGATGGGGGCATACTACATTAAACACCATCCAACTGTGTTAACGGGGGCTTTATCCTTCGCTGCTTTCAACCTTGTCTGTGCTATCGTTCACGCCATTGGCGAAGTACTAGCATGCCTCTTGTTCTACACTACAACTACGATGCCTAATATTGATCTCATCTACGTTGTATTCGTTCTTGTTGGTGGCGGTACTATAATCCATAGCATTGTTGATGGTTATATTTCTTTATATATCTATAAAGCGATTCCTGGCTTGAAACCGAATACACATGTAGAATGATGCAGAATGTAAGGACGCAATACTTGAATAATACTAAAGTTGCATAATGCTAAATCCGTATCTGCAGATACAGACGGTTTCTTGTGATTTCGATATAATGAAAGTATAGTTAATGACCGATTGGTGTTACCTCATTTGATGTAACATTTGGGCCATAGATTTGGTTGTAATGGTGAAAGTTACTTATATTCTTTGTTTTATATAAAACGATATAGGAATGAGGTAAGTTCCTCAACTTTCACAGAATTGGAGGTTATTATGAGAAAACACATTAAGAATAACGTATCTTGGGTTGGTAAAATCGACTGGGAATTACAAGAGTTCCACGGTTCTGATTACAGTATTAACAATGGTTCAAGCCAAAATGCGTACTTGATTGAAGAGGAGAAGACTGTCCTCATCGATACTGTGTGGAAGCCTCATTCCTCCGAGTTTATCGATAATTTGGAGTCTGAAATTGATTTGAAAAAGATTGATTTCATCGTATGTAACCACGGCGAAGTAGATCACAGCGGTTCCTTGCCGGCGTTAATGGAAAAAATCCCTAATACGCCGATTTACTGTACAGAAAATGCCGTTAAATCCTTGGTTGGTCAGTATCATCATCCAGAATGGAATTTTAAAACAGTTAAAACAGGTGATTCCGTAGATATTGGTAATGGTAAATCTTTAGTATTCGTAGAAATGCGTATGCTGCACTGGCCTGATTCTATGGCGACTTATATGACTGGTGACAATATTTTGTTCTCCAACGACGCCTTTGGTCAACATTTTGCAGTAGAAGAGCTATGGGCAGATAAGGCAGATCAATGCTGCCTATGGGAAGAGGCGATGAAATATTACGCTAATATTTTGAACCCATTCTCTCCATTGGTAAAAGCTAAAGTTGAAGAGATTCAAAAGCTCAACTTGCCAATTGATATCATCGCTACTAGCCATGGTGCTATTTGGCGTGAAAATCCAATGCAAATCGTAGAAAAATACTACGAATGGTCTCAAGCCTATCAAGAAGATCAAATCACAGTTGTATACGATACAATGTGGGATGGTACAAAGAAATTGGCTCATAAGATTGCTGAAGAGATTGCAAAACAATCTCCAGATACACGGGTTAAAATCTTTAATATCAGCAAAACTAATAAAAATGACATCATGACAGAGGTCTTCAAATCTAAAGCTATCGCTGTAGGCTCTCCAACCGTAGGCAATAGCGTGTTATCTGCTGTAGCTGGGTGGCTCGACTTCTTACGTGAGTTGAAGTTTAAAAATAAAAAAGCTGCTGTATTTGGAACCTATGGCTGGTCTGGTGAATCCACGAAAGTACTACGCGAAGACTTAACTAAATATGGTTTTGCTGTAGTAGAACCAGAAATTAAATGTAACTGGAATCCAGAAGCCTCTGATTTAGATAAAGCTGAAGAACTTGTAAAAGCTTTATTAGCATAATAATTGCTTATATGGCAAGACATTAAAACAGGTGTACCAACACAAATGAACGTGTTGGTACACCTGTTTTTATTTAGTTGTTGTTAAAGCACTATCGTCAAAAGTAATTTTACCTAAGGTAACATGGTCTGTTGATTTACTGAGACCACGTTTTCCGTATTGGTGGTATTCTATTTTTAACTCTTGATTCATTGCAAATTGTAGTTGTTTTAAAATAGTATCAGTAACGTCTTGAGAGGTTTCCTTTTTAAAGCGGATACCGTTGAATAACAAAGAATTATCTTTTTCAATGAAATAAATGTTACCAAGACCTTTACCTACAATCAATTGATCTTTATCCTTGTTGAGTTGAGCTGTAGCACTAGATAAGTCTGACTTTTGTTTAGTAAGTACAAAATTTATATCAAATGTAACATCTTTAGGTTTTGCTTCATTAAGGATAATGGATAGGAAATAACTAGTTGGCATAGGGTAGCCTTTCTCTGGTTCATAGGTGTAAGCATCTTCCGTGACGAGATAAGAGTCACCATTTTCTTGGACGGTTAATCGGTACATGGTCTTATCACCATCGTAACCAATCCAAGTGCCTTCAAAGTTATTTTTACTACAGCCGGATGTAATTACTAACGCGACAAGTGCAATCATAAGTAGGCTGAGTTTTAATATATTTTTCATCGTAAACCTCCTTAGTGTGCACCATCTAAAATAGAATCATCATAAGTGAAATCAAATTGAATTGTTGGTTTTTGAAATGAATCTTTCATATATTCTTTGTTTTTTTCGATGTTACTATTTTTTATAGCATCCTGCATTTTTGGTAAATATGTTTTTACCGAATTATCGTCAGATTGCTTATGGAATACAATATCTTCGATAATTAATGTATCATCTTTTTCATTGTATAAAATAGACATATTTATATTGTCTGTATTTAGCATTATACGATTATTGGACACATTGCCAACTACATTGTATATAGCTCCATTCTTTCTCTGTAAAAGATAGTCAGCGTGAACAGTTGCTGTTTCTCCAGTTTTTCGAAGCATTTGTGCATCGAAAATTCCGCTTGAGGAGGAATCCATCAAAGCTTTATAGTTATAGTTGGTTAAAGAAACAATAGCTTGTTTATTTAAGCTTTCAACTTTTAACTCAGAGACACCTTTATTTTTATCATAAGCAATCCAAGTACCTTCAAACTTGCTAGCATTATTACCAGTACTACCACATGCTGTGATGAGCATCATCGTGAAAGCCAGCAGTAACCCAATCAGAATGTTTTGTTTCATACTAGACTCCTTATGCTGCGTCGCCATAATATTTACGACGTAAGTAGAACATGTAACCAACACCGCCTACAATAGCAATACCGATGACGATTGCACCGTAGAACAACCAGCTGTGACCTGGTTTGAACGTAAAGTGAATATTGCTATCCTCTGGGAATGTTACTGTATTATCTTTGATAGAACCATTTTGTACGCTTTCAGGTACAATTGTACCTTCTACAGTAATCTTAGTTTGACCTGCAGAGCGACCTAGATCGACGATATAGGAGCCATCATCTGTTTTTTGTAATGCCGGTTCTTTAGATTTGCCTTTCAATTGTGTTGTAACGGCATCACGCATTTGTTCGAGCTCAGTAGCGTTATCAAATTTTGTTTCAATTTTCCATACTGGCTTAGATCCAACATCTGCATCTGCAACAGTTTCCATTTTTCCCTCGGCATTAGGTGCTTTTAATGTATATTTTTGTACATTGTTTTTAGTTAATGCATCGGTAATAACTTTCTTCTCTAATGGACCTGATTGGGAGTTAACAGTTGCATCCCAAGTGCCGCTACCATCACTGTTAATCATGATGTCTGAATTGATAGTGGCACAACCAGATAACACTAACATACATAAACTAAGAATCATAAGTCCTAATCGTCTCATAATACTCCTCACTTTCAAACTACAAAATTTAAACTATCTATAAAATGCTAGTTGTGATATATTGTACATTAATTAGATAAACGTAGGCAATACATGTAGTTGAAAGGAATGATGAAATGTTAATGAAGTTTAAACACTTTGGTGTTGTAAAATGTACACTGAGTATTGTAATAGTGATTGGAATACTTGTGTGCGCTGGATATGGACTCTATCATAAGATGACTTATAAATCTACGCCAGAATATTCATTGAAATTGATATACGATGCTATCCAAAATGGTGATGAAGAAACTTTTAAAAAGATGGTTGATATTGAGGCTATAGGTCATAGACGTTATGATAAGACAATCGCCTTTTATGAGAAACTGGTCGCTGAAGAAAAAGAAAAAAAGATACTATTTCCCTATGACGGTAAAATGCTTAATCTGGGAGAACATAGATTTGCTATGGCGAAACGAATTTTTTCTAATGATATACATACAATTTTTACTAGTGGGGATACGGAGAGTATAAAACATGGTTCTGCTTCTAATACTAGATTTATAGATCATATTGTCATGTTACGTGAGACTAATCGTTTTAAACTCGTTTCTGTAGAATCTCATATGATGAGCCCAGAACAAGTTAGTATGGTAGTAATTGGACAAGATATGACTGATAATAATCTGAAAAGTCTATCTCTGGAAATGAAAAGAATATCAGATGATGAATGGAAGATAGTCTGGTACGACTTTGACTCTTTTGGATTCCCTGATATGGAACGTGATCATAATTAGTATTTAACTTTGAAATAAAACACCCCGTATGCCGTGATAAATGGTATACGGGGTGTTTTGTTATGTAGTAGCTTCTAGTTAGTATATGTATCAAACACAAAATCTATAATTGTTCGAATGGTTTCATTAGCCCCTATAATCTTGATTTGTTTATATGATTTGAGACCTAGAATTTTAATTGGATCTGCCAATAAAGCGGTTAAGAAGCTGTGTGTAGCTGTTATAGCTTGAGAGAAATCGAGGATTACGGTTTCTCCTTTTTTTATGGCTGGAATGATTTTTCGTTTTCTAAGATTAATAGCTTCTAATTTGACTTCACACCGTTCTCCGCAATAGTTATACATATCAATGTACAATTCTGGAGCACGGACGATGTTATTTCGTTTAGCTACAGTTTCCGTAGCGTGTTTTCTGAAATCCTCTAGGTGTTTATGAAGATCATATGTTTTTAATCTATCAAAACCAATGGTCATGTATATAAATGTGCCAGGCCAAGCGTTTTCTAGTGTTGTGTAGGTTACATCTAGTGGAGAAATATGTGCGACACCATCGCCTGATACGATGTACATATCTGCTTCTAATGTTTTGCCAAGATTACTAGATAAGTAAAGGCCCATGCCTGCATTGTTTTGCTGTTTATAAGGTCCTACGTTGACGCCAAATGTACCAGAAATTTCAGGCTCTAGTGCCATAGCGATGGCATCTGTATTGTTTGTGAAAGGTGCATAGGTTTGCTCTAAATGTGTTTTAATACCTACACCAAGATCAGCAAGAATAAATGATAATTGGTTTTTATCTCGATACCAGTTAAATTGTAATAATGATGGAATCTGAGGATTAAAACCGTGTTCTAATGTATTATATGTTAGTTCGGATATGATATAACGAACTGCATCCTCATATCCTCTAATTAAATCTGTAGGTAAATCTAAGGCGTAATCACGAATCGTATTTAGCATTTTCGTAATATTATGATCTTTGTATTTGATGGCGAATATGGGCTTGTTGTAGACGTAATGAAAATTGTCTTGTGTGTTGTCTAGAACGTTAAAACAACCCTTGCCATCAATATTTTTCCACATATTATAAAATTGAGTATTTTTTGTATATCTCAAATTTACATATACATGGTTTCTTTTTAGATACCATATATATTGAATTAGTAGAATTAAAGACTGATAATCCGCCATTTTACATTGTCTTGCATCAATTGTTACTGAGTTACCTTCGTAATCCCACCTAAATAATTTAAGAATATAATCAAAGTCGATAATCCCCTTGTGTTTAAATGTTAATGTATTTGGTATTGTTACGATTAGAAGTTTTTCTTTTGTTATACCTGTTGTGTTCATACTCTCTCTCCTTTACGTTGACATAGGTACATGTTGTTGATATACTTTGTTTAAAGATAACGTCCTAGAGACATTAAAGAGCGGAATGTTCGTCTCTCGGTTGTCTCAGTTGACCCCATACTGTGTATGGGGTTTTCTTATATTTATATTATAGAACTAATGTTTGTGAAAACAAGAGAAATATCACTGTTATGATTAATTGATACACCAATGCGATTATTCGAAGTTTTTTGCGTATTTATCATACTGTTCCGAAGTAGTTTCATTCTTCTGTATGTCTAGCTATTTCCTCAACTTGAATTGGATGTATTAATTTTATACAATATCTGTAATATTAATTTATGGGAATGTAGAGCATTTAGGAGAGATAGATGATAGGTCAGAACTGGTGGAGTCGCATAGGTTTAGTTATGTGCATCATGGCGAGTGTAGGCAGTGTAAGTGGCTGTGAATTCAATATGGATAATTTAAAGAATAATAGTCAGGTGAAAGCCACTCAAAACGATAGTGAGAAGGAAATCTGGCGTGTTTTTAGATTTTATTTGGCTGCTACGAATGAGTTTAATTTTGATAGTGTGAAATATAGTCATCAACATGTAGAAACGGTGCAGCAAGCACGGCAAAATGTACCGTTAGCTGAGTTTAAGGTGCGAGATTACGAACGCCTTGAGCAAGAACTCATTGCTGCACGGGAAGCAGGGCATTCACATAGTGACTTGGAAGCGGCTACAGATGCTTTATTACCGGTGTTGCACGAAGTTGTGGTGGCTGTAAAAGAGCTAGACACTTATTATAAAGAAAAGCGCTATGAATCAGATAATTATGCATTTGCCCAGACGCAATTGGAGAAACTTTCAACATTAATAGATGCATTTAGGCCGAAATATGATGCGGTAGACACAATTGTTAATACCTATCATAAGCAGGAGGGTAAACGTCTTGTTAAGGTGATGCGCAACAATGGACAAATTAATGGTGCCGATATGGTGGAAATGATGCTTATTTATAGTGATATAGTAGATCATATTGTGGAGCGTAAATCGGATAGTGATTTCCAGTGGTTGAAGGAACAGAAAGAAGCAGCCAGTGAAATTGGGGCCAAGATTACTGCTGCCGAGGCGCAGAATCGTCTAGATCAACAGAAAAATCTAGATAAAGCTATTGCGGATTTTATTGCCGACCCTCGTATTGCAACAGAGGATGCCGTTGTTGAGCAATATAATGAACTGGTAAGTAGACCGATGAATTTTAAATTATTAGACTCTGTGCAGAATCCATATGTGCCTGAAAAATTATAATGTGAAATGGTATATGTTAAAAATGATATAAATTTTACGTAGAATATATTTGACAATATGCCCTCATGAGCCCTATAATTATCTATTATATGAATATTGCGTTGAAAAAGACGGTACGTCTCAGACGGATTTAGTAGAGATCAAACTCATGGGCTGAAAGGTTTGGAAATCTAGAGAGGTGCGGATCACTTTGGAGCAAGCAGGAACCCTGCCGGTGAACACCGTTATATGTTTAAGTGGCTTTCATAGTTATGTGATGAGTTGCGTCCTATAAGTTACCATCATGCAGGTGCATGGTGTGACGATTGCAGAATATGTGGTGGCGCTAGCTTTCACAGAAGGTCAGTAGGGTGGTACCACGGATATTACGTCCGTCCCTTCGGGGACGGGCGATTTTTTTATGTAAAAGGAGCATATCATGGATTACGGTAAGACGTTACATTTGCCTGAAACAGAATTCCCAATGCGCGGCAATTTGCCTAAGCGCGAACCAGAAATCTTAAAATTCTGGGAAGATAACAAAATTTACGAAAAACGTTTGGAATTGCGAAAAGACGCAAAACCTTTCATCTTGCATGATGGCCCTCCATACGCAAATGGTAAATTGCACATCGGTCATGCCCTCAACAAAACGTTGAAGGACATCATCATGAAATACAAAACAATGACTGGTCATTATACTCGCTATATCCCTGGTTGGGATACGCACGGTTTGCCAATCGAGCATGCGGTTATTAAAAATACTGGTCTTAACCGTCATGAAATGGCGCCTCTTGATTTGCGCAATAAATGTAAGGAATATGCATTAGAATGCGTAGAAAACCAAAAACAAGATTTCATTCGCTTTGGTGTATTAGGTGAGTGGGAGCGTCCTTATTTGACATTGCGCCCTGAGTTCGAAGTAAAACAACTTGGTATCTTCGGCGAAATGGCAAAACGCGGTCATATCTATAAAGGCCTTAAAACTGTATACTGGTGTACTCACTGCGAAACTGCATTGGCAGAGGCAGAAATCGAATACGCTGAGAAAAAATCTTTCTCCATCTACGTAAAATTCCCTTACGTATCTGAGAAAAAGGTAACATTGCCAGCTGGCGTAGATCCAAAACAAGCATTTGCTGTTATCTGGACAACTACTCCTTGGACAATGCCTGCCAACGTAGCAATCTCCGTTAACCCTGAGCTTGAATATGGCTGGGTAAAAGTAGGCGAAGAATACTACTTGATGGCGACTGAACTTGTTGAAGCAGCTATGAAAGATATCGGCATTGAAGAATACGAAATCGTAAATCGTTTCTCCGGTGCAGACTTAGAATTGGCTGATTTCAAACATCCATTTGTAGAACGTAATTCCACAGTATTGCTTGGCGATCACGTAACACTTGATGCTGGTACTGGTTGTGTACATACAGCGCCTGCACACGGTGAAGACGACTTTAACATCGTTCAACGTTACAATAAAGAAGGCAAAGCTGAGCTTCCTATCGTATCCCTTGTTAACGAAACTGGTAACTACACTAAACAAGTAGACGACAATCGTTATGGCGATACTGAGTTCCCATTGGCTGGCGTAGAAATTCACGATGCAGAGGTGCCTGTAATTAAAATTTTGGCGCACAATAATGCATTGCTTAGCAAATCTAGCTTGCGCCACCAATACGCGCACTGCTGGCGTTGTAAAAACCCTGTTATCTACCGCGCTACAGAACAATGGTTCTCCTCTGTAGATGGGTACCGTCAACAAGCGCTTGATGCTATCGATAACCAAGTACAATGGATTCCTAAATGGGGCCATGACCGCATCTTTAACATGGTTCGTGACCGCGGTGACTGGGTAATTTCTCGTCAACGTATTTGGGGCGTGCCAATTCCTATTTACTATTGTGAAAGCTGTGGCGAGCACATCATCAATGACGACACTATGTCTGCATTGCTTGAAAAAGTAGCTGCAGAAGGTTCCGACGCATGGTGGGCTCACAGTGCTAAAGAATTGTTACCAGAAGGCTTCAAATGTCCTCATTGCGGTCATGATGAGTTCAAAAAAGAAACAGATATCATGGACGTATGGTTTGACTCTGGTTCCTCTTGGGCTGGTGTACTTGAAGTTAACGATCTTGAAGTACCATGTGCTATGTACCTTGAAGGTTCTGACCAACATCGTGGCTGGTTCAACTCTTCCTTGTTAACTGCAGTAGCAACAACAGGTAAGGCACCTTACAACTCCGTATTGACTCACGGCTTCGTTGTGGACGGTGAAGGTCGCAAAATGTCTAAATCTGTCGGTAATACAGTAGCACCTAGCGACATTATCGACGTATACGGCGCTGACGTTATGCGTTTGTGGGTATCCTCTGCGGATTACCAAGCAGACGTACGTTTGTCCAAAGACATCGTAAAACAATTGTCCGAAGTATATCGTAAGATCCGTAATACATTCCGCTTCTTGCTTGGTAACTTGGATGACTTCAATCCAAATACTGATAAAGTGGCTTACGCAGATATGTCCGAATTCGATAAATGGGCTTTGTTGCGCTTAGAAGAAGTACGTCAAAAGGTTACTGATGCGTACGAAAACTATGAATTCCACATGTTATACCATGCAATTCATAACTTCTGCACAGTAGACTTAAGTTCTATCTATCTTGATGTAATGAAAGTTACTATGTATGCTGAAACCCAAAATAACGTAGCTCGTCGTTCTGCTCAAACAGTAATGTATGAAATCTTGAAAACATTGGTAGCTATGGTATCTCCTGTACTTTCTTTCACAGCAGAAGAAGTTTGGAAATACATGCCTAAAGAAGACGGCATGCCTGAGTCTGTTATGCTTCAAGATTGGCCACAAGGTCATCCTGAACACTTCAACCAAGAATTGGCTGATAAATGGAATCAATTGTTAGACTTGCGTACATCCGTACAAAAAGCATTGGAACTTGCTCGTCAAAACAAAACAATCGGACACCCACTAGATGCATCCGTTACAGTGTATGCTGAAGGAGCTGCATTCGACGCATTAAATGCACTTGGTGAAGAAGACTTAGCTGCATTCGTTATTGTATCTGAAGCTCACATTGTAAACGGTGCTGCACCAGCAGAGGCTGTAAAAGACGAAGAAACAGGCGTAGCGACAGTAGTTGCTCCATCTGAACTTGAAAAATGTGAACGCTGCTGGATCCACCGCGGTACAGTAGGTCAAGATAGCGAACATCCTACACTTTGCCAACGTTGCGCAGAGATTGTTGAATCTCTATAATAGCAACTTATTTTAACACAATATAAAAAATATCCCCTCCGATAAGCTCCACCGGCTTTAACGACCTAGCGGTCTAGCCAAAGTCGCTTCTCGAAGGGGATATTTTTATTAGTCCCAAAACTACGCTCTCTATTATAGAACCTTTCGTGGGGAAGGCCAAAAGTCGCCTTCTAAAGGGGATATTTTTCTGTATTTCAGTCAATCTGTGGGATTATAGCACTAGGGGAGGAGAGTAGTCGCTTCTCGAAGGATATATTTTTATTGGCGTTTAAACTACATTCGTTATCAGAGTGCTTTTCTGGTGTTTTTGTTATGTGATACAATGATGGAAATATTGGCTGCTAGTAAAGGGAGGGAATATCATGCAATTTCTGTTAATGCATAGGGATGTACCTGTCTTACAGTTTGCTATTTTCGATGATAGAAATTGGGCTCGTATTATTGATGTATTGAATGCGGCTCATGTACCTGTTAATATGCTTGTGCAACCTCATAACAGGGAGCATGCTTTAAATGAATTTATTGACCATCGATTTATTCCGCAAAGTCGTTCTAATTATGATGTTATTAAGGCCTTGTATAAGGCAAAAGATGCGTTTGAATTGTCCATGTGATCATATATGGTGAGTATTTCTGACCATTATTGGGTTAAACCTTGCGATAGTTCTGCGACTTGGTCTGATGTGAATTTTTATGATAATCCAATTCCCGATGATCAAGTGTTAATAGGCGCTATTGATACATTACATCAATATGATCCGTGGCGTCGGACGCCGAATACATCGAATAATGGGACATTACGTCAGATTTGGTTGCACCGTGGGGATGAGATTTTACTTTCAAAAGCGGGAGAATTGACCTTTAAACAGGAACCATTTAATGAGGCCGTTGTTAGCGATATATTAGCATATTTTGATGTGCCTTATATAACGTATTATTTGGATTATATGTCGGATGAAGCTGAGAATGTATCGGTCTGCAACTGTTTTACGAATCGTAATGTAGAATACATTCCTGCATGGCAATTGACGACTAACACAAAACCAAATGATGTGAGTGAGTACGAGCATTACGTGAATCAGTTGCATTCATTTGGTCTTACTGATGTGACGAGTCAGTTAGAGCAAATGATTGTGCTTGATGCGCTCATTGCTAATGAAGATCGTCATTGGGGCAATTTTGGGGCTCTTCGTAATAGTGAAAGCCTAGAATTCATCGGGCTTGCTCCTGTTTTTGATAACGGAAACTCCTTGGGGTATAAAGCGGCATCTGTTATGCGAAACCGTAATACTGATGTGTCCGTAGCCTTCAACAAGACTCATACGCTGGAATTGCAACATGTGTCCTCTGCTGTGAAAGTAGATTGGGATGGCATTATGAATCACTGTATGGAGATTGTAGAACATAGATACAATCAACTGGTAGAACCGGAGTTCGGTATGGATCGTGCACATATGATTGGTCAATTCATACAAGAACGAGCAAAAAAATTAATAACTTTTTAGATTTATGAATTCATTGTATACTACCATTCTCCTCGAATATATGATGATAATTATTATCGTCCTGTTTTCCTCATGAAACCTTTATGTGTAAAAATCTACTCGTTTCATATTAGAGTTAAAATAATCATTTATGATATTTATAGTTAGTTTAGTAAATGAGTATATGAGAAGGAGGAATATACCATGGTAGCAGCAATTATAAAAGCCATTTTGGCAGCTCTTACTGGTTTAGCAAATGCACTTTTGCCTTTATTCAAATAAGATAAAGTCCCTAAAACCCTCATAAAACCTCAAAGCTTGAGTATGTATGCTTAGCTTTGAGGTTTTTTCTTTATATACTGCGCTCCTCATAATTATGTTAAATGATATGTACCATTAAGATTTAAACGATGTTAATTGTTGATTTAAATGTGGTTGCCTTCATTGACTACATCTAAAAATATTCATATAATGAAATGTGAATTAAAAATGAATCGTGTATTCACGATTAATACCGAGGGAGAAGATACAATGAAAGATTATTTTGCATTGAAAGCTATAGTCTTTGGTACCATAGCCTGTGCTATTAGTGCTACTGGTATTGCGGCTGATGTGGAGGGGCATAATGTACTCCCTCCAACTAATAAACAACAACTAGATATCCGTGATATCGCCAGACATGAAGCGGTACTTTCAGATTGGATGGACCACACAGATATTAAGGTTGGCACACAGTCTAAAGTGGGTACACAAGTGTCTATAGAAACATTGCAACCCTTAACTCATTATGATGAAAACTCTAAGTCCGTACTTTTTGTACAAGGTGGTATTGATAAAGGTGGTCAAGAGCATAAGGTTAATTATTTTGATGGAAGTGGTGGAGTTTGGTATCCATACGACCCAGTTACAAATACTGTGGAAACAAAAAGTAAACCAGAACGACATGATGAGACAAAATCTTTAGGTACTGTGGGGAATATTGGTTTAGGGTATCGTCAGCTCAGTAAACATGAACATGCTTATGTAGGTATTAATGTATTTGCAGATCGCGCTTTTTCCGAGAATGCTAATCGAGTTAGTGGAGGCTTAGAATATGTGGCCGGATTTAACGAAGTTCGTGCCAATGTATATAGAGGTTTAGGAAATATAAAATCTCAATCTTATATTGTGGGCGTACCTGAATCGCATCTACCATTTCCATTGAATGGTGGGACTGCTAATTACACGGTATATAAGTCTCAAAAAGTATTATCTGGTTATGATATAAGTTATGCTCGTACCTTTAAGAATGCTCGCTGGGCTCGTGTGCACATTGGGGCTTATCACTGGAATGGTCTCGGCATTTCTTCCTATAGTGGAGGGACCTCTCCGATTTCTGATCTTGGGAATAGTTCTGGTTGGCAAGTGGGCACTACATTACAAGTGACCCCGCATGTATCCTTAGATTTAGGCTATACATCGGATAATAAGTATGCTAGTGGTGCTTATGGATTTATTAAGTATACATTGGGGACATCTAAATTTGCTTGGCATGGTGGTAAACATAGTGATGATACTATTACGAATGCTCGCGCTAGAATGTTAGACAAGGTAAAACGCAGCCCTATGATGATTGGCCGTGGTTATGAAGAGTATTGGGTGGTAGTGCCTTGGGATAATTTATAAAATTGATGATAATTTATAAAACTAAAAGGAGAGAAGTTTCGTAATGAAATATAAGTTAGTATTAACATCTATGGTTATGGGGGCCATAGTGTGTAGCACAAGTGCTGTAGTGGGAGCGGCCAATGTGGCGCCACAAGTGAGCGATACAGCAAAGCATGAGGCAGTACAATCTACATGGAAAGATCGTACTGATATAAAATTAGGAATCCAGTTTAGTCGTTCTTCTTCCTTCCACGAAGGACTTTTTCCTGATGGAGTTAATAATAACTTTGTTCGCACAAAATCTGATTATAAAAACCTAACTAAGGTATATGTTGAAACATTACAACCAGTTACTCATTACAATGAACATAGTAAGAGTGTTGTATTTGTACAAGGTCAAATCGGTCATGGTGGAGAGAAAATCACAACTGAAGGAGTACGAGGCTACATAATTCCAGAGTTTGTTACAACTTCGTATGGTATACGCTCTATGAAGCTCATAAATAGTGATACTGTTGGTTCCGAAACACTTGGTACTACCGGAAGCCTCGGTGTAGGCTATCGTCGCCTTAGTGAGAGTGAAAATGCTTTTGTTGGGGTAAATGCATTTGTAGATCGTGCATTTACCACAGATCGTACTCGTTTAAGTATTGGTCTTGAATATGTTGCTGGATATAATACTTTCTATGCCAATGCATATAAAGGTATAGGTGGCGACCAAAATATTACTTTTAGTGCCATCCCTTTTCCAAAACGATTATATCCAAATGGATATCCCTCCACATATCCAGATGATACTATCCGGGAAGAAACCGCTTATAACTATACTCAGGACAAGGCTCTAAGCGGTTACGATATTGGCTATGTAAGAACCTTTAAGAATGCTCGTTGGGTGAATGCATATATTAATGTTTTCGACTGGAGAAGTGGTGTTTCGGATCATAGACAAGCATACTACACCGGTGGACAGACTGTACCGAAGTTTGGAACCTCAGGGCATACACATTATAGGGGTGTTAAGGTTGGTACAGAGTTACAATTGACACCGCATATTAATGTCGATGCAGGGTATAACATGGGTAGTCATACGGCTAAGGGGGCTTATATTACGGTGAAATATACTTTGGGCAAATCTAAATATGCTTACTTTGGTGGAAATCATAGTCAAGATATGGTAATAACTCCAGCAAGAGCTCAAATGTTAGATAAGGTTCGTCGTAATGATATTGTTGTTGAACATCTAGATGATACAGAATATGACTACATGGCACCTTCACAACATCTATAATATGGTTAAAACAAGAAGAACCCCTGCTTTAATTATGTAATAGAATTAGGGGTTCTTTATTAATTAATATAGTCAGAGCGATTAGAATTATTAAAATAATACTATAAGAGGGAGACGATACAATGAAAGATTATTTTGTATTGAAAGCTATGGTCTTGGCGACCATAGCCTGTGCTATTAGTGCTACTGGTATTGCGGCTGATGTGGAGGGGCATAATGTACTCCCTCCAACTAATAAACAACAACTAGATATCCGTGATATCGCCAGACATGAAGCGGTACTTTCAGATTGGATGGACCGTACAGATATTAAGGTAGGTACACAATCTAAAGTTGGTAATCAAGTGGCTGTAGAAACATTACAACCCTTAACCCATTATGATGAGAACTCCAAGTCCGTATTGTTTGTACAAGGCGGTATTGGCAGAGGTGGTCAAGAACATTCTGCTAGTTACTATCACGGATATAATGAGATTTGGTATCCTTATAATCCTGCAACGGGTAAAGGTGATCAACGGTATAGAGCAGAGAAGTATGAAAATACGAAATCATTAGGTACTGTAGCGAATGTGGGCTTAGGGTATCGCCATCTTAGTAAGAATGAGCATGCCTATGTTGGTGTTAATGCTTTTGTTGATCGCGCCTTTTCCGAAAATGCGAATCGTGTGAGCGGAGGCCTAGAATATGTATCAGGTCTTAACGAAGTCCGTGCTAATGTATATAGAGGTTTAGGGAGTGTAAAATCGCAATCTGATATGATACATTTACCGCCATCGTACTTTACATTTGATTTGGATGGGGGGCCTGCTTACTATATGCCACATGAGTCTCAAAAGGTATTATCTGGATATGATGTAAGTTATGCTCGTACATTTAAAAATGCTCGTTGGGCCCGTGTACATGCGACGGTATATCATTGGAATGGTCTTAGTGTGCCTAATCATAGCAATGCATTATTGAAAACGCTTGAAATTGGCAACAGTCATGGATGGAAAGTAGGAACTACATTACAAGTAACGCCTCATGTATCGCTAGATGTAGGCTATACATCGGATAGCAAAGATACTAGTGGTGCCTATGGATTTGTTAAATATACATTGGGTACCTCTAAGTTTGCTTGGCATGGTGGTAAACATAGTGATGATGCTATTACAAATGCTCGCGCTAGAATGTTAGATAAGGTAGATCGTAGTCCGTTAATAATAGGCCATACATATGAAGAAGATTGGTATGTAAGACCTAATGATCACTTATAAAATTGATGATAATTTATAAAACTAAAAGGAGAGAAGTTTCGTGATGAAATATAAGTTAGTATTAACATCTATGGTTATGGGGGCCATAGTGTGTAGCACAAGTGCTGTAGTGGGAGCGGCCAATGTGGCGCCACAAGTGAGCGATACAGCAAAGCATGAGGCAGTGCAATCTAATTGGATGGATCGCACGGATATTGCTGTAGGTGTACAGACCGGAGGTCAGTCCAAATTAGATAAAGGACATTTTTTAACGGATGACCAAAATTCAATCTATAATAAGCAGTCTGATTATGGTAATTTAACAAAAGCCTATATAGAAACATTGCAGCCTATTTCTCATTATGATGAGAACAGTAAAAGTGTTCTATTTGTACAGGGGCGCATTGGTCGGGGTGGTGAGAAAATAGCTTCGAAAGAGATGCGTGGTTATCTTCTTCCTGAATTAATAATTAATCGGAATGGGCAATCTAGTTACACTAAAATAAATACGGATGAAAAATCATCAGAAACATTAGGGATTATTGGTACTGTTGGTATTGGATATCGACGTCTTAGCCGCAATGAACATGCCTTTGTAGGTGCTAATGCATTCGTTGATCGAGCTTTCACAGGCAATTACAATCGTATTAGTGGCGGCGTAGAGTATGTAAATGGGCTTAACGAAGTATATGCCAATGTGTATAAGGGGATTGGTAATAAGGACGTTGTAAGAGGAGGTGGGGGTAATCCATATCCTAAACGTTTGTATCCTAATGGTTATCCAGATTCATTCCCATATGGTGTTATTCCGTCAGAGAATTATTATACCTATAAAGGCGGCAGAGCACTGGGTGGCTATGAAATCGGTTTTGCTAGATCCTTTAAGAATGCTCGTTGGGCTCGTGCCTATGTAAATGGATATCGCTGGAAGGGGCAAGGTTTTGGCCATGAACAAAATTATAATTGGGGACGTCCAGGCCATTGGTCCGTTCCATGGTTTTCAGTGAGGGATGCAAATCACTATAAGGGCATTAAAATCGGTGCTGAATTACAGTTAACGCCACATATATCCTTAGATATTGGGTATAACAATGCAAACAATATGTCGAAAGGCATGTATGGTACTGTGAAATATACATTAGGTACATCTAAATTTGCTTTCTGGGGTGGTAGACATAGTGATAATAGAATTACTACTGCTCGCTCTAAAATGTTAGATAAGGTACGTCGTCAAGATATGATTGTAGAATCCTTTGATGATATTGAATACGATTATTTAGCACCTATCGATCATTTATAATATGGAGAAAATGTTAGTTTTATCATTGTTATGAGAGGGGACTATATATAATGTCAGGTAAATTATTATTGAAAGCTATGGTTTTAGGGACTATGACTTTCAGCATATATACAATAGGAATAGCAGCAGAGGTTCAAGATGTAAATGGACTAGATTCTGCACAACAAACAATTGCATCCGATACAGCTAGGAAAGAGGCTGTTCGGTCTAGCTGGATGGATCGTACAGATGTGGTAGTCGGCGTTGGTATGAAAGATTCGAAAGAGACGCATAGTCAGCACCATTATGTTGGTGAATCATCGAATAGACATGATGATCTAAATACTGTAACTTCGAAAAGTTTAAAATCTACTGAAATCAATAAATTGTATATTGAGACCTTGCAACCTATAACCCATTATGATGAAAATGCTAAAAGCATTGTCTTTGTACAAGGTCGTATTGGGCGCAGTGGAGAAAAAATTTCATCTTATAAATTAGATAGTTATTTGGAGCCAGCCAGACCTGCAGGGACGTTTATAACACATGATAAACAAACAGATAAGAAAGAATCATTAGGAATGAATGCTAATATTGGCATTGGCTATCGTCGTCTTAGCAAAGGTGAACATGCTTATGTTGGTGTTAATGCGTTCTATGACCATGTGTTTAAAGGTGGTTATAAGCGCGTTAGTGGCGGTGTAGAATATGTGGCAGGCCTTAATGAATTTCATGCTAATCTGTACCGAAATCTGGGGACTGATGATAGAAAATATATAGGACTCCGTGGACGTAGCGTTGTATTGGGTGATCCTACAGGATTGTATCCATATGGGATGGATTCTGATCAAAGTCTTTATAATTATGGTATAGCTGCTTATGAAAATCATTGGATGCTATTAGAAAAGGTTGCTGCTAGTGGGTTTGATGTAGGGTACTCACGGACCTTCAAAAATGCTCGCTGGGCTCGTATCCATGCGGACTATTATAATTGGCGTGGTAGAGAGGCTGTAAGAGTAGGGTATAAAAAATTAAAAAAACGTGATGCCATAAAAGGTTTTAAAGTGGGTGCAGAATTCCATATCACACCGCATCTTACTCTTGATGCGGGTTACCAAACGGCATCTCATCATTTGAGTGGTCCTTATGCGACCTTGAAATATACCATCGGTACATCCAAGTTTGCTTGGCGTGGTGGTAAACATAGTGAAAGCGCGATTACAACGGCTCGTTCCAAGATGCTTGATAAGGTACATCGTAGCGACATGGTTGTACAAGAAACTGTGGAAAATACTTATGAACAGCAGTTTGTCGATGTTGGTTTATAAGCTGTAATGCATTAAAATTACTCAGATGATGGCAATTATTATATTGCTACAATAACTATGTGAGAGAAGGGTGAAATTTACATGTATTTTAATACTAAGTTTAATATACGACTGC
Organism: Veillonella tobetsuensis; assembly: GCF_002959935.1. Taxonomy (NCBI): domain Bacteria; kingdom Bacillati; phylum Bacillota; class Negativicutes; order Veillonellales; family Veillonellaceae; genus Veillonella; species Veillonella tobetsuensis. Next base: position 61,073 of record NZ_PPDF01000005.1, read on the forward strand.
TACTTTGTGTAGCAGCTTGTACGATGTGTTGGACTATTGCATTAGCGGATAGTGCTGATACAAATACTGCTGTGAAAGTGAATTCTAGCAGTTATCAAGATTGGGCTGATCGAACTGATATTTCAGCGAAGTTTCAAACCAATCACAAGCCAATATATAGCATAGAGACATTACAACCTATTGGTCATTATGATAACAATTCTAAGAGTGTAGTGTTTGTACAAGGAAAAGTTAGTTCTCATGGCGGTGTAAGTCAAATTGCCAATGGATATGCGAACCATGTTACACGCGGTGCAGGCGGAATTGTATATGAATATGACTTTAATCAATCTACACAATCTATAGGCACAACTGGAAGTATAGGACTCGGCTATCGACGACTAAGTAAAGGAGAGCATAGCTATGTAGGTATTAATGCTTTTTATGATTATGCTTTCAAAGGACATTATAAGCGTACTAGTTTGGGTGTAGAATATGTAACTGGTGAGAATGAATTTTATGCTAACTTCTATAAGCCACTAGGACATACGACGTCGTCACATAGTTTAACTATACGTGACGAAATGATTCCGGCACCTTATAATATACAAGATACAGAAGTTAATGTTGGTGAAAGTCATGAAAAACGTGTTGCCTCTGGATATGATGTTGGATACGCACGAACCTTTAAAAATGCCCGTTATATACGAGCCTATATCGACCGTTATCACTGGAACCGGATGAATGGAGAGATTAGAGACATAGAATGGTCTAACCCGGATATATATAACTATAATATCGGATTCCGTGTAAATGGGGTCTATAAAAATGGTATTAAAACTGGTATCAATGTAAATGTGACACCTCACATTTCGGTAGGCATGGGCTATGAAAAACCATTTGGACATTCTGGAGAGTTTTATGTACAAACATTGTATACGCTTGGTAAATCTAAGTTTGCTCTCTTTGGTGGAAAGCATAGCGATAGTAGCATGACTACTGCTCGTTCTAAAATGCTTGATAAGATTGAACGTCAAGATATGCAGGCGCTCAATCTAAATGGGGATTTCCACGTTCATTACCCTCATGATCATTTATAATATATGTAGCCTATGTTTAGGTTATAATAAAGGAGCTAGTACGCTGTGTACTAGCTCCTTTTGGTATGTATTCTATTATTGCAAATCCTTAGGTACGCTGAGCGGTTTCCAATTATCTAACTCTGGAATGTCTAATGTATTGATAGTTCGTTGTATCCAGTAATTCAAGGACACTTCATTGCCAAAGTATTGTTCGAATAGGTAGGTGTTGCCAGGAATATCTTCTTGGTTTCCCTGTTCATCAACCGTGTGGCGCACCGATTCTTTTAAATACAGTTGAACTCTAAATGGATTCGATTGATTGCCTTTAAAAATGAAATAGGATGGACCGATGAAATCGTGGGTGCGAATATTGACTTGTTCGTACTTATTGTTTTTTAGCCCCTCTAGGGATGCTTGTATCATGGCGTTGGCGTCATCATATTCTTCTAGTAGGAACGGCTCTTGATCAACGTCGAGTACATAGTGCCAGGTCGGCTTTTCCTCATCCGTTTCCACCGTCCACGAATCTGAAAGATTTGGTAAGCGGTGGCTTTCATAAAGATTATGCCACAAACTGCGGGCATCCTCAGCACTGAGTAGTGATTTATACACCACCTCATATCCCTCCGTTGAATCGTACCCATACAAACGCACCTGATAGGTGTCGCGCGGCATGCGTTTCGACTCTAGCTTATAGATGTTGCGTAGCTTATCTGGAACGGATAGGAAATGATTGTAAAAGCTTAGTGCTACTGTATCTTGCATCGTGAGGGCCTTATCGATGGTGTCCCAATCGTACAAGGTTGTGTCCCACAGGAAACCGTTCATATCCACAGAAAATCGGGCCGCCTTATGAGGCCAAGTCGTTGGAGCCGGACGAACCGTCGTAGTAGATTCAGTAACACCATCCTTGTATTGCCAATGACCATTTATCTGCTCAAAGGCTATTAGACGTTCAGCCGCTTCATCATCTACAGGAATATCCTTAATTTCCTCATCCCGGTTTGCAATATGAGACAAGATATACTGATGAGAGCTTTCATAATACTGAACAGCTGTATCAAGGTCAGGCGTGCCCGTTACATACCCTTTTTCATAGGCATAGCCTAGGGCCACTCGTGTTAAAGCACGGGTAATATCGTAAAAGAGAACTCGGTCCTCTTCTTGTAAAGCTCGGTTTTCTTCCTCTAAGACGCGCATCAAGGATTGAACCGCAAATTTGGTGTTCTTGGTCACGCCAATACCGTGAATGCGCATGTAGCTGATATATGGCAAAGCAAACAAGAATCTATCCTTAGTGGCCGCCATATGCGTCAAATCGGCGATGAGACCCCAGTTGAGGGGGAGATTACCAATGTGAAAGATATAGCTGAATGCGGCCTGCAAGGCTGCATAGCCTGCATCGTTAAAGTTCTTTGTAGCCGCTTGTTGGTACAATTCCGTGGCCTTAACTGGATCATAGGGAATCGTAGCACGCAACATAGGCTGTTTATAAAAATGGTAGTAATAGTCTGCAAGTTCCGCGATACACTCCGGCTGGCCTAGATCGGCGCCCTTTGTAAACCAGTTGAACGCCTCTGTAAACTCGCCTTTTTCGTGATGGTCGAGGCCCGTGTAGAGCATCATCGTTGGATTACCTAATTCTGCGGCACTACGGGCAACACGGCGTGCGTTTTCATAATCGCCTTCATCGATGTAGATATTGCGCAAGTTCCCTTGGAACATGGCAAGTCCTTGCTCAAGAGCTTTCTTAAACCAGAGTTTTGCATATTCTCGTGATTTTGCTTGTAATGTTTCTTCATCTGCTGTACCACGCAAGGTAGCAATACCTTCGCGTAAACTCTTGCTTTGCAGGACTCGTTGTAACCGTTGACCAAAGGAGGCTTTATCAGGGGCCAATAGTTGCTTTGCTGGCGTAATGGTGTGATAATCGCCCCAGAAAAATACATTTCCTATAATATACTGGCAGTATGCATCATCTTTTTGGGCGTAGTCAAAAACGACACGAAATGCATCGTCAAAGGATAGTTGCATATCTCGCCTCACCGTAGGTGTAATAGAGCCTGCTATGCGTAGCGCCTGTAATGTACCGATTGGACTATTACGGCGAATGCTATCGTGAAGACATTGATAGGTGCGCATATTATCCTCAGGAAATCCAGATTCGGCCCAAGTAAAGCGAGACCCTGCATAGACCCGTGCCAATAAAGCATAGGCGTCGCCTAATTCACGCTCCTCAGGAGAAAAGGAATTTTTATATACCTCCTCAGACGTAGACTCGCCAGTACTACCTTGAACAGTAGTAGCATTACGTAACTCATATTGAGAGGGCTTTGTGACAGTTGATTGATTATTCACAATCGACTCTAATATGCGGAGACCCTCTTGAGCCGTTTGCTGATTATATGACATAAAAATCATGTGGAAGACCTTTTGTAGGCGGTCTGTGAAATATTGAGCCATAGGCCCTCCTTTCGTTTTTATACAATACACTACTATTATATACCGCGGTAGGAAATGGTAGAAGAGGAAAAGAACCGATGGGCCCAAAAATCCTCCACCGGCCGGGTCTGATTCGCCCTACGGGCTCACAGGGCCAAAGTCGGATTTTTGGGCCCATCGGTTCTATCTCTCGGTCCATAGCTGACACGCGGAATATAATAGTAGTGAAATTGATAAAATCCGTTATTGCCAACCCAACCGAGGGAAAGGAGGGCCTACGGCCCGTGCGGAGCCCGAAGTCGTTTTCAGAGGCCCTATCACCTTCAACTATCTCATTCTATGTTAATTCGGTATATAATAGTAGTGAAATTGATAAAATCCGTTATTGCCCACCCGACCGTTGGAGAGATAAAAATAATTCTTAGTGATACAGTAGATAGGCATGAAAAAGACACCTAGCAAAAACCGACTTTTGGCCCTTCCCGAAGGGAAGACCCGGCCGACGGAGGATTTTTGCTAGGTGTCTTTTGATCAGCGTCCTAAGTGTTCGCTAAGAATTATTTTTTGTTATAGTCACCAAACCATTTATCGTAAATTTTTTGGTATGTGCCGTCTTCTTTAAGTTCTTTAAGAGCTTTGTTAACAGCGTCTTGCAATTCTTTGTTGCCTTTTTTCACGCCAAGAACAGTGCCTGGGGCTTTAGTAGGTTCGCCTACGAGTTTAAGGTCTTTGTCAGCACCTTGTTTCAAGTAGTACATAGCAACTGCATTGTCGATGATAGCTGCATCGATAGTGCCAGCTTTTAGTTCCATAAAGATATTGGCATTGGAGTCCATTTCTTTTACTGTTGTGTTAGGAATAGCTTTTGCCATGTCTACAGGAACCGTACCGATTTGAACGCCTATAGTTTTGCCAGCAAGTTCATCCATGTTATGGATTGTGGAGTTGTCTTTACGGACAACTGTGATGAAACCGCCTTGGTCAAAGTATACATCGGAGAAGTCCAATGCTTTTTCACGTTCTGGTGTTGCGTTGATACCGGCTGCGATCATGTCGATGTCGCCAGATTGAACTGCTGGAATTAAAGCATCAAAGCCCATGGATTTGAATTCCATTTTAAGACCGATTTTTTTAGAAATTGCTTCGGACAAATCAACGTCGAAACCAACGTATTTATCGCCATCAGTGAATTCAAATGGTGGGAATGTAGTTTCAGAACCTACACGCAACACACCAGCCTCTTGTGTCATTTTGCTTTTTTCACTGCCACAACCAGCCAATAGACCCATAGCAGCAACGGCTACAAGAGCGATGGCTGTCAATTTTTTGAAATTAAACATAGTATCCTCCTAGACCATATTACAAACATGTACATTTATACATCTGTTTATATTGTACGGAATTTTGAATCAATAGGCAATAACATTGTATAATTAAGAGTAAATGAATTAAAAAATAGAGGAGGGCTTATGTCTCTTACCAAATTATTTGCAACTGCTTGTGAAAGCTTCGCCCAAGAGGCTTTCACCATTAACTATACATTGGCGAAGAATCCAGAGATTTCTAGCCAAGAATTTGAATCTGTAAAAACTATCGGTGCTGTTCTTGAAAAGAATGGAATTCCCGTGACCTATGAGTTTTGTAATTTGCCAACAGCTTTTAAGGCGTCTGTTGTGAAAGTAGATAATCCTAAAGGGCGTTTAGCCATATTATGTGAATACGATGCGCTCCCAGATGTGGGCCATGCGTGCGGCCATTGTGCTAGCGGATCTATGAGTGTACTAGCAGCTCTTGCATTGTATAAGATGCAGCAAGACGGCGTAGCTTTCAACATGGATATCGACATTATTGGAACCCCTGATGAGGAAGCGATGGGCTGCAAGGTAGATATGTGCAACGCTGGTGTGTTCAAGGATTACGATTTTGCCATTATGGTGCATCTTGATGGCGAAGAAACGCGGCCTAATTCACAATTCTTGGCCCTCGATTGTTTCCGTGCTACATTCCACGGTAAACCAGCCCATGCGGCTGGTGAGCCTTGGAATGGCATCAATGCGGTAAACGGCGTGCAACTCGCCATCCATGCCATGGATATGCTGCGCCAACAAGTGCGACCAGAGTCGCGCATCGGCACGTGGATCATTAACGGCGGTACCGCGTCCAACGTCATTCCTGCGACTGGCGAATTAGAGGTTACCGTGCGTCATACAGAACGGGAGTATTTGAACGGCCTATCCACGCAAATTAAAAAGATTTTTGAAGGCGCTGCCCTTTGTACTGGTACGACTGTAGACGTTGAGTTTTACGGTAATCCTTACGATGATATGAACCAAAACTATCGTGGCACACACCTCATCGAGGACGTGATGACCGACATGGGACTCGATTTTGAACCAGGTCCAGCGGATATTGGGGGCAGTTCCGATATCGGTAATGTCAGCTATCAATGTGCCGCATTCCATCCTAAATTGCGCTTGGCTGGCCCAGATAAGGTGTGCCATGCCAAAGAATTTGCGGACGCTATGCTGGAACCAACCATTGAACAAACCATTGTAGATGGCGCCAATATCATTGGGGGCACATTGTTGCGATTAGTAGAAAATCCAACTGTCTTAGAAGAAATTGTGGCTGAGTTTAATGCAACTAAATAATTCTCATCTACATATAATATTACTAAATAGTTTCTAGCTGATGGGAATAGCGCTAAATAAAATGTTTCCTGTATCTGTCTGGGGAACTGTAATATCGTAGATAGAATTCATTGCCTCTTTCAGAATTACTGATAATAGATGATAAGGGAACATTGCCATTTATAAAACTACGATTTTGGGTAAAATAAGTGCCCACCTCAATGTCGTGGTGATGGAGCGCCCATACCACGTTATTTCCAGCGATGACAGGAATGTATTTAAACTCAAGAAATTCAAATAAACTAGCTATGGTGATGCCGTCTGGTACGGTAAATTCTTCGCGATGATGATTCATATCATCCGCTGCACAAACGGCATCTCGATCGATAATTATATGCATATGATTTCACATCCTTTGAAATAGTAATTCTACAATCTTATGTGATTATCTACATTGTACATCAAGTAAAATTTATATTGTATTAAAGGAGGTTTTATGTCTTCATCTGAACCATTAGACATTAAAAACTATATAGGCCTTACTGGTGATACGCCCATTCGATTCATCGCGTCCGACGTGGATGGCACTTTAGTGAACGACGCGAAATCCGTGGATCCTGAGGTTGTCAATGCGGTTCGTGCCGCTCGTGAAAGCGGTATCCGCGTGGCCATCGCATCGGGCCGTGCGTGGCATGAGATGGACGATGTCATCGAGGCCATGCCGTGCTTGCGATACTTTGTGTGCACCAATGGCGCCTATGTCATGGATAAAGAAGAGCAAAAGGAACTCGTTCATATTTCCTTTGATAAAACGCGTGCCGTAGATTTAGTACGAAAACTAATGACCTACGGTGTGTTTGTAGAGGCTTATGTGAAAGCCGAGATTTTCGGTCAATATCCTGTTGTTGGTAATGAGACAGCGCAAGCAGAACATTTCTTTAGACCGAATATTAGACCTTTCATTTTAAAAACGCGTACCATGGTGCCCGATTTAATAGCCCATTTAGAATCGTTACCAGAGGGACCGGAGAAAATCCAAATCTTTTACGGCGATGAACGTATACGCGAACGCATCCTAGCTGATTTGCGGGATGAGTTCCAAGGTGCAGCTATAGATGGCAAAGGGCGCGAACGCTTTTACGATGTCCTTGAATCGAGTGAGGGTAATTTAGAATTTGTGTTACCTCATACGACAAAAGGCACGGCCGTAGAGGCCTTGGCGAACCATTGGGGCTATACGCCTGACGAGGTGATGACCATCGGTGACAGCGAAAATGATCTATCCATGATTCGATTTGCCAGCGCCAGCGTGGCTATGAGAAATGCACGAGATAATGTGAAAGCTGCCGCCCGTTATGAAACGACAGATAATAATCACTATGGCGTAGCTCGTGCACTATATTCGGCTATTGCGTATAACCGTGAGCTGGAAAATAAATAGAAATACTAAGTGGCTAATAGAAATACTAAGCTATTAAGGGACATACTAGTCTACTAATAGAAGTACTAAGAGGCTAATGGAAATAGTAAGCGGATAATGGATAGATACTATATCTTATGATTGATAGAGAGGTGATGTAATTATGGGCAATTTAAAATTTGATATAGACGATACCTGCGTGAAATGTGGGGCTTGTGCTGAAGACTGCCCTGTACAATGCATCACAGAAGGAACTACAAAATTTATCATTGGTAAAGGATGTATCAGTTGTGGTGATTGTTATTCGATTTGTCCCGTTGGGGCTGTGCAGATGCATAAGCTACTCAAAGATACTACAGGCCTGAAGTAATCTAAAATAGGCATGTGAAAGGGCGACCTTGAACTATCAGGATCAGAAATGTATTAGAAATCCGAACGTTAAAAAGTAATGTATAACTTTCATACGGAATATATGGAGTCCATATACTTCGTATGGTATAATGAAATGTAATGAAATTTAGCGTTTTGCTTGTTAAAACGCACCCCCAGTACAGGAATGTATGGACATTATAAATTGGTGAATATACTTTCACAAATAGATGCATACGGAGGAACTATGGAAAACAAGGAATTTGTTATTGTTGTCGATTTCGGCGGTCAATATAATCAGTTGATTGCACGCCGCGTTCGTGAAAATCATGTATACTGCGAAGTATATCCATACAACAAAGCATTAGAAAAAATTAAGGAATTGAAGCCGCAAGGTATCATCTTTACTGGTGGCCCTAACAGCGTGTACGAAGAGAATTCCCCTAAAATTGAAAAGGAAATCTTTGAACTTGGCATTCCAGTTCTTGGCATGTGCTATGGTATGCAATTTATGGCGCATACATTGGGTGGCGAAGTTAAATCTGCGGACAACCGTGAGTTTGGTAAAACACCTACTAAAGTGGACACTACATCCCCATTGTTCAAAGGCTTGGACGACGACCAAGTTGTTTGGATGTCCCACGTTGACTATGTAGCAAAAGTTCCTGAAGGGTTCGAAATCATTGCGCATACAAAAGATTGCCCTGTTGCATCTATGCAAAATAAAGAACGTAAATTATACGCTATGCAATATCATGCAGAAGTATTGCACACTGAACATGGTAAAGAAATGCTTCACAACTTCTTGTATGAAGTATGTGGTTTCACAGGCACATGGACAATGGCAAACTATGCAAAAACTGCTATTGAAGAAATCCGTAACACTGTAGGCGATGGCAAAGTATTGTTGGCATTGTCTGGCGGTGTAGATAGCTCCGTTGCGGCAGCTCTTATTTCTAAAGCTGTTGGCGACCAATTGACTTGTATCTTTGTTGACCATGGGTTAATGCGTAAAAACGAAGGCGACGAAGTTGAAGCAGCTTTCAAAGATTCCGGCATGCATTTCATTCGCGTCGATGCAGAAAAACGTTTCTTAGATAAATTGGCTGGTCTTGAAGATCCAGAAGCTAAACGTAAAGCTATCGGCGAAGAATTTATCCGCGTATTTGAAGACGAAGGTCGTAAAATCGGCTCCGTTGACTTCTTGGCGCAAGGTACAATCTACCCTGACGTTATTGAGTCCGGTACTGGCGAAGCAGAAGTTATTAAATCTCACCACAACGTAGGCGGCTTGCCTGCAGTTGTAGACTTCAAAGGCCTTATCGAACCATTGCGCAACCTCTTCAAAGACGAAGTACGTGAACTTGGTTCTGAATTAGGCTTGGCTGACTACCTCGTATGGCGTCAACCATTCCCAGGTCCTGGTCTTGCTATTCGCGTAATGGGCGAAATCACGAAAGAGAAACTCGATATCTTACGTGATGCGGACTATATCTTCCGTGATGAAATTGCAAAAGCTGGCCTTGATCGTAGCATTAACCAATACTTTGCAGTATTAACATCTACACGTACTGTAGGCGTTATGGGTGACTTCCGTACATACGATTACACATTGGCATTGCGTGGCGTAACAACAACAGACTTTATGACTGCTGACTGGGCGCGCATCCCTTACGATGTATTGGACACAATCTCCCGGCGTATCGTAAACGAAGTACAACACATTAACCGTATCGTGTACGATATTACATCTAAACCACCTGCTACAATTGAGTGGGAATAAAATATAAGTTTTTGAGGGCCGCATAAATTGTGGCCCTCTTTTCTTGAGATATAAAATATTGAATAAAATAATTACTTTGGTTGGAGAACGTATGTTTGTTAATTGACTTGATTAAAGTATTATTTTTGGTATAATAAAGTTAATGATTCTTAGTAAAGGAGGGGGGTTTGATGAATAATTTATTATTAAGTCCTTTATTGAAATGGGTAGGCGGTAAACGGCAATTGTTATCTGATATTCTTCCTATGGTTGATAATAAATGTTCTACTTATGTGGAACCATTTATTGGTGGTGGTGCTGTATTGTTTAGCATGCAACCTAAGAGAGCTATAATTAATGATTATAATCATGAGTTAATTAATGTATATAGGGTAGTTCGTGATAATCTTGATGAATTATTGGAGTTACTTTATATTCATCAGGCCAATAATTCCTCCGAGTATTACTATGAGGTTAGAGCTTGGGATCGTGACGAGTATTTAAATAAAATGACTAATATAGAAAAAGCTGCACGTATAATTTATTTAAATAAAACTTGTTATAATGGTTTGTATAGAGTTAATTCAGCGGGGCAGTTTAATTCTCCATATGGAAGATATAAGAATCCAAATATTGTTAATGAAGCCGTACTAAAGGCTGTTTCAAAGTATTTTAAAAATAATGATATAGATATTCGTAATGGGGATTATAAAGATACATTAATAAATTTAGATAAACGTTCGTTTGTATACCTAGATCCACCTTATATGCCAATTTCATCTTCATCTTCATTTACTGGTTATACTGAAGGTGGTTTTGGATATGAACATCAAGTAGAGCTAAAAGAAGAGTGTGATAAATTAACCCAAAAAGGTATTCGATTTGTTCAGTCTAATTCTGATTGTGATGAAATTAGAGAATTATATAAAGAGTATAAAATTAAAATAGTAAAGGCAAAACGAAGTATAAATAGTGTGGCTAAGAAGCGTGGAGAAATAAATGAGGTTCTAATTTATAATGTCTAATAAATCTATAACAGCTAATGATGCATGGGCTATGCTCATAGAAAAATATGATATAGTTAATAAGGTTATTAAAGATGGGCTATTTCATATTAAGGCTAGTGAGATAAAAGCCTTTAAAGAGCCGCGATTAATGGCAAAGTGGGATTGTATAGCTGCTTTGCCGACAGTTTTAAAAAAATATAATTTAAATATCCTACCAGATAGTAGAAGCTCCTATGTTCTGGGGGATTTTCTTTTATATAAGGAGATTCCAGAGTTACAAGAAGAAGTTTTTAATATGGATTATGTTGAAATCCCAGATTATGAAACGATAGATATTAATAATATTTCTTCAGAGGCCGTCGCCATAAACGTTCTAGTTATTTCTGGTATATTGGATGATTTTCTTGGTGTTGATGGAACTGTACAGACTTTTAGTGGTCGAATGGGAACTGGTGAATTTGATTTTGTAGTTGATACAGTAAGAGGTAATAAACAAAAAATTTTTGTTAAAAATGCTCAATGTGAAATCGATGGCGGATTTGAAAATGAGCATGAAGTTGTTATCATGGAAGCCAAAAATATCTTAAATGAAGAATTTCATGTTAGACAGCTATATTTTCCCTATAGATTGTGGCGCAACAAGGTTACAAAGCCTGTAAGATTGATTTTCTCGATATATTCAAATATGATTTTTCGTTTATTTGAGTATAGGTTTGTTGAGATAAATGATTATTCATCTATAGAATTAATAAAAACAAAAAATTATTCACTTCAAGATACGACAATAGATATTGAAGATTTAATAGAAGTTAGAAATAATACTAAGATTTGTTATCAAGATAATCAATATGATGATTTGAAAGTACCATTTATTCAAGCAAATTCTTTTGAACGAGTAATATCGTTATTGGAAAATATGAAAGATAACCCTATGACAAAAGAACAAATTGCTGCATTGATGGTGTTTGATGAAAGACAGTCAGACTATTATTATAATGCAGGCGCTTATTTAGGATTATTTGAAAAGAAAAGAGAAGATAAGATCAGTAAGGTGTTTTTAACGAGATTGGGTGACAATGTATTTTCGTTAAATTATAAGGAACGGCAATTAAAATTTGTTGAGTTAATCTTAAAACATCAGATTTTTGCTGATTGCTTTGACATGGTTATAAATAGTGGAGGGGACTTACCTGACATAGAAACGATAGAAAGTTTAATGCGTGAATATAATGTTTGCAATGAAGGTCAGATCAATAGACGAGCTAGTTCAGTTCAAGGCTGGATCAAATGGATTTTTAATCTTATAAATTTATAAAGGACAAAATTTATGAAATGGGAGCCTGATAATTTTCAATTGGAACATAATTCAGTGTGGTCATTTCCTGAGAGGGGGAATTGGGCTACACATGATTCAAATTATAGAGGAAATTGTTCACCATATGTTTTTAGAAATCTTCTTATTAGATATTCAAATGAATCAGATTGGATATTAGATCAATTTGTCGGCGGAGGCACTTCTCTAGTAGAAGCTAAATTACTTAATAGAAATATTATCGGTACAGATATTAATCCAGATGCACTTGAAATATGCCGTACTAAAGTAAATTTTGGTGTAGGTACAGGTAAAGTTGAAATCCGATTATCGGATGCTCGTCATCTAGATTTTATTAAGGACAATAGTATTGACTTTATATGTACACATCCACCCTATGCAAATGTCATAAAATATAGCAATGATATAAAAGCAGATATATCGCTACTTGATTATGATTGTTTTCTTAGTGCAATGGAACCAGTTGCTATTGAAGCATATCGTGTATTAAAAAAGAACAAATATTGTGCTTTTATTATAGGAGATATACGTCAAAAAAGTTTTATTCGACACTTAGGATTTGATACGTTAAAGAGATTTGAACAAGTTGGTTTTAAACTTAAAGATACTATTATCAAGGTGCAACATAACTGTCAGTCAACTCATAAATGGAAAAGAATAGCTATAGATAATAACTTTTTTTTGCTAGCGCATGAATATATATTTGTAATGAAAAAATAGATGGGAGGGAATTTTATTAATATGGATAGAAAATTTACATTTTTAAATGATTTTGAGGGTCAAAAAAAATTCAAAGAGGATTATAAAGATAATGCATTATTACTATATGCACTTCAATTAAGATTTGATATAGAAGATATTGATGCAGTAGCTGCAGATGCGTTGACTGATGGAGCAAATGATAAGAAATGTGATCTTATTTTTGTCGAAAGAGAGCTTGGGGTTGCAGTTGTAGCACAATCATATAATAAAGTTAATCCCAATATGGATGACACGGCTAAAGGCAATAAAGCAAGTGATTTAAATACTGCCGCTGCTTGGGTTTTTAAAGATGAAGTTGAAAAAGTTCCTAGTACTATTCGTGATGCGGTAATTGAGTTGCGAGAGGCCATAAAGGCGCAGGAGATATCTACTATATATTTTTGGTATGTTCATAATTTAGATGAAACTAAAAATTCTATAGTTGAAGAAGAAATGTATACAATGCAAGAGCAAGTACAAGCTGTGGTTGATACTAAATATTCTAGTGACTCTATAAGGATTAGCGCAATGGAAGTAGGTCTCAACACTATTCAAAAGTGGTATGATACTTCTACTAGAAGAATAACAATTGAGGATGAGATTGATGTTGACTGTAAAGAGGGTTTTGAAATACAAACAGATAAGTGGAGATCTTTTGTAACTGCAGTATCTGGTAAATGGTTAAGACAGTTATTTTTAGAAAAGGGAGAGGATCTTTTTTCTGGAAATCCTAGAAGTTATTTAGGTCGAGGGCGAAAAAATACTATTAATAGTGGTATTATTACGTCTGTTCAGGAAGAACCCCAAAATTTTTGGGTTTATAACAACGGTGTTACAGCACTAGTTAATGATTTTGAATATGATAAAAAATTATTGATTAAAGGGATTACAATTATTAACGGAGCACAGACTACAGGTGCGATAAGCACTCCTGAAGAAATTCAAATTAAGGATGACTTCTATATTCCTTGTAGATTCATTGTATGTAGTGACAAGACAATTATAGATTCAATTATAAATAATAATAATAAGCAGAATAAAATCTTGCCATCGGATTTGAGAAGTAATGATAAGCAACAAGAACGTCTTCGTAAAGAATTTAAAAAGTATTCTGATTTATTTTATAATGGTGGTAGGCGAGATGATAAAAAAGTACGAAATAAGGTTGTATTTGATCCTTATTTTGTGGCACAAACTCTTTTAGCGTATCATGGAGATAGTGTTACTGCGTATAATGGTAAACAACGTATTTGGGAAGATGATAAACTATACACAAGTATATTTATGGATCAACTTAGTGCTGAGCATATTATTTTCGTTTATTCGTTATCAAAAGCGATTGATACATTTAAAAATAAGTTAAGAGATAAAGGAGCTAATAGAACCGAAACAGAGAATAAACAAATTGCATTTCTATCAAAACGAGGCTCAAAAATGTTATTGATAGCAACAATTTCCAGCTGTTTAGAAGATTTAATTGGAAGAAAAATAAATGATAAATGGAAATTAAGCTTTAAGAATAATTCTGATTTTGAACAGTTAAAAGAATATTGGGAAGAAATTATTAGTATCATAATTTCTTTTAATGTTAATTTAGGGCCGGCCTTAGAAGGGGGGCTAAAAAATAAAGAACTTGTCAAGGAAAAAGTTCAAAGTGTAAAGGATATTGTTTCTTCGTTTAAGAATTCGTATTCTAAGATGTTAGAAACGATAATTAATGAAATAGAGTATTGAGATTGAAAAATGACCGTTTATTTTAAAGACGGTTATTTTTTAAAAGTAAATAGGATTACATTGCAATTTTAATATTTGTAGATAATGATATTAATTATATAGAATCCATGTACTTAATAGAATATATATTACTAAACTAGTTAAATTTAGAGTAAGTGTATTAATAAATATTACTTCTTTTTTTATAAGTTTATATTTTTTCTTTATCAATAAAGGGGAGAGAAGAAAATATGTAGATATAAATTAGTATATTGTATTATTAAATATCTAAAAAGCGATATAGTATATGTATTCGATGAGGCCTAATATGAGCGATTTAGATTTTACTATTTGCTGTACAGTTACTTTCTTCAGCAAGAAGAGGGGAACTCCACCGAATTTGGATAATGGAAAGTATTGCCCTCATCTTGTTATAAAGGGTTCTGAACAGTTGTTAGGTGTAAACTTTATTGATGGTGAAGATGTTACCTTTGATAAACAAATAGGAGCTAATGCGCTACCACTTTATGAAACTGTAGATTATTCTACTCTACAAGCCGGTACTGAGTTCTTTATCATGGAAGGCGGAAATATTGTTGGTGAAGGGATTGTAAAAGAAATCTTTCAACATAAACCATATGGGAGTAAATAACTATGGGCTATAAAAATGTATGTGTAAACTGCCGGATCTCTTTGTCGGAGGGCACAAACTACGAGTTGTTTAATACCAATAAAACCTGTCCCACATGCAAAGGTAAGATGTATTTTGTGAACGAGAAGTTCAAAGCCCCTAAAAAATCTAATGACAAAGAATGGAAGATTATCGAGTATTTGCTGTTGAGCGGCTATGACTTCCGTAATCCTTATTGTGGACAAGAGCAATGTATTTATTTTGAGTTCCCTAAGAACCTACAAGAGGCAGAGGCATTTATCCGTGAGATGCGAACGTTAAAGTAATCATTTGAAGGAGCTTTTATGTCGATTACGTATACAGAAGAACGAAATTTTAGGCCTCAGCAAGTAGCGGATTTATTTCTGTCTGTTCGTTGGGTAGTAGGTAAATATCCAGACCGTCTACACAAGGCTCTAATGAATTCATCTCGTGTGATTAGTGCTTGGGATGGTGACCGTTTAGTTGGTCTTATCCGTGTCATGGATGATAGCGAGCTGGTATGCTTCATCAATTATGTACTAGTTCATCCTGATTATCATGGCCGAGGTATTGCTGGTCATTTGCTAGAAATGGTAAAAGAGGCTTACAAGTCTTACTTGTACATTAATGTTATGATTGGTGATAGCAAGAATGTACTATTTTATGAGAAACATGGATTTAAGGTAAAAGAGAATTCCTTGCCAATGCAATATCGTAGTGTACCTAAATATATGAAAAGATAATTGATCGGATAATCTGTATAGCAAGTAGGTGGGCAAATTGTTAATAAAAGGCTACACGTACATAGAGTTACGTGTAGCCTTTGTTATATAAACGGTAGGTATATACTAAAACCGATATGTAGATACGATGGAGAAGGATATGGATATATTAATACGAAAAGCGACAACTGCTGATTTAGATTTGGTGACACATATAGAAGAAACTTGTTTTCCTCCTGCTGAGGCGGCGCCTCGTGAGGCTTTTAAGGAGCGATTAGACTATTATGCAGGTCAGTTTTTAATTGCCTTTGACGGCGATACACCTATTGGTTTTATCGATGGTTTTGTATCTGATAACGAAGTTTTAACGGATGAGATGTTCGCCGATGCTTCGCTGCATAATCCCAATGGCGTATGGCAGATGATATTTGGTCTAAATACAATGCCAGAGTGTCGCAATCGCGGTATAGGTGGCAAGTTGATTGAGGCTTTCATCGACCTTGCGAGAGCGGAAAACCGTAAGGGTGTTATTCTAACATGTAAGGAAGAAAAGATTCATTATTATGCAAAGTTTGGCTTTGTAAATGAAGGCGAGTCTGAATCCGATCACGGCGGCGCTAAATGGTACCAAATGCGAATTATATTTTAGATCAAAAGAAGCTAAAATCTTTACATGAACTGCACACCAGAAATGGTGTCCAATTCTTGGGGTGTAGTTCATTAGTTGATTTCAGCTTCTTTTTATTACATTTATTTGATTTAAAAGTATTAATTTAGAATCGATTGTTTGAAATAATTGATATCGAATAGAGGAATATTGCGTTAAAATTTTTATAGGAATAAAATATAGGTAAGAATATAATTACAGTTCTTAAGCTGAAGTTTTGTAATTTATGTGTTGCGTAGTGTTAATCTAATAAGTAGGGCAATAATTGATAAATTTTTAGAAAAGTCTAAGGAAGCAATGGTTGACGTAGTTTAAACTTACATGACGAGGAGCTTAAACCTTTATCTTATTCATATAAAATCATATATGTTCCATTATCTGTAAATAAACCTAATCAAGCGGACAAAGCTATAGAGTTTATACGTCCTGGAACTGAAATGCATGAAGATGTAGAGCATGTATTATTTAAAATGGTTGAGAAAAATAAGTATTGGCCTAAAGAAATTGTAAAAATTATGAAGGATGAGGGCTTTGATTCTTTCAATATGCATAAACATATAAAATTATGGAAAGAAAAAGATGCGAAGAATCGTAATTGCCATTATGGTGTAGATGTTTCTGGGCAGTGGTATTGGTATGACAATTGGATAGAATATTGTAGGGAAAATTATGCTTAATAAAACTATTATTACAAAAGCTTGTAATAGAGCCATAAAAAATATAATAAGTGAAGGTACTACTGATGTTGAGGTATTTAATCGGGCGTTTGAAATTGATTTATTAAAAAACAAGGATTTTAGAGATTCTATTTGTAAAGCTATTTACTCATCTATAAATAGAAATAACTTCTCTGAGCTAAAAATCCATAAATTAGGTTATGTATTGGTCCCAAAGAAAAATTTAGCCGATTATCGAAAGTGTGCATTGATAGATATATATGATGAAATAGTTTTTTTGACATTAATATTGAGCATTTCTAATGAGATAGAAAAGATGAGGATTAATAAAAGTAAGAATCGTGTTTTTTCTTATCGATTAGGGAGTTATGATGAAAAAATATTTGATAGAAAATATAGTTTTACATCGTTTAAAGAGGTTGTTTCTGACAAATCTAAGTATAAAAAAAATAAAGTAATTGTAGAATGTGATATCTCTAATTTCTATGATAGAATTAATATACATAGGATTGAATCTATTTTGAATTCTAATCAAAATATAAATAGAGATATAATCAAATTGATTAATTCTTTATTGTTGTTTTGGGCAAATAGAGATTCATATGGATTGCCAGTAGGATCTAATGCATCACGAATATTGGCAGAAGTTGCATTGATAGAAGTTGATAACTACTTAATATCGAAAGGTGTAGATTTTTGTAGATTTGTAGATGATTATAGGATTTTTGCTAAAAATGCAGCTGAAGCTCATAATAGTCTAGCTTTACTAATTCATCGTTTGAGTAAAGAAGGTCTTTTTTTAAATACCCAAAAAACAAAGATTAGGAACATCTCTGAGGTTTCAAAGAATCTAGAGTCTAATGTAGATAATAAGAAAACACTTACAAGTCCAATTATAATAAGAGGTTATGCAGGATTAGTACCTTTAAAGTTTAGGCGACTATCTGATTCAGAAATTAATAATTTTAAAGAATATAATTTAGCAGAATTATTAGAAGAAGCAAACCAAAGTGTAGTTTTAGATGAAAAGCAAGTCACAACTTTGATAAAAACAATTATTGCTCAGGAACAGTATAATTATTTAGCTCAAATGCCTAAAGTTTTAGAAAAGTATCCTCAATTTATTCCCTACTTTATAGATACGATTTTGAAATATCCTGATATTCCAACTTCTTGTATTACTCAGATTCAAGATGATTTTAAAAATTGGTTACTAAACAATGATATTCCGGAATATATTCAAGTTTATTTGATTAAGTTATATGCAGAGTCATCTGTAATAAATAAAGATATCCTTTTGAATTCTTTTAGGCGGTTACGTCGGAACTCAGGAGATTATATTGGTCGAGCGTTATTAGAAGCCATGAATGAAAAGTTGGGAAGAGGAGAAATTCTTGAAATTAGAGAATACTATAATAGAGCAGATTTATGGGAAAAACGGCAAATTTTGGAGATGATTAAGCGTGGTATTCCTAAGGACGAAAGAGAAGCATTTTTTAGAGATATTAGGATTCATGAACAAGACTTATTTATTAGGTATATAGTACAGAAAAAATAATTATATGAAACTTAAGTTTTTTGATATATTGTTTCTATGTACTCATTGAAAGTTGTCAAAATAAGAAAAATGGCAGTGCTAAATGATTTAGCACTGCTATTTTTATCATTTAAATGATTTCTTTAACCTGCTCCACACCTTTATCGGTCAGCATATAGTACCCATTTGTTACATACAGCAAGCCTTGTTTCTTAAGATGTGTTGCGGCTTGGTGTGTATAGTCTGGCTTCCAGTTCAAGTGTTCGTGAATGGTACCGATACCATTTTCGATGGCCGCCACAGGTGTGTTCATATGGGTATAGATGTGGCAGAGCATCATTGTTTCTCGATAGTGACGACGCAAGTGGCGTTGGCGACGATAGGTTGCGATATAGCCTGTCTTTGGCGTGCCAATAACGGCAATTAATAATGCGAGACCAATCGTTGTTGCGATAGCGCCTGCAATGGATACGTCTAGGGTGAAAGCGACTTCCGTACCGATGACAGCACAGATAATGCCGATGATGATACTGCTAGTGAGCATGGCTTTCACAGAGTCCGTCCATAAATAAGCGATAACCGCAGGTCCAATCATGAGGCCGATAACGAGGATAGCACCAACCGCTTGGAATGAAGCCACCACGGTTAGGGACACCATGGTCATCAGCACGTAGTGGATGAGGGCAGGCATAAAGCCGAAGAGCCCTGCTAATAGTGGATCGAAGGTAGATAGCTGCAATTCCTTGTAGAAGAGCATAACTAATACGAGGTTGATGACCGCTACCCCTAGGGAAATCCATAGCGATACAGGGCCTAAGTCGATGGAGTTGACAATCCATCTGTCGAACGGAGCGAACGCGATTTCCCCTAGAAGTGCCGTATCTACGTCAAGGTGTGCGTTGCCGCTATAGAGACTGACGAGGATGATGGCAATGGAGAATAGAAGGGGGAAGATGATACCAATGGATGCGTCTTCGTTGACGAGGCCTGTGTTATGAATCATCTCTGTAAGCCACACTGTGCCTACACCGACTACGGTTGCCCCTACTAAAAGCAAAGGAGAGTTTAAATCTTCCGTTACAAAGAAAGCAAGCACGATGCCGAGAAATACGGTATGCGTAATGGCGTCGGCCATCATGGACATGCGGCGCAGCACGAGGAATACACCAGGGATAGCGCACGCGATGGATACCGCGATGGCGATGAGTAAAATCTCTGTATGTACTGTCATGGGGCACCTCTTTTCCGGAATTGCCACAAGATGCCTCTATTAGGTGCAAATATGAGGCTCAATAGTACGATAACCGATAGAATGACGATGATGGCAGGACCTGTAGGCAGTTTTTGTACTGTTGTACTCCAAAGGGTACCGCCAATAGCAGATACCATGCCGAAACATCCTGCTAGTATACACATGGTACCTAGCTTGTTCGTCCACTGACGGGCCCCTACGGCCGGTGCAATGAGTAGGGAGCTGATTAAGATAGCACCTACTGATTGAATGCCGATGATGATGGTCATGATCAATAGTGAACGATATAAAATGAGTGTAAAGGTGACGGGAATTTGCAATGTTTTTGCGTATTCTATGTCAAAGGAAATGAGCTTTAGCTCTTTCCAAAATAAGGCTGTTAAAACGATAATGATGAGCGCTGCCGCCGATGTAATGTACACATCGCGGGCTAATATGGTGGCGGCCTGTCCAAATATAAATTTTGAAAGCCCCGCCTGACCTGCATTGTTCAGACTTTGAAGGTAGGTGAGTAGAACCATACCAAGACCAAAGAAAGCAGATAGTATAGTAGCCAGAGCGCCATCGAATTTGATTTTACTGTTTTCTACGGTAATGGTAATGAGCCACGCCGCAGTGATAGAGGACAGGGCGGCACCTATAATGAGTACCTCAATGTCTTTTATACCGGTCAGCAAGAATGCGATGACTACACCAGGCAGTGCCGCGTGGGAGAGGCCGTCACCGATGAGGCTTTCCTTGCGCAGTACAGCGAAGGTGCCTGCAATACCACTGGCAAGGCCCAAGAGAGCCGTGCCGAGCAATACCATCTGTGTCGTATAGGATTGGAGTATGGTCATACAATCCTCCCCTTGCCGTAGGTGCGCTCGATGGCTTCGTCTGTAAAGGTCTCTGCCACAGGCCCATAGGCAATAGTTTGCTTATTGACCATCGTTACCCAGTCGAAATATTGAGGTACCGTATTTAAATCGTGGTGTACGACGATAACCGTTTTGCCTCGCGCTTTCATTTCTTGTAAAAGAGAGATAATGGCGTGTTCCGTCGTTTTATCGACGCCCTTGAATGGCTCGTCCATGAGGTAAATATCTGCCTCTTGTACGAGGGCTCTTGCGAGGAATACACGCTGTTGTTGGCCCCCTGAAAGTTGACGAATTTGCCTGTTTACATAGTCGCTCATGCCCATTTTTTCAATCATGGAGAGGGCGAGTTCCTTATCCTTTTTACTTGGTCGTTTGAACCAACCTAGATGACCATAGCGGCCCATAAGTACAACGTCTAATACGGTAGTAGGAAAGTCCCAGTCTACGCTACCGCTTTGAGGGACATAGGCGATTTTCTTGTAATCCTTTTTGTCCATCGCAAGGTGGTGGTCGATATAAAACTTAACACTACCGGAGATAACTGTTAATAGGCCTAACATGGCCTTTAATAATGTAGATTTACCGGCTCCGTTAGGGCCGACGATGGCCGCTAAGGAACCGATGGGTACCTTCATATCTACGTCCCATAACACGGGTTTTGTCGTATAGGCTACGGTCATATCTTCAACTTCAACAGCCCATTCCATAGAGACCTCCTTTTATCAATAAGTGCTACTAGCTGATATTGCTAGTAGCACTTGTACTTATATGGGGCGTAATTTTTCTAGCCCCTTGTTTTGAAATACTATTTATTATTTAAGTGCTTTAGCGATGGTATCGATATTGGCTTTTACCATACCGATATATGTGCCGCCTTCAGTGCCTTCAGAACCGAGGGAGTCGGAGTATAATTCGCCACCGATGGCAACGTTCCAGCCTTTAGCCTTAGCTGCTTCTTGAACGGCTTCAATTGTTTTGTGTGGCACAGAAGATTCTACGAAGATGGCTTTAATTTTGTGATCTACGATGAATTGAACAAGTTCATTCACATCTTGTGTGCCTGCTTCTGTAGCAGTACTTACACCTTGTAAACCTTTTACTTCAAAGCCATAAGCGCGAGCAAAGTATTGGAAGGCATCGTGTGCTGTTACGAGAACGCGAGATTCTTTAGGAATAGATTCTGCTTGTGCTTTAATGTATGCATCTGTTTCATCTAATTTAGTGAGGTATGCATCATAGCGTTTTTTGAAATCCTCTTTGTGAGTTGGATCTGCTTTTGAAAGTCCTTCGTATACAGCCTTGGCTGCAAGTTTCCAATTTGCTACATCGAACCAAATATGAGGGTCTTTTGTCTTTACGCCATCTTCTTCGTCAAAGTCTAGCAATGTAGCTGGGTCAATGGCATCGGATACGCGGATAGTAGCTTTATTTTGTTTTGTTAAATTGTCGAAAATAGAACCCATTTTACCTTCTAAGTGAACACCGTTGTACACCACAACATCTGCCTTAGACATAGTTGTTACATCGCCGGCACTTGCTTGGTAGAGGTGAGGGTCTACGCCAGGACCCATGAGTCCTTGTACAGACACATGGTCACCGCCAATTTCTTTTACTAAATCCGTTAACATCGTCGTAGTGGCAACGACGTTTAATTTTTTAGAACCTTCTTGGGCCGTATCTTTGCCACAACCCACAAGTGCAAATATCATAATAACTAAAGAAAAAGCGAGTAATAGAGATTGTTTAACCTTCATAATAATCCTCCTATGATGTACATTCGTAATTTGGCTTTACCAGTATAGAAAAAAGCCGCTACTCATATAGCGGCTAAGGGAATATGGATGACTTTCTGCTAGATTACGGTCGTTTAATGCAGAAGAGCTTGTAGATGGTTTGGCCCTATGAGGGCTACAATACCAAGAACCATCATGACTTTCATTTGAATACGCTTTCTCCGTCTCATGATGAACCTCCTTATTATAATTTTTTGCCACATCAGTGAGATATGTTAATTCCGTTCATTTAAGTTATACTCAATATAACATAAATGAGAAAAATTATCAATAAAAAATATTCTTTAAATATTCATCTTTATTTAGTATTATATATAAAAAGATTAAAGCTACTAAGGAGGCTTATTATGAATAAACTTTTACGCTATACTGTTACAGCTGCACTTGTTGCATCTTTCAGCATGTTAGGCGATTATACAGCTGATGCAGCAAAATTTATAGAAGCACCAAGAGAGGTGACTATTGTTAAACCTGTAATGCCAACGATTCCTCCAAATATCGTAGTGGCAAAGGATATGCGCGTTCGCTTTTTGATTAATAAAAAAGGGAAGGTAGAGAATGTCTTTGTAGAACAATCCTCTGGCTATGCACCAGTTGATGAGGCTGTGAAAACGGCTATTAAACAATGGGAATTCACACCTGCTATTGGGGTGGATCAAAAGGCTCATGCCTCTATTATTGGTATGACTATTACGTTACCAAAGGAAAATGCTCCTGTGAAGTCGGGTAATGGCACGTTGACTGTGAATAAAACGCAAACTGAGCAAACAGATAATAGTAAAAAAGCCAATTAAAGCAATTGAGAGTGAATAAGGAGAATGATGATGAGTAGTATATTGCGGCGTGTCGCATTAATGACCCTAATCATGTCTACAACTGTAGCCGTTTCTATGGCAGCACCGTATGAAGCACCTAAAGCTGTGTCCACTCCATCTTTGGATACTAGCGTATTACAGGGTTATTCTGGTGATGTTAATAGTGTAGGTGTGAGCTTTACTATTAATACGGATGGATCGGTATCTTCTGTACAATTACTAAATACTACAGGTAATGATGGCGTAGATGCTGCTGTCTTAGAAACCGTTTTAAAATGGAAGTTTACTCCTGCTACAGATAGCAATGGCAATCCTGTAGCATCTTCTAAAACTGAATACATTGATTTTAGAAATTAATAGAAGGCACTCATACATTGTATGGGTGTCTTTTTATGTGCTAGTGAAAGTACTTAAGGGTTTAATTATATGGGGGGAAAGTATTTTGTGGCTCAATTATCTTGGAAAATGTATCCGCGGCAACTGAAAATTACTTTCAAAAAGAATATAATGAAATTATATTTAATATAGTAATAATATATTGTATATACTAATAGTCTTTGACCCGTGGAGGTATAAGCGTATGAATCCATTACAGCAAAAGCTAGACATTAATAACGAACGGTACAGAATTATTGTATCTATTAAAGAGGATTATTTAGACGGTAAATTGTCCTTGGAAGAGGGTAACCGTATTTTAAAAGAAAAGTTAGGCACTTGTACGCCTGACGAATTTGCTTATGCAGAGCAAAGTTTGAAAGGTGTCTATAAGGATGAAGAAATACTAGACAAGATGGATGATTTGTTGAATTTATTTGACGGTGTATTAGTACGTGCTGAAAATGAGTACCCAGAGAATCATCCGTTGTGGGCTTATTTAGAAGAAATTAATGCGGTTGAAAAGGTAGCTCTTGAAGCGGATGAATTGTTAAAACAAGATAAGTTTATTAAAAATCCTTGGCTTGGTGTTTTTGATTCCTTAGCAGAATGGCGTATCCATCTATCTCGTAAGCAAAATCAATTATATCCAATGTTAGAAAATCATGGGTTTGATCGTCCAACGCGGATTATGTGGACCTTTGATGATGGCGTGCGCGATTCTATCTCTTCATCCTACGCATTGCTTCGTGAAGATAAATATGAGGAGTTTTTAGCATCTGTTCCAGAAACACTGGCAAAGTTACGTGATTTGAACTCTAAGGAGTTAGAAGTTTTATTGCCAACATCCTTTAAACTATTAAGCGATGAAGAGTTTGTGCGCATGAGCAAAAATGACCATGAAATCGGTTATGCTATTATTAACGCACCAGGTTTATATGTCGTGCCAGGTATTAACGATTCCGCAGCCTCATTAAATGGAAATACTGCTGGTCATAATAGTGCAGTATCTAATGAGTTTCTAAATGATTTAGCAGGCTTATTATCTAAGTATGTAGGTCCTGTAGGTGGAGCACAAGTTGGTAAGGATACAGTCCTCGATGTGGCGACAGGCAAGTTGACCTTAGAGCAAATCAATTTGCTGTTCCGTCATCTTCCAGTAGACTTGTCTTATGTTGATGAAAATGAACTCGTTAAGTTTTACAGTGATACGCCACATCGTATATTCCCTCGCAGTGCCAATGTTATTGGTCGTGAAGTGAAGAATTGTCATCCTGCTAAGTCTGTTCATGTTGTAGAAGAAATCGTAGAGAAATTTTGTTCTGGTGAGCAAAACCAAGCTGAATTCTGGATCAATAAACCGGGATTGTTTATCTATGTTATCTACACGGCCGTGCGCGATGAAAATGGTAAATTCCGCGGTGTCTTAGAAATGATGCAAGATTGTACTCATATTCGTGAACTTGAAGGCTCTCGTACCTTGTTGACTTGGGATAAGACTGATTTTGTAGGAAATACAGATAATAATAATGGTAATGATAAATCCCTAGCTCAAGAGGCCGCAGAAGAGGTCGATGATACTTGAATAGACTTAGAGGGCTTACAATAGTTATCAATTTTTGTTATTACAAAATATGTTGCACTAATTCAAAATAAACATACAATAATTTACTTTTATTCATCTCTTTTGTGTATACAAATTTGGTTGAAAAAGGTAAAATAGAAAATAATGAAAGTATTTGCAAAAATCATATTTTCATAAATTAATATACTTTTACAAGAGAAATTACTAAGATATTTAAAGGTGAGGATCTAGATACTATGTCTACAAGACGCGTTTGGAAGCAAAGTGAAATTAAAACAAACCCATTATTTTCTAAGATGCGCAGTACTATTGAAACTGCATTTTATGGAAACAATGTAACGCCTATTACATCTGTGACACAAGCGTATCAATTTGCCACTGAAGAACCAGGTGTTATCGTCCTCGATATGCCTGTATATAAACCATGCGAGCAAGGTTTGCCAGCTGATGCAAAGGTACTAGTTACAAACGATGGTAAAACTACAGGTCGTTATGCAAAAGCTCGTCGCATTATTGGCGATGAAGGCATTGACGAAGTGGAACTTGCTAATATTGCACGTGATGCAGTCTATGATAGCCGTGGTAAAGAATGGATTTCTGCTGAAACTATCGTAGGTCTTGATAAAAAGTTCACAGCTCGTGCGCATTTGATGATTCCAAAAGACCATGCATCCATTTTGTATTCTTGGATTATGAACTTTAAGTTCTTTGATGCCGCTGTAAAAGAATTCTACAATGATAGTGTAGAAATTCCAGAAGGCGATATTTATATCTATTCTGATCCTGACTATGTGGTGCCAGGTCATCCAGGTGGGCTTGCTATTTTTGACCCAGCTCATAACTGCGCTATGATTCTTGGTATGCGCTACTTTGGGGAACATAAAAAAGGTACCCTTACATTGGCATGGTCCTTGGCAAATCGTTTCGACTATGTAGCATGCCACGGCGGTATGAAACGTTATAATCTTGAAAATGGTAAAAGCTACACTATCGGTGTATTTGGCTTGTCCGGTTCTGGTAAATCTACATTAACTCATGAAAAACATGATGGTCGTTATGATATTTCTATCTTGCATGACGATGCATATATCATCAATACTAATGACTTGAGTTCTATTGCTCTTGAACCTACATATTTCGACAAAATGCAAGACTATCCTGTGGAACATCCTGCTAATGAATTCTTGTTGACTCTACAAAATGTTGGCGTAACTATGGATGAGGATGGCCGTAAGGTTGTGTTGGCAGAAGATGTGCGTAATAATAATGGTCGCGCTATTAAATCTCAATTTTGGACAGATAATCGTGTAAACTACGTAGATCAACCAGTTAATGCCATTGTATGGCTTATGAAAGATAAAACTTTGCCACCAATCCTTAAAGTCGATGACCCTGTTTTGGCATCTACCATGGGTGCTACACTTGCGACACGTCGTTCGACAGCGGAAAAACTCGATGCTCACGTTGATCCAAATGCACTTGTTATCGAACCATATGCAAATCCATTCCGTACCTATCCATTGGTTCGTGATTATGAAAGCTACAAAAAATTGTTCTCTGAATGTGGCGTAGAATGTTACATCATGAACACAGGGTTCTTCTTGGAAAATAAAATTCCTAAAGAAGTGACTCTTGATTTGTTGGAACGCTTGGTAGAAGGCACATTGGACTTCAAACCATTTTATAAATATGAAAACCTTTCTTATGTAGAGGTTCCTGGGTTTGAACCACCATTCCAAGTTCGTGAATACCATCACCAATTGCACAAAGCTTTTGAGTTCCGCTATGACTATGTGGAAAATCTCAGAGACGGTAAAAATGAATTACCAGATGAAGTACTTGATGTATTAAAAACTTTAATGTAACACTTTACAATAACCGAAATAGCCCCTCTGGAAAAAACACGCTACTGCGCTAAAGCGGAGCCCGAAGTTTTTTCCAGAGGGGCTATTTCTTTTCTGTATCTTTTTACATTAAGGTTTTTAGTACATCGGTGTAGGAGGAAGCTACTGCGCTAAAGCGGAGCCCAACGCAGGGTGTGAGCTAACAGAGAAGCGCAGCGGCATATGGGGAGATTTATACTCTTTGTTACCTTAATTCCCAATAAAAACAGGAGTTAAAAAACAGAAGTTTGTGAAAATAAAATGAGCGAAATAATTGATGGAATATCGATATAATCTGATGCTATTTGGATATAAAAATTGAAAATATTATAAATTTTAATTGACAAATGTCCTTCGAGAAAATATACTTAAAGCAGTTTAAAACATATTTTGGAGATAGGATTTAAAGTCCGTCATTATGGTGGAATTAACCTGAAATAAATGTAGAATATGTTTTCTTATTATTGTCAGCTGGCCTACGTAGGCCCCTAGGAGGTTTAAAATGAGTAAAGACGTGGAAAATAAAAATACCCATGACCATAGCCATGGTGAACATCATCATTGCCATTGTGGCGGTCATCATCACGATCATGATCACAACCATGACCACAATCATGATCACGACCATCATCACGACCATGACCATGACCATCATCATGACCATGACCATGGTCACGATCATAGCCATGAAAAGGCTTTGCCTACAGATAAATGGGTGCCACACACTCATGAACCAGGTGTGCCTCATGAACATGGCGTAAATGATTATCTTAAGGCTGTTGCTGAGTATCGTAAAACCTGGCCTACTAAGCAAGATGTTATCGAGCAAACTCCTGACCCAGCCGTGCGTGAGATGATTCTTCGTATGGAACAAATCGGTTGCGACACTGTATTTGACCGTTTCGATAAACAACAACCTCAATGTGCGTTTGGTATTGCTGGCGTATGTTGTCGTATTTGTTTCATGGGTCCATGTAAAATTACGCCTAAGAGCCCTCGTGGCGTCTGCGGTGCCGATGCTGACCTTATCGTAGCTCGTAACATGACACGTGCTGCTGCTGGTGGTTTGACTCAACATGGTGCGCATGCTCGTGAAATTTTGATTTCTTTGAAAGCTGCCGCTAATGATCAATTGGATATTCCAATTTTGGGCGAAGAAAAAATCCGTACTGTATGTAAGGCTTTCAACATCCCTGAAGAAGGTCGTTCTTTGAAAGAAGTAGCTAATGATTTAGCAGACGTTCTATTAGAAGATTTGAGTCGTGCATTGCCTGGCGAATATAAAACAATTACAGCAATGGCTCCTGCTGAACGTCGCGAAGTTTGGAAAAACCTTGATATCTTACCTATTTCCGCGTACAATGAAGCATTTGATGCATACCATCGTACATGCGTAGGTACAGATGGCGATTGGGAAAGCAATATGAAACAATTCTTGCGTTGTGGTCTTGCTTTCACATTCACTGGCGTAGTAGCGGCAGATATCGCTACAGATGCATTGTTCGGACAAGGCGGTCGCCGTACATCCAAAGTTAACATTGGTGCCTTGAAAAAAGGTTATGTAAATATCGCTGTTCACGGTCACTTGCCAACATTAGTATCTCAAATTTGTACAATTGGTGCCTCTGAAGAGTATTTAGAAAAAGCGAAAGCTATCGGTGCCAAAGGCATCCAATTCTACGGTATTTGTTGCTCTGGTTTGTCGAGCATGTACCGTTATGAAAATGTTATTCCATTGTGTAATGCTATCGGTGCGGAACTTGTACTTGGTACTGGCGCACTCGATTGCTGGGTAGCTGACGTTCAAGACGTTTACCCTGCTATTATGGACGTAGCACGTTGCTTCAATACAAAGGTTATCACTACATCTGATGCAGCGCGTTTACCAGGTGCAGAACACATTGGTTACGATCACCATCATACTAACTTGTCTGAAACAAAAGCATTGGCTCGCAAAATCTTGGATCGCGCTCTTGAAGCTCATGAATTGCGTAAAGGCATGCCTGTATTCATTCCGCCATACGAAATCACTGCAGAGGTTGGTTTCTCTCCAGAATCCACTGTTAAACATTATGGTTCCTTCAAACCATTGGCAGAGGCTTTAAAATCTGGTAAAGTTCGTGGTATCGTTAACGTAGTAGGTTGTTCCAACCCTCGCGTTATCTACGAAAAAGCAACTGTAGATATCGTTGATACACTTATCAAAAATGGCTGTATCATCTTAACAAATGGTTGTGCGTCCTTCCCATTAATGAAACTTGGTTACTGTAATACAGATGCTATTAAGAAATGTAGCCCTGCATTACAAGAGTTCTTGGGCGATGATCAACCACCAGTATGGCATGTTGGCGAATGTGTAGATAATGCACGTTCCTCTGGTATCTTCGGTGGTATTGCGGCTGAACTTGGTCTTAACTTGCCACAATTGCCATTCGCTATGTCTAGCCCTGAATGGTCTAACGAAAAAGGTATCGATGCATCCCTTGGCTTCCGCTTGATGGGTATCAACTCTTACCATTGCGTTGAGCCACCTACACAAGGCTCTGATGCTGTTACAAAATGGCTTAAAGAAGACACTAAAGACATCTTAGGCTCTGTTATGTATGTAAATACAGATCCTGCTAAAGTTGCTGAAAAAATCTTGGCAGATATTGATGCTAAACGTGCTGCTTTAGGTTGGGCAGAAGTAAAATAATATAATATAAACAAAAGACCCTCTCCATAATCCTCCACCGCCCAGATCTGTTCCTTTGGAACAGGGGCAAAGTCGGATTCTGAAGAGGGTCTTTAACTAATAATTATTTATGAAAGAATAAAAGCGTCAGGCAGGCCTGACGCTTCATTTTTTAATCAAAAGCTCATTAACTTAATCTATTACATCATTTATAACTCTGCTATACTAATAACGGGAGTCATTGACGTGAGTTAGGTTCATCACCGAAAGGTGGTGATACTATGAGTAAATTCGAGAAGGTTTATTTAACTCTTTTTGTAATTTCCGTAGTTGTATCTATCTTAAGTTTATTCAAATAAACTTAAGAAACGCCTAACGTAATAAGTACTGGTAATACTTACACGTTAGGCACATCTTATTTCCCAAATTTTTAGATGAGCCTAACGCTCGCACACGTCAATGACTCTCTTTATGTTTATAGTATACCTCAATAACAACATAAAAACAACATAGGTATATAGTAACTTATAGTACAATAGTTTCTCCATCCTCAGGGACTGCTACATGGCTTTCGATATTGGTGCCTTTGATAAACTTGTGCACATCCTTACGGCTTGTTGCAGTATGATTAACTGTATCCATGTGAACCGCAATGATTTTAGCCTCTGGTTTGCGTACCACCATGCGTCCAATATCTTTTGTACCCATAATAATACTATCTTCAAAGCCTAAAACTTGAGCATATCCAGTGTTCATAATAATAACGTTAGGGTCGAAGCGAAGAAGGGCCTTCTCTACATCACTTGTCCAAACTGTATCGCCTACAAGGTACACAGTTGGTTCGTCTGCTGCTTCAAAAATAACGCCCATCGCATCGCCTGCTAATGGTGCGAGAACTGGATTTGCATACATTTCTACCGTGCCGTGGGAGCCACCTGTTTTTCTTAATGTAATACCATTAAACTCCAGACTTTCAAAAATGATGCGTACATCATTAAAGCCTTGAGAAGTAATAAGTTCTTTGTCCGCTGTATTTTGTACAAAAATAGGAAGTGATTTTGGAATAGCATTAATTGCCGTATCATCCCAATGATCAAGATGTGTGTGTGTAACTACCACTGCAGTTACATTGCTTAATAGATTGTCCATTGATAGAGGTAAATCAACCATAGGCATTCTTTGTTGATAGTTAAATGTTCCTTCAAAGCCAGGATAAGTATCTTTTGGTGCTAAAAATGGATCAATAAGGAATGTTGTATTTTTTATTGTTAATTTTCCTGTAGCATTTCGAATGTGAGTATATTGTGTCATAGTTATCTCCTTAATTAAATTATTGTCGATTTAATTGAATAGATTATTATTTGTAATCTCTAGAACTAGTATACCTTGTTTTGTTATACTAGTCTCAACAATAATTGACACTATGTTTATTAATAGACACATTGTATAAAAGTGTCTATATTGGAGGTTATATGATAACTCGAAAAGAAATGACACGTATGTTGTTAAAAGAAGGCTTGCTTAGTTGTTTAGCAAACAATTCTTTTGAGTCTGTAACAGTAACATCGTTGTGTAAAGCATCAGGTATAACTCGTTCTACTTTTTATTTACACTATAGTAATATCATGGAAATTGTTGATGATTTAGTGGATGATGCAATCGCTTATTTAAAGCCAGGAATGGTAGATAATAATAATTTACAAATTATAGCTAAAACCTTATCAGCTGCTTCTGATTCTATATTATTGAGAGAAGCATATGATTCTATTTTTGATAGACTACCGTTATGTCAGCGTATTATACGACATAAAAAGTATTTACCTTTATTTTTAGATGAACAAATTTCAGAATATGTATTACAACGAATTATACGGAGTGAAAAAGATCGGCAAGGGCTTGTTATGGCAGAAGCCCTTGGGACTTCATTTGACGTGGGTGTATCTGTTTTTGTATTTTTAGTGCACGGACTATATGCTGTTAATAAACAATATAAGTGGTCCCAAAGCGATGAATGGTTAGAAGCGCAGAAAGTTATCTTTGAACTCGTTTACTGTGGGTTACAAAGAAAATAAGCATATAAGGCTCACATACTTCCTTGGTGCATCTTAGGCAATACATCCTCACCTAGAAATTAGTACAGGCCTGTACTAATTTCTAGAAGCGGTATATGGATGAGGTTAAGTCCCTAGGCCGCAGACCGTTCTGTCTATTTAGAACGTATAAATTCATGGACAACCGTAATTGCTGTAATAGAAAATATAATTCACCATGTAGATAATCTAATTCACATCTAATTTTTAATGAAATAACCCCCTCAGAGAGTCCGACTTTGCTAGGCCAAGGCCTAGCCGCAGGCCGTTAAGGCGGTGGAGGACGACTGAGGGGGTATTTCATTACCCAAATTAAGGGTGAATTATATTTTCTTTAATGATGTAAATTATATTTTCTATACAGCTATAAGGTAGGACATGAATTTATACGTTCATGTTTGCCCCTTTTCTCACATAGAACCAGTAGCACACAGCTACTGTTACCAGGTTGAACACAAGTAATGCAACGAAAGCTGGGTAGATACTACCGAATGTAGTATATGTGAAACCGAAGATCTTAGGTGTAATGAAGGCACCGTATGCAGCTACGGCAGCTACGAAGCCTGTGATTAAAGAGGATAACAACGGATTGCCAAATACGTGTGGAATCATACGGAATGTTGCACCTGTTGCGAAGCCACAGCATACGAAGGTTAATACGGACATTGCAAAGAAGAATGGGAAGTTGTGCATGTTAACGCCAACTGGAATCAATGCTGTAGTAACACATAAAGTAATAAGGCTAACAAAGGTAACCTTTGTACCACTATTAATTTTATCTGCTAACCAACCGCCTACAGGGCGAAGGGCACCTGCTACAAGGGGGCCTACGAATGCAATGGATGCAAATGGAACTTCAGGGAATTCTTTACCTACTAAGAGGCCTAGTGCTGCTGCATAACCAGAGAAAGCACCGAAAGAACAAGTGTAAAGTAATGTAAGAGCCCACGTGTGTTTGTTGCCAAAGATTTGTACAAGATTTTTAGGATTTGGTTTGTCTAGAGGCAAGTTGTCCATGAATCGAGTCATCAATGCAAGGATAACAACGAGTGGTACAATCCACATGAAAGCTGCATTGGCAAGGTATACGGCATTACCTTTGATGATAGCAGGTGTTACACCAAAGACATTGCCTAATGTAGCAGAACCCATAGCGAATGGTGCTAAGAAGTAAATTACAGAAATACCAAGGTTACCAATACCGCCATTGATACCAAGGGCTGTACCTTTTTCGGATTTCGGGAAGAAGTTGCCAATGTAGGCCATGGATGACGAGAAGTTAGCGCCCGCTAAACCGATAAGGGCGGTTAAAATCATGAATGTAGTGTACGAAGTAGTTGTATCCTGTACAGCAAAGCCGAGCCATACAACAGGGACCAACAAAATGATGGTGGAAATGAATGTCCAGTTTTTACCACCCATAAGTGCGGGCATGTAAGTGTACACAAAGCGTAATGTAGCACCTACGAGGCCTGGGAAGGCAGCAAGTGTAAATAATTGGTCGGTTGTAAAATGGAATCCCGCACTATTTAATTGGGCTGCGATGGTGGACCATAGATACCATACACAAAAGGATAAAGTTAGGGCAATAGTAGATATTACCAAGTTTTGTTTGGCGATTTTTTTACCAAACTTTTCCCAAAACTCGGGATTTTCTGGTTGCCAGTTCGCAACAATCTCTTTGCGACTCGCACCTACTTGAGGCATTTTCAGTTCTGACATGAGAGCTCTCCTTTAAGTAAAACACATGTGATAAAAGGGGAAGATCTTTTTACACAAACTATACGGCACATTTTCATAAAAAATTTTCATGTGAATCATACAAAAAAAGTAGTATTATAAAAATAGAGAATGTGCCTAAAATCACAACATTATTATATAAAACAAAATATAATAATGTTGTGATGAAAAACACACTTATATAAGAATTAATCGGTTATAATGTTGGTAATATACGTAAGTATATAGTATATGTGCCTTTTGCCCATGTGTTTTGTGAAAGCAACTTTCAAAAAGGACATGGTCAAATGACACTAAAGGATGCACGGTGATAGTATGGAACAGGAGTTAATAAACCAGTTACTTGCATTGCCAGGTGAAACAATTCATCTTGAAAAAGGAGAATTTCTGTTTCACGAAGGTGATATAGCAGATCATTTTTTTATTGTTCGTAAAGGTAGACTTAGTATTAAGAAATTTGAGGCTAGTGGTCATATTTTTGCTCATCGTTTGGTGGGACCTAATAATGTGCTTGGCGAAATTCCTTTATATGAGACAAATACTCGGACTTACGTGTTTAATGCGATTGCACGTGAAAAATGCTCGGTATATTCGATTCGTTATGATGTGTTAGAACCAGCCATTGCAAAGGACCATTCCTTGGCTATTGCGATGATGAAAATCTATACACTTCACATGCGGCGACAACAGGCCAAGTATAGAGACTTGTTGTTGTATGGCAAAAAAGGTGCATTCTATTCGACTTTATTGCGTTTGGCTAATAGCTACGGTATAAAACGCGATGACGGTATCTATATCGACATTGCTTTAACAAACCAAGAATTAGCTGAATTTGCTGCCACATCTCGGGAAAGTTTAAACCGCATGCTTAGTGAGTTACGAAAATTAGGCTATGTAGCCTATGATAAACACCATCTGGTAATCTGTGACTTCGATGCATTAATCGGATTACTCGATTTGGATACGGAAACGATAGATCCTAATATCAGTAATATCGAATAATTGTGGATAATCGCCCTTGCTGTTGGCATTGCTAACGCAAGGGCTTTTTTGTAGTTTTGAAGGAGGACATGAGATGAGCTTGTTGTCTCAAAAGTTTAAGTTTCTTCGCAAGAAGAACGTATCTCCAAGCGGTCATCAAATAACTGAAGATGGCGGCCGCGAGTGGGAAAATTTTTATCGTGACCGTTGGTCTTACGATAAAGTTGTCCGCACAACGCATGGCGTAAACTGTACTGGTTCTTGTAGCTGGAATATCTACGTTAAGAATGGTGTTGTAGCGTGGGAAAATCAGGCTACTGATTACCCTGAAACACCAGATGATATGCCGGATTACGAACCACGTGGGTGCCCTCGTGGTGCCACATTCTCTTGGTATCTCTATAGCCCATTGCGCGTAAAATATCCATATGTACGCGGCGAATTGGCTGAGCTTTGGAGAGAAGCTAAAAAGCATGCTAAGAACCCAATCGAAGCTTGGAAATCTATCGTAGAAGATCCTGAAAAAGCGAAGAAATACAAATCTGCCCGTGGTATGGGTGGCTTTGTGCGCTCCACATGGGATGAAGCGACAGAAATCACTGCAGCATCTTTACTATATACAGCAAAAACATACGGCCCTGACCGCAACGCGGGCTTCTCTGTAATTCCAGCGATGTCCATGTTGTCCTATGCAGCAGGTGCTCGTTTCCTTAACTTAATGGGTGGTTCACCATTGTCCTTCTATGACTGGTATGCCGATTTGCCACCTTCTAGCCCTCAAGTTTGGGGTGAACAAACTGATACTCCTGAATCTGGTGACTGGTATAATGCTGGTTACATCATGACTTGGGGTTCCAACGTACCGTTGACTCGTACGCCTGATGCTCACTTCTTAACAGAGGTTCGTTACAAAGGTACCAAAGTAGTATCCGTATCTCCTGACTATGCGGAATCTACAACTTCTTCTGATGCTTGGCTTAATGTGAAAGCCGGCACTGATGCGGCTCTTGCTATGGCGATGGGTCACGTAATCTTAAAAGAATACTACATCGATAAAGAAACTCCATACTTCAAAGAGTATGCTAAAGAGTTTACTGATATGCCATTCCTTGTACGCGTTGAAGACATCAACGGTGCAGTACAACCAGGCCGTTTCTTAAACGCTAAGGATTTAGGTAGCAAAGAAGACGGTGCTGATTTCCAAACTGTATTAATTGATGAAACAACAAATGAAATCGTTGTTCCAAATGGTACAATGGGCGACCGTCACACAAATCCACAAAAATGGAACTTACGCCTTGAAAACCGCAATACAGGGGCTAAAATTGACCCTCGCTTATCCGTATTTGATCAACGGGAAGATGTGACTATCGTTAAATTGCCATACTTTGGTGACGAAGAGCACGAAGGCGTTATCGAACGTGCTATTCCAACGATTACAGTACAAACTGTTGATGGTCCTGTAAAAGTAACTACAGTATATGACCTTATTCTTGCTAACTATGGTATAGACCGTGGTATCGGTGGTGAAGTGGCTAAAGCTTACACTGATGACACTCCTTACACACCTACATGGCAAGAAAAAATTACAGGCGTAAAAGCAGATATTGCTATTGCCACAGCTCGTGAATTTGCAGATAATGCAGAAAAAACTAAAGGTCGTTCCATGATTATCATGGGCGGTGGTATCAATCACTGGTACCATGCGGATATCATTTACCGTACAATCTTGAACCTTATCATGTTCTGCGGTACAGAAGGTGTTAACGGTGGTGGCTGGGCTCACTACGTAGGTCAAGAAAAACTTCGTCCTGTTGAAGGCTGGGGCGGTATCATGACAGCTAACGACTGGAGTAAAGCTCCTCGTTTGCAAAATGGTACATCTTGGTTCTACTTTGCTACAGAACAATACCGTTCTGATTGCATCGACTTGGCAGACCGCGTATCTAAATTAGCTAAGCCTCGTTATCGTCACCCTGGCGATTACAATGTTTTAGCGGCTCGTTTAGGTTGGTTGCCATCGTATCCTACTTTCAATAAAGGTAGCCAAGAGTTGGTTAACGATGCTCGTGCAGCTGGTGCTGGTACAGAAGCAGAAATTAATCAATATGTGGCACAAGCATTGAAAAATAAAGAATTACAATTCTGCGTAGAAGATCCTGCGGCTAAAGAAAACCATCCACGCAACTTATTCGTATGGCGTGCGAACCTTATCGGTTCCTCTTCTAAAGGCCACGAATACTTCTTGAAACATTTATTAGGTACTAAAAATGCGGTATTAGAAGATGACGATGCACCTACACGTCCAGAAGAAATCAAATGGCGTGAAGCTGATGGGGCAGGCAAACTTGACCTCTTAATCGACATCGACTTCCGTATGGCTTCTACTGGCTTGTATTCTGATATCGTATTCCCTGCAGCTACATGGTATGAAAAAGAAGACTTGTCCTCTACAGATATGCATCCATATGTACACGTATTCCAAGCTGCTGTTGATTGCGCATGGGAAACTAAATCTGACTGGGATACATTCCGTACCCTTGCAGAAACAGTATCTCGCGTAGCAAAAGAGTCTGGCTTCACAGAATACGAAGATATCGTAGCATTACCTCTTGGTCATGACAGCCCAGGTGAAGTGGCACAACCAGAAGGTAAAGTCCTCGATTGGAGCAAAGGCGAATGTGAGCCAATTCCAGGTAAAACAATGCCTAACCTCGTACATGTAAAACGCGACTATAGCCAAATCTTCGAAAAGTTCATCGCTTTGGGACCTAATATTGAAAATAAAATGGGTGCTCATGGCTTGGCGTGGGATGTATCCGATGAATACCAAACATTGTATGCACAAAATGGTACTATCGATAATCCAGAATTTATTTCTCATGGCCGTCCAAGCATTTACGAATGTAAGGAAGCTTGTAATGTTGTATTAACATTATCTTCTTGTACAAATGGTAAATTGGCTGTTCGCTCTTGGAAAGCGATGGAAGAAAAAACAGGTCTTTCTGGTCTTGAAAAGAATGCAAAAGGCCGCGAACAAGAAAAGATTACCTTCGATGATATGGTTCGCCAACCGCGCTTTATCATTAGCTCTGTAACAAGTACTGGTAAGAACGATAAAAACCGTCGTTATTCTCCATTCACAACATCTACAGAGGATAAAGTACCATTCCGTACCGTAACAGGTCGTCAATCCTTCTATTGTGATCATGAAATGATGCGCGATTACGGTGAAGCTATGGCGTTGTACAAACCTGTATTATCTTATAAACCAGTACAAGGTGACTACAAACAAGAAGGTATTCCAGAAATTACATTGAAATACTTAACACCACATAATAAGTGGTCTACACATAGTATGTACTTCGATAGCCAACAAATGTTGACATTGTTCCGTGGTGGCCAAACTATTTGGCTCAATGAAGATGATGCAGCAGAAATCGGCGTTAAAGATAATGACTGGGTAGAAGCTTTCAACAAAAATGGTGTTGTAGCAGCTCGTGCAGTTGTATCTCCACGTATTCCTCGTGGCATTTCCTATATGCATCACTCTCAAGATCGTCACATCAACGTTCCTGGTACGCAAGTTAAGAAAGACCGTCGCGGTGGTACACATAATGCACCAACTCATATTCACTTGAAACCGACACACATGATTGGCGGTTATGGTCAATTGAGCTATGGATTTAACTATTATGGCCCAACTGGCAACCAACGTGATATGACAATTGTGGCTCGTAAATTGAAGGAGGTGGATTGGCTTGAAGATTAAAGCTCAAGTATCCATGGTCCTAAATTTGGATAAGTGCTTAGGCTGTCATACATGCTCTATCACTTGTAAAAATACATGGACGAACCGCGAAGGCGCGGAATATATGTACTTTAATAACGTGGAAACTCGCCCAGGCGTAGGCTATCCACGTAATTGGGAAGACCAAGAAAAATGGAAGGGCGGCTGGACGCTAGATAACTCTGGTAATTTAGCTCTTTCTACAGGTTCTAAAACCAATCGTTTGATGAAGTTATTCTTCCATCCTGAACAACCAGAGTTGAAGGATTATTTCGAACCTTGGACTTACGACTATGAAACATTGATTCATGGTGGTCGTAAAAATAACCAACCAGTTGCTCGTCCTCGTTCTCTTGTGACGAAACAAAAAATGGAAGTGACTTGGGGTCCTAACTGGGATGATGATTTAGCAGGTGGTCAACATGCTCGCTCTGATGTGAACTTAACTAAGATGGGCCAAGATATCGTATTTGATTACGAAGAAGTGTTCATGCGCTACTTGCCACGTCTTTGTAACCACTGCTTGAACCCTGCATGTGTAGCTGCATGTCCATCTGGCGCGATCTACAAACGCGATGAAGATGGTGTGGTTCTCGTATCTCAAGATGTATGCCGCGGTTGGAGACATTGTGTTCCATCTTGTCCATACAAAAAAATCTTCTATAATTGGGAAACTAATAAAGCTGAAAAATGTGTATTCTGTTACCCACGCTTAGAAAATGGCTTGCCTCAAATCTGTGCTGAAACTTGTGTAGGTCGTATGCGCTATGTTGGCGTTGTATTCTACGATATGGACAAAGTAGAAGCTATGGCAGCTACAAAAAATGAACAAGATATTTACGAAAATACATTAGATTTGATTTTGGATCCTCATGATCCAGAGGTTATTAAAGCGGCTCGTGCAGAAGGCATCTCCGAAGCATGGATTAAAGCAGCTCAAAAATCTCCTGTATACAAACTTGTAAAAGAGTGGGGCGTGGCATTGCCATTGCATCCTGAGTATCGTACATTGCCAATGGTTTGGTATGTGCCACCACTCAGCCCAATCTTGCAACGCGTAACATCTGATGTATACTTGCCAGATGCACATGAAATGCGCGTACCTGTACAATACCTTGCTAACTTGTTTACAGCCGGTAATACAGAAATTTTAGCTCGTACATTGCAACGTGTTCTCGACATGCGTGAATACATGCGTCGTCGTGAAACAGGTGACGGTCCTATCGATCACAATGTAGATTTAACAGAAGATCAAATGTACGGTATGTACAAATTGTTGGCATTGTCCAAATATAATGATCGCTTTGTTGTCCCATCTGATGTGAAAGTATCTCGCGAAGGTCGCCTAGAAATACAACAAAATCGCGGCTTTGCTTGCCCAACAGGGGGATGTCAATAATGAAGGATGCTCAGAAAATCGCTCTTATTGCGTCATTTCTTCTACGCTATCCTGATGAACAATGGTATAACGAACTACCTGAATGGAGAGAGGACGCCCAATCCGTTGGGCATCCTCAACTACGCCAAGGTTTATTAGAATTCTTCGACTATGTAGAGGATGCTAATAAAAAAGAATTCGAAGACCAATATGTACGTACCTTTGATTTTAGTCAAAATACAACTATGTATTTGTCGACTTATGAATTACAAGGTACTGGGGAACAAGCAGAAGAACTCGTTAAATTTAAAGCTTTCTTCCTAGAAAACGACTATGATTTGCCAAAAGAAATGCCGGATTATATTCCAGCACTTCTTGAATTATGTGCCGTTATCGATGATGAAAAAGCAAAAGAAATTTACGACTATTGTAAGCCAAAATTGGAATACATTAGAGAACGCTTCATTGAGGCTAAACTGCCTTATGCATTCTTGTTTGATATTATCTTGTCTGTTGCAAATGGATTGGAGGACGGTGCACGATGAATCTATTTCTTTGGGGCGCATTGCCTTACATCGCTTTCACCTTCTTAATCGTAGGTACCTTGGTTCGTTTCTTCTACTTTGAAAGAAACTGGACTACAAAATCGAGTGAATTTTTAGAGAAAAAACAATTGCGCATTGCCAATCCATTGTTCCACTTTGGTTTGCTATGCGTTATCGGTGGTCACGTAGTAGGTGTGTTAATCCCTAAAACTTGGACTGCTGCAATCGGTATTAATGACCATATGTACCATCAAGGTGCGTTATACATGGGTGCTGTAGCGGGTATCATCTTCATCGTAGGCTTCTTGCTCTTGATGAAACGCCGCTTCACAGTAGCTGAGTTAAAAGTTAACACATCTGGCCTTGATAAATGGTTATATTTGTTCTTAACATTAGCCATTTTCAGTGGTATGGCTGGAACATTGCTTAATGCATCTGGTTTCTTTGATTACCGCGTATCCATCGGTCCTTGGTTCCGCAGCCTATTAGCGTTTATGCCGGATCCATCCTTGATGGAAGGTGTACCATTTATGTTTAAATTCCACATGTTCGCGTGGATGGCAGTGGCAATCATCTTCCCATTCAGCCGTTTAGTACACTGCTTGAGTGCGCCACTTAACTATTTAACACGTCCGTTTATCGTATATCGTAAACGAGATCAAAAATAATTAGGATGTTGATTGATTTGTATGCTCTTCTATAATATGACAAATTAATCTGAGCCCCTTATACGAATAAAGATTAAATTTATTCGTATAAGGGGCTTTTTATTGGCTCTCTGTCAAATGTTGGGGTGTTCACCCTACGAGCCTTCTTTGGCACCAATCATATGTATGGTTGGTGCCATTCTTTTTGCTCAAAAGTAGAATACGTACTCTAAATCTACCAAAGTGGCGAAGTCCATAGCTTATTCGTTTTAATACCTTAAT
>NZ_PPDF01000006.1:0-1411 GCF_002959935.1 Veillonella tobetsuensis
TTCGGGTGGGAACTCATGAGAGACTGCCGCAGACAATGCGGAGGAAGGCGGGGATGACGTCAAATCATCATGCCCCTTATGACCTGGGCTACACACGTACTACAATGGGAGTTAATAGACGGAAGCGAGATCGCGAGATGGAGCAAACCCGAGAAACACTCTCTCAGTTCGGATCGTAGGCTGCAATTCGCCTACGTGAAGTCGGAATCGCTAGTAATCGCAGGTCAGCATACTGCGGTGAATACGTTCCCGGGCCTTGTACACACCGCCCGTCACACCACGAAAGTCGGAAGTGCCCAAAGCCGGTGGGGTAACCTTCGGGAGCCAGCCGTCTAAGGTAAAGTCGATGATTGGGGTGAAGTCGTAACAAGGTAGCCGTATCGGAAGGTGCGGCTGGATCACCTCCTTTCTAGGGAGACATACACCGAGCCAAGAGCTTGGATGTCACTTAGGTCGACACTTTGGCACCTAACATTGTTCGGTTTTGAGAGATCTGTTATCTACAAGATAATATATTTCTCATACTATTAAATGGGCCTATAGCTCAGCTGGTTAGAGCGCACGCCTGATAAGCGTGAGGTCGGTGGTTCGAGTCCACCTAGGCCCACCATTTAATACATGGGGGCGTAGCTCAGTTGGGAGAGCACCTGCCTTGCAAGCAGGGGGTCAGGAGTTCGAATCTCCTCGTCTCCACCATTTAGTATTTGACAGCTAGTCTGCTATATACTAAAAAAACAAAGCTGATTTAAACAATCAGTTACAATTTAATAGATTTCGATGGATATCTAGGCGCATGAGATGAACGCCGTCGCCGCGTAATGGTAATTACGCAAGACAAGTGAGACGAATGCAACGACGATAGACGCGAAATATATAAATTGTTTGTTCTTTGAAAACTGCATAGAAGATAATTATATATATTTGTAAGGTCATCTCTTAGAATTTCTAAGTAGGTTGACCCGAGCACATAGGAAATAATTCTCTGACTTAATGGTGACGTACATGTAAAATGTACGGCTACAAAATAAACGACAATGTATCTAATGCATGTCTAAAAATCAAATTGATTTTCGTCAGAATTTGATGAATATCGAGGCGTACCAGTGAAGCGAAATCGCCGCGTATTTGTATACGCAAGATGAGCTGAATGCAGTACAACGAAGATAGTCGCAAATTATGGCGTAAAATAAGTAAAGATTTTAAGGGCGTACGGTGGATGCCTTGGCGATATCAGCCGAAGAAGGACGCGGTAAGCTGCGATAAGCTACGGAGAGGTGCAAGCAACCTTTGACCCGTAGATTTCCGAATGGGGGAACCCGGCAGTGGTTATGCACTGTCACCCATACCTTTGAGTATGAGGAGGGCACCTGGGGAACTGAAACATCTAATTACCCAGAGGAAGAGTAATCAA